>UQKW01000021.1 GCA_900541885.1 uncultured Collinsella sp.
AACGATATGGCACCGTGGGGACACATGTATGTCAATCCTGGTCTAACAGAGCCTTTTAATTTCGTAATCCGTGCCTTCGGTCAGCTGACTAGCAAAATAATGGCGGCCTTGCACATAGCGGGACCATTGGTTAACGCCAGAATCGGCGAGGCTTTCGCCATACGTTTGGGCGACATCGAATTTACCGTCAGCGGAGTATTTGGCGAAACCCTTCTCCACGGGCATGGACTCGATGTCCTTGGAGTGCAGGCAGTTCTCAGTATCGTTCAGGTCGACATCGTAGTTGAGGCTGCCGATGTTGGGGTTGAGTGAGGCGACGTCGTCGGCCAGCTTCATGGCAATCCATTGATGGGCAGAAAGCGTGGCGAACAGCCAGGTCTCGTTGTTGTCGGCGATAATGATCTGGTCGTTAGTGCAAGTGCCCTGCTCGTCGATCAGGCTGCCGAGGAGCTCGACGCCCTCGCGGGCATTGGCGCTCTGGCCCAGGATGACGCTGCCGTAGCTGTACTCGCCGATGCCGGTAGCCTCATCGATTGGGTCTGCTGCTTTGGCATCCTCGTTATAGGAGGTGCTCAGCGTAGCGGAGCAAGAGACACCCTTCTCGTTGATACCGGCTTCGGAGTAGGCGTCGGTGTGGCCCTCCCAATTGGAGGGATGGTCACGTACGTAGCTGTAGCGATATGTAGGCTTATTCGAAGTGTATTCGAAAGCAGACTCATTCGAGCTGTACGTAAAGCCGGCTTCGTGGGCGGGTTCGATGCCATAGTGCTTGAGATAGCGCTTGCCAAAGTCCTCGGCACGGCCATAGTACGTGTTGCCGTCGGCCGTTAGATCTTTGCCCATGTACATCTGCGTGCAGGCGAGCGCAGAGGTCGGCATGGACATGATGGTTGCAGCTCCAAAGGCGAGGCCTATGCCCAGCTTTTTGAGCGCGTTGACGGGGTGAGTTTTCCTCATAATCCCTCCCAGCGTGCGAAAGCCCTCTGTCGCCAGAGGGCTTCAGCCAATAAAGACACTCCCTTAGCGTAACGAATCGGAAACAATATTCATCTATGAAAAATACTTACTCGATAAGCGTAATGAAATATACGATGAGCGGTTAATTATACTCAGTCTGTAGCTTTAGCCAAATAAAGACGCCCTGCAATTACTGCATCTGGATAAAGCGTCTGGAAATACCGAAATGAAAAATCCCCCGCTGTTTGGCAAATGTATAAACAGCGGGGGAGATGATAATCGGATGAATATCATACCAATGTGGAATTACTTCTTCCGGCGGTGGATCACGTTAATCGCATAGCCGACGAGCATGGCCAGGACGATGACGATAAAACCGAGCAGGGGATTGTCGTTCATGGGTTCCTCCTATTTTCCGAGCGGGGAGAATTCGTCGACGATGAGGTCGAGACATTGCGGAAGCGCGCGGGCGCCAAAGACGCCGGAGTTGCTGGAGATAATCTCGCCATCGAACTGCATGCCCAGCGACGGTGTACAGGTAATCTTAGCTTCCTTGGTCTGGATGATCTTGAACTGCGGGCGACCGAGCACCTTGCCGGCGGGGTCGAGCGCAGCGGTGATCACGGTGGGCAGCAACTGCACGGTTTTTACGGGCTCGATGACCGCGATGTCGACCATGCCGTCGTTCATGCGGCAGTCTGGGAACAGGTTGATGTCGTTTTGGATGACCGAGGTGTTGCCTGCCATGCAGCAGATGCCGTCTAGCTCCTCGACAATGCCGTCATGCTCAATCGTAAAGTGCGCCACTGTGGGATTGGGCGTAGCAAGCGCCGACAGGAAGTAGGCGATCTCGCCAATGTCGTTTTTGGTGGGGGCTGCCTTCATCACGATCTCGGCGTCGAAGCCCGAGCCGGCGATGATGATAAAACCATGGCGCTTTTCGTTGCCGTCCTCGTCGAGCCAAAAGAGCTCACCCATGTCGACCTTGACCGTGCGGCCGGCGCGGCAGGCCTTGGCGAGTGCCGCCGCCTCGGGGGCATTGCCTATGTTGTTGAAGAACAGGCATGCCGTGCCAGAGGGGAAGACGAGTGTGGGGACGCCGCATCCGCGCATCTGGTCGAGCACGTTGGAGACGGTGCCGTCGCCACCCGAGACTACCACGCGATCGAACTCGCGCACGTCCGCCACGGCGTCCTCGGGCTCCATGCCATCGCCGATAAAGCGCATCACGACCTCGTCGCCGCCCTGCGCCAGGGCGTGCGTGAATGCGAAGATTTCATCTGAGCTGGGGCCCGATGCCGGGTTGTGGATGATAAGGCAGCGCATACTTACGTTCCCGTTCTGTGACTAACCGAGTATAGTTGTAAGACAATGCCGATATCCTACCCGTGTTTTTCGGGCCTAACCTTATTCGATGGGTTGATATGTACATTTCCACACATCAGGCTCTACTCGACTTTTGCCAGCGCGCCAGCGAGTTCGACGCGATTGCCGTCGATACCGAGTTTTTGCGCGAGCGCACGTTCCATCCTCGTCTGTGCCTGGTCCAGATTGCCACCCCTGCCGAGAGCGTCGCGGTCGATCCGTTGGTGATCGACGACCTGTCGCCGCTCGCCGAGCTTATGGCCGACGAGGGCGTGGTCAAGGTATTTCATGCCTGCTCGCAGGATATGGAGGTCATGCTCCATACCGTAGGAGTGTTGCCGCGTCCGATTTTTGACACGCAGGTCGCCGCCGCCTTTTTGGGCGAGCGCCAGCAGATTTCGTACGGCGCGCTCGTGCAGACGTTTTGCGGCGTCTCGCTGCCCAAGACCGAGTCGCTGACCGATTGGTCGCGCCGTCCGCTGACCGATAAACAGATTGAGTATGCGATCGATGACGTCAAGTACCTGATTGTCGCCTATACCGAGATGACGAGCCGCCTGCGCGAGCTGGGCCGCGTGGACTGGGTGCTCGACGAGCTACGCCCGCTGGCCGACGAGTCGCACTATCGCGCCGACCGTCACGAGGCATTCCGCAAGGTCAAGCGCATCAACTCCTGCAGCCGCCATCAGCTGGGCATCGCGCGCGAGCTCGCCGCCTGGCGCGAGGACCGCGCCGAGCGCCGCAACATCCCGCGCAAGTGGGTCATGTCCGACGATACGCTGCTGGCGCTCGTCAAGCGCAATCCCGTGCGCGTTGAGGAGTTCCGCAGTATCCGCGGTACCGATCAGCTGGGAGAGCGCGACGTGGACGGCGCGCTCATGGCCATCAAGCGCGGCGCGAGCTGCCCGCACGATCGTCTGCCGCTCATGGTGCGCGGACACCGTCAGATCTCGCCGGAGCTGGAGAGCGTGACGGACCTGATGTATGCGCTCATTCGCCTGGTTGCCGAGCGCTCGGGCGTGGCAACCTCAGTCATTGCCTCGCGCGATGATCTGGCTGACTACATTGAGCATCCCGAGCAGAGCCCCCTTCGCGAAGGCTGGCGCTTTGAGCTCGTGGGCTCGCGCCTGGACGATTTGCTTTCGGGCAATATGGGGTTGACGGTCAAAGACGGCAAAATTGAATTGCTGTAAGGAAGCCTAACAGCCGAGTGGTGGGACAAATTCATCAGTAGTGCAAGTCCCAGGGTCGCTTGCGGCAACGAACTCGATGCGACTGTCACACCTGGGACATGCACTACTGATGAATTTGTCCCACCAACATCGGGGTGAGGTCGTTTGTCCCGCTCCGGTGGGTAGAATGCCTCCAACGTGTAACTCGATTCGGAGGAATTCGCATGCCCTATTACTATGGATACGGCTTTGGTATCGACCCGCTGTACCTGCTGGTTGTTCTTGTCTGTACGGTGCTTGGTCTTGCCGCGCAGAGCTATATCAACTCGACGTACAAGACGTGGTCCAAGGTACGCTCGGACGGCGACACGGGCGCTGCGGTTGCTCGCCGCATGCTCGACGCCAACGGTTGCAACGCCGTGGGTATCAAGGGCGTTGCCGGCGAGCTCACCGACCATTACAACCCGCAGGACAATAACCTGTATCTCTCGGATGCCAACCGTTCGGGCGGGTCGGTCGCAAGCGTTGCCGTCGCCTGCCACGAGGCGGGCCATGCCGCCCAGCGTCAAAGCGGTTACGCCATGATGAAGGTTCGCACCGCCCTCGTGCCGGTCGTCAACTTTACCCAGAACACCTGGACCATCGTGTTGCTCTTGGGCCTGTTTATGAACATCGCGGGACTCACGACCCTCGCACTGATCTTCTTCTCGTTTAGCGTGCTGTTCCAACTGGTTACGCTGCCGGTCGAGATTGATGCCAGCCGCCGCGCCGTGGCGTACATCGAGCAGTCGGGCATGAGCTCCAAGCAGGTCAATGGTGCCAAGAAGGTCCTGACGGCAGCCGCGCTTACCTATGTTGCCGCAGCGCTCACTTCGATCATTCAGCTGCTCTACCTGATGGCTCGCTACAACAGAAACTCCAACCGATAACAAATTGGCTTGACAGGCGCCGCGGAGATTTGTGTCCCCGCGGCGCTGTACTATGTGTTGGACTTGAATTTGCGCAGGGCCGGAGCCCTTGTGCACGATAACGAAAGGAGGCTGCGTGGCAGGCTGGAATCTGACCGGCAATGCCGTTTCCGCCGAGTTCGACGGTTCGGACGAGCAGGAGCGTAAGGAACTCAGCGTGAGCCAGGCGGTGGAGATCGCCGCCGGCGCGCTCGATGCCATTCCGCAGCTGAGCGTTTTGGGCGAGGTCACGGGCTTCCGTGGCCCCAATGCCCGAAGCGGCCACTGCTACTTTCAGATCAAGGACGACTCGGCGGCCGTCGACTGCATCATCTGGAAGGGTGCCTATCTCAAGCGCACGTTCGATCTGCGCGACGGCATGCAGGTGAGCTTTAAGGGCAGCTTCAATCTTTATAAGGCCACGGGCCGCATGAGCTTTGTCGCTCGCTCATTCTCGCTGGCGGGGGAGGGTCTGCTGCGTCAACAAGTGGCGCAACTGGCCGAAAAGCTGCGTCGCGAGGGCCTGATGGACGAAGCGCGCAAGCGCCGTATTCCGGTGTTCTGCTCCCGCGTGGCGGTCGTCACCTCGCTTTCGGGTGCCGTAATCGACGACGTCAAGCGCACATTGCGTCGTCGCAACCCGCTCGTCGAGCTCGTCTGCGTGGGCGCCAAGGTTCAAGGTGAGGGTGCGCCGGCTGAGCTCATTGAGGGCTTGCGCCGCGCCGCCGCCATCACGCCGGCGCCCGACTGTATTTTGCTGGTGCGCGGCGGCGGCTCCTTCGAGGACCTCATGACCTTTAACGACGAGGAGCTTGCCCGTGCGGTGGCGGCTTGCCCCGTGCCCGTGGTGACCGGCATTGGCCATGAGCCCGATACCTCGATTTGCGATATGGTGAGCGACCGTCGCGCCTCCACGCCAACGGCAGCGGCAGAATCGGTGGCGCCGGCTATGACGGAGTTGGCCGACGTGCTCGAGGCGCGCCATCAGCGTCTGGGCGCCGCGATGGCATCGATGATTGGGTCGAATCAGGTTGATTTGGAGATGCTCGATCAGCGCGGTCGCCGCGCCTGGGATACCTATACGGCTCGTCTGGGTGACGCGCTCGATGCGGCCGCGTGCCGCCCGTGCCTCAACGATCCAACGTTTATGGTCGAGCGTCGCGAGTCTGAGCTTGCCTTGACGGCCGATCGTCTGTCCGGCGCCATAACGCGTTCGGTTGGGGCCTTCCGCTCCAACTTCGAGCGTCTGCCCGAGCGCTTGATCGCAAGCACCTCGGGGCTCGATGGCAAGCGCCATGCGCTCACGCTTGCGAGCTCCCGCCTGGAGCATCAGGGGCGCACGATGCTCAACAAACCTGCGTCCGATTTGGGCCGTGCGGCAGCCTCGCTCGATGCCCTGTCGCCGCTCAAGGTGCTTGCCCGCGGTTACTCCATCGCGTACAGCGATGACGGTGTGGCTACGAGCGCCAAGACCTTTAAGCCCGGCGACGCCATTCGCGTGCGCATGGCAGACGGCAACGTGGCGGCAACGGTCGATACGGTCGAGTAGGCCGCGTTTCATGGCGATAAACCTTTAGGAAAGGAAACAGATATGGCAGAGAAGACCCCGGTCGAGCAGCTTACGTACAAACAGGCCTCGCAGGAACTGGAGCTCATCATCCGCAGCCTGGAGTCGGGCGATATGGAGCTCGAGGAGTCGCTCGAGAGCTATACCCGCGGCGTCGAGCTCCTCAAGAGCCTGCGCACCCGCCTGGCCGATGCCGAGCAGAAGGTCTCGGTGCTCCTTAAGGACGTCGACGGCAACGACGTGCTCGCCGACGGCGAAGCCGCCAACACCGACGACAACCTCTCGTTCTAACCATCCCGGCCAAATATAATTACCTTGGTCTGTAAGAAAGGAACCAGCTATGTGTGATTGCATCTTCTGCAAAATTGCCAACCACGAGATCCCCTCGACCGTTGTCTATGAGGACGATCAGGTCATCGCGTTCGACGACCTCAACCCCCAGGCACCGGTCCACACGCTCGTGATCCCCAAGAAGCACTACAGCGACATCGCCGACAACGTGCCTGCCGAGACCATGGGCGCCATGGCCCACGCCATCCAGGAGGTCGCCAAGGCCAAGGGCCTGGAGGACGGTTTCCGCGTCATCTCCAACAAGGGCGTTAACGCCGGTCAGACCGTCATGCACTTCCACATGCACGTCCTCGGTGGCAAAAACCTGGGCGAGAACCTCATCTGAGGGCGCGTAGCCCGTCGACTTGGCTGCCTTTGGAGTAACCTATGCAGCTTTCTCAACTCGAATACCTTCAAGCGGTAGCGAACTACGGCGGCGTGCGCAAAGCGGCTCGCGCCGTTCACGTGAGCCCACAGGCCGTTTCGTCGGCAATCAAAAAGTTGGAATCTGAGTATCAGATTGTTTTGCTCGACCGATCGGCGGGGGAGGCTGTTTTGTCTCCGGCGGGCAGAGAATTTGCGCGTCGTGCACGCGTGATCCTGGCACAAGTCGACGATCTCAAAAAGTACGCTCAATCGGGGAACGGCGGCGTTTCGCCCGACGGCCACTTCCGTCTTTACGCCCCCTGTCTTCACGGGCGGGGGCGTCTTTTTTCCGAAAACTGGTACGACTCGTTTGAAAGCTTGCACCCCCAGATTCACCTTGATGTTTGGCATCAGCCAACGGCCACATGCTTTGAATCACTTGTGCTTGGCATTTCGGATGCGGCCATTTCATTTGAGGAACCAAGGGATAGTGTCCTTTCTTCGAAATACTTGGGTGAAAAGGAGCTCAAGGTTCTTTCGTGTCCAGCGGGTCATCAATCTGTGGGTGCTATGACCGTTCGTGAGTTGCTGGGCGGCAGGCTGGCTGTTCCCATTAATTTGTCACCCTGTCTCAATGCAATCAACCAATGTCCCGAGGCTCAGCTGGTTAATTTCCGCTTCCGCGACGTCGAATACGAAAACAGGGCGCAGACTGAGTTTCTTCAAGCCGGGGGATTGATATTGAGTTTTTCTGGCTCTTCTCTCGCAACAGATGGACTGGAAGTGAGCGAGTGCTCCATTGAAGGCTCGCATGACGTGGCCTTGCCCATCTATTTTTGCTATCGACAAAATGCCTGGACCGATCGACACCAGACGGTATTTCTTCACCTATTGCGTCATCTCGCTTCGTGAGGCCATTTGGCCTCGTGGCGTCAAGTGAATGTTGACGCCTTGTAACACATGACTGACGGCTTTGCCCTCATGCTTTTCCAAGATTTCGGTTTGGGCTATTGGCTCTTGGAGGGCGGAGCATGAAAAACCGTACGGTTTTGCTTTATATGACGTTCGTTTTTCTGTCGAACTTCAGCACCATTTTGTATTTTCTGACGGTTTACCTTGAATTCGTCGGATTCTCGATGGTAGCGATTTCTAGCATGATGATTGCATACCAAGTGAGTAAGTTCATTCTTGAGGTTCCTACTGGTTATATTGCTGACAGGTTTGGACGAAAGACAAGCGGTCTCGTTGGCGTCGTGGGAATGCTTGGATACTACGCCGCCCTACTTTTCGCCCGTTCTCCTCTGCTTTTAATCGGCGCGTTTGCTCTCAAAGGATTTGCAGTTGCATGTGTGAGCGGATCCATAGAAGCGATCTACATTGACAGCGTCTCTCAGGACCAGCTCGTAAGACTTAATGTCGTTGAGCGATTTGTTTTCTATGCCTCTTATGCCATCTCCGCTTGCGTGGGCGGTTTCATTTCGTCTGTCGGTGCATATCTCATTGGTCTTTCGGCAGATATCATCGCAATGGTGTTGACGTTGGTTGTCGTTGCCTGCATTCCTGAGATGCGAAGAGGGGACACTGCAGCGACACCTAAGCGTGGAATTAGCCCGAAGATGATCGGTGCCGCTATTGCGCGTAACGGCATTCTTCGTTCAGCGTTCATCATGGACTGCTCTCAGGCATTTGCTTTTGTCGCCCTGGAAGACTTTTTCTCACTGCTGCTTGCGGGTCGCGGAATGAATGCCGTCGCTTCGGGTGTGACCATTGCGGTCCAGCTCCTTGCCTCGGCTTCCATGGGGCTTATTGTGCCGAGTGTGATTGCTCATGTCGACAAGGGCCGCTTTGCGCGTATTTGCGGCATCGTGCGCCTTTTCCTGACTGCTCTGTTTTTGATTCCCTTTACTCCGGTCTATTTGCTGCCCGTGTTCTATGTACTGCAGACGGTTGCTTACTCGTTATTTGCTCCAATTAAATACTCAATTTTTCAAAATGCTGTCGATTCTTCGATGCGCTGTTCGCTGATTTCGGTCCAAAGCCAGATGGTGGCGGTGGGTGCCATCCTTTTCTATCTGTTCAATGCAGCGTTGAGCAGCATCGCGGGTATTCGAGTCATATTGCTTGTAGCGCTCGGGATATCTTCTTTGGTGTATATCCCCGCGCTATTTCGTCTTACAAGTCAAAGGGCGTGAGTATTTGGGCACCGATAACTTATATATCAACGCAATAAACCCGAGCGCGAGGGCGTTTGGGTTTATTATTGAAGCGTATGTAACCTGGCGGCGCCACACCGCCTGTTAGTAGGGAGACACATGAACGTTCTGGTCGTCAACGCAGGATCTTCGACGCTTAAGTATCAGGTCATCGATACCAAGTCCCACAAGGTGTCCGCAAAGGGCTCCTGCGAGCGCGTCTGCTTTACCGGCGGTACCTTCACCCACGCTGCCAACGGTTCCAAGAAGGTGACCGAGAACATCGAGTTCCCCGACCACAAGGTCGCCATCGAGGTCGTCCTGAAGGACCTCGAGGCCAACGACGTCAAGATCGAGGGTATCGGCCACCGTATCGTTCAGGGTGGTTGGTACTTCGGCGATTCCTCCCTCGTCGACGAGGACGTTCTCGCCAAGATCCGCGAGGTCGCTCCGCTCGCCCCGCTGCACAACAACCCCGAGGCCAACGTTATCGAGTACTGCCTGGAGCAGTATCCCGATCTGCCCAACGTCACGGTCTACGACACCGCTTTCCACTTCAACATGCCCGAGGTCGCCAAGACCTACGCCCTGCCCAAGGACGTCTGCGACAAGCTGCACATCCGTAAGTACGGCGCCCACGGCACCAGCTACCGCTACATCTCCAAGAAGGTTGCCGAGATGACCAACGGCGAGGCTCGCAAGGTCGTCGTGTGCCACATCGGTTCCGGCGCTTCCCTGTGCGCCATCGAGGACGGCAAGTGCATGGACACCACCATGGGCTTGACGCCGCTCGACGGTGTCATGATGGGCACCCGCTGCGGCTCCATCGACCCTGCTACCGTGTGCTACCTGCAGCGCGAAGGCGGCTACACCTTCGACGAGGTCGACGAGATGATGAACAAGAAGTCCGGCCTTTTGGCTGTGACCGGCGGCAAGACCAACGACTGCCGCAACGTCGAGGAGCTCGCCGCTGCCGGTGACCCCGAGGCTCAGCTCGCCTTCGATATGTTCGTCTACAAGATTGCCGCCAAGGCCGCCGAGATGGCCACTTCCATGTGCGGCATGGACACCCTGGTCTTTACCGCCGGCATCGGCGAGCACGCTCCGGCTGTCCGCGCTGGCGTGGCCGACCGTCTGGCCTTTATGGGCGTCAAGATGGACCATGCCCGCAACGCCCTGCGTGGCGACGGCGCTTGGTGCCTGTCCGCCAAGGATTCCAAGGTCAAGATTTTCGTCATCCCCACGGACGAGGAGTTCATGATCGCCTCCGACGTCGAGCGCATCGTCAACGGCAAGTAATTGCAAGAGGGGAGGGGCTGGACGACCGAGCGCCGTTCGGCCCCTCTTTTGCGCTCGTTGGGCGATATGCTTGATAGCTATTTATCAAGTTGTGATAACTTCTTATTAAAATGCGGCCGCCTTAAGGGGTCTGCGTCGACCGTATTGCACTGCAAAGGAGTCTCATGAACGTACTTGTTGTCAACGCCGGCAGCTCAAGCCTTAAATATCAGCTTTTGGATACCGATACCCGCGAGGTTTTCGCTAAGGGCAACTGCGAACGTATCGGTTCGGACATGGGCATCTTTGGCCACTCCGAGAACGGTGGCGCCAAGCAGACCGAGGAGGTCCCTTTCCCCGATCATCGCTCTGCTATCGCTCGTGTGCTCGAGGAGCTCGAGAAGACCGACTTTACGATTGATGGCATTGGTCATCGTATCGTTCAGGGCGGCTGGCACTTCGATGATTCCGCAGTTGTTGACGACGAAGTTATGGCCAAGATTCTCGAGGTGGCCCCGCTCGCCCCGCTGCACAACTACGGCGAGGCCGCGGCGATTGAGTATTGCCGTGAGAAGTATCCGGAGCTGCCCAACGTGGCGGTCTTCGACACCTCGTTCCACATGACCATGCCCGAGGTCGCCTATACCTACGCGCTGCCCAAGGACGTGTGCGACAAGTACCACGTGCGCAAGTACGGCGCCCACGGCACGAGCCACCGCTATGAGTGGATGATGGCCAAGGAGATCCTGGGTTCGCGCTGCCACCGTCTGCTTTCGTGCCATTTGGGTAACGGTGCTTCGCTTGCTGCTATCGAGGACGGCGTGTGCCGCGACACCACGATGGGCCTCACGCCGCTTGACGGTCTGATGATGGGTACCCGCTGCGGTTCCATTGACCCGGCTACCGTATGCTACCTGCAGCGCGAGGGCGGTTACAGCTACCAGGAAGTCGACGACATGATGAACAAGCAGTCCGGCCTGCTTGCCATTTCGGGTATCTCCAACGACGCCCGCGACATCCGCACGCGCGCCTCCGAGGGCGATGAGCGCTGCCTGCTTGCCTTCGATATGTTCGCATACAAGGCCATGCAGCAGGCCGGTTCCATGATCGCTTCCATGGCGGGCGTGGACACCATCACCTTTACCGCCGGCATCGGTGAGAACGATTGGTCGATCCGCAAGGCCTTCTGCGACTGCTTTGAGTGGCTGGGCGTACGCATCGACAACAACAAGAACCGCGAGGCCGTGGGCAACGGCCCGCAGGTCATCAGCGCTGCCGGTTCCGCCGTCACGGTCATGGTCATCCCCACCGACGAGGAATACATGATCGCCCACGACGTCGAGCGTCTGACCAAGAACAACTAACGCGCGCATTTGCAAGTAAACGAAAGGCCTCCAAAGCAACAGCTCCGGAGGCCTTTTTGCTAGCAGGCGGAAATATCAGTCCCAAAGTGACCATCGCCAGTAACGCCTGCACTCCCAGCAACGGCACCCGGCCATCCAGATCTTCAGCCTCAGCTCGTAGCCAAGCCGCCGTCCACTCCAGATGCCCTAATTGCTACGTAGCGGTAGAAGGCCGTACGGGCTAACCCCTGAAAACAATCCGCAGACCAGAAACGCCCCCGTTCGTAGCTCCGAAGGAGCAGAACGGGGGCGTTTCATTGGTCGAGGACGTTTTCAGGGGTTAGCCCGTACGGCCTTCGGGCGAGTGCGTACGCTACTCAGCCATCTGAGCCTGGACGGCGGTGATGGCCACGACACCCACGATGTCGTCGGCAGAGCAGCCGCGCGACAGGTCGTTGACCGGCTTGGCGATGCCCTGCAGGATGGGGCCGTAGGCGTCGGCGCCGGCGAAGCGCTGGACCAGCTTGTAGCCGATGTTGCCGGCCTCGAGGTCGGGGAACACGAGCACGTTGGCCTTACCGGCAACGGAGGAACCAGGAGCCTTGAGCTGGGCGACGGTGGGAACGATGGCGGCGTCGAGCTGCAGGTCGCCATCGATGGCGAGCTCGGGAGCCTTCTCCTTGCAGAACTTCACGGCCTCTTGGACCTTCTTGGCGACCTCGCCGCCGGCGGAGCCCATGGTGGAGTAGGAGAGCATGGCCACGTGCGGCTCAACGTTGCCCATGAAGGTGGACCAGGAGTGAGCGGAGGCGATGGCGATCTCAGAGAGCTCGTCGGAGGACGGGTTGATGTTGAGGCCGCAGTCGGCGAAGATCAGCGTGCCGTCGGTGCCGAACTGCGGGGTGTCGGTGCACATCACGAAGAAGGCCGAGACCAGCTTGGTGCCCGGGGCGGTCTTGAGGATCTGAAGCGCAGGGCGCAGGGTGTCGGCGGTGGAGTGGCAGGCGCCGGAGACCAGGCCGTCGGCGTCGCCCATCTTGACCATCATGGTGCCAAAGTAGGTGGCATCCATCACCTGGGCGCGAGCCTGCTCGATGGTAACGCCCTTCTTGGCGCGGAGCTCGGCAAACTTCTGCGCGTACTCCTCGTGCTTCTCGGCATTGCGCGGGTCGATGACGGTGGCGCCGGGGACGTTGATCTCGTCGGGGTTGCCCAGGATGACGATCTTGGCCAGACCCTCCTCGATGATCTTGGTGGCGGCGACGATGGTACGCGGATCCTCGCCCTCGGGCAGGACGATCGTCTTAAGATCGGCCTTGGCGGCAGACTTCATACGGTTTAGGAAATCGCTCATGTTACTCCTTACAAGCGTTTCGCTAAGCTCCAGGCCCTCGGCTGTTCACGAATAAACCCGCTGCTAGCGGGTTTACCTTTCAATTATGTACGCCGCGGTGCTTGAGCTTTCCTTGTGTGGCAAGCTCATTATAGGACGCATTAGCGCTATAATCGCTCTGATAAATATGTCTCGAAGAATGTTCGAGAAAAGCCCAGCTAACGAGCCCGTGGCTTTTGACAAGGAGTATCGATGCAGATTACCTCAGGCCTGCCTGAAGGCTTTAACGCCGGCGCGTACGACATGATTGTCGTCGGTGCTGGATATGCCGGTGCCGTTTGCGCCCGCCGTCTTGCCGAGACCATCGGCTATCGTGTTGCCGTTTTGGAGCGCCGTAGCCACATTGCGGGCAATGCCTATGACTGCACTGACGAGGCCGGAATCCTGATCCACGAGTACGGTCCGCATATCTATCACACCTTTAACGAGCGCGTGCACAATTTCCTGTCGCGCTTTACCAAGTGGACGGATTATCAGCACAAGGTGCTCGCCAACATCAACGGCACCCTTATGCCCGTGCCCTTCAACCACGCGAGTCTCAAGCTCGCCTTTGGTGACGAGCGCGGCGAGGAGCTGTATCAGAAGCTCGTGGAGACCTTTGGCAAGGATGTCAAGGTGCCCATTATGGAGCTGCGCAAGAAGAACGACCCGGATCTTGCCGAAGTCGCCGATTACGTCTATGAGAATGTCTTTTTGCATTACACCATGAAGCAGTGGGGCCAGACGCCCGACCAGATCGACCCGTCGATCACCGGCCGCGTTCCCGTTTTTGTGGGCGACGATGACCGCTACTTCCCGCAGGCTCCCTTCCAGGGCATGCCGCAGGACGGCTATACCGCGCTGTTCGATCACATGCTCGACCACGATCTGATTGATGTGTTCTGCGATGTGGACGCCCGCGACCTCTTCGAGATCGACGAGACCACCGTCAAGATCGACGGCAAGGTCTATGGCGGCGAGATCGTCTACACCGGTCCGCTCGACGAGCTGTTCAACCTCGACCTGGGCGCTCTGCCGTACCGTACGCTCGACATGAAGTTCGAGACGCTCGATATGGACCAGTTCCAGCCCGTGGGCACCGTCAACTACACCACGAGCGAGGACTACACGCGTATCACCGAGTTCAAGAACATGACCGGTCAGGTCCTGCCCGGCAAGACCACCATCATGAAGGAGTACTCCAAGGCCTATGCGCCCGACTCGGGCGAGACGCCGTACTACGCCATTCTTGAGCCCGAGAACCGTGAGCTCTATGAGCGCTATCTTGAGCGCGTCCAGAACCTGACGAACTTCCACCCGGTGGGTCGTCTGGCCGAGTATCGTTACTACGATATGGACGCCGTGACCAATTCCGCCCTCGATCTTTCGGATGAGATTATCGCCTGCCATGCATAAAGTCATAACATTCGGTATTCCCTCGTATAACGCCGCCAAGGACATGGACCATTGCATCACCTCCATCTTGGAGGGGAGCAATTACGCCACCGATATCGAGATTATCGTGGTGGACGACGGCTCCAAGGACGAGACGGCCGCCAAGGCCGACGAGTGGGAGGCCCGTTATCCTGGAATCATCCGCGCGGTGCACCAGGAGAATGGCGGTCACGGTATTGCCGTCCTTTCGGGTCTGCGCGAGGCGCAGGGCACCTACTACAAGGTTGTCGACTCGGACGACTGGCTTGACGGCGCTGCCCTTTCGACCATGCTGTCGATTCTGCGTGGCTTTGAGGAGCGCGACCAGCGCGTTGACCTGTTTATCTCGAACTACGTGTACGAGAAGGTTTACGAGGGGACGCATACCGCTATTGGTTACAAATTTGCCCTGCCGCGCAAAAAGATCTTTTCTTGGGATCAGATCGGTCATTTCCGCCTGGACCAGAACCTACTCATGCACAGCCTGTGCTATCGCACGGATGTGCTGCGCGAGTCCAACCTTCCCATGCCGCCGCACACGTTCTATGTGGACAACATCTACGCCTACGTGCCGCTGCCGCGTTGCAAGACCATGTACTACGCCGACATCGACCTCTACCGCTACTTTATCGGTCGCGAGGGCCAGAGTGTCAACGAGGCCACGATGGTCAAGCGTCTGGACCAGCAGTTCCGTGTTACGCGTATCATGATGGAGTCGTACCACCTGTACAGCGATGTCGAGTCGTCACGCCTACGTTCGTACATGATGGGCTACTTCACCATGATGATGGCGATCTGCTCGGTGCTCACCAAGCTTTCCGAGGAAGATTGCGCCGACGAGCGCCTAAAGACGCTGTGGAATGATTTGAAGGCCTACGACGAGCGCATGTATCGTCGTGCCCGCTACGGCGTGGTCGGGTTCTTCACCAATCTGCGCGGACGGGCCGGAGACAAAACCACGCTTGGCCTATACCGTCTTGCCTCAAAGATCTTCAAATTCAACTAGCTGCCGAGTAATCGCTGCTGATAGGTTGACTGGGCCCCTTGGCCTTTAGTTTGCTACTGCGAACAGTCCTGCTCGCACGGAAAGCACATTAAGTGCTTTCCGACTCGTGCGGAACTTGTATCAAACTAAAGGCCAAGGGGCCTCTGCTACAAGAATCGATTGTCAGGTTATTTGAATTTGAAGATCTTCGACGCGCGGTACACAGGGGCCTGGGCTGAAAAGAATTAGGTTGGAAGTCGGTCGGAGGCGGGCGGGCATTACGTTTGTCGCGAGTTCCGCATGCAAAGAAGGCCACTTAATGTGGCCTTCGTCTTGCATAGGACTGTAGAGCAGCAAACGTAATGCCCGCCCGCCTCCGACCGACGGTCGAGTGGACTACTTTGCGGCGCCGGGGATGCCGTGGGAGGTTTTGGCGGTTTTGGCTCCGTTTACGATGGCAGTTTCCAGGGCCCTTACTGCGAGCATGCCCAGCAGGTCTAGGGGAACGGCGGCGCTTGTCCGGGCGCCCAGTTTGCCGCTGGCGAGGGTGTAGATGGTGTCGCCGTCGTTGGTGGTGTGTGTGGGACGGATGGCGTGTGCGTAGGCGTCTGCGGCCATCTGGGAGACCTTGGTGGCTTGTGCCTTAGTGAGTTCCACGTTGGTGACGATGCAGCTGATGGTGGTGTTGGTGCGGTCGAGCGGCATCTGCATGGATCCGGCGGCGGCAAAGGCTGCGAGTTCCATGTCGACGATTTGGTCGCTATCGGCTGCGGCGCGCATACCGGCGACCCACTCGCCGGTGAAGGGGTCGACAACGTTGCCGCAGGCGTTGACCGAGACCACGGCGCCCACCTTGATGGGGCCGAGCGCCACGGCGGCAGCGCCAAGGCCGGCCTTCATGCAGGTAGCGGGGCCCATGAGCTTACCCACGGTAGCGCCCGTGCCGGCGCCTACGTTGCCCTGTTCGAGCTTGGTGGGGGTGTTGTCGAGTGCTTCGCGCACGGCGGCGATGCCGGCCTCAATGTCGGGGCGAACGGTGGGGTTACCAAAGGCGAGGTCGAAGATACAGCTCGAGCACACGATAGGCACCTGCGTGGGGCCGACGGGAAGGCCGATGCCGCGGCTCTCAAGCTCGCGAGCGACGCCGCTTGCAGCCTCGAGGCCAAAGGCCGATCCGCCCGAAAGGCAGACGGCGTGGACCTTGTCGACGGTGTTCTCGGGTCGCAGCAGGTCGGTCTCGCGCGAAGCGGGAGCACCGCCGCGAACGTCAACGCCGCCGGTGGCGCCCTCGGGTGCCACGATTACGGTGCAACCGGTGCCGGCCTCCTCGTCCGTATAGTTGCCATAGCAAAAGCCATCGACATCGCAGACGTCAATGGCCTCGAGCAGTGTATCCATGTTTAACTCCTATCGGTTTTCCGCCGCGCCTTGTGCCCGGTCGGGATCCGTACGTTACGCCAAAATTGTAGGCGCTGGGGGATACCCAGCGCCAGATGCAATTACGAGAGTTTTTGAATCGCGCGCGCGACGCGGGCGATGGGTAGGCCCACCACGTTATAGAAGTCGCCCGAAATATCGTGCACGAGCATGCGGCCGCCTGTGCCCTGGATGCCGTAGGCGCCTGCCTTATCCATGGGCTCACCCGAGGCAACGTAGTGCTCGATCTGCTCGTCGGTGAGCTCGTAGAATGTCACGTCGGTCATATCGACAAACGACAGGCTCTCGGCGGCATGCGGGGCGGCCGTATCGCCTGCCTTAACGATGCAGACGCCGGTTGCGACCTGGTGCGTGCGGCCCGAAAGCTCACGGAGCATGGTGCGCGCCTCGCCCTCGGTTGCCGGCTTGCCCAAAATCTTGCCGTCGAAGGTGACGATGGTGTCGGCCGCGACCGTCAGCTCATTGGGCTCGGCATACTCGGCAGCAACGGCAGCCGCCTTGGCGCGTGCCAAGCGCTCGACAAGCGTGAGCGGGGCCTCGCCATCAAAGGGCGTTTCGTCGATATCCGCGGGAATCACGCGAATGTTGTAGCCTGCCTCGCGCATCAGCTCTATGCGGCGCGGTGATTGCGAAGCCAAAATCATAGTTGGATGCCCTCGGCGACCTTCTCGACAGCCTTGTCGCCGGCGATCGTGCGCAGCAGCTCAAGCGCAAAGGGGAGCGACTGGGCCATGCCGCTGGCGGTGATGATGTTGCCGTCTTGCGTAACCTTCTCGCCGGTATAGGCGCCCTCGGGGAAGCTTTTCTCAAAGCCAGGGAAGCACGTGGCGTGGCGCCCCTCGAGCAGGTCGAGCTCGCCCAGGATAAACGGGGCGGCGCAGATGGCGGCGACGTGCTTGGTCGCGGCGAACTCGCAGACCACGTCGCAGACGCGCTGATCGGCGCGCAGGTTGGTGGCACCGGGCAGGCCGCCGGGCAGCACGACGCAGTCGTACTCGTCAAAGTTGATCTCATCAAAGAGCGCATCGCAGGTCACGGGGATCTGCAGCGAGCTTACGACCTCGCGCGTGGGCATAATCGAGACGAGCGTGGCGCGCACGCCGCCGCGACGCATGACATCGACCATGGTCAGGCATTCAATCGTTTCAAAGCCATCGGCGGCAAGAACGGCAACGCTGGGCATAAGGGTTCCTTTCATAGGGCGGCATACAATTAGCCGTCTTATACCCCGAAGACCTCCGCTTGCCACGCTCGATTTCCCAATGATTTTTCTGAGCAATGATTAAGTGGCTAGTTGCTCCTAAGGTGGACGACGGTCTCGCAGTGGAAGGTTTGCGGGAATAGGTCGACTGGCGTGATCTTTACGGGGGAGAAGGTGCCTTCTTCGACAAAGCGTTTGAGATCGCGCGCCAGGGTGGCCGGGTCGCAGCTCACGTAGGCGACATCGCGAGCACTCGTGCTGGCGATAAGGTCGATCGCTTCGGGGGCGAGGCCTGCGCGCGGCGGGTCGACTACTAGGACATCGGCATCCTGGTCGGGGAACTCGCGCACCGCGTCTCCGCCAATGACGTCGACGTTATCAAGCTTGTTGATTTCCAGGTTACGGCGTAGATCGCGCACGGCGGGGCCGTAGGCCTCGACGGCAGCGACAAAGTCGCAGCGGCGGGCGAGCGGCAGGGTAAAGGTGCCGGCACCGCAGTACAGGTCCACGGCAAGCTCGTCTTCCTGCGGGTCGAGCGCTTCCATGACAAGCTCGATCAAAATCTCGGCACCCTTGGTGTTGACCTGGAAAAAAGACGGGGCAGACAAGCGCATCTGACCCTCGGCGATATTCTCGGTCCATGAGCCCTCTCCGGCGAGCATTTCGACCTTGGAGACACGGCGGGCCTTCTTTTCGCCCTTGCTCATCACGCGCACGATGCTCGTGGGATGAGCGGCGTCCGCCAGCACGCGGGAGACCTGCGAGCGCGGAAAAGAGCCTGTCGGCGTCCAGAGTGCGACCTCGAGTGCCTTGGTGCGGCGCGATGCGCGAATGCCCACGCGTTCGAGCCCCAAGTCATGGCTGCCGCTTAGATAGTTAAGTGCGCCGACGACCGATTTGAGTGCCTTCGGGAAGCGCTTATCGAACAGCGGACACATATCGATGGTCACGATTTTGCTGGGGTCGACACCGTGCATGCCAAGACGCACGCGACCGTTGACGACGGTCGGTTCGAGCTCGATTTTATTGCGGTAGCCCCAGTCGTCCTTAGTGTGGCGGATGGGCTGTATCAGCTCATCGACCTGCTCAGGAGCGAACTTGCCGATGCGCTCGAGCGTGGAGCGCAGGTTTTGCTCCTTGGCGGCGAGCTGTGCCGTGCGTGAGAGATTGCCCCACGAGCAGCCGCCGCAAATGCCCACGAAGGGGCAGGGAGGCTGAATGCGATCGGGGCTTGGCTCCAGAATCTCGGTGGTGCGGGCGCGCATGAACGACTTGCCGTCCTGTACGACCTCGGCCTCGACGGTGTCGCCTGCCACGGCGCCCTGCACAAAGACGGCCTTGCCGTTGTCGGCATGCGCCAGCCCGTCGGCGCCGTACGTCATCGATTCTATGGTGAGCTTCATATCCCTGCCTGTCATTCGCGTTGTTGTCCGCACCATGGTAGCAGGGAAAAGCGCCCCGCATCCGAGGCTTTCCTCAAATGCGGGGCGCTTCTACAAACTGCTTCTACAAACGACTATTTCGTCTTGCCGGTAATGAGCGTCTTAAGACCCAGGCCGATCAGGCCCAGACCCATGCGCACGCGGCCGGGGCGATGGCGCTCGATGGCCTTGGTCTTGCCAGCGGGCTTATCGCGACGGGCACTCGTCTCGGGTGCGGGCTTGGTGACCTGAGGCTCGGGCCGAGGTACAGGTGCAGGCTCGGGCTCAATGACGGTCGCCTGGACCTTCTGAACCTCGGGTGCGGCCGGCTGCGGCTCAGGAGCAGGGGCGGGCTTTGCCTCGGCGGCGGGCCCCGGAGTCGCGGTAGCGGGCGCGGGCGCTTTCTCCACGGCGGGCTCTGCGGCAGCCTCGGGCTCATTCACCGGGGGAGCGGCAACCGCTTTCGGTTTGGCAGCTGCCCCATGTTCAACCTCGGCCTGAATAGCCTCCTCGGCTACGCGTTCCTTCTCCTGTGCGCGCTGTTGCGCGGCGGCCTCGGCGTTGCGATAGGCACGCTCCAGCAGAGCTTCCTGCGAGTTGAAGGGTTTTTCACCCTCTGCACGCTCCACGGGGACCCAGGTGCCGTCGCTCGTGAGGCTGCGGGCCTTCACGTTGTCCCGCAGCTGCATGCCCATGTACTCGTGCACTAGGGCGCGGCAGGTGGGGTCGAGCACGGGGAAGGCGATCTCCACGCGGTGCTCGGTGTTGCGCGTCATCATATCGGCTGAGCTCAGGTAAATCATGTCCGAGTCCACGCCGAAAGCATAGACGCGCGCGTGCTCCAAAAAGCGTCCGACGATGGAGCGGACATGCACGTTCTCGGTCTTGCCCGGAACACCGGGCTTGAGGCACGAGATGCCGCGGATGATCATGTCTACGCGCACGCCGGCACACGATGCCTCGGCGATCTTGTCGATAACCTCGCGGTCGGTCAGTGAGTTGAGCTTAAAGAACACGCGGGCGGGCTCGCCGGCAAGGGCGCGCTGGATCTCGCGGTCAAGCCCGCGCATGATGAGCGGTTTCAGTCCGACGGGCGCCACACCCAGGAAGCGATAGTCGCCGCGCAGGTTGCCCAGCGACAGATTGCGGAAGAACAGGTTGGCGTCTTCACCGATGCCGGGATGGGCTGTCATGAGCATAAAGTCGCTGTAGAGTTTGGCCGTCTTCTCGTTAAAGTTGCCGGTGCCCAAAAGCGTGAGGCGGGTGAGCGCCATGCCCTCGCGATAGGTGAGCTGGCAGATCTTGGAGTGGCACTTAAAGCCTTCGGAGCCGTAGATGACGGTGCAGCCTGCCTCTTCCAGACGCTCGGCCCACTCGATGTTGTTCTGCTCGTCAAAGCGGGCGCGGAGCTCCATGAGCACCGTGACCTCTTTGCCGTTCTCGGCGGCATCGATCAGCGACTCGCATAGGCGGCTCTGCTTGGCCACGCGGTAGAGCGTGATGCGCAACGAGATGCACTCGGGATCGTAGGCTGCCTCGTGTACCAGATCCAGGAACGGATTCATGGCCTCGTAAGGGTAGAAGAGCAGCTTGTCGTGCTGCAGCACCTGCTCGCGGATGGAGCGGGTCATGTCGATGGTGGGGTTGGGCTGTGGCTTAAACGGCGTAAAGAGGAGCTCGTTGCGCAGGTGCTCGGGAATCTTGCCCTCAATGCCAAAGACGTAGCCCAGGTTGAGCGGGATATCGCAGGTAAAGACAGAGCGGCGCGAAAGCTCGAGCGCCTTGCGGATAGTCTTGAGCGTCGCCTTCTCGAGCGACCCCGAGACCGCGAGCACTACCGGCTGCAGGCGCAGGCGCTTCTTGAGAATGCGCTTCATGTGCTGGCGGTAGTCCTCTTCCTCTTCGATGCCCTCGCCGTCCGGATCGATGTCGGCGTTGCGGGTGACGCGGATCAGCGCACGATCCAGCGGCTTATAGGAGCCAAAGCAGCTGTCCAGGCAGGCGAGGATGACGTCCTCGAGCAAGATGTAGGAGTAGGTGCCGGTGGGCGAGGGGATCTCGACCACGCGGTTCATCGAGGCGGGAATCTCGATAAGGCCCAGTAGGCTCTCCTCGTCGGTGGCGCCGTCCAGACCACAGGCCAGATAGAGCGCGCCGTTGCGCAGGTTGGGGAAGGGGTGGCGAGGATCGATGACCAGCGGCGAGATGACCGGCGACACGTAGGCCTGGAAGTAGCGGGTTACAAAGGTGCGCTCCTCGGGCGTAAGCGAATCGATGTGGGCGCGGTGAACGCCCAAGGTGTCGAGCTTGCCCTCGATGCTCTTAAAGATGGACTCCCAACGGGTAAGGAGCCCGGGCATTTCGGCCATGACAGCATCGACCTGTTCGGAGGCGGTCATATTGCTCTTGTTGTCGACAGGCTGTTTTTTGAGCTCTGCCAGATCGGACAGGCCGCCCACGCGCACCATAAGGAACTCGTCGAGGTTGGACTCGAAGATCGAGACGAACTTTAGTCGCTCGAATAACGGAACGGTTTCGTCGAAGGCTTCGTCGAGCACGCGGTTGTCAAAGCGTAGCCAGCTGAGCTCTCGGTTTTGCGTGTATGAGAAGTCGCGCGGCGGTTTGCGCAGCTTTGCGGCGGCTTGCTTCTTTTCGATTTTGCTCGGCATATGCATCTGTCCGTTCAGTCCCCACAGGGGACGGTAGCCTAACACTATTCACTATTGTCTCAATTTAGTCGACCTGTGGCACGGACGTATCGCGTGAACGGTATCTTTACCTACTTCTTACGCTGCCAAGGCATGCAACTAACTGCCCAACTCGTTTAGAAACAATCTATATCCATACTCAATTGGTGAGGATGTATGAATAAGAATGATTGCGAGCTGAATATAATCGAATCCAAATTGAATCATGAACAAACGACATATATATGCAGAAAACCGTTTTAGCTATGCAATTCCTAAACATGAAAATATTTGTGCAATCTAGCTTAATTCCTTAGAAAAAAGAACATTTACCTTTGAAAACCTGCTTTAGAGAACCGAAGTGCATCATGGGGGAATCATATGAGATATACCGTTCATCGCACTTTGCTGACCGTTCGGGGGCGAGGTGGAATTGCAGGTGGTTTTTGGATATAACTAGAGCTGTCAGCAAGCAGCGTCCCATACGGAGGGGCGCTGATACATTCGGCCAGTAAGGCCCGAAAGAAAGGTAGGAGGCCATGACGAAAGGTCTGCACGTGCCTTCCGAGATCGGCAAGCTCAGGAAGGTCTGCCTGCACCGTCCCGGCGACGAGCTCCTCAACCTGCCGCCCGACGAGCTCGAGCGACTCCTGTTCGACGACGTCCCGTTCCTGGAGGTCGCGCAGCAGGAGCACGACACCTTCGCCCAGATCCTGAGGGACCAGGGCGTGGAGGTCCTCTATCTGGAGAACCTCGTCGCCGAGGTGTTCGACCAGGTCCCCGGCGCCCGCGCCGAGTTCACCGACCAGTACATCGCCGAGGCAGGCATCCGCGGCCAGCACATGCCGCAGATCGTCCGCGAGAAGCTGGACTCCATCGAGGACAACCTCGAGTTCGTCAAGAAGACCATGGCCGGCATGACCAAGTCCGAGATCGACATGCCCCTCACGGCGTCCACGACCCTCGACTCCCTGGTCAACTCCGAGTCCGAGTCCGACCTGATCATCGACCCGATGCCCAACCTCTACTTCACCCGCGACCCGTTCGCGGTCGTCGGCGAGGGCGTCAACCTCAACCGCATGTACTCGGTCACCCGCAACCGCGAGACCCTGTACGGCAAGTACGTCTTCAAGTACCACCCCGACTACAAGGACGTCTCGCTGTACTTCCGCCGCGACTGCCAGTTCCACACCGAGGGCGGCGACGTGCTGAACATCAACGAGAAGACCCTCGCCGTCGGCATCTCCCAGCGCACCCAGGCCGCCGCGATCGACGTCATGGCCCAGAACATCTTCTGGAACTCCGACTCCAAGGTCGAGCGCATCCTGGCCTTCGACATCCCGGTCTCGCGCGCCTTCATGCACCTCGACACGGTCTTCACCCAGATCGACGTCGATAAGTTCACGATCCACCCCGCCATCATGGGCACCCTGCGCGTCTACGAGCTGACCGCCGGCAAGAACCCGGGCGACGTGAACATCCGCCTGATCGAGGACACCCTCGAGCACGTCCTGGAGGACGCCACCGGCGTCGACCAGGTCAAGCTGATCCCCTGCGGCGGCGGCGACCCGATCGCGGCCTCCCGCGAGCAGTGGAACGACGGCTCCAACACCCTGTGCGTCGAGCCCGGCAAGATCTGCGTCTACGCCCGCAACACCGTCACCAACGACGTGCTGTACAAGGAGGGCCTGGACCTTCTCGTCGTGCCCTCCGCCGAGCTCTCCCGCGGCCGCGGCGGCCCGCGCTGCATGAGCATGCCCTTCTGGCGCGAGGACCTCTAAGGTCTTTCAGGACCCGTACAGGTCATAATACATACATCTAGCTGCCATTAGATGTCTCCCATTGGGGCGGTGCGGGTTTTCGCACCGCCCCAATCTTGTATGAGGGACGTCAACACGATTGGATGACTGCTTTTGTAAGGAGCTTGGCCATGGACATCAAGACGATTGGCGTTGAGGAATGGCTCAACGTTTGGGAGAAAAGTGCCACGTGGGACATCGCCCAGTCGACGATCTCGTCGCTCACCATGGGCGAGCTGCGCGCGCTCGATGAGCAGGACGGCGCCACGTTCTACGAGCGCTTGGACCGCGAGAAGATGAACTACGGCTGGATCGAGGGCTCGCCGGAGTTTAAGGCCGTGGTTGCCAAGCTGTATCGTCGGGAGGTCAATCCCGACCACATTCTGCAGACCAATGGCTGCACGGGTGCGAACCTCAACGCCATCATGGCCGTGGTCGAGCCCGGCGACCACGTTATCGCCGAGTGGCCCACCTACGCGCCGCTCTACGAGATTCCGCGCACGCTGGGCGCCGAGGTCGAGTATTGGGAGCTTTGCGAGGAACTCGGCTGGAAGCCCGATATCGAGGAACTCAAGCGCTTGGTGCGCCCCAACACCAAGCTTATCTGCATAAACAACGCATCGAACCCCATCGGTACGGTGCTCGATACCGATATGCTCGGCCAGATTGCCGAGATCGCCCGTTCGGTGGGCGCCTACGTGCTGTGCGACGAGGTGTATCTGCCGCTCGAAAACACTGAGTCCTTTATGTCGATGGTCGACGTGTACGAGAGGGCCATTGTCACCAACTCGTTGTCGAAGACCTATTCGACGCCTGCGGCCCGCGTGGGCTGGGTCGTGGCCGACGAAGAGGTGTCCAACCGCATCCGTACCTATCGCGATTACACCATGATCTGCGGCGGCGTGTTCAACGATGCCCTGGCGACCTATGTGCTTGAACACAAGGATAAGATTCTCGAGCGCAATCGCAAGATCGTGTTTGGCAACCGCGATATCGCGCAGGCTTGGATCGATACGCAGCATCGCGTTTCCTGGACGGCCCCGCAGGGCGTGTCCACCTCGTTTATCCAGCTGGATATTCCCGAGGATGACGAGGAGTTCTGCAGGCGCCTGCTGTCCGAGAGGGGAGTGCTGCTGGTCCCCGGTAGCCGTTTTGAGCTTCCCTGCGGCGCACGCCTGGGCTACTGCGCGAGCGAGGACGTTCTGCGCGAGGGCCTGAGGCTTTTGGGCGAGGCACTGGCGGAGTTTGATCGCTAGGATTCCGATGATCTTCGAGGGCCTTATCAAAATTGGCCGAAGATAATCGAAAACGGACCCGTTTCCCTAGGGGAAGCGGGTCCGTTTTTCTATACCGAGAAGTCAAGTTGTTACAAATGGGGCCGTAAAGCGAGCCAGTATCCGCTGGGCCTTATACTGAGCTTCCGGTGAACGGTATCAAGCGTCTGGTAAACGGTAATTTGTTTACCAGAAATGAATAGGACAAACTTTTTTCTGAATAAAAATGAAAATGGTTGAGACGCAGTATGAACCGCTAATTCTATTCATAGCTTTATTGGAAATATGCAATATGAGGGTGGTTTAACAAAGTTTAGTTCCAATTGATTTTTGGATTGAAAACGCGTTTAAGCACGTAAATACACTTTATTAAATCAAAGTGTGCCATGCGTGAAGTATATGTGTATGCCGTTCACCCCTCATATAAAACCGTTCGGGGGCGAGGTGGAAGTATGAACTGATTTTGGATATAAATATGTCGTCAGCAATAACGCCTCACACGGAGGGGCGCTAACGAATCGGCCCTGACAGGGGCCCGAAAGAAAGGTAGGAGGCCATGACGAAAGGTCTGCACGTGCCTTCCGAGATCGGCAAGCTCAGGAAGGTCTGCCTGCACCGTCCCGGCGACGAGCTCCTCAACCTGCCGCCCGACGAGCTCGAGCGACTCCTGTTCGACGACGTCCCGTTCCTGGAGGTCGCGCAGCAGGAGCACGACACCTTCGCCCAGATCCTGAGGGACCAGGGCGTGGAGGTCCTCTATCTGGAGAACCTCGTCGCCGAGGTGTTCGACCAGGTCCCCGGCGCCCGCGCCGAGTTCACCGACCAGTACATCGCCGAGGCAGGCATCCGCGGCCAGCACATGCCGCAGATCGTCCGCGAGAAGCTGGACTCCATCGAGGACAACCTCGAGTTCGTCAAGAAGACCATGGCCGGCATGACCAAGTCCGAGATCGACATGCCCCTCACGGCGTCCACGACCCTCGACTCCCTGGTCAACTCCGAGTCCGAGTCCGACCTGATCATCGACCCGATGCCCAACCTCTACTTCACCCGCGACCCGTTCGCGGTCGTCGGCGAGGGCGTCAACCTCAACCGCATGTACTCGGTCACCCGCAACCGCGAGACCCTGTACGGCAAGTACGTCTTCAAGTACCACCCCGACTACAAGGACGTCTCGCTGTACTTCCGCCGCGACTGCCAGTTCCACACCGAGGGCGGCGACGTGCTGAACATCAACGAGAAGACCCTCGCCGTCGGCATCTCCCAGCGCACCCAGGCCGCCGCGATCGACGTCATGGCCCAGAACATCTTCTGGAACTCCGACTCCAAGGTCGAGCGCATCCTGGCCTTCGACATCCCGGTCTCGCGCGCCTTCATGCACCTCGACACGGTCTTCACCCAGATCGACGTCGATAAGTTCACGATCCACCCCGCCATCATGGGCACCCTGCGCGTCTACGAGCTGACCGCCGGCAAGAACCCGGGCGACGTGAACATCCGCCTGATCGAGGACACCCTCGAGCACGTCCTGGAGGACGCCACCGGCGTCGACCAGGTCAAGCTGATCCCCTGCGGCGGCGGCGACCCGATCGCGGCCTCCCGCGAGCAGTGGAACGACGGCTCCAACACCCTGTGCGTCGAGCCCGGCAAGATCTGCGTCTACGCCCGCAACACCGTCACCAACGACGTGCTGTACAAGGAGGGCCTGGACCTTCTCGTCGTGCCCTCCGCCGAGCTCTCCCGCGGCCGCGGCGGCCCGCGCTGCATGAGCATGCCCTTCTGGCGCGAGGACCTCTAAGTCTTTCCGTTTCCGGTGCGGTCCCCCTACAACCGCACCGGCTTCGCCCGTTAAACGGGCAACACTAATACTTACGTAATTCATTTCTTCGAAAGGAATCGAACCATGGGTGTTAACCTCTCCGGCCGTAGCTTCCTCAAGCTTCTCGACCTCACCACCGAGGAGATCGAGTACCTGCTCAAGCTATCCAAGAACTTCAAGGATATGAAGCGCGCTGGCGTTCCGCACCGCTATCTCGAGGGCAAGAACATCGTTCTGCTCTTCCAGAAGACCTCCACTCGTACCCGCTGCGCCTTCGAGGTCGGCGGCATGGATCTGGGCATGGGCGTCACCTACCTCGATCCCGGTTCGTCGCAGATGGGCAAGAAGGAGTCCATCGAGGACACCGCCCGCGTTCTCGGCCGTATGTATGACGGCATCGAGTTCCGTGGCTTTGCCCAGGACGACGTCGAGGAGCTCGCTGCCAAGTCCGGCGTGCCCGTGTGGAACGGCCTGACCACCGAGTGGCACCCCACCCAGATGCTCGCCGACATCCTGACCGTCCAGGAGAACTTCAACTACGACATCAAGGGCAAGACCCTCGTCTTCATGGGCGACTGCAAGAACAATGTCGCTCGCTCCCTCATGGTTGTCTGCTCCAAGCTCGGCATGAACTTCGTGGCCTGCGGCCCCGAGGAGTGCATGCCCGCTGACGACGTCATCGAGGCCTGCAAGCCCATCGCCGAGGCCAACGGCTGCACCATCAAGCTGACCACCGACGTCAAGGACGGCGTCACCGGTGCCGACGTTATCTACACCGATGTGTGGGTCTCCATGGGCGAGCCCGACGAGGTCTGGGCCGAGCGCATCGCTCAGCTCACCCCGTATCGCGTTACCTCCGAGGTCATGGCTATGGCCAACCCGGGTGCCATCTTCCTGCACTGCCTGCCCAGCTTCCACGACACCAACACCACGATTGGCGCCGAGAAGTGCGAGCAGTTCGGCATCACCGAGCAGGAGGTCACCGACGAGGTCTTCGAGAGCCCCGCTTCCAAGGTCTTCGACGAGGCCGAGAACCGCATGCACACCATTAAGGCTGTCATGTACGCTACGCTCAAGTAAGAGCATCTAGCATCTCGCTCGGGGTGTATTACTGCGCACCCCGAGCGGTTTTATCTGGTAATAATCTCGCATCAAGCGGCAGGCACGGCACGGAAGAGCCGCTTCTGGCGAGATCAGTAAATGATTTATGAAGGGGGGATGAGAACTATGACTGAGACCGCTAAGAAAAAGCGCGGTATGCCTTCATCGTTCACCATTCTTCTTGCTCTGCTGGCAATTGTCGCAGTGATTACCGTTATCGTCTCCGGCACGTCCGGTGGCGCGGTTACTGCCGCCCGTCTGAGCGATTTCTGCACCGCCCCGATCCTGGGCTTCGCTGACGCTCTGCCCGTCTGCCTCTTCGTTATGATCCTGGGCGGCTTCCTCGGCATGATGACCGAGACCGGCGCCCTGGACAACGGCATCGCCGTCCTGGTGCAGAAGCTTAAGGGCAACGAGATTATGCTCATTCCCGTGCTGATGCTCATCTTCTCCCTCGGTGGTACCACCTATGGTATGTGCGAGGAGACCGTTCCCTTCTACGCCCTGCTCGCCGCTACCATGATGGCCGCTGGCTTCGACCCCATGGTCGGTGCCGCTACCGTCCTGCTCGGCGCTGGCTGCGGCTGCCTGGGCTCCACGGTTAACCCGTTCGCCGTCGGCGCTGCCGTCGACGCTCTGACCGGCGTTGGCATTGAGGTCAACCAGTCCATCATCATCGGCCTCGGTGCCGTCCTGTGGATTGTCACTACCGCTATGTCCATCTTCTTCGTGATGAGCTACGCCAAGAAGGTCAAGGCTGACAAGGGTTCCACCATCCTGTCGATGCAGGAGCTCAAGGACGCCGAAGAGGCTCACGGCAAGGCTGCTTCCGAGGTCCACAAGGAGGTCAAGCTCACCGGTCGTCAGAAGGGTGTTCTGATCGCCTTCGCCTTCACCTTCGTCGTCATGATCGTCGGCTTCATTCCGCTGGCCGACCTCAACGAGGGCGTCGCCAACTTCTTCGACGCCGGCGCTGTCTACGACGCCGACGGTAACGCCGTCGTCCAGGGCTGGTCTGCCCTGATCACCGGCCTGCCCATTGGCCAGTGGTACTTCGACGAGGCTTCCACCTGGTTCTTCCTCATGGCCGTCCTGATCGGTATCATCGGTGGCCTGTCCGAGAAGCAGATCGTCAACACCTTCATCACCGGCGCTGCCGACATGATGTCCGTTGTTCTCGTCATCGCCCTCGCCCGTGGTATCTCCGTCCTCATGGCTAACACCGGCCTCGATGTCTTCGTCCTCGACGCTGCCGCCAATGCCCTGGCTGGCCTGTCCGGCGTGATCTTCGCTCCCATGAGCTTCCTGGTCTACTTCGGCCTGTCCTTCCTGATCCCTTCGACCTCTGGTATGGCCACCGTCTCCATGCCCATCATGGGACCGCTGGCTGTTAAGCTCGGCTTCTCGCCCGAGGTCATGGTCATGATCTTCTCCGCCGCCATCGGTGTCGTGAACCTGTTCACCCCGACCTCCGGCGCCATCATGGGCGGTCTCGCCCTGGCCAAGATCGAGTGGACGACCTGGCTCAAGTTTGCCCTTAAGCTCATCGTCGCTCTCTCCGTCGTCTGCGCCGTCATCCTGACCGTCGCCTGCGTGCTGCTCTAAGTACCCAACGGGTACCCCACGGAAACCTTGACGATCCTGTAGAGGATCACCTGGTCATCGTCTGTCCGGTGGGGTAAACCCACCGGTAGACTCCTACCTTTAGCCCCCTTCCGTTCCGTGCGCGGGAGGGGGCGACTTTTTGTTCCGCGGTTTTACCAAACCGCGGAACCGGTCGACGCTACGCGCCGTCCAGAACGACAATTTGTCATTCAAAAGGCAAGGCATGACCAAAAGGTCTATGCCTCGCCTTTTTCATGCCAACTTGTACGTTCTGGACGGCGCTCGCTGTCCGTCCTCTGCCTGCGGCGCTTTCCATTGTTGGTGCAGAGGGCGCTTTGCCTACTCTGGCGGGCTTTCGCTGGCTTATGCTCAACCTGCGACGTTTCCATTATTGATACAAAGGCCAGGTTTGTTTGAACCAAAAAGGGGAAGTTGCGGTGGAATAGTTCCTGTTTGGCCGTCTGGGGGTGCGGGAACTATTTCACCGCAACTTATCGATGGCGTGTTTGGTTGGTGCCAGTTGATTGCTTGGGCGTTGGGGAGGGTCTGCTCCGTTATAATCGCCTAGAACATTAATTGGAAACGGGACGGGAGCCATATATGCGCCAGGGTTTCGACAACGCGAAGTATATCGAGCTGCAGGCTGCTCACATTAAGGAGCGCATCTCGCAGTTTGGTGGCAAGCTCTATTTGGAGTTTGGCGGTAAGCTGTTCGATGACTATCATGCGAGCCGCGTGCTGCCGGGTTTTGAACCGGACAGCAAGTTCCGCATGCTCAAGAGCATCGCCGACGATGTCGAGGTTATCATCGCGATCAACGCGAACCACATCGAGAAAAACAAGGCTCGTGGTGACCTCGGCATTACCTATGACGAGGATGTGCTGCGCCTGGTTGACCTGTTTCGCGGCAACGGCTTTGCTGTCGCGGCTGTGGTCATCACCCAGTACGCCGGCCAGCCCGCTGCCGATGTGTTCCGCAACCGTCTGAACGCGCTCGGTATTCCCGCCAAGCTGCACTATCCCATCGAGGGGTATCCGCACGATGTCGATCTGATCGTGTCCGACGATGGCTACGGCAAGAACGAGTTTGTCGAGACCACCCGACCGCTCGTCGTGGTCACTGCCCCCGGTCCTGGCTCGGGCAAGCTTGCCACCTGCCTGTCTCAGCTCTATCACGAGCACAAGCATGGCACGGCCGCCGGCTATGCCAAGTTCGAGACCTTCCCTGTCTGGAATCTTCCTCTGACGCATCCGGTCAATATTGCCTACGAGGCCGCCACGGCTGACCTCGACGACGCCAATATCATCGATTCGTTCCACCTTGAGGCCTACAACAAGACCACGGTCAACTACAACCGCGACGTCGAGGCCTTCCCGGTAGTCCGTGCCCTGATGGAAAAGATCCTGGGCAAGAGCCCCTACCAGAGCCCTACGGACATGGGCGTCAATATGGTCGGCTTTGCCATCACCGATGACGATGCCTGCCGCGACGCTTCCAAGATGGAGATCGTCCGCCGCTACTTTACCGCGGTCGAAAATGTGCGCCGTACCGGCGTGGGCGATGAGCAAGTCGACCGTCTCAAGATTATTATGAAGAAAGCCGGCATCGATAAGAACTACTCACCGGCGCGCTCGGCAGCCCTCACCAGGGAGCAGCTGACGGGTGGTCCCGTGGGTGCCATGGTCATGCCCGATGGCTCCGTGGTGACCGGCAAGACTTCCACGCGCCTGGGCGCCGCGAGCTCGCTCATCATGAATGCACTTAAGCATGTCTCGGGCGTCGACCTTGAGCTCGAGGTCATTAGCGATGAAGCGATCGAGCCCATCAGCAAGCTCAAGACGCATTTCCTGGGCAGCAAAAACCCGCGCCTCCACACCGACGAGACGCTTATGGCGCTGTCGATCACCTCGGCCACGAGTGAGACGGCCGCTCGCGTCCTTTCGGGCCTGGAGCAGCTGCGCGGTTGCGATGCCTTCTTTAGCGTGATTATCTCGCCGACGGACGAGACGGTACTGCGCAAACTGGGTATCAACGTGTGCTGCGAGCCCAAGTTTGAGCGCCGCGGTTTCTTCCATCGCTAAGTTTGAAGCACCGCGGTAATTGCATTGCATTTTGGCCGTATCGGGTTAGCGCCCGGTACGGCTTTTTGATCAATAAAGCGCCTATTTCGGCGAAAAATAGCTGTTTACCTGCCTAGAAACAATTTGAGCGGTATACAATAACCGTAACTGTTTCATCCTTAGCGGGATGCCGCATGATGGATATTACCTGCCATCGTGAGGTGTGTCGGTCGCGCACGGCGCGTTAGATGCTCGTGCTCGGTTTGAGGAGGCTGCTATGGCGGGCAAGGGTCGTGCGAGTGTCAACGATATGAAGCGTGTCGAGGTGCTGGTGTTGATGGAGATCGACCAGCAAACCGAAGACAATGGCGGGCCGTATGGTTTCTCGCGCAAAACGCTTGCCGAGCGCGTGGGGGTTTCGCCGTATCGTGCCCGCGCCGCAATCGATCGCTTGGATTCCGAAGGCATGATTGATGTCGTCTCGCGTTATAGCGACGACGGCGGTCAGCTTGCAAATGGCATTTGCCTCACCGAACGTGGCGAGTGGTATCTTGAGGGCGTCCGTACCGGCATGCTCGTTCAAGAAATGCTTGAGGACGAGGTTTCTGATCGATAGCAGCATGTAACCCTTGCCATAGCGACGCCGCCTGGGAAACCGGGCGGCGTTTTGTTTCAAGATTGAGAAATGCAATCTCACGCGAGAAAAATTGCGAACGGTCCGCGGCGCGAGTATTACAATGAAGACCCGTAAGATGTGGATAAACAACTTCTACGGGAAGCGCAGGTAACTCAATATGACCAAGCATGTGTTCGTAACCGGTGGCGTGGTTTCGTCTCTGGGCAAGGGTATCACCGCGGCCTCGCTGGGCCGTCTGCTCAAGTCGCGTGGCTACAAAGTAACGATGCAGAAGGCTGATCCGTATCTGAACGTCGACCCCGGTACCATGAGCCCCTTCCAGCATGGTGAGGTCTTCGTTACCGAGGATGGTTACGAGTCCGACCTGGACCTGGGTCATTACGAGCGCTTTATTGATGAGAACCTGACCCGCGATTCCAACTTTACGACCGGCGCCATCTATAAGAGCTTGATCGCCCGCGAGCGTCGCGGCGACTTTTTGGGCGGTACCGTGCAGGTGATTCCTCACGTCACCAATGCCATTAAGGACAAGTTCCGCCGCATCGAGGAGCAGACCGGCTCCGATGTAGTCATCACCGAGCTGGGCGGCACGATCGGCGACATCGAGTCCCAACCGTTTGTCGAGGCCATCCGTCAGTACCGCAAGGAGGCCGGCCCCGAGAACGTCTGCTACATCCACGTGTCGCTTGTTCCCTATATCGCCGCCGCCCACGAGGTCAAGACCAAGCCGACGCAGCACTCCGTCAAGGAGCTCCGCAGCTTTGGTATCCAGCCCGATATTATCGTTCTGCGCTCCGACCACCATATCGATGATGCCATCCGCGGCAAGATTGCAAGCTTCTGCGACGTCGACACCGACTGTGTCTTTACCAACGAGGACTGCGCGAGCATCTACGATGTTCCGCAGCTGCTCGCCGAGCAGGACTTTGACCTGCGCATTTGCGAGCGTCTGGGTCTTGACCCGCGTGAGCGCGACATGAGTCAGTGGAACGAGTTCCTGCGCAAGCAGAACCATGCCAACCAGCACGCCGACAAGGTGAAGATCGCCGTCGTGGGCAAGTATACGCAGCTGCCCGATGCCTACCTGTCGGTTATCGAGGCCCTGCACCATGCGGGCGTCTTCTACGATCGCCACGTTGATGTACAGCTGGTCGATGGCGAGAGCCTCGACGAGCAGAACGTCTCCGAGGTCCTGGGTGACGCCTCGGGCATCCTGGTCCCTGGCGGCTTTGGCAAGCGCGCCCTGGAGGGCAAGATCCTCGCGGCCGAGTTTGCCCGTGAGCACAAGATTCCGTATCTGGGCATTTGCCTGGGTATGCAGGTGGCCGTGTGCGAATTTGCGCGCAATGTCGTCGGCCTTGCCGGCGCCAGCTCCTCTGAGTTCGATCCGGATGGCCCGTATAGTGTCATCGATCTGATGAGCTCGCAGGAGGACGTGACCGAGAAGGGCGGCACCATGCGCCTGGGCGCCTATCCGTGCAAGCTCGCCGCCGATACCCTTGCTCGCGAGGCATATGGCGAGGAGCTCGTCTACGAGCGTCACCGTCACCGCTTTGAGTTCAACAACGCCTTCCGTGACCAGCTCGAGGACGCCGGTTTGGTTATCTCGGGTCTGTCGCCCGACGAGCGCCTGGTCGAGATGGTCGAGCTGCCGCGCGACGTGCATCCGTGGTATGTGGCAACCCAGGCTCATCCCGAGTTCAAGAGCCGCCCGACCAACCCGCAGCCGCTGTTCCGCGAGTTCGTGCGCGCTTCGATCGGCCAGCACGAGGGTGTCGACCGTCTGCAGGTGACGCCCATGAACCTCGCTACGGACTAAGGGTGCCGGCGAATAAGGAACATACCGAAGCTACTCCCTCGTCGCTCGCCGTGGTGGCGGGGGAGTATCTCGATTACCTCGCGGTCGAGCGGGGTTTGGCGCGCAACACGATTGCGGCCTATCGTCGTGACCTGACGACGTACTGCGCCTATCTGGAGCGGGCGGGTATTGTGTCTTTTGAAGAGGTGACCCGTCAGGTCGTGGAGGGCTTTGTTGCCGACCGTCGCGATGGGGGCTATTCCGATGCCTCGGTGGAGCGTGCGCTTGCGGCCGTGAAGGGCCTGCATGCCTTTTTGGTGCGCGATGGGGCTGTGGCCCAAAATCCAACGGCGGCGTTGCGCCTGCCTAAAAAGGCTGAGCGTTTGCCGGAGTATCTATCGGTGGAGGATGTCTCGGCGCTGCTCGATCAAGACTTCCCCGAGGGCGAGATGGGCTTGCGCGACCATGCCATCTTGGAAGTGCTCTACGGATGCGGTTTACGTGTGAGCGAGTTGGTGGGGCTCGATGTGGGCGATATCCATATCGACGATGGCTTTGTGCTCGTTCGCGGTAAGGGCTCAAAGGAACGCCTGTCACCGCTGGTGGGAAGCGCGGCGCGAGCTCTGACGCTCTATGTAACTGAGGGGCGTTCTCGCTTGGCGGCCCATGCCCGCGGAACCGAGACCTCGGCGGTCTTTTTAAATAAGAACGGCCGCCGTCTGTCGCGCCAGGGCATTCATGCCATCTGTGAGCGCTACGGGCGCCAGGTGGGGCTGGTGGGACTCCATCCCCACACGCTGCGTCACTCCTTTGCCACCCATATGCTTGCGGGCGGCGCAGACCTCCGTGTGCTACAGGAGATCTTGGGACATGCCGATATATCGACCACGCAGGTCTACACGCATGTCGACCGAACGCAACTGACCGAGGTCTATCTGGCGGCGCATCCGCTAGCACATCGCTAGCACCTCGCTGACCTGCATATTTATAAATATTAAATGGGACGGGCCCCAGATTGCCGAGACGCACTTTTGCGCGCATGGGCAATCTGGGGCCCGTCCCATTTTTCGCCAGACACCGACGCGGTGGTGGGCCGTGTGTACCGTGGGCGGGGGAGTTTGGGGGCGATGTGAACGGCGTGTAAAGGGACGTAAAAATCGCCTCAAGGTCAACTTGAAGGTTGAGGTTCGCGGGCGTGGTTCTACAGGTGGCATCCCGCTGTTGCTGTAAACACAACATATTGTGTTTTCGAACATATGCTTGGGGGTGTTTTGCAATATATGGTGGGTGGAGTAGTGGGGCGGGG
>UQKW01000022.1 GCA_900541885.1 uncultured Collinsella sp.
CGCGGTCTCCTCCTGCCCGCGAAGCGGGCCGTTTTTTCGCCAGTTTCCCCAGGAGGTGCACGTGAGCGGCGTCTACCAGCGAAACCGCGAGGTGTCCGAGTACAAGTTCTTCACGCAGGCCATCGCCATCCGCGTGGAGGTCAATAAGCTGATGGCGTCCTCCTCAGTAGTGCCCAAGGCCTACAGGCTGCTGAACGCGGTGCCGACCGTGGAGACGGCGCGCAGCATCGTGTACAACGTCAACCGCGCCGACTGCTTCTACCCCAACAGCTCGTTCAACGCGCTGGAGAGGAAACGCTACCTGACGCTGGCCATAGCGGACTGCGAGCAGCTTATGCTGGACATGCAGTGCCTCATGGATATCGGCCTGCCCGTGAACGCCAACCGCTTCGAGGAGCTGGCGGCCATGGTCGAGGAGGAGATCAAGCTGCTGAAGGGCGCGCGCAAGAACGTGCGCGTCACCGGCAAGAAGTCCACCGAGGAGCGCATAGCCGAGGCCGAGGCCGAGCTAGAGCGCCTGCGTTCGCTATAATGGACGGCGGTCGCGCCTTGTTTATCGGTACAATTGGTGGCTGCGTTCCGTTGCGTCGGGCTCCGCGTCCAACGTGTGCTACGTCAACAACAACGGCAATGCCAACTACAACTCGGCGACGAACGTCTGGGTTCGCCCCCGCCCCGGATTCCCTTATTGCCAGACCGAGTAGGCCCCAGAGCCGAAAGCAGAGCGCGAAGAGGAAGGAAGGCGCGACCGTCGGGCATGCGCCCGTAAATACGCACCCCGCGAGGGTGGCCGGACGCTGCTTGCATGGCGCGGCGCTCCGTGGCTTCGCCGCGTTTCATGGCCATACCTCAAGCGGCTGCCAGAGCCACACTGAGAGCCGTGCGGGGTGCCTTCGATGAACTCCGAGGAAAGAAGGGCCGCGCGCCGCAAGCGCCGCGAGGAGAGGCGCGCCAAGGTCAAGGCCGAGCGCGTTAAGCCGTGCACCCTTGAGGCCGTGGCCGACCTCAACAGCCTTTGCAAGGCCTCCAAGCAGGCGGCGGGCGGCGTGATGTGGAAGTCCTCCACGCAGCGTTATATGAAGGACTATCTGCGAAACGCGGTCAAATCGAGGAACGACCTTCTGGAGGGCCGCGACATATGCCGGGGCTTCATCCGCTTCGACCTGTGGGAACGCGGCAAGCTGCGCCACATCAGCGCCGTGCACTTCCCAGAGCGAGTGATTCAGAAGTCGCTGTCCCAGAACACCCTCGTACCCGCGATAGCCCCGACGCTCATAACGGCCAACTCCGCCAACATCAAGGGGCGCGGCACCGACTATGCCCTGAAGCTGCTCAAGCGCCACCTGGCCGACCACTGGCGGCGGCACAGGCGCGAGGGATACATCCTTTTGGGCGACTTCTCAGATTACTTCGCCCGCATAGCCCACGAACCCGTCAAGCGGCAGGTGGCCGACGCACTGCTCGATCCGCGCGTGGTCGCCCTCGAGCACCGCCTGATAGATGCACAGGGCGAGGTGGGCCTGGGTCTGGGCAGCGAGCCGAACCAGATATGCGCGGTGGCCCACCCAAACCGCATCGACCACTACGTGACCGAGATGCTGCGCCCAGAGGCCTACGGGCGCTATATGGACGACTTCTACCTGATCCACGAGAGCAAGGAATACCTCCAGGTGTGCCTGCTGCTGATAGGGCGCAAGTGCGCCGAGCTGGGCATAGAGCTGAACCCGCGCAAGACCCGCGTGGTGAAGCTCACGCGCGGCTTCACGTGGCTGAAGAAGCGCATCTTCTACACGGAGACGGGCCGCATAGTCGTGAAGCCGTGCCGAGACTCCATAACGCGGGAGCGACGCAAGCTCAAGAAGATGGCCCGCATGGTCGCCGATGGCGTCATGACCCCCGAGCAGGTGGAGCAGAGCTACCAGAGCTGGCGCGGCGGCATGAAGCGGCTGGACGCGCACCGCAGCGTTTTGGCCATGGACGCGCTGTACCGCAGCCTGTTCGAAAATCTCGCGCGGGAGAGGGGGGTGCTCAATACAGGCCAACCCGAGGGACGATTCAAGCGGAAGCAAGCCCTCGCAATAGCGGAGAACCGGCAACTCAAAGCAGCGGCCTAAGCGAGGCGGCTGCGAAATAACAGAAGCATCGAAGGCGTGCTGCGGCGCGCCTTCTTTCTTTGCGCCCATCAAAGCGGCCCGGCAATCTCACGGCGCCAATACGATGGCGACACATTCCCCGACAAGAAAGGAGTCCGCATGGACACTGAGGAAGACATGCCGCGCCCCAACGAGCTTCAAGATGGCACCATGGCCGAGGTCAACGCCCTGCGCGATCTGCTGTCGCAGATCGGCGACCCCGACGCGGCGCACGACGCGGGCGTTATCGACGATGACGAGTACGTTGAGCGGAAGGCGCGAAAGCTCGCCTACACCGCGGCCGTCGCCGCCTACGGAAAGGGTGAGGCCCCGGACGTGGACAAGCTGCTTGAGCAGATGCGCGAGAAGGTCGCCGAGCCCAGCCAAACCGAGACCAACACGGCAAACATCGACTACCTGATGATGACGGTCGGGGGTGAACAGTAATGGCGGGACGCGTCAAGGCTGCAACCACGGCGGCGCACTCGAAGAACTATGACAAGGTGAGGCGCTACTACGAGCGCGGCCTCTGGACCAAGGCCATGGTGCATCGAGCCGTGGCCTGCAAGTGGATCACACGCGACGAATATGAGGAGATCGTCGGAGAAGAGTACGCGGAGGAGGCTTAGGGTGCCGGCGCTGAGCATCGGGGAGGCAACGTCGGTCCTCTCGGCCGCCGTTGTGATTGTCACGTTCTTCATCGGGCGCGTCTCCGTATCCAAAACATCGTCTGCCAAGGAGCAGCGGGCCGAAGACAAGCTCGACAGCCTTTGCGGCGACACGACCGAGATCAAGGACGGCGTCAAGGAGATCAACCGCAAGCTCGACGACCACGGCGAGCGCCTCACGAAAGTCGAGCAACAGGTCATCACCTTGTTCAACCGGCTCGACCGCGTCGAGAAAAATTACGACCTGCATCACGGTATCGGCGGGTCAGATTAGGAGCTGAAAAGTGAAAATCAACTGGGCCCTTCGCTTCAAGAATAAGCAGACGCTCGCGGCATTGGCCGCCACCGTAATCAGCGCAGCCTATCAGGTGCTCGGAATCCTCGGAGTCGTGGCGCCTATCTCCCAGGGGTCGCTCATCCAGCTCGTCGGAATCATCCTGACCGTTCTCGCCGGCTTCGGCGTGATCGTCGATCCGACCACCAAGGGCGCGTCGGACTCGAAGCGTGCCATGTCGTACAGCGAGCCCCATGCCGCATATGACGCCAAGGCGGTTGAGTAGGCCATGGCCATCACACAGCGCGAGGCCTTCGCGCAGGTCATGGAACACCTCGTCTCCCATGATGGGGGCGGCGGTCACGGATACTCGCAGGCCAACCGCATGGGGGACGGAACGACCGAGACGATTTGTCTGTCCGACGGCACCACCGTCACTATTGCCGGTGGCGATCGCGACTGTTCCTCGGCCGTAGTGACCGCCCTCCGCGCGGTCGGCGTCAATACCTTCGGAGCCTCGTATACCGGAAACATGCGGGAGCAGCTGCTCAAGACGGGCCTTTTCGGCTGGCGTAAGATGGGCGTCAAGTCCGCCCAGCGTGGAGACATCTACCTCAACGAGAAGTGCCACACCACCGTGTGCGTCTCTCCCTATGGATCAGCTCGCGGCGACCTCTTGGCCCAATTCTCCATTTCTGAAAAGGGGACCGTCACCGGCACCAAGGGCGACCAGACCGGGCGCGAGTCCAACATCAAGGCGTACTACAGCTACCCATGGGACGGCACGCTCTACTGGCTTGGCGACGGCAAGACACTGAATGGGTCAAATACGGAAGTCGCGGACAATACGGTCCCGAGCCTCGGAGACACGCGATATTTCGGCCCGAAGATGGCCAAGGAGCTGCAACGCCAGCTCGGCACGACTGCCGATGGCGTGATCTCCGGTCAATGGCCGGCGAACGAGCGATACCTTTGGGCATGCGACCGCGGCGTAATCGAGTACGTCAAGGGCGGGTTTGGCTCGAATGCCGTCCGCGCCCTGCAGGACAAGGTCGGATGCAAAGTCTATCCCGTGGTCGGCGGTGTTCAGGCGCGACAGATGGGTTCGGGAACGGTCTTCAAACACCAGCAGTGGCTCATCGCTCAAGGTATCTCGTGCGGATCATCGGGTGCGGACGGATACCAGGGCCGCGACACCAACGTCGCCATCGGACAAGCGCTCGTCAAGCAACTCTATCGATAGGTGTGCATATGAATCCATTTGATATCTGTTTTATTGTCGGCTCTGCTGCAGGACTGCTGATCGGTCTTCTCGGATGGGCAATCGTGCGCGTCGGCAGCCAAAAAGACTTTAGAAATTGATAGATGCAGCCTCTCCCCGGCAACTGCCGGGGAGGGGTTTTATACATTGCCGGATATCCGTCAATATCCGTTCTGCAATGCAGTTTCAGTGAGGTGAGAACGATTGGAAACATAACTACCTGCGATTTTGCTGCTATAGGGTACGCCAAAACATCACGTTCAAGACTCTTAATCCCAAGGTCCAGGGTTCGACCCCCTGACGGCCCACCCAAAGATTGTTAAAGCGACCGGCCCAGGCTGGTCGCTTTTTTTGTTGACCTCGCATGGGGTCGAACCCGTCGGGGCGCGGAGCTGAGGAAATGCGTAAGCATTTGCCAACGCAGCGCGCAAGGCGCCTTGGCGCCGCAGCGGTCGCCTGCGCAGCAGGCTGACCCCCTGAGGGCCCGCCAAAGCAAGTTAAGACGGTCAACGAAAGTTGGCCGTCTTTTTTGCTGACCTCGCATGGGGTCGAACCCGAAAGGGCACAGCTGCTTTCACAGATCGAGCCTACCCTGGGGATCGGTAAAACCGTCAGTACCCTCCTTGAGTTTCTTCTCGTCTGCCTTCACACGACGCTCGAGCTTTTTTGTATCCTCGGCAGGCGGTAGGTTCTCGGGGACAATTCCGCGGTCGATGAGGCTGCCACGCACGCTTGTGTTGTTCTCGACGTGCTCTTGCTTGATCTGGTCCAGACCGTACAGGTCGTGTTCCTCGGCGTTGAAGGCCGTCATCGAGTTCGTAAGGTCCTTTGCTTTGATGAGGACATCGGCTAACCTGTCCGCCAATGCCGCGCTCTTGGGTACGCCGAGCTGCTGCTTCATTTCCGCCGTGCTTCTGCCGCCGAATAACGCTTCATCGCCCTTCGACTTGATGATCGCGAATCCTTTGGAGTCAACGCCGCGTTTGAACGCAATACCCGAGAGCTGTTTCTTTGAATCGGATAGCGAGTGGCGCGCCTGCAAGCGCTGAATCTCTGCGAAGCGCTGCTCTATGAGCTCTTGGCGGCGCGTCTGGACGGCAAAGTATGCCTGCGCGAGCGCGATCTCCGGCTTGTTTGGATCTCCGTTTTGGGCGATTAAATAGCATGCGTAGCGCGTAAGTTTGTAGTCTTTAACCGCGCGAGCGGCGACACCGGCAGTTACCATTTTCGTGGTGTCACGAAAATGGGAATCAACTGGAGTTTTGTTTGTTTCGCACGAGACTTTTGCCCTCTTAACAACTTCGGCGAAGTTCTCCCATCGAGTGTACCCCATGGGTTCCATTAAATCGCGTGCGAGCCAATATTCAACGCCGTCTTCCACATTGGCGTAGCTATCAAGTTCGACACGCCACTTCTCGATATCTCTACTGTCCATATCTCCTCCTCGCTGGTCTATTGTCTATGCGGGCTTTGCCCACTCTGTATTCAGAATAAGGATACGCTGCCGTGCGGACACGAATGGGCCCGTGCTGCTTCGAGCTCACGGGGCCCATGGATATCGATTGGTTGTGTTCTGCTTTAGATAGGTGTCCGGTTTAATCCGCTCGATAGTGCGACCCGAGACTTTCAGTTCGCTTGCGCATGGCTTTGACCATTTCCTGTGCTAGTCGAATCTGCGACTGTAGGCGGGCGAGGGCTGCGATCTCGCTGTCATCGGTATGCGGCTTGCTCAGCGCCATGGCCTTGTCTTGCAGGCTTTCAAGCTGTTGCAGGGCCTCGGATAGGCCTGTTTCGGTCCTGTTGATCATGCAAAAGGTGCTCATCGTGTGCCTAAGGCTGTGTGTCAGGCGTTCGGCATCTGTTGTGGCAATGCCGTACTGGGGGAGGGTGATATCCGCCTTCAGGGCCGCCTCAGGCTCTTTCTGCGCTGTGAGGGCTGCCGATGCGCCCGCGATACGTCCGAATACGATGCCGTTGGCGCTTGACAAGCCACCAATGCGGTCGGCGCCGTGCATGCCGCCTGTCGCCTCGCCGCAAGCGTAGAGGCCCTCAACGCCCGTGTGCGCGGTCTTATCGATCTTGATGCCGCCGTTAGCGGCGTGGGCATACATCGCAACGCGCATCTCGTCAGTCGGGGCGATACCGTGCTCGTCTTGCAGCCAGGTGGCAAAGGTCTGCACAAACTCTGGGACATCCTCGCGGGGGAAGTCGTAGTGGAGTGCCAGGCCTTCGACACCTGCCTGATCGATGACGAGATCGATAGCGCGGGAGGCCAAGCGTGACGTGAAGGGACCATATCCAGAGCGCTGCTCGAGCAGGTCGTCCAGCTTGTCGTCGGCAATATCTGCCGGCTGGTCTACATGTACGTAGCGCCAGGTCTTCTCGTTAAAGACAAGGTTGCGCTTGGGCTCGATGAAGCCGGGCATCATCTGCATGAACTCTATATTAGTAAGCGATGCGCCGTGCGCCAGCGCGATGGCCTGTGATGAGCTGAGCACGTCGGCGGAAGTGAGGCTTCGCTCGAACAGGCCACCCGTGCCACCGGCTGCGATGATCGTGGCTTTGGTAGCAAAGGGCACGATTCGATCTTCGGTGAGGTTGTAGAGCACGGTTCCGGTGATTCTGCCGTTCGTGTCCTCAATAAGGTCGATAAGCTCATGGCGGGGGAGCAGGCGAATGCCGAGCGACTCGATCCGGGCTGTCAGAGCGTCCTCAAGGGGCTTGCGGGTGAGGCCGCGCCACATGCGCGTCTTGTGGTCAAAGCAGGGGATAAACTGCTTTTGCTGAGCGCTCTCAGCGTTTTGCGGACGCTTGAGCTCAACGCCCAGGTCTTGCTCGAGCCATTCAATTGCCTGGGGAATGCCGTGGACAAACGTCTGGACAAGCTCGGGGTCGGCGACACCGCCGCCGACGGTCTGGATGGTGTCGATGAGGTCTTGTTCGTCGTCTTCGTTAACGGGTCCGATAAGCCCTAGGCCCCAGGTTCCAGGGAAGAAGCTCGATCCACTCATGGTCTTGCCGGCGCTTGCCACAGCGACGGTTGCGCCCGTGCGTGCCGCTTCGATGGCGGCACAAAGGCCCGCAATGCCAGATCCAATTACCAGTACATCAGTCGATTCCATCGGATTCCTTTCTCGTCCGGCGCATTGTCGCACGGGTGATCGGCAATGGGGCCGCAAAGACTCGGCAAATCGGTAAAGGGCAAATATGGCAGGTGGGCGTCAGGTGGACTCGGCCACTTCGGTCGGCCCATTTGATAAGTTGCGGTGGAATACGGACTGTTTTGGCCTGTATGGATGCAATTCAGTCCGTATTTCACCGCAACTGATACATCGGACCCTTTAATAAGAGTAACCAATTTGAGACGGGGCAAACAAAAAGAGCCGCTACCTCGAAAGGTAGCGGCTCCAAAGCTCAACTATATGAGCATCGCGCGGGTGCGATTAGGCCTTGAGGGCCTCCTCGACGGCGACAGCGCAGGCGACGGTGGCACCGACCATGGGGTTGTTGCCCATGCCGATGAGACCCATCATGTCGACGTGCGCAGGCACGGAGGAAGAACCGGCGAACTGGGCGTCGGAGTGCATACGGCCCATGGTGTCGGTCATGCCGTAAGAGGCAGGGCCGGCGCCCATGTTGTCCGGGTGCAGGGTACGGCCAGTGCCGCCACCAGAAGCGACGGAGAAGTACTTCTTGCCAGCCTCGAGGCGCTCCTTCTTGTAGGTGCCAGCGACGGGGTGCTGGAAGCGCGTGGGGTTGGTGGAGTTACCGGTAATCGAGATGTCGACGTTCTCGTGCCACATGATGGCAACGCCCTCGCGGACGTCGTCGGCGCCGTAGCAGTTGACGGCGGCACGGGGACCATCGGAGTAGGGGATGGTCTCGACGACCTTGAGCTCGCCCGTGAAGTAGTCGAACTGGGTCTTCACGTAGGTGAAGCCGTTGATGCGGGCGATGATCTGAGCGGCGTCCTTGCCCAGACCGTTGAGAATAACGCGCAGCGGCTTCTTGCGAGCCTTGTTGGCGTTCAGAGCCAGGCCGATAGCACCCTCAGCGGCAGCGAAGGACTCGTGACCGGCCAGGAAGGCGAAGCACTCGGTGTCGTCGGAGAGCAGCATAGCGCCCAGGTTGCCGTGGCCCAGACCGACCTTGCGGTCCTCGGCGACGGAGCCGGGAACGGTGAAGGCCTGGATGCCCTCGCCGATGATGGCGGCAGCCTCAGAAGCAGACTTGGCGCCACGCTTGACAGCGAGAGCGCAACCGAGGGTGTAGGCCCACTCGGCGTTCTGGAAGGCGATGGACTGGGTGTTGTTGACGATCTCACGCGGGTTGAAGCCCTTGTCGGTGCAGATCTGCAGAGCTTCCTCGAGGGAGGCGATGCCGTTGTCGGCGAGGCACTTGTTGATCTTGTCAGCGCGGCGCTCGTAACCTTCGAACGTAACAGTCATAGTTATTTCCCTCCCTTTCTACTCGTGAACCGGGAACACGCTGGCGACGGAGTGAGTCTCCTCGTCGGTGCGCGGGTCGATGTACTTGGCAGCGTTCTCCCACTGACCATAGTGGCCCATAGCGCCAGCGATGGCCTCCTCGGGGGTCTTGCCGGCCTTGACGGCGTCGGTGAACTTGCCGAGGTTCAGGAACTCGAATGCGATGATCTCGTTCTTGTCGTTGAGAGCCATGCGGGTGACGTAGCCCTGAGCGAGCTCGAGGTAACGAGCGCCCTTGGCCTTGGTGCCGAACATGGTGCCGACCTGAGAGCGAAGGCCCTTGCCGAGGTCGTCGAGGGAGGCGCCCACGGGCAGGCCGCCCTCGGAGAACGCGGTCTGGCTGCGGCCGTAAACGATCTGCAGGAAGATCTCGCGCATAGCAACGTTGATGGCGTCGCAGACGAGGTCGGTGTTGAGGGCCTCGAGGATGGTCTTACCGGGAAGGATCTCGGAAGCCATGGCGGCAGAGTGGGTCATGCCCGAGCAGCCGATGGTCTCAACGAGGGCCTCCTCGATGATGCCGTCCTTGACGTTCAGCGTGAGCTTGCAAGCGCCCTGCTGAGGTGCGCACCAACCCACACCGTGCGTAAGACCGGAGATGTCGGAAATCTCCTTAGCCTGGACCCACTTGCCCTCCTCGGGGATGGGTGCGGGGCCGTGGTATGCACCCTTGGCAACGGGGCACATGTTCTCCACTTCCTGTGAGTACTGCATGCCTCTCCTCTCTATCGTGTTGGCGTCCCGTCTGGGGGTCGTGGCTGGCGATTGCCGGGCGACCCTTCGAAAGGGACATGACATGCAGCCCTTATAATACCGCGAATTGCACGGAATATTCGGCGAACGGCTCAGTTTTCGTAGCGAGAAGTCCGGAAGTTTTAATTGAAACGGTTTAACTATATGTTCTGTGGTCGCGAACTTCCGTAGAGGGGGTTCGTCTTGGGCAAGCTTTTGGTCAGCTCTTGTAAGCGTTGCAGGGGTTGACCTGTTGCAACGGTGCCGTTCGCCGCCCGTTTACTGCCTTTGGCCGCGCGAGTGTATTGTTTTGCGTGAATGTTTTGATGGCACGCTTCAATCGTGCTGTATTGGATGGCAATCAGATCCCGGCGAAGGGAGCGCCATGCAGCGCGTTTGGAGAACGGTTACCGGCTTTTACCATGTCTGTGCCCGCGGTGTGGGCAAGCAGCTCATCTTTGAGGGCGATGAAGACCGGTGGGAGTTTTTGGAGCTGATGCGCGAGTGCTGCCGCGAGGCGGGCGTGACGGTTATCGCCTGGTGCCTTATGGGCAATCACGTGCATCTGGTGCTTGCAGATTACGAGGACGTGATGAGCGCGGCGATGCACCGGCTGCTTTTGACGTACGCGCGGCGGTTCAATAAGCGCACGGGGCGCACGGGTCATCTGTTCCAGAACCGTTTTGACCGGCGCTCGCTCGATACCGACCGTTATCTAATGGCTGCCATTCGCTATGTTCACGCTAATCCGCAGGAGGCGGGTATCGCCCTGATCGAGCGTTATACCTGGAGCAGCTTTGCCGAGTATCTGAGAGCGTATGACAACGATACGACGAGGGGATTTTCGGACCCTTCTTGTGTGCTTGAGCTCTTTGAGTCTGCCAAGGGGTTTCTGGATTATTCTCTGTCGATGCCCGATGGTTCCGATCCGGTGATTCACGATATGGATGAGACAGAGTGGGAGCGGCGTGCGTTTGCCGACAAGATGGCGAAGCGCCTGGGCGTGCCGCTCAACGAACTCAAGACCGTAGCGCCCTCGCGGCGAGATGGAATCATTTTCGCCCTGCACGATGTCGGCTACACGGTGCGCGAGATCGAACGATATACGGGAATCAGCAAGAGTACCGTCTCTCGTATCGTGCGCGCTTATGTTCGGGTGAATGCTCAGGCTGAGGGCTCGGAATAGAAAATGGCCGAACCACTCTTGTCAAGCGATTCGGCCAACAAAATTCTTAAGATTTGGGACAAATACTACTGATTATTTTGTCCCGTGAGCATGCCGTCGAGGGTGCGCCAGGCGAGCTCGGCGCATTTGACGCGGGCGGGCATGTGCGAGATGTCCTGGAGCTGGGCGGCTTCGTCCAGGTCTTCCAGGTCCTCCTCGGAGAGCTGCTCGCCGCGGATCATGGCGAGGAAGAGCTCTGCCAGGCGGTGAGCTTCCTCGACGGTCTCGCCGGTGATGAGGTCGGCCATGATGTCGGCGCTGGCCTGACTGATGGCGCAGCCGTGGCCGGTAAAGGAGGCCTCCTCGATCACGCCGTTCTCGACGCGCAGCTGCAGGGTGAGCTCGTCGCCGCAGCTGGGGTTGATGCCGTCGTGCTCGTGCGTGGGAGCATCCATCTCGTACTTGTAGTCGGGGTGCGAGTTGTGCTCCATAAACGTGGTGGAGGTGTACAGATTACCCATTGAACGTGCTCCAAACGTGATGAAGGCCGGCGATGAACTTGTCGATATCGGCCTTGTCGTTGTAGAAGGCCACGCTGGCGCGGCAGCAGGCGAGGTTCTCGACGCCCAGCCAGGTGAGCAGCGGCTGCGCGCAGTGGTGACCGGCGCGGATGCAGACGCCGTCCATGTCCATAATGCTCGCGACGTCGTGCGGGTGGATACCCTTGACGTTAAAGCTGACGACGCCGTGATGGTTGTCCCAATAGATGGAGCCGATGATCTGGACAAAGTCGAGCTGCATGAGCTCGCCCATCAGGTAGTGGACGAGTGCCTTCTCACGGGCCTGGATGTTCTCGTAACCCACCGTGTTGACCAGGTAATCAAGCGCCGCGCCCGTGGCGAAGATGCCGGCGGCGTCCTGCGTGCCGGCCTCGAACTTCTCGGGGACGGGCGCCCAGACAGCGTCCTGCTCGGTGACCGAGTCGATCATCTCGCCGCCGGTAAGCATGGGCGGCATGGCGTTGAGCAGGTCCATCTTGCCCCACAGCACGCCGATGCCCATGGGGCCCATGGCCTTGTGCGCGCTAAAGGCAAAGAAGTCGGCGCCCAGATCGGCCACGTTGACCGGCATGTGCGGCAGCGACTGCGCGCCGTCGACGACCAGATAGCCGCCGTACTTGTGCACGAGCTTGCCGAAGTTCTTGACCGGGTTCTCGACGCCCAGCACGTTAGAAACCTGACCCACGGCCAGGATCTTGGTCTTGGGACCCACCTTGGCAAGAACCTCCTCGGTGGTGAGCTGGCCGGTCTTGGTGGGGTAGAGGTAGACGAGCTTGGCGCCGGTTTCGCGGCAGACCTGCTGCCACGGAATCAGGTTGGAGTGGTGCTCCATGATGGTGATGACGACCTCGTCACCGGGCTCGAGCACCGTGGGTGCAAAGCTCTTGGCGACCAGGTTGAGCGACTCGCTCGTGTTGCGGGTGAAGACGACCTCGTCGGCCTGTGAGGCACCGATGAGGTCGGCGATCTGCTGGCGGACCTTCGCGATGGCGTCGGTGGCCTCGACGGACAGCGAGTACAAGCCGCGCAGGGGGTTGGCGTTCATGCGCTGATAGAAGTCGCGTTCGGCGTCGAGCACGCAGGCAGGGCGCTGCGCGGTGGCGGCGCTATCGAGGAAGGCGATCTCGGGGTGCTGCTGGAACAGCGGGAACTGGCCCTTGTAGGGGTTGGTCTCGATGTCCACGGTGGGCCAGCCGCGCGAAGCTTCGTCGCTGGCGTCGAGCTCCATGGGCTCGGGGGCAGTACAGGTGTCGCATTTAACGTGCTCGGTGTCGATCATGCGAGCTCCTCTTCAAAGTTGTCGATCAGGTTGTTGCCCAAGCGGACGACGGCGGCGCGGGTGCGCTCGTCGGTGGCGGAAAGCGCGGCGTCCTCCAGCTTGGCACGGACGAACAGGTCCTCGGCGGCATTTTGGTCAAGGCCACGGCAGGCGAGATAGAACAGCTGCTCGTCGCGGACGTGACCGATCGTGGCGCCGTGGTTGCCGGCGACGTCGTCCTCGTCGCAGAGAATGACGGGAACGGTCTTGTTGTCGACGCCCTTGTTGGCCAAAAGCACCGTCTCGCGCTCGGTGCCGGTTGCACCCTTGCAGCCGTGCACGAGGTCGATGGTGCCGCGGTAGATCTTCTTGGACGTGCCGGTCAGTACGCCGTTGGCGTCGATCTCGCACTCGGTCTTGCGACCGCGGTGGCGCAGCTCGTAGTTAAAGTCGCGCACCTGCTCGCGGGCGCCCAGGTAGTCAGTATCGATGGTGACCTTGGCGGTATCGCCCAGCAGGTCGCCGGCAAGGCCGGTGGCGCTGGCACCGGCACCCAGGACGGTGTGCTGCACGTTGATGCGCGCGCCCTCGTCCAGGAACAGGCCGGTGTCGTCGAGTGCGATCCAGCTGTCGTCGAGCGTCTGCGTGCAGGTCACGTTGACGGTGGCGTACTCGTGGGCGCACACGCGCAGCACGGATCCCACGACGCCCTCGCCGGTAACGGGGGAGTCTAGGGCAATATGTAGATCGAGCGTTGCCTGCGGACGGGCGACGACGTCGATGGCGGCGATGGCCGCGGCGGCATCGACACCGCTAACACGCACGATAACCGTGGCGTGCTTGTATGCGGGCACATCGATGACGATGCACTTGGTAGCGTGGTTGGCCAGGTAGGTGTAGGCAGCCTCGCCCATGCCGGTCTCGAAGGCCTCGGCGGGGGAGAGCTCCTCCTCGAGCTTGATGGCGCCGGCCTGGTAGACGGAGGTGGCGGGCACGTCGAGCTCGGTCTCGGGCGTGATGCGGGCGCGGTCGGCGGCATCACCCGGGGCGGAGGCGCGGCGCTCGGGGAAGCGCTCGGCCATGGCGTCCATGGCGGCGTCGAACGCGTCTGCCACGCCAGCAAATTGCTCGTCCAAGCCCTCGACCTCAACGGCATCGGCGGGAGCGGTGGCAAGCTCGTCGGAAAGCTCGAGCTTGGTCTGGTTCATCTTAAGCCAGCCCCATGTCGCCGCAGGCATCGCATTGACCTGTTCAAGTGTGGTAGCAGCGGTGTTCGTGGTCTGTTTCATTATCCGATCGCTCCTTCCATCTCGAGCTTGATCAGGTTGTTCATCTCGACGGCGTACTCCAGCGGCAGCTCCTTGGAGACCGGGTTGGCAAAGCCGTTGACGATCATGGTGCGGGCCTCCTCCTCGGAGATACCGCGGCTCATCAGGTAGAACACCTTGTCGTCGCCGATGCGGCCGATAGTAGCCTCGTGGCCGATGTCGACGTTCTTGGCGCGGATATCCATGGCCGGGATGGTGTCGGAGCGGCTCTGGTCGTCGAGCATCAGCGACTGGCAGCTCACGGTTGCCTTGGAACCCTCGGCCTTGGGCGTGGCCACGATGGAGCTGCGGAAGGTCTGGATGCCGCCGCTCTTGGAGATGCCCTTGGTCTCGACGGTCGCCGAGGTCTCGGGCGCGTTGAGCACGACTTTGCAGCCGGTGTCGAGGTTTTGTCCGGCGCCAGCAAAGGTGATGCCGGTAAAGCTCGAACGGGCGCGGCGGCCGTTGAGCACGCTCATGGGGTAGAGGTAGCCCACGTGGCTGCCGAAGGAGCCGCTGATCCACTCGATGTCGCCGTCCTCGTCCACGCGCGCACGCTTGGTGTTGAGGTTGTACATGTTCTTGGACCAGTTCTCGATGGTCGAGTAGCGCAGGTGCGCACGCTTGCCCACAAAGAGCTCGACGGCGCCGGCGTGGAGGTTAGCCACGTTGTACTTGGGCGCGGAGCAACCCTCGATAAAGTGCAGGTCGGCATCGTCCTCGACGATGATGAGCGTGTGCTCAAACTGACCGGCGCCCTTGGCGTTGAGACGGAAGTAGCTCTGCAGCGGAAAATCGAGCTTGGTGCCCTTGGGCACGTAGACAAACGAGCCGCCCGACCACACGGCGCCGTGCAGGGCCGCAAACTTGTGGTCGGTGGGCGGGATGAGCGTCATAAACTTCTCGTGGATGAGCGGCTCCCACTGCGGGTCGTGCAGGGCCTCCTCAATACCGGAGTAGACGATGCCCATCTTGGACGCCGTGTCCTGCATGTTGTGGTAGACGAGCTCGGAGTCGTACTGCGCGCCGACGCCCGCCAGGTAGCTACGCTCGGCCTCGGGGATGCCCAGGCGCTCAAAGGTGCTCTTGATGTCGTCGGGCACCGACTCCCAGTCGTGCTTTTGGTCGGTGTTGGGTTTGACGTAGGTGACGATGTTGTCCATGTTCAGGCCCTCGATGGAGGGACCCCACGTCGGGTCGGGGAAGCGGTTGAAGATCTCGAGGGACTTTAAGCGCAGGTCGAGCATCCACTGCGGCTCGTCCTTCTTGGCGCTGATCTCGCGCACGATGTCAGGCGTGATGCCGGCGTCGAGGCGCTCGAATCCCTCCTCGCCATAGGTGAAGTCGTAGAGGCTGCGGTCGATGTCCGCGACCTCGGTGCGGTTCTTGGTCATTGCGTCGCCCCTTTACGCCTGCTGCTCGGCAGCGGCGGCCTCGGCCTGGGCGCGCTGCTCGGCGGCCTCGCGCTCGAAGGTCTCAAAGCCGTTCTTGTCGATCCAGGGGATGAGCGAGGCGTCGTCCTCGCGCACGATGTGGCCCTTGACCATAACGTGGACGCGGTCGACATCCAGGTGCTCCAGGATGCGCGTGTTGTGCGTGATGATGAGCATGGAGCCGTCGCAGCTCTTGCGGTAGGCGTCCATGCCATGGCTGACGGTGGAAAGGGCGTCGACGTCCAGGCCGGAGTCGGTTTCGTCCAGGATGGCGAGTTTGGGCTGCAGCAGCAGGAGCTGGAGCATCTCGACCTTCTTCTTCTCGCCGCCCGAGAAGCCCACGCCCAGCTCGCGGTTGAGGTAGGCGGTATCCATGTTGAGCTCTGCCGCGAGCTCCTTGACGCGACGGCGGAACTCCTTGCCCTTCATCTCCAGGCCGGGGCGGCCGGCGATGCTGGCGCGCAAAAAGCTCGACAGCGGCACGCCCGGAATCTCGACCGGGGCCTGGAAGCTCAGGAACAGGCCGGCGCGCGAGCGCTTGTCGGTGGTGAGTTCAGTGATGTCCTGGCCGTCAAAGACGATGCGGCCGTCGTTGACCGTGTAAACGGGGTCGCCCATGACCAGGTGGCCGAGGGTGGACTTGCCGGCACCGTTGGGTCCCATCAGAACGTGGGTCTCGCCGGCGGCGACGTTGAGGTTGACGTTGTGGAGGATGGTCTTCTCGTCCACGGAGGCGGTCAGACCTTCGATGGAAAGCAGCGGATTTGCGCTCATGCTGTCCCTCTCTGTATATGGTGTACTCATAGGTGTACTAAACCCTAGGAATCTTCTCGGAATAAAGTTACTATGGGTTCGGCGTTAGTCAAGGGAAAACCCGACTAATCCACTCGACTTTTTAGATGTGGGACATAATAATCAGGCTTGTTTGCCCCGCGTGCATAAGATTTGGGACAAACAAGCCTGGTATTTTGTCTCGGCTACGATGAGAGGGTAGGTATGCTCATTTCTTCTAAGGGCCGCTATGCCCTCCGTCTGATGATCTATATCGCAGCGCTTGGTGACGCCGAGGGCAAGATTGCCCTTCGCGAGGTCGCTGACCGCGAGCATATTTCACAAAAGTATTTGGAGCAGCTGGTTCGTCCGCTCATGAAGGCGGGCCTGCTTAGGAGCGTGCGCGGTAAGGGCGGCGGCTACATGATGGCGAAGGACCCGGCCGAGGTGCGCGCCGGCGACATCCTGCGTGCCGTCGAGGGCAGCACGGCTCCGGTGGCGTGCGATGGCATCGACAACAGCTGCACCCGCAGCGATTTGTGCTCGACCGTCAAGTTCTGGCGCGGTCTGGACGACGTAATCGAAAAGTACGTCGACGGCGTGACGTTGGCCGACCTGGCCGCCGTCCCTGAGATCAACTTTGACATTAAGCTGTAAGGGCTGCAAATGACATCTCTCGACAAGGTGTACAAGCAAATCGAAGTTTTTTCTCGGGAATGTGACGCCGAGAAGGTCGTGTTGTTTGGTTCTCGTGCTCGAGGCGACAACTTGCCCAAGAGCGATATTGACATCGCCGTAGCAGGTTGCCGGGATTTCGGCCGTTTCTCATATTTGATCGAGGAACATCTTGATACTCTTTTAGATGTAGATGTCGTCAATCTCGACGAGTCCCTATCGCAGCAATTGCTCGATGAGATTGCCAGGGATGGTGTGATTCTGTATGAAAAAATATGAGAACTTTGTTAGCGCCTTGGCGAATCTTGAGGATGCGCCCAATCAGGATCTCAACAATGATTTTGTTCAGAGTGGATTGATTAATAAGTTCAATCTTCAATTTGAACTGAGCTGGAAGCTCCTTAAGCGTCTGCTCGAGTATGAGGGCGCCACGCTTGCCGCGTCGGGGTCTCCTCGTGCCATCTTGAAGGAGTCGTACCGATTCTACGACTTTATTGATGAGGCGGCCTGGCTAGACATGCTCAGAGACCGCAATACGAACGTCCATATCTACGACAACAAGCTCGCTCAAGATTTGATTCAGCGCATCTTGAACGTCTATATCCCCGCTTTCTGTCAGTTGAGGGACGGGCTGATGGAGCGATACGGCGAGCTTCTGATGGCGCCCGACGACCAGTTTGTTTAATTCCTTAAGATTTCGCGGAAGGTTGTTGCCGTTTACCGAGGGGTTGTTGTGCAACAACGGACGAGCTGCAATACTGATTCTATCTTTGCAAGCTGCACTTTATCTACACCAATGCAGGGAGGATCTTATGCAGCCCAAGCATTCTGCTATTGTCGCGGGTCTGACGCTGGCTCTTTCGTTTGGCGCCGTTTCCGCGCCGGCACCCGCCGCTGCCGAGGAGCCCACGCCGGGCGTTGCCTCGGATGCCACCGATATCGATAAGGGTCTTTACACCCAACAGTCCTTCTCGGGCGTGCTGAGGTCGGTCCAGGGCGTTTCGTTTGTCAACGTGACTCCCGAGATGAAGTACTTCACCAAATATGAGAGCCATGGCAACTATAACCAGGGCTTTTCGTATGGTGACGGCTACAACGCGCTGGGTTATTACCAGTTCGACCGTCGTTGGTCGCTCATCCCGTTTATGAAGCAGGCCTACAACTACAACCCCGAAAAATACAGCATGCTCAAGGATGCGATTGATCGCGGCAGCGAGATTTCCAACATGAGCAATGCCATGTACGAGAACGGCCAGCCCACCGAGTTGGGCCGTATTGCGCAGGAGGCCTTCCAGGGCGCTTATAACATCGACCCTGCTGAGTTTTCGGCTCTGCAGGATGCGTATGCGTACAACTCGTACTATGCGGTGACCGAGGCGTGGCTCAAGAGCGGCCTTGGTATTGATATTTCGGGCCGTGCCGATTGCGTCAAGGGCATGGTGTGGAGCATCACCAACATGTGTGGCACCGGTGGCTGCAGGGACTTCTTCCGCTGGGCGAATCTTTCTAATGATATGACTGACCGTGAGTTTGTGACGGCGCTCTCCAATGGCGTGGTCAACAATGTCGCCACCAAGTATTCGAGTCAGCCCCAGTATCATGAGGGCTGGAAGAACCGTTATAAGAATGAGCTGAAGGACTGCTTGGCTTATATCGCCGAGGATGAGGCTGCCGCTGCGACGCCCGTGCAGCCCGAGCCTACGCCGGCTCCCTCGCAGACACCTGATTCGAATGACGGCTCGAGTGACGATGTCAACGATGACAGGATGGATGCGCCCTCGACCGATGCTGACGGTAATGGCTCTGCTGGTGGCGCTACCAACGACGGCTCTACCTCGAACGGCTCCGATTCGAACGGCTCTGCTGCGGGCGATTCGTCTTCAAGCTCTGCCGGCAATACGGGCAGCGCCGCCTCTGGTTCGACCGACGCTGGTTCCTCTGACTCTTCCACTGGCTCGAGCGATTCTTCCGCCGATACTGGTTCTAGCAATGACTCTAACACTGGCGCCGCTTCTGATTCCGATGCTTCCAAGGACGACTCGAATAAGGCCCCGGACGCTCCCGTTGCTTCGCCGGACAAGAAGCCTTCTTTCTCCGTGCAGCTTGGTTCTACGCTGGGTTCTTCGCTGATGGCTGGCGTCAATAACGGCTCGGCCCAGAACAAGGACAACTCTGATCAGGGTTCCACGGAAAAGACCGAGGCCACAAGGGACGACTCCAAGGACAAGGCTTCCGAGAAGACCGAATCCGATAAGGGTTCTAGCTCTGAGGAGAAGGGCGACAAGTCCGAACAGAAGAAGGACGAGGATAAGAAGTCTGAATCTGAGGAGAAGGACGAGAGCAAGGGCAAGACCAAGGACGGAAAGCAGCAGGGCGAGGACAACGGTAAAGGCAACACTGACAACCGGAACCAGGAGCAAAATGACTCCAAAAAGGTGACCACCACGACGACTACAACGACCAAGTCATCTGGCGGTAACATGCCCAAGACGGGCGACCTTATCGTTATGGCGAGCCTTGCCAGTGCAAGCTTGGCCACACTGGGCGCTACGTCTATCGTAAGTGGTAAGCATAAGCTCGATCAGCAGAAGAAGGCTTCTGGGGAGGACGGCTCGGAGGAGTAGCCTCTCGGCTGCCAGATAACTAAAGAGTCGGGACGGGGTCCGGTGCGAATGTATCGGGCCCCGTTTTGTTGTGCAACGATTAATTGTGCCCCCTCACACCTCTTGTTACTACCGTTGCCCGATATGTTTGCGCGGCGACATCGGTACATGCGATGCGGTCATTACAATTGGCATCGTGCTGCGATTTAGGGGGAACGTTTTGGTGTCTGAACAGGCAAATGTTGATTGTGCTGCTGGCTTTGGCGTGCGTTTGATCGGCTGTGCCGACGATGCGGCTTTGCCCATTGGCATGCACGACTATGCGGAGGCTCTTGGTTGCTGCACGCTGGTCGACAAGACCATGTTTATTGCCGATGTGTTGGACTGCGACGCGTCCGTTGTGGTGTGCTGTCGACCCGAGGGTTTTGGCAAAAGCATGAACTTGTCGACGCTCAGGGCTTTTCTGGAGCGTCCAGCGGTTGGTCGCGCTGATCAGCGTTTGTTTGCCAATGCTCAGATTTGGGATGCAGACGGTGGGCGCTATCGGGATGAATATGCTTGCTATCCGGTGATATCGCTGGACTTTTCTGCCGCTGCGAGGCGTGGTGCCGCTATTGCCGACGTCGTGCGCGATGCCCTTTCGGGCGAGTGCGCTCGCTTGTTGGCGCTCTTGGAGGCTCCTGATTTAGCTCGAGATAAGGTGCGTCACATCGAACGTGTCGCGCGTGGTGTGGCGAGCGCGGACGAGGTTGACTCGGTGCTCGGTGTGCTCATTGAGCTGCTGGAGATGGCCTGCGATGAACAGGTTGTATTGCTCGTTGATGGGTATGACGCGGCGTGGTTGGGCCGTGCGAGCGCGAGGGGCGCTTCCGGCGCCGATCCGGCAGGGCTACTTGACCGTGTGCTGTTTGACGCCATTGCTGCCGCGGGCCATTCGCTACGCTTTGCATGTCTGATGGGGGAGTGTCCCGGCCCTGCCGAAGCGGCGCTTTCTTTGCACGGCTGCTCGTATTATCTGACGACGCCGCTTTCGACGTGGTGTGACCGTTGGTTCGGCTTTTCGGATACCGAGGTCCAGGCTCTGTTGAATCATGCTGGGCGCGAGGAATACCTTGATGATGCGCGTGAATGGCTCGAGGGATATCGGTTTGGTAGGGATTATTGCTCGAATCCAGCGCGTGTGATCGGTTTTCTGGACCGAGGCTGCACGGCGCCTGTGCGTGCTGATCTGTATGGATATGCCGATTGCCTGAGTAGGGTAGTTGCCGGGTGGAATCTCGACCGCCTTTCGGTCTTGTTTGATTTGCTCGAGGCCCATGGGTGCGCTGAGGCTCCGCTTTGTTTGGGCACAGCAGAGCCAGATGTCTCGCCTGACGATGGCATGTGGACAGCGCTGTATCTGTCCGGTTTTCTCACGACGGATATGACTGAGGAGCCAGAGCATGGCGATTGCCTCCGTGCTTTGCGATTGCCCAATAACGAGCTTCGCCAGGCCTTGCGTCTAGTGATTATTGAGTGGTTTGAGTGCGCTGCAGAAGACATTCGAGACGTCGATGCGTTTCGCGACGGGCTGTGCCATGGGAACGAGGATACCGTGAGGCGGGCGCTAAGCCGCATCTTGGGGGATGCGGGAATCGGTGGGACCGACCCAGATACACCGCTGCCATATCACCTACTCTTGCAAGGACTCTGCTTTGGATTGCCGGGCTATGCCAATCCTGCTTCGAGGCGAAAGTGTGGCGCGGATCGCTGGGACATCCAGGTTTTTCCAACGGGCGCCGTGTTCGACATAGCCGATACGATCGGTATGCTCGATGAACGTCCGCTGATAACGATCAACATGATGTATGACCCCGATGTGGATGCGCTAGGGTTGGAATTGCTGGCCGTGCAGTCACTACTCGACATAGAGCGCGACGGCATCGACGAAATCCGTGTGCCGCGCCCCGGCGTGGGTCGCATGCGCTGGGGGTTCGGTTTTGATGGGCAGCATGTGGCTACGGTGTGCCAGCGGCTTTAAGCGCCGAGGTGTTTCCGGCTTCCGTTACTCGGTGTCCTTCATGGGCGGCATGGGCTTCCAGTCGGGGTCCTTGATGATCTTGCGGGCGTCCTTCATGCCACGGCGCAGCGCCGGAATACCGGTCTTAAAGCATTTGTCGACCGCAGCCAAGCGGATGAACTCTTTGCAGAAGGTCGCGGCGTTGCCCAGACGGAACAGCACGGGGTGATAGTCGCCGTAAATCTGCATGTAGCGGGCCAGATAGCCGCGGTTGCGCATGATGTAGTAACGGTTGGTGTCGCTCGTGGAGTTGAGCTGGCGCTTGCCGGCGATATCCCAGTTTGAGACGGCGCGGGCGCGCTTGAGCACCAGGTCGGCCACAACGGCGGCGGGGAAGTGCTGGCTGGCCACGTAGCCATAGCAGGCATCGTCGCCGTAGATGAAGAATCGCGCATCGGGCAGGCCGATCTTGTCGACCACGCGGCGCGAGAACATGCCGCCCTCAAAGCACAGCTGGTTCATGGCGCGATAACCCTCTGGACCCAAGTCCCACTTGGCGACTGGGTTGGGAATGCCGAGCGAAAGGATGAGTTGGTATTGCCAAAAGAAGGCGCCGCCGTCAAAGTCCAGGCGCGAACCCTGGATGACATCGTAGCGGTCGGTCCACTTGGCAAGACGCTCAATGCCTTCGGGGATGACGAGCACGTCGTCGTCCATCACCCAGAACCATTGGGCGCCCAGGTCGTAGGCGCATTTAGTGCCTGCGGAGAAGCCGCCCGCACCGCCGCCGTTTTCGAGCTGCGGCGCGTAGATAACGCGGTCGGTGCCGCCCTGCGCGTCAGGTTGCTCGGTGTCGATGCCCCACAGGTTGGCCAGGCGCTCGTTGAATGCGGTGCACATGGCCTCGGTCTCGCGTGAATTCTCGTTATCGACAATCACGATGCGCCAGGGCGTTGCCGTGAGCTCGGTCATGGAGTCGAACAAGTTGGCCAAGAGCTCCTGGCGCTTGTACGTAACGACAACGATGGCGAGCTTATCGATGGGGGCGGGAAGGGTTGAAGGCATGGGGCAATATATCCTTTCACGCGCGGCGGGCGAGTGCTGCGCGGAAGCTATCGAATACGTCCTTGGGACTGTCTTATTGTAAAGGCTCGGCGCACCTTGACGGCAAGCTTTGAATAAAACGCAGGAACCTGCCATGGGCCCGCCGCATGATGTGGGGCTGCTTTGCCCGCAAGAGGCTCCATAGATTATATAAACGCCCGCTGGCGCGCTGGCCCTTTGATACCATGAAACGACAGGTATTTCCTAAGGAGCACATTTGTCTACTAACGCCTCTGGCAGCCCTGTTCTGTCGCTGCTTATTCCCATTTACAATGTTCAGCGCTACCTGCGCGAGTGCCTCGATTCCGCCCTGGCGCAGACGCTCAAGGATATTGAGATCATCTGCATTAACGACGGGTCGACCGACAACTCGCCGGTGATTATCCGCGAGTATATGGAGCGCGATGGGCGCGTCAAGATGATCGACAAGGCCAACAGTGGCTACGGCGACTCGATGAACCACGGTCTGGAGATGGCGCGTGGCAAGTACGTTGGCATCTTGGAGTCCGATGACTTTATGGCGCCCGACGCACTCGAAAAGCTTGTCTCGGCCGCCGATAGCAATAATGCCGACTTTGCGAAGGCGAACTTTGATTTCTACTGGTCTAAGCCCGAGGAGCGCCGTTCGCTGCACGAGATGTTTAAAGCCAAGGACTGTGGCAAGCCGGTGCACCCGAGCGATACGACTCAGTTCTTTAAGCAAAAGCCGTCGATTTGGTCGGCCGTGTACCGTCGCGATTTTCTTGAGCGCAACGGCATTACGTTCCTGCCGACTCCGGGGGCATCCTTTCAGGACACGTCATTCGCCTTTAAGGTGATTGCGTGCGCCGATAAGGCTGTTTACCTGCATGATGCCGTGCTGTCGTATCGCCAGGACAACGAGAATTCTTCGGTCAATTCTTCGGCTAAGGTCTTTTGCGTCAATACCGAGTATGCCGAGATTGAGCGTTGGATTCGAGAGGATTATGCCCGCGGCCACGCAAGCGGCGATGTCGCGCGCATGCTCAAGTTCAACCAGCTCATTAAGTACGATTCATACATGTGGAACTACGTGCGCCTGGCGCCTAAGTTCTATAAGGAGTTCCTGGTTCAGATGGCTAAGGAATTTCAGGCGGCCTTGGACGCGGGGGAGTTTTTGCTTGACGACCTCAAACCGTGGAAGCGCGCAAATCTCGCTGCCATCCTCAAAGATCCCGAGGGCTGGGTTGACGAGCATCCGAGTTTTGCGACGGATGGTGCCTTGGGGCGTGCTAAGTATTACGCCTCGGTTGGAGGCCCAGGCGTGGTCGCCGCCTTCCTCATCGAATCGCTGAGGGGGTAGGTCGGCATGGGAGAGGCCTCGTGTCCTAAAGTTACCATTGTCGTCCCCGTTTACAACTCTGCGCGCTCCATTCAGCGATGCCTCGATTCGCTGTTGGCCCAGTCCGAGCGCTCGATTCAGGTTGTCTGCGTCAACGACGGTTCGACCGATGATTCGTTGAACGCGTTGCGCCAGATCGCGCAGGCCGACGATCGTGTACTGGTGATTGACCAGGAAAACGCGGGCGTCTCGTGCGCTCGAAATGCCGGTATCGATGCTGCCGAGGGCGAGACCGTCTTTTTTGTGGACGCCGACGATTACATCGATGCCCAGACGGTCGAGAGCGTGCTGCATGCCATGGAGTCTGCGGATGCCGAGGCCGCCGTTTTTGGCGGCGTCTGCGAACCTGCCGATGCTGCCCCCAAACGCGTCCAGCAACTCATGAGCCCCAAAGCTGGCACCTTCGGCGCCCGTGATCCCCAACTGCTGTTCCATTCGCATGCGCAGCCCTATGCCTGCCGCGCGGCTTTTTCGCGCGAGCTGCTCAATCGCGAAGGTATTCGCTTCGCCCCCGGTTTGGCTTTGGGCGAGGACGTCGTCTTCCAATTTGCGGCTTATGCGCTTGCCCGCAAGACCGTCGTCATGCCGGACAAGTTCTACCACTACGTGATGGAGAGTGAATCGGCGACGCACGAGTTCAACAGTGCCGAGGCTCGCGCCAAAAAGCTTGACGCCCACATGAGAATGCTCGAGGAGGTCTTGGAGGACTGGGCGGCCTACGGTCTTTTGGACCTGTGCCCCGGCGAGCTGATAACTTGGTTTTTAGACCTAATTGTGTTCGACCTGGCGCGCTTGGATGCCGATGACTTCCATCGCGTGGCGGCTCGCGTCAACATGGACCTTACGACGTTTTTGGGAACGGAGTGGGCGGATATGCCTGCTAAGGGCGCCGTTTGCCGTGTTGCCCAGAAGCTCGTTGCGGCGACCTCGGGCGTTTCGATGGCAGACGCCACGCTGTTCTATCTTTCGACTCGCGGTCTCAAAGCCTGCCTGGAGCGCTTTATCTAATTCCAAGCGCTGCCGCCCGCCGCAACTCGGCTGCTAAAATAACCCTGTTACACGCTATCCAACAGGAGGTTCTCTTGCAGAACTCTGATACCCCTAAAGTTTCGCTGCTTGTCCCTATTTGCAATGTCGAACGCTACCTGCGCGAGTGCCTCGATTCTGCCGTGACTCAGACGCTCAAGGACATCGAGATCATCTGCATCAATGACGGTTCCACCGATAGCTCGCCGGATATCATTCGCGAGTACATGGAGCGCGACCCCCGTGTAAAGATGATCGACAAAGCCAACAGCGGCTACGGTGACTCGATGAACCGCGGCCTGGAGATGGCGCGTGGCGAGTACGTGGGCATCCTTGAGTCCGACGACTTTATGTTTGAGGATTCACTCCAAAAGCTGGTCGCCAAGGCCGATGCTGAGCATGCCGATGTGGTAAAGGGCGACTTTTACCTGTATTGGTCCACGCCCAGCGAACGCCGTGAGCTGTTTGGGATTATCGACGAGCATATGCCGGGCGCCGCGTATCGCCCCGTCGATCGCCCGGGAATTTTCTACCGCAAACCTTCCATTTGGTCGGCTATCTATCGACGCGAGTTCCTTAACGACAATCAGGTTCGCTTTCTCTCCACGCCGGGCGCCTCGTATCAGGACGCAGGCTTTAACTTTAAGGTTTGGGCTTGCGCCGAGCGTGCCGCGTTTATTGCGGACCCCATTTTGTGCTATCGCCAGGATAACGAGAAGAGCTCCGTTAATTCGCCCAACAAGGTGTTTTGCGTATGCGACGAATATGCCGAGATGCAGCACTTTTTGGATGAGCGCCCCGAGCTCAAGGCTCAGCTCCAGGGGATTTTAATGCGCATGAAGGTCGATACGTATCGTTGGAATGACGAGCGTTTGGTCGATGAGCTGCGCGAGCAGTTTTGGCAGAAGGCCTCGCCCGAGCTCAAGGCCGATTGGGATGCTGGTCGCTTTGATCTGTCGCTGTTCGACCCGCGTGGCGAGACCGACTTGCGCCTGATGGTCAAGTCGCCCCGCGCCTATATCGATTCGCGCTTTGACTTTAAGAAGCCGGGTAAGCTCAATACGTTTAAGCATTACTTTAAGATTGGCGGCCTGCCGCTGGTCTGGCGCGTGCTGACGTATCAGCGCACCTACGGCGACAACCCACACCCTGATGACGTTCCGGTCGCACAGTAGGAGCGAGTGACTATGGCTAACCCCAAGATTTCCGTTGTCGTTCCCATCTATAAGGTGGAGGAGTGCCTGACCTGGTGCCTGGACTCCCTGCTTGCGCAGGACATGCCCGATTGGGAGGGCGTGCTGGTCAACGATGGCTCGCCGGATGGCTCGCGCGATATTGCGGCTGCCTATTGCGAAAAGGACGCGCGCTTTACGCTGGTCGATAAGCCAAACGGTGGCCTGTCGAGTGCACGTAATGCCGGCATCGCTGCGTCCACGGCGCCTATCGTCGCGTTCTTGGATTCCGACGACCGCTTTACGCCCGATGCATGCCGCGTGATCGTCGATGCCTTTGAGCGCGAGGACTGCGACGTTTTGACCTTTGGCGCGAACCCGTATCCGCTGGAGGCGGGGTATCCGTGGCTTAACTATGTGCTGAGCCCGCGCGATGTGTCGTTTGAAGGCTATAGCTCCGATCTGCTGTTTAAGGAAGCATCTCGCCCCTTTGCATGGCGCACCGCCTGCAAGCGTGAGTTTTTGCTGGGCAACGGGATCGTGTTCGACGAAACCGTTAAGTATGGTGAGGACCAGGTCTTCGATTTTGCCGTGTACTGTCGTTCGCGCAAGACCGCGCTTATCTCGAACAAGCTGTATGACTACCGCGTGGCGCGCAAGGGTTCGCTCATGGACACCATGCGCTACGACGACGAGACACGTCTGCTGGAGCACGTGAAGATTTACTCCGCGGTGCTGGCTGACTGGCAGCGCGACGGTCTCGATGCTCAACATGCCGATGACCTGGCGTACTTCCTATGCGATCTGGTGCTGTACGATGCGCTCAGGTTGCTGGGCTCGGACTGCGGCAAGGTGTTTGCTGCCGTTGCCGCGGCGCTTGCCGGTTCTGCCGTGGGTAGCGATGCTGCGCTCGCGCAATGTGCTTCATCTGTTGCTGCTATGGTGCGCGCGGCGCTTACCAGCAAGGCCCCCAATGTCCGTGAGTGCAAAAAGCTCATGTTCGATTATGACGTCTTAAGGTTTGGGCGCCTGGGTGCCTGCAAACGCATGGCAGCGAACGCCCTGGGAAAGCGAGAAGTGTAGATGAGTATCAAGCGTTTGGCACTTTGCCGCAGTCAGGGCCGTCTGTTTGTGCTGCTTCGTTTTGCCGGTCAGGATGTCGCCGCGCTTATTGAGCGGGAGGGCTCTCAGGCGTTTGCCCATGCGACGACGAGCGGTTCTTGTGTGCCGTCGCTGGTGCTCCCGGTCGATCATGGCCGTGTACTGGCGCTTTGTCCTTCCGTTTCCGATTACGAGCGCGAGCTCGCCGTCTTGGTGCTTCCGTTTTTGGATGGCTCGTCGATGGATGTCGTTTTTGCATCCGGTGGCCAAAGGTTGGGCTCCATTCGCCTCGATAGCCGCGTGGCCAAGCTGGAATCCAAGGTTAACTACAAAGCAAAGCCTGCGCTGTGCGCGCTTATCCGCGATGCGCAGCGTGGCGAATGCTGCGGTCGCAACGAGATCGATGCCATTCGCTATTTACCGGCAGACGCCGGCGCGGTGTGGCGCTATGAGGTTACCTGGGCGGGAGAACCCCAGTGCTCACCTGAGCTCCAGATCTTCGATACGCATATGAATGCCATCGATGCTACCGTGCATGTGTTTGAGTCGCAGGTCGATGTGCCGCAGCGCAACGGTTGCCGCGTCAATAAAACGTATCTGAGCGTTGAGATGCCTCAGGATATACGAGATTTTGTCGCGATTGTGAGCGATCCCACGGAGCAGATCCAGAGCGGGTTTTGCGCCATGGATGGTCGCCTGTACAACGGCATGGTCGATGACAGTTGGAACCGCATGAAGGACGCGCGCGCAGACGACGCAGCTTATCGACGTTGGTTTGAGCAGCATCGCGCAAAGCCGGGCGATCTGGCGTGCCAGCGTGTCGCTTCGGCGGCCTTTGCCTATAGGCCGCTCGTGAGCATTGTGGTGCCGTGCTACAAGACTGATCGGGTCTACCTGCGTGAGCTGCTGGACTCGGTGCTAGCCCAGAGCTATGACAACTGGGAACTGCTCCTTATGGATGCCTCGCCTGAATGGGATGTGGTGGCCGCCCTTGCGGCAGGTGCCAACGACGAGCGCATCCGTCGCATCGAACTTCCCGGCAACGGCGGCATTGTGGTCAACACCAACGCAGGTATCGAGCAAGCGACGGGCGACTACATCGCGTTCTTGGACCACGATGACATTCTGGAACCGGACGCGTTATTCCAGTATGTTTCCGCGCTGAACAAGGCTGCCGAGGGCGAGCGTCCCCAGGTCCTGTTCTGCGACGAGGACATGTTCCAGAAAACGGGGGAGTGGGGCCAGCCGGTCTTTAAGACCAAACTCAACGTTGACCTGCTCTATAGCCATAACTGCGTGACGCATTTCCTGATGGTGGAGAAGGCGCTTATTGATCGCATTGGCATGTCCCCAGAAGACGTTGCGGGCGCCCAGGACTACGACCTGACGCTTCGCTGCCTTGCGGCGGGCGCGCGGTTTGAGCATGTTGCGCACGTGCTGTATCACTGGCGCGTTCATCCGGGGTCGACCGCCGATGGCTCTGCCGATAGCAAGCCGTATGCTATTGAAGCCGGGCGCCTTGCGCTGCAGCGTCACTTTAACGAGCTGGGCATTTGCGGAACGGTCGAGGAGACCGAGACGCCGTTTGTCTATCGCATGCGCTATGCGCTGCCGGAGCCTGCGCCGCTGGTGAGCATTGTGATTCCCACCAAGGACCACGTTGAGACGCTCGATGCCTGTGTGATGTCGATTGCCCAGAAGGCCACGTATGCCAACTATGAGATCGTCTTGGTGGAGAACAACAGCGAAGCCCCGGATACGTTTGCGTATTACGAAACCCTGCCGGAACGCGTGGCTTCAGCATCAGGAGGCAAGGGCATCGCGCGCGTTGTGTACTGGCCGGGCGAGTTCAATTACTCTCAGATCATCAATTTTGGTGTGGAGCACGCTAAGGGCGACTACCTGTTGCTGCTCAACAACGATACCGAGGTTATAAGCCCGGACTTTATCGAAGAGATGATGAGCTATCTGCAGCGTCCCGATGCGGGAGTGGTGGGCGCCAAACTCTACTTTGCCGATCATCTGGTGCAGCATGCCGGCATTTTGGTTGGCGTGCGTGGCGCACTTGCCCATGCCAACCAGGACTTCTCGGCAAAGCGCGAGGGCTACTATAAGCGCGCCGTTCGCCCGAGCAACTTTAGCGCCGTAACGGGCGCCTGCCAGATGGTCCGACGCGACGTATTTGAGCAAGTCGGAGGCTATACCGAGGAATTCGCTGTTGGCTTTAACGACGCAGACTTTTGCCTGCGCGTGTGGGAGGCGGGCTACCGCACCATCTTTACGCCCTATGCCGAGCTGTACCACTACGAGTTCACCTCGCGCGGCAGGGAAGAGGCCAACGAGGAAAAGCTGCGCCGCTGGAAACGTGAACAGGCACTGTTCATTCAGCGCTGGCCGGAGTTCTTCTTGACGGGCGATCCGTGGTTGGGGCCGAACTTATCCGCTGAGGGCGAGTATTTCTCGATCTAGCGCGGAGTGATTCCGAGTTTGGGTAGCGATTCAGCAATCGTGTTGAGCTCATGTTGCTGTAGGTAGGCGGGATTGAGAGCTTCTTTTCTATAGGCTAGGTAGCTGTCTCTGGTCAGTTCCCTTAGCTGTTTAGTAAAGAACTGTTCCCAACTGAAGAACTTCTCGCAGTCGATGAAATCGGCAGGATGAAGGAGCATGTCTTGCGTTTCGACATCGTTGAAGAGTCCCGATCTCAGCACAAGCCATTCAAACGATTCCGGCAAAAAGAGCTCGATCTCCTTAAATCTTCTGAGCGAATAGACATAGGGCATCTCGGGCCCAAAAGCGGCCCCATCTGCAATTACGAGCAATTTTTGGGCTGGGGAGCTCAGAGCGGTTTCGTATATGTTTGATTTGCCACCGGCACTTACGCAGCGAATTTTACTTTTGGCGCACAGGACTTTAAAGAACTCATAGCCGGCATTGCTGTCTTCGACGATGACTTCTTCTGGCCGATCTCCATCGTAGAGCTCGTCTCCGTAAATGCGGTAGATAGAAGTGTACGTGCGTGTGTAGACAGGATATTTTGTTGTGGCCCTGTTGGTGTTTTTGAGGCCATAGATCTCATCCACGCTATAGGGGAGCTGGGGCAATTCGTCCCTCGCGACGATGACGTAGTAGTTGGAACTGTGTCGAGCTGCATGCTGGAATGCATGGCTCCTTACGAATTTTTGCGTATCGTCCACAAACACGATGCTGTTATCGATGCGGCCGAGTTGCGCTTCCCAATCTTTGCCGCCGATGACGCGGCAGGGGGCTGCGCAATTAACGATAATCCCGCTTTGGGCTCCCAGGTTTTCGTATGCACGGAGGCTGTCTAACAGGGTGGTTTTGCCTGTTGCGCTTTTGCCTTGGATGATGGTGAGGTTTCGGCGAATGGTGAGTTTGACCTGAACTTTATTGGTCCTTACGGTCAGCTGGTATTCCCCTCTCATGCTCGAGCCTCCCTCAGACATTTTGCCGAGATAAGGACAAGCTCATCCATGGTATGAACAATCTGTCCGGAATTGATGACACGGGCTGTAAAACGCGCTTTGCCAAAATCCATCATATGGTAGAGGTTGATGGTGATGTCATGTTTGGAGGCGATGCGCAAGATCCAATAGGCGCAATTATCTCCGCAGGTTGAGGCGTTGTAGAGGTTTTGAGGCATAAAGAGCATCAGTAGAAGTGTTTTGGTGCCCGTTGATAGTTTCTCTGGCGGAATAACGCCAAGCACCTTGGTGTCAATTGCGTTTGCGCCAAGAACAGTGCCACTATCAATAGATTTGATAATGCGCTGTGACAGGGGATCTTGCAGCCAAGAGGGAGAATAGCTGTAATCAAAGAATGTTGACGTGTCATAAATCACATCGTCTCTGTCGCCGTAGTGAATGCTGAGCATTGTTCCTCCATGGTTGCCTGTTGCGACTACTTTACCATGTTGGGGTCGATTTCCCTCAAGCAGTGGGTAATGGGTCGATCAACATGTCTGTTAGAACGAACCGATGACTTTTACGGGTGTAACAGCTTTCTATCCTGCGGTAATTGCCTGTCTCTATATGTTGGATTTAGCGGGTCGAAACAAACGATATTCCGCGATAAGCTTATACATGTTTATATAAACCGATAATTCTCGATATAACTTACGATAGGAATATAAAGATGCGATTTGACATGAAACGACAGATTGAAATGCTTGAGACTCTTAAGAAGCCTTTCGTACGGGAGTATTTTTGCTAATGTCGAGAAATGCATTGGGATGTTGATTACAAAGCTGTAGCTGGAGGTAGACATGGCAATACTTCGAACTTCATGGTTAAACGAGCCCCTGCCGCAACAGGTTCTGGAAGACTCTAATTGGATGCGTGTAGTTCATTTTTTCCTGATTGAGTCTCCCTGCCCTGGTCAGAGTAATCGTAATAATAATGAGATTGATAAATGGGCGCCCGCCCCTTGGGTAGGGATTCGAAGCTTAAAGACTTCTCTAAATCAAGCTATATTTAGTCGCAGGGATGTCGATGTGATGCTTGCGGTAAGAAGCAAGAAAGAATTAGAGGGCACCTGCAAAAAGCTAAACTTAGATGAGTATTTTTACGAAAATGTTGATGATCAGCGCATGGCGTTTGTGAAAGTTAATTCGAAGGGCAATACGAGCAAATACATGAGTTTGTTTTATCACATAAGAAATGCTCTCGCGCATGGTCGTTTTGCATTTAAAACCGACACATTAGAGCGTTTTGTGTTTATTTTTGAGGATGGAACCGTTACATCCGATGGTAAGGAATTTGATTTGACAGCGCGAGGCGTCATTAGGCTTAATTCATTGGTCTTGGCGATTAATACCATACAAAAGGGACCTGGAAAAACGGTTGATATCGAAGAGAAAATCCTCGCAGCAATTAGCGATGGCATTAATACAAAGCGAAAAATTAAAGATGAACTTGGTATTACGGATAAGGACTGGTCTACATATAGTCAAGTACTTAAAAAAGAAGGAAAAATAGAATGCAGCCAGCACAAATGGTCAATTTGCAGCGGGGGCTAAACTGCCAATGGGTCGAACCCGTCGCCCCCTCCGCGGCCATTTCCCGGAGCGTCGCATCTATAATCTCCTGTAGGTCATCTTGTCTCTTGTTCACCTCAATGGCTCTCCTAACGCCGGTGTTGGCACCAACGGCGTAGCGGCGGCGGGGAGGCACGGCGGCCATCGTTCGGTGACCGGGATTGGTCAAAATCGTTTGACTATTAGTGGCTAGATCGCCCGGCGCTAATAGCGCATGCTAACCTCAAGTCCCGACCATCCCGCAGTCCAACTTTCTATTCGTAGCCCCACCAGAGTCAAACTTCTCAGAGAGAGGTTATTCAGGCGCCACAGAGAGGCTACGTGCAGTTTGCCCTGCCGGACCTAGATATCTATCTGCGAGAGAATGCCGAGGAGATTCTCGAACGGTTCTAGGTCAAGGTATTATTAGGTTTTGTTTTTACTTGGTGGCATTTTGGTAAAAATACGAGATTCCCGTATCGAATTTCTTCGCATTGTCCTTATGTGGACGGTAATGGCTCATCATTTTGTTGTTCACAACGCTGATTCTGTTTCCGTTTTTCCTGGTTCGTTTACTAGGTTTTTCTACAATATCTTTTTCTATCCAATTGGAAGAACTGCGGTCGGCTGCTTTGTTGCCATAACAATCTGGTTTGTTGCGGGGAAAGCCGGATACTCCATTAAACAAGCTGTTAAACAGATAGCTTCAATCGAAGGCACGGTTCTCTTTTATAGTATTGCGCTGGGTTTTTTCTTCATGCTTCGCGGTGATATTCAAGTAAGCCCAACCAATTTGATAGATATTTTTGCACCAACTCTTACTGGTTCTAGTTGGTGGTTTGTGACCGTCTATGCTTGGCTTGTATTTTTGCTGCCCTTTATAATTCCGGCTTTGCATGCGTTGGGCAAGAAACTACATCTGTATCTAATAGTCTTTCTGGTCTCTGTCTTTGGATTCCTGCGCTATGTGCCGCTCTTTTGGATTCCCATCGACGGGCTACTAGTGGATTTTATTATAATTTGTGTTCTTGTTTGCTATATTCGCTGGTTTGTAGATTTGACAACAGTGGATATACGGCGCTTGGTTGCTTGCTGCATTGCTTCCTTTGCTGGAGTTGCAATCTCGTTTTATGGTCAATTCCATTTTGATGGCTTGCTGGGCTCGACCTTTGCGAATTTGTATAACGGTTTTTTCGGTTCGCCGGCGTCTATTTTTTCGTTAGCTATAGCAATCTCGGTCTTGTTGATTGAATTAAAAATGCCGCATTTTTCCTCCCGTTTCGTTAACGCTATCGCAAAACTTTGTTTTGCTACTTACCTTATTTCTGACTATGGGCCCATTCAAAGTTGGCTTTGGAGCTCGCTGTTTCCCTTTACGCGTGTAGGCGTTGGGCTGGGAATATTGCAGGTACTTCTTGTTCCAACGGTTGTGTTCGCGACCTGCTTAATGCTGGAAGGTCTCAGGAAGCTCTTGGTTGGTTTCTTCATGCGTCTTGTCGGTCCTTGCGATTTGTTAAATAAAGATTTGTCGTAGAACCAAGATTTTTGACATTTTCTTCCGCATACGTGATTTGACGACGATCCCTCTACGCAGGTGATGGAACGATTGAGATTCCGAACCAGCGTTCTCTGGTTGTAGCGGATTGGTCGACAACCATCTTGGAAAGCGCGTCGTGGGCACGCAAGGCCTGTTATAGGCATGGTAACGCCCACGGTTGTTGCAACTAAGACGACTATCACCGAGACTGCTATTAAGAAGCCGATCGAGCCGAAGGCTGACGTGGTAACCGTTGCGAAGTTTTCTGAGACCGTCGATGATGATTCGGCTGGCATGCCTCTGGTGCTGGTGTTGTTGGAGGCGTTATTAATTGCTGTAGAGGCTTCGGTTTAAATCAAGGAATCGAACCGGTTTCCACACCAATAGAATGCGCTGGCCGCATATGACGTATCGATATGGGCATGGTATTGCGTTTTTTAATTTGCGGCCACAAAGATGCCTTTTGCAAAGCGTGAGGGCTATCTTGCCCGTGCTGTGCGCCCGGGCAATTTCAGCGCCGTGACGGGCGCCTGCCAGATGGTCCAACGCGACGTATTTGAGCAGTTCGGAGGCTATAACGAGGAATTCGCCGTCGGTTTTAACGATGCAGACTTTTGCCTGCGTGCGTGGGAGGCGGGCTACCGCACCATCTTTACGCCCTATGCTGAGCTGTACCACTACGAGTTCACCTCGCGCGGCAGGGAAGAGGCCAGCGAAGAAAAGATGTGTCGCTGGAAGCGTGAGCAAGTACTGTTCATGCAGCGCTGGCCAGAGTTCTTCCTTGATGGCGACCCTTGGCTGGGGCCAAATTTGTCCTTTGACAGTGAGTGCTTCTCGCTTTAGAGCTAAGTTTGCTGTATTTCGCGGCCGCGTGCTTAAACGAATTACGACGAATTGCCTGCTTCAGGAAAATTTCGTGTCACTGGTGCTTGTGTCGTTTGGGGCGCTGCTTATTGATTTAAAAATTTATGGTTTAACACTGCGTCAATGGAAGAACGAAAAAGGCCATTGAGTACGTCTGCCTTCTTTTAATAGGAGCAGGTTACCATATACTTTTATAAGGTAGTGTCGAGAAAGTTGGTGTAGAGCCCGATCCGAAGCGAGTCGGCCCGGCGT
>UQKW01000023.1 GCA_900541885.1 uncultured Collinsella sp.
AGGGCGGAGGCGGGGCATGCCCCGCCTCTTACACCACATCTCTGCGCGCTACCATGCAGGGGCCTTCGATTGCAGAATACTCGCAAAAATGCACGTCACCGCCACCCCCACATGGCGCGAACCAAAACAAAAGCGCGGCCTTCCTTTCCGGCGCACTCCGCAGGACGAAAGAACCCCCGCCGCGCGTAGTGCACAGCGGGGGTTCTTTCATGTCCGAGGACGCGCCGGGAGGGAAGGCCGCCCTCGGGCCGGACAGCTAAGACAGCTTACGCGACGGTGTAAACCCAGTTGTGCTTATCCTCAACAGCACCAGACTGGATACCAGTCAGGGTCTCGCGGAGCTTCTTCATCACAGGACCGATCTCGGTGTAGCCAGCCGGGAAGGTCACGGTCTCGTCGGCGCCATAGACCTTGTTGTCAATCTCGCCCACCGGGGAGATGACGGCAGCGGTGCCGCACAGACCGCACTCGACAAAGGTACCGGCCTTGACCTCGGCCCACTCGACGGGACGTTGGTCAACGGTCATGCCCAGGTCCTGAGCGACCTGAACGAGCGAACGACGGGTGATGGAGGGCAGGATGGAGTCGGTGTGCGACTGCGGGACGACAAGCGTGCCGTCCTCCTTCACGAACAGGACGTTGGCGCCACCGGTCTCCTCGACATAGGTGCGGGACTCGGAGTCGAGATACAGGTTCTCGGCATAGCCCTCGCGGTGAGCCTCCATCGTGGGCTTAAGGGACATGGCGTAGTTGAGGCCAGCCTTGATGTTGCCGGTGCCGTGCGGTGCGGCGCGGTCGTACTCGGAAACGCGCAGCTTGACAGGCTTGAGGCCACCCTTAAAGTACGGACCGACCGGGGTCACGAGAATGCGGAACGTGTACTCAGGAGCGGGAGCCACGCCGATCACGTCACCGGAGCCGATCATAAACGGACGCACATACAGGGTTGCGCCAGAGCCGAAGGGCGGAACCCATGCGGCGTTGGCAGAGACGACCTGCTTGACGGCCTCAACGAACTTGTCCTTGGGGAACGGGGGCATCTCGAGGCGCTGAGCGGAGTTGTACATACGCTCGGCGTTCATGTCGGGACGGAAGCAGACGATGCTGCCGTCCTCGGCGGTGTAGGCCTTCAGGCCCTCAAAGACCTCCTGGCAGTAATGGAAGATGCCGCCGCACTCGGAGACATGCAGGGTGTGGTCGGTGGTCAGGCCGCCCTCGTCCCACTCGCCATCCTTCCAATGAGCCTCGTAGCTGTAATCGGTCTTCATGTAGCCAAAGCCGAGGCTACCCCAATCGATATCCTTCTTCTCGACAGTCATATGTCGCTCCTTACATACACGGTTGCATACTCGCGAACCCGCACGCAAGGACCGAAGCCGGCCGCGTCGCAACGTCGCACACCCGGAAGCGTAGAGCCGGGCAGGACACGCGGGCAGCATCGAAGCCGATGGCACGTCGATTCGCATGCAGGTGATTGTACTCCCCGCACGCCTTGGATAAAACGTTTTTCTTTAACTAAGTAAAGTATTTTCATTTACCTTCAACACAAAAGGCCCGCCATCGAATCCGATGACGGGCCTTGGAATTAACGTCCGAAAACAAACTCGGACTAGGCGTTCTTTTTACCGAGCTTAGCCTTAACCAGGCCGACCACGGTCGGGATGATCGACACGGCGACGATGCCGATAATCAGCAGCTCAAAGTGCTCCTGCACAAACGGAATGCCACCAAAGAAGTAACCCAGCAGCGTAAAGACCGTTGACCAGGTAATTCCACCCAGCACGTTAAAGATGACAAAGTTGCGCCAGTGCATGCCGCCCATGCCGGCGATAAAAGGCACAAAGGTGCGGATGAACGGGAAGAAGCGACCGAGGAAGATGGCCAGATGGCCCCACTTATCCAGGAAATCCTCGGACTTTTTGATGCGCTCGGGCGTCATGGCCTTTACCTTGCCCGAGGCGATGATCTTGCGGCCAAAGAAGTGGCCGATCATAAAGTTGCACTGATCGCCCAGGATGGCTGCGGCCCATGCGGTGGCCAGAAGCGCCACGATGTTAAAGCCGCCGTTGTGGGCAAAGAAGCCCGAGGCAAACAGCAGCGAGTCGCCGGGAAGGAACGGGAAGAACACCACGCCCGTCTCGATAAAGATGATTAGGAACACGCAGCCGTAGGCCATAAGCGGGCCGGCGGCGATCCAGCTGGCGATCGCGGTGCGCGGGTCCTTAAGCAGCTCGGCGATAAAATTGATGAAACCCATGAAGTAAAACCTCTCAGTTGTGGGCGCGGACACGTCCAAGTTGACCAGTATACGGTTGCGGCGCGAGCACGGGCCAAACCCCTCAAAAGTCTTACTTCATTACCAGCAAGTTTGCATAACTGACACTTGTCGCCCAAAGCGAAGCAAGATCGCCCTTCCTAATCCCTAGCGAATCGCTATACTTTATTGAATCGCATTGTCACGGCGCTAAGGGAGGGCGGCCGGTGAGCTTTATCAATACCATTCGCGAGGACATCAAGACCGTCCAGGCGCAGGACCCTGCCGCGCAAAACGGCCTGGTCATCTTCCTTTCCTATCCTGGCCTGCACGCCAAGTGGAACCACGTGCCCGAGCACTGGCTGTGGGAGCACGGTCATCGCTCACTCGCCCGTGTGCTCTCGCAAATCACCCGCCATATCACCGGCGTCGAGATTCATCCCGCCGCGCAGCTCGGCAAGCACTTCTTTATCGACCACGCCATGGGCGTCGTCATCGGCGAGACTGCCATCGTGGGCGACAACTGTGTGCTCTACCAGGGCGTCACGCTCGGCGGCACCGGCAACGAGACCGGCAAGCGCCACCCCACCCTGGGCAACAATGTCACGGTGGGCACGGGCGCCAAGGTGCTTGGCAACATCCACATTGGCAACAACGTCAAAATCGGCGGCAACTCGGTCGTCGTCAAGGACGTGCCCGACAACTGCACCGTCGTGGGCGTGCCCGGGCGCATCATCAAGCGCAACGGCTGCCGCGTGTTCGAGGAGAGTTTCGACGCCAAGCAGCATCGCGAGTATATGCCCGACGATGCCGCCGAGCAGAGCGCCCTCAACCGTCAGGGCATCACCGAAAACGCCCGTCGCGTCAAAGAACTCGAGCAAGAGGTGGCCGAGCTCAAAGCCCTCGTCGCCAAGCTCGTGGACGAGCGCTAGAAGCGGACGGCCACCGACAACATTGACGCCAGCACAAAAGGCGCGCCGGGGAATCCGCCCCCGGTGCGCCTTCTTTTCGATGTGACATGCGGGACCGCCCCCTTTGCCACCTTATGCGAACTGGCTTAGGTAGAGGTCGGCATAAGCGCCCTCGGCAGCCAGCAGCTCCTTGTGCGTACCCTGCTCGATGATATTGCCATGATCCATGACCAGGATGAGGTCGGCATCGACGATCGTCGACAGACGGTGCGCGATCACAAAGCTCGTGCGCCCGCGCATGAGCGCGTCCATGGCGCGGCCGATGGCGAGCTCGGTGCGCGTGTCCACACTCGACGTCGCTTCGTCCAGGATGAGGATCGCCGGGTTGTTGAGCAGCACGCGCGCGATGGTCAGCAGCTGACGTTGGCCCTGGCTGATGCTCTCGGCATCGTTAGCCACACGCGTGTCGTAGCCCTGCGGCATAGTGCGCACAAAGAAGTCGACCTGAGCGGCACGTGCGGCCGCGACAATCTCCTCGCGCGTCGCCTCGGGACAGCCATAGGCGATGTTCTCGGCAATGGTGCCATCGAACAGCCAGGCGTCCTGCAACACCATGCCAAACTGCTGGCGCAGCTCGCCGCGGTCCATGCGGCTCGTGTCCACGCCGTCGAGCGTAATGCGGCCGCCGTCGATCTCGTAAAAGCGCATGAGCAGGTTGATGAGCGTGGTCTTACCCGCACCCGTGGTTCCCACCACCGCGATCTTCTGACCCGGCTCGGCGGTAAACGACACGTCGCGCATAAGCGGCTTGTCGGGCGAATATCCAAAACGCACGTGTTCAAAGGCAACACGGCCCTCAACCTTGCCCGGCAGCTTGGCGGCGGCCGCCGGCAACGGATCGGCTTCCATCTCGGATTCGTCGAGCAGGTCGAACACGCGCTCGGCGCTCGCCAGAGCGCTCTGCAGCGAGTTAAAGGTAAACGACAGCTGCGTCATGGGCTCGGACGCCTCATAGATAAACTGGAAGAACGCCTGGAACACGCCGACGGTCATATGCCCGGCAACCAACATGCTGCAGCCCACAAGCGCAATCACGATTTGCGCCAAGCGGCCGATAAAACGCACCGCGGGACCGACGGCGTTAATCATAAAGTCGGCCTTGGCGCTCACGCGCGCCAGCTCCTTCGAAGCCTCGTGCACCTCGGCAGAGCTCTGGCGCTCGCGGTTAAACGCACGGATCACCAGACGGCCCGAGTAGCCTTCCTCGACCGCGCTCGTAATCTTGGACACCCACTCCTGGCGCTCGCCCGTCACATCGTGCGTGCGGCGCGAAACGACCTTCGTCACCAGCAGCGAAAGCGCCGTAAAGAACAAAAAGACAAGCGTGAGCGGCACGCTAAACACGAACATCACGCTCACGGCGCCCACCACGGTACCGATCGACACCAGAAGCTGCAGCAAGCCGCGCTGCATGCTCTCAGACATCTTGTCCAAGTCGTTGGTCGCACGGCTGACGACCTCGCCGGGACGATGCGCGTCAAAGTAGGCAAGCGGCAGGCGGTTGAGCTTTTGTGCGATGCGGTTGCGCAGGCGCAGGTTGAGGCGCTCGGCAACGCTCGACATCAAAAAGCTCTGGAGTGCGTAGAACGAGGCGGCGGCGGTCCAGATCATAAAGTAGATGAAGATGGTCCTGCCGCAGTTCTCCCAGGTAATGCTAAAGGTAGTGTTGTTGGCAAACGCCAGCTTCATGTGTCCCCACAGCTCATCGATCACGCGGGCGCTGTAAGCCGGCGCCGCGGTGTTAAAGATGACATAGAACACGATGCTTGCGAACACGATATAGAAGCGCCAATGGTCGCCGGCGGCCTCGCTCCACAGGCGGCGCACCGTCGCCCAGGTGTCGCGGGGTGTCTCGTCCTCGTCCTCGTCGTCAACGTCGCGCATGCGTTCCGCCTCGGCGCGGGCGCGCTCGTCCTCGGCGCGCTCGTTTTCCTCGTAGAGTGCCTGGCGGCGAGCCTCGCGCTCCGCCGCCTTGGCGGCTTCGTCCAGGCCGGGTGTGGCGCCCGTCTCCTCAACTGTCTCTGCAACCGCGGCATCCTCGGCGATGGCCTGCTTCTTGAGCTCCTCGGTCATGCTACTCACCTCCCTTCATCTGCGATTCCGCGATAGCGCGGTACACCTCGCAGGTTTCCATGAGCTCGTCGTGCGTGCCTAGGCCCACGATCTCGCCGTCTTTGAGCACCACGATCTGATCGGCATGCAAAATAGTCGAGATACGTTGCGCGATGATGAGCACCGCGGCATCGCGCGTCTCGTCCTGCAGCGCATGGCGCAGGGCGGCATCGGTCTTAAAGTCCAGGGCCGAAAAACTGTCATCGAAGATATATAGATCGGCATGCTTCATGAGTGCGCGGGCGATCGCCAGGCGCTGGCGCTGACCGCCCGAGAAGTTCGTGCCGCCCTGGGATACCGGAGTATCGAGCCCCTGGGGCTGATCGAGCACAAAGGTGCTCTGGGCAACCTCCAGCGCATGGAGCATGTCAGCCTCGGTCGCACCCTCGTTACCAAAGCGCAGGTTGCTCGCCACCGTACCCGAGAACAGCCACGCCTTCTGCGGCACGTAAGCGATATGCCCGCGAATCTCACCTTGCGAAAGGTCGCGCAGATCGACGCCGTTCAGGCGAATGGCGCCCTTCGTGGCATCATGGAAACGCAACAAGAGCTTGGCTACCGTCGATTTGCCCGATCCCGTCGAACCCACGATCGCGGTCGTCTGGCCACGGCGACAGGCAAAGCTCAGGTCGCACAGGGTGTCCTCGTCGGCATCGTCAAAACGGAACGACATATGGTCGAACACGGCCACCGCGTCGGCCCCATCTGCGGACTCAGGCGCCCCGTCGCCCAGCGTAGCTTTGCCGTCCACAATGCTCGGCTCGATTTCGAGCACCTGCTGCGCACGGTTGAGGCACGCCGCGGCGCGCGGAAGCGTTAGAATCACCATCTGCGCCATCATCACAAAGAACAGGATCAGGATCGCGTACTCCAGCACGGCCGAGATGCTGCCGATTTGCATGGCATGGGCGCCCACGCGGTTGCCGCCCACCCACAGCACCGCCACCTCGGCGATATTCATCAAAAAGAAGCTGGAGCTGTCGAGACCCACAAACAGGTGGTTGACCTTGATGGCGTTGGCCGCGTAATCGCTAAACACCTCGTCCAGGCGCTGCTCCTCGTGGCGCTCCTTGTTAAATGCGCGGATAACGCGCACGCCCACGATATTTTCGCGCAGCACCACGTTCATACGGTCGATAAAGCTCTGCAGGCGCATAAAGATCGGCGCGGCGTTGGCCACGGTAAAGACCGCCGCCACCAGCACGATCGCAACGACCACGCCCAGCAGCGTGCCCATGGCAGGATCGATAAACCAGGCAAAAATGATGCCCGCCACGGCCAAGAACGGTACCGGCAGCACCAACTGAATCGTCTGAAGGACAGCCTGCTGAATCACGTTGATGTCGTTGAGTGAGCGCGTGATCATCGAACCCGTGCCAAAGCGCTCAAAGTCGCTAGCCGCGAGTTCGAGCGACTTGTCGTACACGGCATTGCGGATATCGCAGGCCACGTTGGCGGCCAGGCGCGCCGAAAGATAGCAGCCCAGCACCGTGCCGCCGCTGGCCATGCCGGTCGCGATAAGCATGTACAGGCCGTTGCGTAAAATATAGTCGATATCGCCCGTGGTAATACCGGTGTTGACCATGTTCGCCAGCATCGTGGGAACCAACAGCGTACCGACGTTATCTATCAGCACCGCAAACAACGTCACCGCAATCAGACCGCGGTACGGCCTCATAAACCTCATTAAGAGTCGCATGTGTCCCCCTCTTCTTGTTTTTCCACTTGGCTCTCGGCGGCCATCTGCTGTTTAAACGCCTCGCACTCTTCGTTAAGAACATGGGAGAACTTGCCGACCAGGCGCATAATCTCGCACTGTTCCCAGGGCTCGAGCGCGCCAAAGGCACGCTGCTCGGCCTTAACCGCCGGCAGCGCATAGTGCTCGGCGAACCGCCGGCCCTCATCGGTCAAACAAACGACCTTGTTCTTACGACTGCCCTCGGCAAACTCCAACGTCGCAAGCCCTCGCGCCGTCAGAGTTTTAATTGCCGAGTTAATGGTCTGCTTGCTATAGAACCATTCGCTTGTCAGGCGACTCACGGCGATGCTACCGCCCGCCGTGCTGGTGTCGACGAGCATCCAGTAGGCGCAGTCCGAAAGACCGCAAGTGCGCGAGAACTCCGAATAGATATGGTCCAGTCCATTGAGCATCCGGTCGAAATCGACCAGCGTAACCGCACTATTCATCTATCCCACCATTCGATTGTCCGAGTTTTGACCAATTTGTATCTCTACATTAGTCCGAGTTTTGACTATCGTCAATATGCTGGTTATATCTGGTCGGCCTACATTGCATATCGACAAAAAAGACCGCCGGCGCGGGGGCGGCGCCGGCGGTTGCGAGAGAATATCGAGTGTTGGCTGTTAAGCAGCGACGGCCTCGTAGACCGTAGCGCCCGAGAAGCTGTCGTGCAGGCTCTTGCCGCAGATCCACGGCAGTTCGACGACCTCGCAGACCGTGTTGACCAGCTCGGAGCAGTCAGTAAAGTGGCCCTTATCGTTGAGGGCCTCGCAATCCTGAACACGCCAATAGCCATCGGTGTGCGTGATGTAGTACTCGTGATCGTTAATCGACACGAAAGCGCGCGTCTTGGAACGCAGCAGCTTCAGAAATCCTTCGAAGTCGGTCTCGACGACATCTCCAGCCTGGAACATGATGTTACCTCCTGGCCCGGCGCCACCATGGCGCGTTGATAAACGTTGGTACTCCTTTAGTAAAACCTTTATCAGAGCTTATGCGCGCATCATTTAGGCAAGTGGTAAAAAACCGCAGGGTAGACGGGATAAAACGTTTAACCATCCCATTGGTTTGTCACATTCTGAAGGTACTTTTATGCAAACCTATTTTCCCAATTGGAATCTATCCTTTTGGCCGGGCAATTGACCGTCTATCGTTTGAGCCCGACGGGTATGAACGGGGCATCTGCAACGCCACCGCAAGGAGACACCATGGAGACTATCGAAGCACTCATTCACCGCCGCAGCTGCCGCAACTACAGCGATCGTCCCGTCGAGGCCGAAAAGCTTGCACGTATTATCGAAGCCGGCCAATATGCACCGAGCGGCATGGGCCGCCAGCCGGTGACGTTTGTCGCCGTCACCGACCCCGCGACCGTCGAGCGTCTCTCACAGCTCAACGCCCAGGTCATGGGCAGCAACAGCGACCCCTTCTATGGCGCCAAGACCGTTGTGGTGGTGCTGGTTGACCGCAGCGTGCCCACACATCTGGAAGACGGCTCGCTCGCCATGGGCAACTTGCTCAACGGCGCCTATGCACTGGGTGTCGATTCGTGCTGGATTCACCGCGCGCATGAGGTCTTTGACTCGCCCGAGGGTCTGGAGCTGCTGGCCAGCTGGGGCCTGCCCGCCGACGGCAGCCTGCGCGGTGTCGGTAACTGCATTCTGGGCTATGCCGAGGATACGCTACCCGAGGCAAAGCCGCGCCGCGACAACGTGGTCTACGTAAGGTAATTAGTTCCGCCGTTCTACCGAACGGCGGGCTCGTTGACGCTGCGCGGGCCGCATTCACGCCAATCTGACGTTCAATTTCGAGGGCACGACCAGAAGGTCAGCGCCCTCTCATTTCACGTCACCTTGGCGCAAATGCGGCTCGCTCGCTTTTGGCGACTGACATCGAATGAGCCACTGTCTTGGGCAGCTAAAAAAGCCCCGTCCCAAATTTGCTGCCCCACTCGCAACTTATCCCGCCGATGGAGTTGTTGCCGTTTCATTTGCCTGGGCCGTTTCGGCGTCGTCGCCTTGCTTGTCTTCGTCCTTTTGCGCATCGGCGATGGTGGAGGCCGCCGCAACGATACCACGCTGGGGCGCGACGCCCGTCTGGGTCTGAGCGCCCTCGACAACTTCTGTACCTGCATGCGCGAGCTCGGGCGATTTAAACACTGCGTCCAAGTTGGCGCCACCGCCGGCATAGCCAAGCGCAGCGAGTGCGATGACGATCACTGCAACGGCGGCCACGATCGGCACGTAGCGATGCCAGCCGGCGGGATTGAGCCCGCTGCGGCGAGCCGCCCCGCGGCTGATGTAGCCGAGCGTTCCGTCGTGCTTGAGCTTTGAGCCCACCACGCGTTTGCGGCCCCACAGCGAGGACTCTGCCTGCATTGCCAAGCGGGCGCTTGCCGAAGGATAGCCGTATTTAGTGCGCTTGAACGAGCCATCAAACCCCGAGGCGTGTTTGCCCCACGTCACCGATGTCGTGCGTCGGTTGACCGGCGCGGCACTCCGCCTTCTGCGGCTCGGTTTTGAAGTCTCAGCCATATGCCCTCGCACGCCGTAACCAAATCGAAACAATAACGCTTTGGACTGTAGCACACGCGTCGCGCGCGGTCACGGGCGCCTCGCTCAACGGTCATCGTCCTTCAGCAAGCGCCACAGAGTTGTACGGCTTATGCCCAGCACCTCCGCCGCACGGGTTCGGTTGCCGTGGAGATGGTCTACAACCAGATGCGCGATATCTCGCTCGGTATCGGCCAGCGGTCGCAGGATATACAGGTCACTTTCGAGCGTCGGGGCGCCAAAGGTTGCGGTCTTAATCACGTCCTCTTGGGCGAGCACTTCCTCCGCCACAGCGCGGTCCACCGTGCCCGCCCCCACCAATATATACAGTCGTTCCGAGACCTCGCGGAGCTGCAGATAGTTGCGCGGCCAGCGGTAAGCATCGAGCGTCTTCGTCGCCGCGGCAGACAGCGCGGGCGTTGCCGTCCCAAATGCATCAGCGAGATATTCCAAATAGCGCGCAACCTTCGTCGACGCGGCTCCCTGCTCGGCGATTGCCGGCGCCACGCTCACCGCACAGGCGAAGCGCTCGGTCACAAAGGCGGCTTGATCACTTTCGCTGCCGCCCGGCATGTCATTCGCCGTCAGCACCACATGGCAGCGCGTCGCCAACGCGGTGTCGGCCATCGTGGAGACCAGCTCGCGGAGGCGCTGGGGGCCAACCGCGTTCCAGCCCTCAATGCAAAGGGTCAGCCCTGTTTGGAACAACGGCGATTCGGCGCTTTTGAGCACATGGCGCCAACCGCGCTCGGTGAGCTCATCGAGCGCAACGGAAACAAAGGGCTGACCGGCAAAAGGACCGTCCAGATAGAGGCGCTTGGCGATCTCGACCTGACCCGCTCCCAGCTCGCCCTCGAGCATAAGGGGCACACCGCGCGCGTAACTCTCTGCAACCGGCGCAGCCACCGAGGCCGCCCCCTCAGCGATGCCGTACGCGCTCGATTCGTAGCGGGCCTCAACCTCGTCGGCGTTGAGCCACTCGATGCCCGCATGCGCCGCGGCGCCGCGCACCTCGCGGACCACGACGGCCCAAAGGCCCCCGCCCTCTTTGTCGGTGGGGCGAACGGTCAGGCTCAGGCGCGTACCCGCGCGCCCCATAACAAGACGCGCGCCGTCTCCTATACGGTCGAGGCGTTCGGCAACAAAAGTCGCCACATCCCGCTCAAGCGCCGCGTCATTCATGGTCGAGATCGCGACGTCCCCACGCGCATCGATTGCCAATGCCGAGGCCCCGGCAGCAGCCAGGGCCTCGGTCAAGATGTTCAGCTTGGCATCGCTATCCATGATTCGCCTCTGTCCGCAGCGACGTGCAACCGCCGACGGTCGCACGACCGAGTGTTTCAAAATTGAACGATATTGCTCACCAAACACTATAGGGCAGAAAGCGCCGTCCTGCGAGTATAGGTGTTGCCCCGCATCGCCATCCTGGCGGGGCGATAAGAGCTCTTCGGGACTTATAAACCTGCGGACAAGCCATACCCGCAAGAGCTCCTATCGCTCCACCGTGAGAATGCGCTCACCAGCACGCAGCACGCAAATAAGCTACTTCTCTACCAGATTCCCAGCACGTGCTGCATTCCCAAACTCATGCACGCAATGCCAATCCAGCAGCAAAAGCCCAGCGCGATGGGCTTGCCGCCCTTTTTGACCAGCTCAACGATATCGGTATTAAAACCAATAGCCGCCATGGCCATCACAATAAAGAATTTCGACAGCTCCTTGATGGGCGCCGTGATGGACACGGGAAGCTGAAACACCGTGGTGATCACACTCGCCAGCACAAAGAACAGCACAAACATGGGAAACGCGCGTTTAAGCGAGAACGTGCTCCTAGCGTCGCCGCCGGCCTTGCGCGCCAGATGCATCTGCCAGCAAGCAAGCGCCAGCGTGATGGGAATGATGGCCAGCGTCCTGGTGAGCTTGACCACCGTGGCGCTCTCGAGCACATTGGCGCCGGGATGCATGCTGTCCCAGGCGCTCGCCGCAGCCGTTACGGACGAGGTATCGTTGATGGCGGTGCCGGCAAACAGGCCAAAGCCCTCGTTGGTCAGCCCGAGCATGCCGCCGAGCGTCGGAAACACGAGCGCCGCGATAACGTTAAACAGGAAGATGACCGAAATAGCCTGGGAAATCTCGCGATCGTCGGCATCGATGACGGGTGCGGTCGCGGCGATGGCAGAACCGCCGCAAATCGACGAACCCACACCCACAAGCGTCGCGATCTTACCCGGCACGTTCATGACGCGGCAGAGCACAAAGGCGATGACAAGCGAGGTCGAGATCGTCGCCACGATAATCGGCAGCGACTGGGCGCCCTTGGACAGGATCTGGGAGAGGTTCATGCCAAAGCCAAGCAGGATAACCGCGTACTGCAAGACTTTTTTGGACGTATAGGTAATGCCGGCGGCGAGCTGTTCGCGACGATTCTTGGGAAAGACGAGCGCCAGGACCATGCCAAAGAGGATGGCAAATACCGGCCCGCCGACCACCTCAATTTGTTTGCCGAGCAACGTCGCGGGGATAGCGATGATCAGGCAGAACAAGACGCCTTTCCAGCGCTCGCGTACGATGTTTGCCAGTTGCATATGGGATTCCTTCTTTCTATTTCACGTTTGCGACGGCTTATGATACGGCAACATTGAGCGCAGCCTTGCGCAAACACAGACTAAGATGCCGCAATAGTTCTCAGGCAACAGCCGAATTACCCACCGCGGAAAGCTGATTCGCGGCATAATTAACAACTGACATATGAGTTTGATAGAACAGTTGCGAGGCGCTATGGAAGAATCGATGCACGTCGGCGAGCAGGAAACGAGCCTACAGGACCAGTCCTACCACACCATTCGACGCAAAATCGTCTACCTGGACTACAAGCCGGGCGAAAAGCTGGGCGTCAAGCAACTTTGCGACGACCTGGATATGGGGCGCACGCCCGTGCGCGAGGCTTTGGTTCGCTTGGCGCAAGAAGGCCTGGTGCGCACCGTGCCCCAGAGCGGCACCTACGTCTCACCCATCAACCTCACCCTTGCCGAGAGTGCCTGTTACATCCGCGAGCATCTGGAAAAGCAGGTGATTGTGGAGTGCTGTGCGCGCGCCACGTCGGCCGGCATCGAGCAGCTCGACCGCGCCATCGTGCTGCAGGAAAAGGCCATGGCCGAAGAGGATCGCATCGGCTTCTTTTTGAGCGACAACCTCATGCATCACATGATTTTTAGCATCGCATGTCGTAGCACCGTGTGGTCGTGGCTCGAAGAGACCAATGCCGACCTGGAGCGCTTCCGCTGGCTGCGCGCCGCCACGCAGGTTCTCGACAATCAGGACATCGTGAACGAGCACAAGCAGATTCGCCGCGCTATCGCCGGTCGCGACCCCATCGAAGCGAGCTTTTTGGTCAGCAAGCACCTGCACATGATGTTCCGCAACCAGACCGAGGTTCTGGACCAGTTCCCCGAGTACTTCGAGACCAGCAAGCTCCGCTAACCTGCCAAAAAGGGACAGGTTTATTTTGGCAGGTTTTATCTGGGCAAATGGAACAAGGCCCGACTCTGCCACACAACGGAGCCGGGCCTTTCTTGTTGACGCGTTTCGACAACGGGGCACTCGATGTCAGTCACTAACAGCGAGCGAGCCGCATTTGCGCCAAGGTGACGTGGAATGAGAGACGAATAAGGGGAGGTGACATTTCGCTCTCCTCCCCTGCCCAAAAACTATTCTCGGAACCTTCCATTTAACGCATCGGTATGAATACTGTTTAGCTCGTCCATAACTTGCTTGTGCCGTGATCTCTGCTCAATGCGATCAAGGTCATCTTGAATATCTCCACCACCAAACCTGCGAGTGGAGCTAGAAGAGGACGAAAAGGCACCTTCAAAGTAACCAGCAGGATCCGCAACGGCAGACATCACCATTCCCCAGAAAACCAAAACAATCATCAGTTTAACGACATTCATGACAAAGGATGTCGGAAGAAACTCTCCTATCCCTATGGGAATATAAAGAAACCAGCCAGCATATCGGCACATAACCCCTGGTTCCACAGACACGTTGCAGGTCAGAGTAATGAACCATTGGATAATAAATAACAACACTTGTGCTGTAGACCAGAGATGCGAGAGCGGACAAATGCCAACTAAGAGCAGAGGAAGCACAATAGGCAAGCCATTAAAAATCAGATAGCTAATTACAGCCCATATACCTTGGGCTTCAGCATCAAGGGTTGAATTGCTGGCCCACAACGCAGTAGCAAATAGCTCTCTTGCATCGGAGTCCATATTCAACTGAAAGGCAAAGTACAGCACTGATAATATCCCCGCAATGTGCACAAAAATGCTAATGGAGTATTTCACTTTTTGCGCTTCCTGTTTCACTTTGCACTCCCCTTCCCGGTCATAAAATTAGCCAAGAATGTTTCTGATAGCATACAGGTAAGTCTAGCGTGCTCCATACGCTAGGTAAATGGAAAAGACTGATATCAGAAACAAAATTGGGCTACGCGTTAAAGCCCTCCGGCATATCCAGGGCATCACGCAAAGCCGTTTTGCAACCATGATTAATCTCAACCGCAGTTATTTAGCTGATATCGAAATGGGCAATCGAAACTTTGGGGTCGACACTTTAACGAAAATCGTTGAAGGGTTTGGAATTACCTTTGAAGAGTTTTTCTCCGACATGTAGATAGTGCCATTAGTTAACGATTAGCATTCACTCAGCAACTGATAAATTAATAATTTGAAATAGTGAGTAGACGAGCCCCTTTCCTGCTTATAGCCACACGTAAGACGACGCGTGAAAGGAGCTTTTGAGATGTGCGCCAAGGCAAACACCCCCTGCCGAAATACATGCCCTCTTTTCGTCGTTTGGGGTAAACGGCCAAGTCTAGCCACAACAGAAAATAGCACCTTGTCAGACAAGAACAAGTCCTGCCGGGAGGAATCAAGTTTCACAAAGCTCACCTACGAGGAAGGACGTGAAGTTCCTCCGCAGCGCGAATAAAGTCCCCCGTCGGGACCGCGAATACGACAACGTCCCTTTGGCGCGACCCTCGTCATCATGAACAAGATAAATATTCTGGAGCAGAGAGCCGCGAAATCACCGAGTACATCTACTCCGGCCACACCCCACATGGAAGTCGTCAGCAGGAAACTCTGCTGCAACTACCCGCGGCAGCGCACTCTCTGCGCCACCGACGAGTCCTGCACTATGCGAACGGGTAACACCCACTGGAACAAAGCCGGCTGCATCACGCGCATCGCAACCGAATGTAACGTCCTTGCCCAGACCAACAGCTCCAAACAAAGCCCCGCTCTCAATCCGCTCGCCGCGAGATTTCGGCTCCGGAAAGAAGGGCTTCAAGATGCCCTGCCTTTTCTCAAGTTTATCGAGGAAGACCACGCGGTCCGTAAGGACCGCTGGAGATAGGATTCCAATAGGCCCCGTATTGTTCATCTCACTAAACTCACCCCAGTGTTTCACGGTACTGTTGGCGAAAAAGCCGAGATGAGGATTTCTTACCCGGACGTCGTCCCTGACGGCAAGATCCTCCAACTTAAATTTGGACGGCTGTGGCAACACCACATAGTTGGCGCAGCCAGCGAGCGGACGTCATTCGAGTCGAGGTGCCGCGAAAGAGGAGCGACGCGTACCTGTGTACGCGAGCGACGGTTTGAGCGGCAGACCGGCCGAATGGCGTCCGCGCAGCGTCGAGCAGTTCCGGCGTTTGGCAAAACGCCGGAACATCCGCTACTCGACAGTAACGCTTTTCGCCAGGTTGCGCGGCTGGTCAACGTCGCAACCGCGCAGGATGGCGACCTCGCGGGCGAGCAACTGCAGCGGCACGCTCGCCGTGATGGGGCTGAACACGTCGCGGACGGCCGGCACGCGAATGATGCAGTCGGCAATCTTGTTAATCTCCTCGTCGCCCTCGGTGGCAACGACGATCACCTTGGCGCCGCGCGCCTTGCACTCCATAAGGTTCGACACCGTCTTATCGTAGGTGGCACTCTTAGTAGCCACGGCAATGACGGGGAATCCCGGGTCGATCAGTGCGATAGGACCGTGCTTCATCTCGCCGGCAGCATATGCCTCGGCGTGCAGATAGCTGACCTCCTTGAGCTTGAGCGCTCCCTCGTATGAAATAGCGGCGCCCATGCCGCGGCCCACGAACAACGCGGACTGCGCGTCCTTGCAAGCGAGTGCCGCCTCGTGCACGGTCTCGGCCTGCGTGTCCAGAATCCACTGAATCTGCTCGGCCGTATCGGAAAGCTCGCGGAACAGCATGCGCGCCTGCTTGGTGGTCAAGCGGTACTTGACCTGCGCCAGCAGCAGAGCCAAAAGCGTGAGGCTCACAACCTGGCCGATGAAGCTCTTGGTCGAGGCGACCGCGATCTCCTTGTTGGCCTTGGTGTAGATGACGCCGTCGCTCTCACGCGCCACGGGGCTGCCCACCACGTTGGTGATGCCGAAGACCTTGGCACCCTTGATGCGCGCATCGCGAATGGCGGCAAGGGTATCGGCCGTCTCGCCCGACTGGGACACGGCAACGACAAGCGTCGTCGGCGTAATGATGGGGTTGCGATAACGGAACTCGCTGGCCGCCTCCACCTCGGTGGGGATGCGAGCCCAGCCCTCAATGAGATTCTTGGCAATGAGGCCAGCGTGATAGCTGGTGCCGCAAGCGATCACGTAGACGCGGTCGATGTCGTTGAGCTCCTCGAGCGAAAGGCCCAGCTCGTCGATGTCGAGCTCGCCGGCCGGCGTCATACGACCAACCAGCGTATCGCGCACGACGCGCGGCTGCTCATGGATCTCCTTGAGCATAAAGTCGGGGTAGCCACCCTTTTCAGCCATGTCCAGGTCCCAGTCGATGTGGGTGACCTTGGGCTCGATAACGTTGCCGGCCTCGTCGGTGTACTCGACGCCTGCGGGCGTGAGCTTGGCAAACTGACCGTCCTCGAGCACCACAACATCGCGGGTGGCGTCGATGAGCGCGATGACATCGGAAGCAACATAGGAGCCGGTTTCGCCCACGCCGACTACGATCGGGGAATCCTTGCGGGCCACGGCGATCACGCCGGGCTCGTCAGCGCACACGGCGGCCAGACCATAGGCACCGACCACGTGGGTGCAAGCCTCGCGCACGGAGGCCATCAGGTCGTGCGTCTCGGCATAAGCCTCTTCGATCAGATGCGCGAAGACCTCGGTATCGGTCTCGCTCTTAAAGTGGTGGCCGCGGCCCTCCAGCTCTTCGCGCAGCTCGGCGAAGTTCTCGATGATACCGTTGTGGACGATGGCGATACGACCGTCGCAGCTGGTGTGGGGGTGAGCGTTAACGACGGAGGGCTTGCCGTGGGTGGCCCAACGGGTGTGGCCGATACCGCAGGTAGCGTCGCTGTCGATGTTGGAAAGCTCGCTCTCCAGGCCCGCGACCTTGCCCACGCGGCGGATGACGTCGAGGTGCGCCGCGGCGCCCTCGCCCACCTCGAGCGCGACGCCCGAGGAGTCATAGCCGCGATACTCCATACGCTTGAGGCCCGTGACCAGGATGTTCTTTGCAATATCAGAGCCGGTGTAGCCGACGATTCCGCACATAAGATAAATCCCTTCGTTCGCGTGACTGCAAGACGTCCACGCACAAGGGGCGCTGAGACGCATAACGTTCGAGTATTGTACTCACGCAGGCGCAAGCTGATATACCAGATGTGGTATCTCAACTTAGATACCACCCGATGCACACACGTCCAGCCGGTCCAAACCACCACAAAGGCGCCTGTCCCCTTCGTGGTGGTCGCGTTGGCAACAGCGTTTCCCCAGATAAAACCTGCCAAAATAAACCTATCCCTTTTTGGTAGGTTTGGGATGCTACAATCTGGCTTGTACTTGAAACGCATCAAAGGGGCCGCTATGGCAAAGGTAAAAATCAGCGACGTCGCGCGCGAGGCCGGGGTTTCGCTGGGCACGGTTTCCAACGCGCTCAACCACCCCGAAAAGCTGCGCCCCGAGACCCTCAAGCTCATCAACGAGACCATCAATCGCCTTGGCTACCTGCCCAACCAAAGCGCTCGTCAGCTCGCGGGCGGCGCCACCAAGTCTTTTGGCCTGGTGCTCCCCCGCCTCGATCACGGCTTTTCGCTCCAAATCGCCAGCGGCGCCCACAACGAGGCCCGTAAGCACGGCTACGACCTGCTCATCGCCAACGCCGATAACGACGATATTCTCGAGGACCATTACCTGCGCTACTTTATGGGCACCCAAATGTCCGGCGTCATGGTTCAGCCCATGGCATCCCCCGATTGGCACCCCGCCATGGCCAAGATGCCCGTGCCGATCGTCCACCTGGACATCCATTGCTCCGAGCCCGGCTACTACGTAGCGGCCGATAACGAGGCCCAGGGGCGCATCATTGCCGAACTCGCCATCGCCCGCGGTGCACGCCATATCACCGTTGTGGGTAGAGCAGCATTTATGCAACTCACCCTGCGCGTCCTTGGCATTCATAAGGCGCTCGCCCTACACCCCGATATCAAGATCGAAGTCATCGACGCCGGCGAATGGAATACCGCCGCCGACGGCTACGGCATCGGCGCCCAGATCGCCGAGCGCCCCGCGAACGAACGCCCCGATTTTGTCGTCGGCCTGACCGACGTGTTGGCCTCGGGCGTTATCTCGGCGCTGGTCGACAAGGGCATCTCTGTACCCGGGCAAGTACGCGTAGCAGGTTGCGATGGCAACCCGCTCGCTTGGAGCGGATCGGTCCCGCTCACTACGGTAGCGCCCCCGGGCTACGAGATTGGCCGCAAGGGTGTCCAACTGCTGATGGAGCAAATCGAGAACAAGGCCCCGGCAAAGACCAAGCATATCCGCGTCGGCTCTGCAGCGCGCACCGTCACCGCAGTCACCGCCGCCGAGGATATCAACCGCCAAGAACTGGTACGTCCGTTCCTGCTGGAACGCGCCAGCACCCAGGCAAGCAGCCAGACCGACGCCACGGCCATCAACCTCGGTGCGTATCTATAGCACGACCGCAAGTATGCTAAGTCGCCGCTTAAGCAAAAGAGGCCCGACCATTGCCGGGCCTCTTTTGCTTAAGTGCAAACGTGAGCAATTGCTCGTTTCAACGCCGCAATTGTCTAGCGCACGGCCTTGACCGCCGCCGCCAGGTCGAACAACGTATCGAGCACGGCCTCGCAGCCATCCACCACGTCCTGCGGCAGCGGCACAATATCGGGGACGGCAAAGACGTGGCAGCCGGCCGTGATGCCCGAGACGCAACCATTGCGCGAATCCTCGACCACGGCGCACTCCTCGGGGGCAAAGCCCGCACGCTCGCAGGCGAGCAGATACATCTCGGGGTCGGGCTTGCCGTGCACGACGTCCTCGCCACACGTTACCGTTTCAAACTTGTCAAAAAGACCGACCATCTTAAGGTTGCGCTCGGCCGTAACGAGGCGCGACGACGTCGCTAGACCCACGTGATAGCCCGCAGCCAGCAGCTCGTCTAGGCACTCGGCGGCGCCGGCCTTAAGCTCCAGCTCGGTCTTGACCATCTCGTCGCGAATCTCCTTGTGGCGGACATAGACCGCCTCGGTGGTTTCGTGGCTGCCGTAATGCTTATCGAGGATGTCCATGACATCGGGCAGCGTGCGACCGATAAACTGATGGATCAGCGCATCATCAATCGCGAGCCCCAGCTCAGCGGCGCCTGCCTTCCAGGCCTTAATCCCCAAACGCTCGGTATCGACCAGCGTTCCATCCATGTCAAAAATAACAGCCTTGATCATATCGGTCCCCCATCGACTCTCGCTGTCGCGTTGCTGCAACTCTACCGCATTTGGCAACTTGTATATAACGTATATACCATATTGCACTTTCGTTACACAGATAGAAGTCTTATGGCAAGTAACGCATTAGGATTATAGTTTTCGATCGAGCACCCAACGATAAGGAACGTTTCATGATTTTAGACACCGCGGCACCCGCAGAGGAGCTTCAAGACAAGCTATCGGCGCTCGAGCAGCTGCTTTTGGCATACGGGCGCGTGGCTATCGGGTTTTCCGGCGGCGTTGACAGCAGCTTTTTGGCCGCCGTATGCGCCCGCATCATGCCTACCAATACCCTCCTCGTCCATCTCACCACGCCGCTCATCGGCACGCCCGAACAGGCTTCGTTTGAGCGGTCCGTTGATGGACAAGCCAATGAAGGGGCGCATTTTAAGCTCCCCGTGCTCAATCTTTCGGTCGATCAGCTGCAGCTCCCCCAAGTAGCCTGCAACGATGCCAATCGCTGCTACCACTGCAAGCACGCCGGCTTTACCGCCATCGTCAACCACGCCAAGTCGCTCGGCTTTCCCACCGTCATCGATGGCAGCAATGCAAGCGATCGCGGTGACTACCGCCCCGGCATGCGTGCGGCAGAAGAGCTCGGCGTACGCTCACCCCTTATGGAGGTCGGCTTTACCAAGGACGAAGAGCGCGAGCTGCTGCGCGCATGGGGCTATCCCGTTTGGAACCTGCCGGCGGGAGCATGTCTTGCCACCCGCGTCCCCACGGGCGAGGAGCTTACACGCGAGAAGGTCGATTTAATCCGCGCCTGCGAGGATTACCTGCACGATCTTGATCTGGCACAGGTACGCGCGCGCTTGGTCGGCGGCTGCATGCATATCGAGGCCGCACCCGCAGATGTCGCCAAGATTGCCGCCCTCGGCGGTGCCGCCGTCGACGACAAGGGCAAGACCCCGCTGCCCGCCGTTATCGAGTCCGCGCTGCGCGAGCTGGGCTGCGGCCATATCTCCCCCGAGGTCACCCCCTACATCCACGGCAACATGAACCTTTAGGTTACGCCGTTTTACAAACGGCGTAACTGCTCGGCGCTGCGCGGGCTCCGGACACGGCAATCTGACGTTCAACTTCACGGGCGCGACCAAAAGGTCAGCGCCCGCTTGTTTCACGTCACCTTACCGCACCCGGAGACCGCTCGCTCGCATATGCTCAACCTGCACTGCGTTAACTGACCCGCCAATAAGGGACAGGTTTATTTTGGCAGGTTTTATCTGGGGAAATATCGCGAGGCAGTCGCCCCCCCCCTAGCACCCATCTCACTTCGAGAGACACAAGAGGGGCGACTCGGCTGCATCTACTTCTTCCGATAGCGGCGGTTGCGGCTCGTCGATGAACCCATTACTTCGATGAGTCCTTTATCCGCCATTTTTGGCAGATGGTAGCGGACGGACGAAATTTTGACCCCCGATGCAACCGCTATTTCTCGCGCCGTCATATCCACTTCGGCTCTGAGAGCCTCCAGGATCCTATCCGCTGTCGAAGCTGACGATTCTCTGCTCATATCGATAATCTCAAACGTGTCTTTGCCACATTTTGACAGGACATGTTTATCGACAAGATTCCCGCAGATCAGGCGAATGTCATCCGAATCCCACTTCAGGGCCTCTCGTATTTTTTGAACATCGCATACGCACCCATGCTCCCGCATAAACATGAGCAATGTTTCCTCGCGATCCGTCAGCTCGGTGCCCACATGGCTCTGAATCCACGTGCGGTTTTCAGCAAGCTCCGCCCCGTGCCGGGAAAGCAGCACCGTAAACGAATCGGCCTTAACGATAAATTTCGGCCTTCCAAGCGAACGAGACTCCATCTCGCGAATCATAGCCGGGATACCAGATCCCTGGCTTTCTGCAACGGGCCCCTCGGCATGCTCTAACGGCGTCGCCCCCATTAGGCTCATGAGCTTTGGGTTTCGGCAGCGCGATTCCCCGTCTGCAAGATTGTCCACCGTCTTTCCGCCCCAAAGCCCACCGGGGTTTTTGATCTCTATTCTGTCTGGATAGATATCGACACTCACGGCCTGCCCCACAAACATGGGCGAATATTCTCGATGGATGCAGGCGTTTGCCAAGGCCTCGCGCAAAACCTCCTGGGGAACTTCCCAATCCTCCCTTCTGCCAGCGCCTTGCACTATCGCCGCTTTGCGCAAGTTCCGTCCAATCGCGACAAGGGCATCTTCGATGCAAGCCGGAATCGGGCCATCGCACAACTGGCGGTCAATAAACCGGGGTTGCCCGGGTGCAGATTTTTCCACATCGGAATGAACGGCGACATCAATCATGAGTTTGGGATAGAACTGCTGGGGGTAAATTCCCGCCGACAGAAGCCCTGCGAGCTTCACCGCACCATCCTTTGTAGTGATATTGAGTCTGACCAGCTGCTTTTCCAGCGTATCGGCCCCGCGCAAAACGCGGGGGGTCTGCAGCCGGCGATTTGCGATAATAGACCGCACGACATCTGGATCCAAATCCTCGACTGTTGCCTCCGAAACCACCGTGCCGTCTGCATCGCTCGGAAGCAACGCACTCTGCAGCTCATATAGCTCAGCGGGTGACATCTTGATATCTTTATCATCCACGCGCTTGTAGCTACCGTTCTGCACGCCGCGCGCGCCGATATAGCAAGGCTTCGCTTTAAGCTCAAGTTCAAAGATGCGCACCAGAAGCACCTGGAGCCCGTCGACCTCGCCTCGATCAAGCTCGCACCGTGGCGCATGGGTCACCACTGCCGCTGAGCCTCCGTCTCCGATACCCGAAACAAACTGATCGCGCACCCTATCGATAGCAAAGTTAGCCGAAGGAACAAATCCTTCGGCTTCGTTTAGGCCCAAAATAATGAGCCCACCCGCAGTGTTCGCAAAAGCGCTCACTGTCTCCCATACGTCTGCGCTCAATTTATTCGTGCAGGCTTTAACTTCTACCGATGCGTCATCAGTCCCCCGCCTGCGAAGGCGCTCAACGATAAGGCCAAGAGGTTCATCCAGCAGCATTGGCATTCCGTCTCTCTAAAACGATAGATTTATCTCTCTAAAGTATAGTATATCTCTCTAACTTTAGAGAGATAAGCACCTTATTTTAGAGAGACATTTAGAGAGATGTATCGAATTCACTGTTAGATAGCCCAATGTTATCTCTTTAACTGGCTTTCTCTTTAGAGAGACAATTAGAGAGACGAGCGCGACCTCTCTAATCAAGGGCACCACTCTTTAAGGTGCACACTCCCTAACCGTGCCCTAAGTTGCGGTGAAATAGTCCCCCGATTAACCTGCCAAAAAGGGACAGGTTTATTTTGGCGGGTTTTATCTGGGGAAACGCAAAATAGCCCCACATACACAACCACCGCAGCTCCATATGAGGCAAATGAATCAGTAGCGTCTATCCCAAATCTTGAGTATTTGTTCGACAGAACGGCCCCTGCCGGCTCCTGCTAGACTGGTAGATTCCCAACCGTCCATCCAGGAGCCGCAATGTCGCGCAAGTCCGCCTACAAGCAAGTACTTTCCATCGGCGCCGCCGTGGTGCTGGGGTTTGCGCTGTTCACAGGGTCGCTCGACGGAGCGCCCAAGTTGTTGTCGCCGCAAAGTGATGAACAGGCGGCAGCTCTGGCCGAAAAACAAAACGAAAGTCCCAGCCGCACCGACGACGAGGCGGACCTGGTCGATCGGCTCGAATCAGGAACGGCGAGCTCCCCGGACCCTCAAAACAGCCAGGACTCTGGCGATGGCTCCGATTCCGCCACAACCGACACCGGCGACGGCGCTTCCGCGGACAGCGCCGCCACCCCCATCGACGAGGTCGAAAACCCCGACCTCAACCGCGCCCGCGGTGTTTATCTCAGCAGCATTCCCGACTACGCCGGCAACCCCTACGTTGCCCTGCGCGCCGACAGCACGCACCCGCTCGGCACACCATCATTCACGCTCGATGAATACGAGCGCGCTACAGAAGAGGGTTGCTTTAAGAAGTTCTCCAAGCTTGACAGCCTGGGCCGCACCCGCAAAGCGCTCGCCTGCGTGGGCCCCGAATCACTCGGTCAAGGCGAGCGCGGCGATATCTCGCGTATCCATCCCGCTGGATGGCGCCAGCAGCGCTACGCCTTTATTCCGGGCCAGAGCCTCTACAACCGCTGCCATCTCATCGCCTGGTCGCTCTGCGGCGAAAACGCCAACCGCAAGAATCTCCTCACCGGCACGCGTTATCTCAACGAGACAGGCATGCTGCCGTTTGAGGAGCAGATTCTCGGCTACATCCGCGAGACGGGCAACCACGTGCTCTATCGCGTCACACCCATGTATAACGAAGAGGAACTTGTCTGCCGCGGCGTGCGCCTTGAGGCGCAATCGGTCGAGGACCACGGCAAGACCCTCTGCTTCCACGTGTACTGCTACAACCTGCAGCCGCACGTGCAGATCGACTACGCCACCGGCCGCAACCAGGCATCCGGAGACTAGTGCCGACCGCACCGCCCGTAACCCAAAAATGATTCGTTTTCCTCCGTCCCCATGGGATCAAAAAAGGCCGCCCTGGATTACCCAGGGCGGCCTTTTCGTCAGCGTCCACATTGCAGGCAAAACCACACGCTACTTGGCGCGACCCTCCTCATAGCGCTCGACCAGCTTGGCCTGAACGTCATAGGGCACCTGCTCGTAGCCGGCGGGCTTCATGGTAAAGTCACCCGTGCCGCGCGTGATAGAGCGCAGGCGCGTCGAGTAATCCGTCAGCTCGGCGAGAGGTGCCTGCGCGATAACCACGGTGTCTCCGCGCTCATCGGTCTCCATGCCTGTCACGCGACCGCGCGAGGCCGAGATGTCGCCCATCACGGCGCCGGCGTAGCTCTCGGGAATAGTCACCGTGATTTCCTCGATGGGCTCAAGCACCACCGGGTCGGCATCGGCACATGCCTTGCGCAGGCCGATGCGAGCCGCCGCGCGGAACGCCATCTCGTTGGAGTCGACGCTGTGATACGAGCCGTCGTACACAGCCACGCGAATGCCCGTGAGCGGATAGCCGGCAATGATGCCGTCCTTCATGGTCTCCTGGACGCCCTTGTCCACGGCGGGGATCAGCGAGCGCGGAATGCGGCCGCCCACGACCTCGTCCACAAACTCATAGCCATCGCTCGTGCCGTCGGGCCCAATGAGCGGCTCCACGCGCAGCCAGCAGTCGCCGTACTGACCGGCGCCGCCGGTCTGCTTCTTATGGCGGCCCTGGGCACTTGCCGTACGGCGAATGGTCTCGCGATACGGAATGCGGATCGGCACGCTCTTGGCTACGACCTTGGTGCGATCCTCCAAACGATTGAGCAGCACCGAAACCTGCGCCTCACCAACGGCGGAGATAATGGTCTGGCCGGTCTCCTCGTCGCGGTCGATGCTCATGGTCGGATCGGCCTTGCAGGCCTTCTCGATAAACGTGTAGAGCTTCTCTTCGTCGCCGCGATTCTCGGCCTCGATGGCAATGCGGTACTGCGAGTTGGGGAACTTAAACGCCGCAGCCTCGACCTTGCCGGTAATCGAGAGCGTATCGCCCGTCTCGGCCGCCAGCTTGGGTGCCACGATAATGTCGCCGGCATAGGCGTGACCGACCTCGGTCATGTCGCGGCCGCACATCACATACAGGTGAGCCAGACGGTCGCCCTTGCGGGTACGCGCGTTGATCAGCTCAAGACCCGGCTCAAGCGTACCCGTCAGCACCTTGATAAAGCTGATGCGACCCTGCTGCGGATCGGCCAGGGTCTTAAACACAAACGCCACCGGACGGTCATCGTCGCTCGAAATCTTGAGCGAATCGCCGTCGATAAGCGGCATCTCGCCGTAGTCGGTCGGCGCCGGGAAGTACGTCGCGATGTCGTCCATCAGCGAGTTGACGCCCTGCTCCTTAATGCAATCGCCCGCAAAGACCGGCACAAAGATGCGCTCGGCAATCGCCTTCGACAGCAGGCCTTCAAGCTCCTCCTGCGTCAGCGTCTCCTCGCCTTCCAAGTACTTCATCATCAGTTCATCGTCAGCCTCGGCCACCAGCTCGCACAGATGGTCATGGGCTTCCTCGGCCTGGGCACGATACTCCTCGGGAATCTCCGACTCAACGGCTTCGGTGCCGTTGCAATGGCGCGCCTTCATGCGCACCAGGTCGATGATGCCGTCAAAGTCCTCGCCCTCGCCCCAGGGAAGGGTCACGGCGCCCAGGCGCGTGCCAAAGCGCTCTTGCAGCAGGTCCATCGTGGTCGCAAAGCTGGCCTCGGAGCGCGACAGGCGGTTTACGAACACCGCACGCGCCAGTCGCAGGTCCTCGGCGGCATACCAGAGCTTAACCGTCGTAGGCTGCGGGCCGGCCTCGGCGTCGACCACAAACAGAGCCGTCTCGCAGACGCTCATCGCGGCAAAGGCGTCGCCGATAAAATCGGGGTAGCACGGGGCATCGAGCACATTGATGCGCGCGCCCTTCCAGTCGATCGGCGCGATGGTCGTCGAGATGGAAAATGCACGCTTGACCTCTTCGGGGTCATAGTCGAGCGTGGGCTTGGTGCCGTCGTGGCCGCCCAGGCGGGCGGTCTTGCCGGAAAGGTGGAGCATGGCCTCGGCGAGTGAAGTCTTGCCCACCCCGCCTTGGCCTACGAGCACCACGTTCCTTACGTTACCGGTCTTGGGAGCACCCATGATGACCTCCTTGCAGGGCCGCGCGCAATGCGCGACGCCAACGGGGAGAGTTCGCGGTCGGTGCCATCCCGGGAGCAGCATGGTCGGCAGCCGAGCCGACTCACCCTCCAAATGTCCTATGCCACCACCCTACCCTCACGGGCGGCTGTCCATGCATACCTTTCGGCGCACGTATGAATACAGGCGGCGAGAGGACAGAGCAAGTATGCCAGGCGATTATTAAACCCCATCGATACAAATAAAAGCCGCCGCAGTCCATAAGACCCGCGGCGGCTTCTTCTCAATACATAGCTGAGCTTAGCCCTCGATACGACTCAAGAACTCACGGGTACGTTGCTCACGCGGATGATCGATAACCTGCTCGGCCGGGCCCTCCTCGACAATGCGGCCTCCGTCCATAAAGACCACGCGATCGGCAACATCGCGCGCAAACTGCATCGCATGGGTCACGATCACCATCGTCATATTCTGCGCCGCCAGGTCTTTAATGACACGCAGCACCTCGGCCGTTAGCTCGGGATCGAGCGCCGAGGTCGGCTCGTCAAAGAATAAGATTTCCGGATCGAGCGCCAGGGCGCGGGCGATACTCACACGCTGTTGCTGACCGCCCGAAAGCTCACACGGCACCTTGTTCTCGTTGCCCGTCAGCCCCATTTGTGCAATCAGCTCGTGAGCGCGGGCTTCCGCCTGCTCGCGCGGACGCTTAAGCACGCGAATCGGCGCATCGGTGATGTTTTTCATCACCGTATAGTGCGGGAACAGGTTGTAATTTTGGAACACCAGGCCGAATCGCGAGCGCGCCTGCTTGGGCACATCGCCCTTCGCATAGACCGCGCCCGAACCCGCATCCGTCGCAACGGCAAGGTCGCCAAACGAGAGCGAGCCTCCGTCGAGTGTCTCGAGCAGCGTGGCACACCGCAGCAGCGTGGACTTGCCGCCACCCGAAGGCCCGATAATCGCCACGACCTCGCCACGCTTCACCTCAAGCGAGATATCCTTGAGCACCTCATTGCCGCCAAACGCCTTACGCGCGTTCGATATATTCATTACCGAATTAATCATGGTAGTAATCCAATTTTTTCTCGGCGGCGCCCAGCAGCATCTCGACGACGAAATTAAAGACCCAGTAAATCAGCGCCGCGATCGCAAACGGCACCATGCTCACCTGCGAGGCGACCAGCGCCTTGGCCGTCGAGAACATCTCACCCACGCCAATGGCAAACGCCAGCGACGTGTCCTTGACCAGCGTGATGATCTCGTTGCCCATCGCCGGCAGAATACGCTTGGCGACCTGCGGCATCACGATATACAGAAACGTCTGCACGCGCGAATAGCCCAGCACCTCGGCAGCCTCGTATTGACCGCGCGGAATGGACTGCAAGCCCGAGCGATAGATCTCGGCAAAGTAACCGGCGTAGTTGATGATGAACGCCACGACGCACGCCGTCCACTTGGAATCGGGCGTGAGCGAAATGCCAAACACGTAGTACGGGGCAAAGTAGATGGCAAACATCTGCAGCATGAGCGGCGTACCGCGCATGACCGAAATGTAGATGCGCGCAATCCAGCGAAGCGGCGCGATTTTGCTCATGCGCATAAACGCAACGGGAATTCCCAGCGGAATCGACCCCAGCAGTGTCAGCACAAACAACTGCAAGCTGACCAAGAATCCCTGGCCAAGCATCTGCATCATGACCTGAATAGACAACCCAAGCTCTCTTTCACAGTAACGGAACAGCGAACCCAATGCTAAAGCGGGTTTTCCAGGTGCCCGAGTTTGCCGTGAAAGAGGAGCGCCGCGTACTAAATGTACGCAAGCGACGGTTTGAACGGCAAAATCGGGTGCCTGGGAAAGCCGCTATTTGAGCACCCAGTTGTCGAAGGAAAGACCATAGCTTGAATACTTGTCGCACAGGTCCTTGACCGTGCCGTCCTCGTAGAGCGCCTTGAGCGACTCGGTCACGGCGTCGGCCGACTTGGTGTCGCCCTTCTTAAAGCCGACGGCGTAGTGCTCGCTGGACAGCGGCTTGTCGAGCTGCGTATAGGCATCGGGCTTGGCGGCAAGCTGATACTGAGCGATCGAGAGGTCACAGGCAACGGCATCGACTGCACCACTCTCGAGCTGCATAAACGCCGTGTTGTACTCACCGATGGTATCGAGCGTGGCAAACGTCGCGGCCAGATCCTTCTGGTCACCCTCGAGCACATCCTGCGCAGCGGAATCGGTCTGGGTAATCACGGTCTTGCCGGCAAGATCGTCCCAGCTCTTGATGCCTGCATCCTTCTTTACCACCAGCACCTGCTCGTTGAGCATGTACGGCTCGGAGAACGTGTAGTCGTCCTCACGGCCCTCCATGGTAAAGCCGTTCCAGATGCAGTTGATGGCGCCGGAGTTGAGCAGCGTGTCCTTGGCATCCCAATCGACGGCCTCGTAATCGACTTCCCAGCCCTGCTTATCGGCAACAGCCTTGGCAAGATCGAGATCAAAGCCGGTGTACTCGCCATCGTCGCCCACAAAGCCGTACGGAGGATAGGACTTATCAAAGCCCACCACGAGCTTCTTGGACTCCGCAGCGCCCTTCACATCCTTGGCCGCGGCAGAGCCAGCAGCGGAGCCCTTGCCGGCACCACCGCCGCAACCGACAAGACCAAGGCCAAACACCGTGGCGAGCGAGCCGGCTAGACCAACAAACTGACGACGAGACATATCGGTATTCATGGTATTCCCCCTTGGTGGCACTTTAGTTAAGTAAAGTGAGTCGTGTAACGTTCAGAATCATACACTTTAGCGTGATAGAGCACAAGGCGAGTTTGCCCGCCGCGTGAGGGGTGTGGGGGTTAAGTTTCCTGCTCTACAGTCCTGCTCACGACGGAGGCCACATTAAGTGGCCTCC
>UQKW01000024.1 GCA_900541885.1 uncultured Collinsella sp.
CTGCGACGCGGAAATCGCGCGCTGTTGACGCGCCCCCGCAGTGCCCGCTTCCCCCGAGAACAATTATCAGTGCAGGTAGAAGGCTCGCTATGATTTGAAAATAGGGGGTGTGGTTGGCTCATTCAGGTTCAGCCCCGTAATCCGGCATAGTTTTGAAATGGCACTGAATAAGTGGCGGCAAATGAGCCGCAATGAAGCAAGCTAGCCCCTCGTTTCCGAAACCTTTCCGCAACAATTTGCCCTTCGTGCCGCTCGACTCCGCTCGCAACGTCCCCTGCGCTACACTTAGTCGCACTGTGGCGCTGCTGTGCCGCGCCCGGACCAAGGGAGACCCTCATGAAGAACACTCAGCTGCTGCTGATCAACGATATGTGCGGCTACGGCAAGGTCGCACTTTCCGCCATGCTGCCGGTGCTGTCGCACATGGGCTACCGTATCCATAATCTGCCGACGGCGCTCGTTTCCGACACGCTCAACTACCCCAAGTTCTACATCCACGACACCACCGAGTACGTGCGCCAAAGCCTCGCCATCTGGGAGGAGCTCGGCTTTGAGTTCGACGCCATCTCGACCGGCTTTATCGTGACCGAGGAAGAGACGCGCATCATCTCGGACTTTTGCCACCGCCGTGCGCAAAAGGGCACCAAGGTGTTCGTCGACCCCATCATGGGCGACAACGGCAAGCTCTATGCGGGCGTGCCCGAGTCCACGATTGGCCTTATGCGGCATCTGCTGGAGTGCGCAGACTACGCGGTGCCCAACTATACCGAGGCGTGCCTGCTTGCCGATAGGCCTATCGCCGAGCAAATTACGCCCGATGAGGCCCGCGCCCTTGTGGACGCCGTGCGTGAGCTGGGTGCCAAGTCTGTGGTCATTACGAGCGCCGTAGTCAATGGCACGAACGCGGTTATCGGTTACGACCATGTGGCGGGGGAGTACTTTACGATTCCCTTTGAGCTCATTCCGGTCTACTTCCCGGGCACGGGCGACACGTTCTCGGCGGTGCTCGTCGGCCGCGTTATGGCAGGTTGGAGTCTGCAGCGCGCGACGTCCGATGCCATGCGTGTGGTGGCTGAGCTTATCGAGCGCAATGCCGGCCAAGAGGACAAGTCGGCTGGCCTTCCCATCGAGGCCTGCCTGGATGTGATTGACCATGAGTAACGCCGGCGAGGGCGGCATCAAGCCTGCGGGCGAGAACAGGCCGCTCGGCGCGCCGCGTGGCAAGCGTCCGCGCATCCGCGTGAGCTGCGTGGACCAGCTGGGTGCGTGCCGCTGCCACCACGGTCACAAGCCGGGCGACGTCTTTGACTTTGACCGAGATCGCGGCAAGATGTGCGCCATGGCCTGCCACGTGGGCTTTCCCTATATCGATATCCTGCGCTATGGCGGAACCGTGCCTGGCAACGAGCCTGGTACGGCAAAGTTCTGCTGCCCCGAGGTCGATACGCTGAACGTCTGGCTTGCCGAGATCGTTGACGAGTAGTCGAGCGCAATGTGACAAAGGGACAGCCCCTTTGACACATTCGCCGGTGGTGCCCCTTCTTTTGCTTATAATTTCAAATCTCTGCATTTCATTTGATTTTAGGTTCTAAAAATTTTGCGTTTCATCGATAATCAAGCATATAAAACTTTGCATTTCATTCGATGACACCGAGGGGAGAGCCTATGCTGCGCAGGAAAATAGCGGCAGAGCTGGAGCGTTGGCTGAAGTCTGCCGAGCAAAAGGCCCTATTCATCACGGGTTCTCGCCAGATCGGCAAAAGCTATTCGATTCGCGCATTTGGCAAAGCCAGCCATGCAACCTACATTGAGCTTAACCTCATGGAAAACCGCCAGGCAAAAGATGCTCTTCTCGAGGCGCGGAATGCCGATGATTTCATCAGCAGGGTGACGCTTCTTTCGGGAAAGTCGATTGCGCCAGGCAAAACGCTCGTGTTTATCGATGAGGTCCAAGAGGCCCCCGACATCATGACGATGGCAAAGTTCCTTGTTGAGGACGGGAGGTGCCGTTGGGCGTTTTCGGGGTCAATGCTCGGGACCCAGTTCAAGGGCGTCAGGTCCTATCCCGTGGGGTATGTCCACGAGCTTAGGATGTTCCCGCTCGATTTTGAGGAGTTTTGCTGGGCAATCGGGGTGAGCGAGGGGGCTCGCCAAACGATACGTGACGCCTGTATCAGCGAGAGGCCCATTCCTGATTACATTCATGACGCGATGATGGCAAACTTCAGGACCTATACCGTTGTCGGCGGAATGCCGGAGGTCGTGCAGCGTTTTCTTGACACGCGGGGCGACCTTGCCTCTGTTCGTCAGCTGCAGTCAGAGCTCAACGAACAGTACCGGCGGGATATCTCCAAGTATGCAAGCGGGCGAGCCCTTCAGGCGCAGAGCATCTACGATCAGCTCCCTATTATGCTCGAGGGCGAAAACAAGCGCTTCGTGCTCAATTCCATTGACCCTAAGGCGCACTACGAGAAGTATCAGCGAGATTTTGTATGGCTTGTCGATGCCGGCGTTGCTCTCAAAGCCGATATCGTAACCGAGCCAAAATCGCCCCTGCTCAAGACGGCACGACCATCGCAGTTCAAGCTATATCAATCGGATACGGGCATGTTGATGGCGCGCTACCCCGTTGGAGTCGCCCAAGCGGCGTATCTTGATAGCAAGGAGCCCAACCTGGGCGGCATTTACGAAAACGTGGTGGCCCAGCAGCTGGCTGCCCAAAACCGCCAGCTTTACTACTATCAGACAAAAAAGCGCGGTGAAGTGGACTTTGTGGTCGATGGGCCGGATGGGACGGCTGTTCCGATCGAGGTTAAATCGGGCTCCTATTACCACGCGCACGCTGCGCTCGGTCATGTGCTTGATACGGCTGAATATGGCGTAAGGCTCGGGATTGTTTTCTCGAGAGGCAACGTTGAGCGCAACGGAGCGGTTCTCTATTTGCCGCTATATGCGACCTGGGCCCTTTCGGATGTTTTGGGCGACTCCTGTGCCGAGGGGATAAAGCTGGAGGTCAAGCCGGTCTAGGGCCAGTCCCGGATGTGACAAAGGGACAGTCCCTTTGTCACATTCATGAGTGTGGATTTTCTCCCACCGAGATAACGAGCGTGGATTTTCTCCCGTTTAGAGCGCACTCGAACGCTCAAAGTGGGAGAAAATCCACGCTCGTTTTATGCCGATGGCGTGGCCCGTGTGCCCGCGCCGCCCGAGCGCCTACAGCTGCTCGAGCATAGCGGTGCAACCGGCGAGTACATCGCGGTAGGTGGCGTCGAAATTGCCGGTGTACCAGGGGTCGGCCACGTCGCCGGGGCGATCAGTCCAATCGAGCAAGCGCGTAATCTTGCCGTCGGGGTCGTCGCCAAAGATGCGACGCAGGCCACGCGCGTTCTCAGCATCCATATAGACAATATGGTCCCAGTCGCCATACTCCGCGCGACGCACCTGACGTGCGCGATGTGCGACGACGGGAATCCCGACCTCGCGTAGCTTGGCAACGGTACCGTGATGTGGCGGGTTGCCAATCTCCTCGGTCGAGGTCGCAGCGGAATCAATGACAAACTCGCCCGCGCGCCCGGCGCGCCGCACCAGCTCGGTAAACACCGACTCGGCCATCGTCGAGCGACAGATATTGCCGTGGCAAATAAACAGTACACGTTGCATAGAACGGTTCCTTTCTGGGCGGTCGCGCGGGGCTTACAGACTGCCCTTGAGGCAGTTTGCTCCGATAAAGCCCGCTGCGTAGTTTACCTGCGATAATAACAAGATAAGACCTTTAATCCCAACGCCTCTACTGTGTTCAAAGAGTTGAATGGCTCTAAAAATCAGTTTCCAATATAGGGTGGAGAATCCACTTTATTAAAACCAGAAATCAGGCAAAAGTAAAAGCAAAAGTAGTAAAAACGTAGTACGGCTCAAATTTTTACTACCAATGTTTACCTGCGGTTTTGTTCAATAGCAAGCATCTCGTCTTGAATATCTTCAAGCCCAAGATGGGTGTAAACGTTGTAGGTGGTGTTGATATCTGAGTGCCCCATAATGTATCTGAGCTTTGCTGGACTCATGCCAGCGCGTGCCATTCGGCTACAGAAAGTGTGCCTGAGCTGGTGCGGAGTTATATGGGGCAGTTCTTCCTTATAGATGCGGTTGTGCTTAATGATGGCGCGTTTGAGCCTATGTTCCCAATGCAGGGCAACGCATGGCATCTCATTCTTGTCTAGGCAGATGAAGCCCCTTACCCCATCAATAACAGGCTCTTCTTTTGGCTGCGCCCTCTGTCCGATGAGACTGTGGAAGGCCTTTTCGACAGAAGCGGTCATAGGGATATACCTCATACCAGATTTTGTTTTGGGCTCTTCAATGTAATACTGCATATCTCTCGCGCGATGAAGCTGCTTTTGAACACGTATACAGTGGCTATCGAAGTCAATGTCATCAAAGGTCAGGCCGCAGTATTCAGAAATTCTGAGTCCAGTGTTCAACAAGATAAAGTAAGTTTCAAAGTAGCGCGAGAAGTGATGATCCGAGCGCATGAACTCAAGGAATAGCCGTTCTTGTCTAACGCTTAACGATTCTCTGGATACCGTATCGTTGACCAGAACATTGATAAGTTCGAAGTTAAAAGGGTTGCGTCTTATAATTCCGCATTCTTCGGCCAGTTGGAAAGCTGGTCTGAGTACGCCTCGGATGCTACAGACGCTGCTATATCCCTTTCCAACATCTTGCTGAAGGTGGATGAGCCATTTCTTTGCATCCAACACCGTAATGTTTGATATTTGGGCCTTGCTGAAGCTGTCTGTTTTCAGGTAATTGGTGACGGTTTTATAGGCGCTAACAGTTGTCTTTCGTACCGCAACCTTGGTCGCAAGGTAGTTCTCAACCAGAGTTATGACGTTCATGTTCTCAGGTGCAATGTGGTCGAAGAGGTCTTTTTGAATCTGCTGTTCTTTCTGCCTTAAGCAGAGGTCTCTCTTTTTGCCGCGTGGCGTTTGGTCGTGAATTGTCAAAGTCCACGAATAGACAAAGCAGGTTTTTCCCATCCAATTGGTGTATTTGAACGAGTAACGACCGTCTGGGCGCTGGCCTTCTCCGCGATGGAGAACCCGACCCTTGTTATCTTTCCTATTCGACATAGCTTGGATCTCCTTCCAGAGACTCAAGCACGACAACATGATTGTAGCTATGGGGTTGTCTATGCCATGGTAAAAGGGTTCGTTTATTGGGTTAAATCAAAGGAAATGAGGCTTATTTGCCCCGTTGAGGCTGGGGTTGGAGTAAGTGTCCATCGGCGCAATTCCAAGCCTGAATATCGCTCTCAGCGTGCATTTTTGCTATAGGCTGAGCGGACATCAATTGAAATCGCAGTTTGATTGAGTCCTAATAGTTTCAATGACTTTATAGGTCGCATGAATACAAAAGGCTGCGCAGCGTCAATGCTTGGGGCGCTGCGCAGCCGCTATTTCTTTAATTGGGCGAAGGGGAGAGTCTAGTTCTCTAATTGAGTGAATTGAATGCTGCCGCCCTCGTTCTCGGTGTCTTCGTCTGTCAAGACAAGGTAGACGCTCCAGTTCTCATCGGTGGTTTGCCACCACCTGTAGCTGTACATGTCGTTGCCCTTGTTGTATTGGGATAAGTCTTTGGTCTCGTATTCGTTGCCGAAATAGGATGCGATGGTGTTGACGGCGTAATCTCTATCGGAGGCGTAGTCGCTTAGAGACCATTTGAAAAAGAGATTATCAACTTTGTTGGTGTCCTTATCTACGTCGTATAGAAATACTCCGTCAATCCCGAGAAAGGTAACCTTCTCGCGTAAATCGACGCCATCCATTTCTGCGCTTGGAATTGCCTTTTTAACGTATTGAGCGGTCTGCCCGATATATTTCAACCTCTCTCGCACTTGGTCAAGGTCTTTATTAACGGTGTCATGGTCAAGCGGCGTTTTGGTTTCCGTGGGTGCGGCTGCGGTCGTGATAATGGATGCTTGCAGAAGGGTATACCCACCGTTTTTTGTCCTGCTGTAGGTGAAGCCGTTCCTGCTTGCCGCGCCCTGCTCATCGGTTTCTTTGACGATTTCACCGACCGAATCCCAGTCAAGTGACGGGTCGCATGCCTCAATCATCGCCACAAGGAAGCGTGCCATCTTTTTGTCATAGCTACTTTGGTTGTTGTCGAGCATGACAACGATGCCGTAGTTGAGAGGTTCTGTATAGAGAAGGGTTGGGTCGAGGTTCTTGTCCTTTAGTGAAAAGGAGAGCTGCCCCGTCATCTCGTCATTCGAGTCATTAATTGAATAGACAGTCAGTTTGTAGTCGTATTCTTCGTGCACTGTAAAATCGCTGTCGTTAAGCTCTCGAAGTCTTTTTTCGAAAACCTTCGAGTAGGTGTCTGGGCATATGGTCAGCTTTTCGTTCTCCAGAAACGAGGTAACCTTCTCTGTCTTTTTCTCAATTGTTTTCTCGCAGCGAGAACATGTTTTGACATAGACCCTTTCGGAGAACGTGGAGTCGAATCCATCGTCTTTCCAGTCCTCGAGTTTGTGACCCAGCGGATCGCCCTCTGTTGCCCCGCATTCCTTGCAGGTCTTAGGTTTGGTGCAGGTCGCTTTCTTCCATTTATGAGTGTGGAAAATGTTGAGTGTTGCACTCGAATTCGGTTCTGCGGCAAGGTTGGGCACTAAAGCAATCGCGCAAACTAATACGAGGGCAATCGTAACTAAGAGGGCTAGTTGTTTGTTCGTTGGCTTCTTCATCCGCTCTCCTTCCAAAGGTATCCCGACAACCGTGGAAGGGGAGAAGCACATCATTGCAATTAAGCGATGTGGAGGACACCTACCACAGTTACCACACCGCAAGGCTTCACATGCATATGCGAACAGACCTTGAAAGGCGGGTGCCCTCCAATTCGCCTGTTTGCATACGCAAAGCAGCAGCTATGCCATTGTGAAGCTCCACCCAAATATATGGATGTTGCGGTGTGGTAGATGAGATTGTATCAAGGGCATGACCGATCATTTTGAGTAAAAGGGGGAACGGCAATGCTATTCGCCAATTATTGACAGTTATAAAGAGTGCCTATAGATAATGCATTTATGGTGTCTGGCGGTCTTCTCGATAGCATTAGCAATCATGCCTTGATAATGCGCTATTTGCAGTGAAGGTAGACGGTCGGTGGAATTTCTTCTTTCAGTCATGTTGATATCAACTACATAGATGGGGTCTGCCAAGTAGAAGTTGAGGCCAAAGTGTAAAACACCCCGTATGCGCCAAAACAGACTGGGGCAGGGGCTTACGAGGTAACGCATCTTCTGCAAGCCGGAAGTGCGCGAGAAAGTTAAGCTGCGTTATGGTGTATCCCAAAATTCATAACATTTGAGACATGAGAAATACCACTCCCCACGTGAGTCTTTTGAATCAAATAGTGTCCTAAAAGATATTCCAAAAGTGTATGTCCCAATATAAAATACTAATAGGACTTTTGAGACATATAGAAATTGGAGGCACGCGATGAAGTTTCTCTACGCTCGCTGCTCAACAAAGGAACAGAACGAGGCAAGGCAGCTTGAATATGCGCATGAGCTTGGCCTAAAGGATAACCAGATATTTATCGATAAGGCTTCGGGCAAGAACGCTAATCGTCCCGCTCTGAAAGATATGCTCTCTCGTCTGCGCGAGGGCGATGAAGTTTATATCACTGAGCTGTCTCGACTTGGCAGGAGTACTAAAGACCTAATTGACCTTATGGAGACCTTCGAACAGATGCATGTCGAGGTTCATAGCAAGAAAGAGGCTATCGATACAACCACTCCAGCAGGCAAATTGATATTTCATATGCTGTCAGCCATTGCTGAGTTCCAGAGGCAGATCATCCTTGAGAACGCTGCTGAGGGCAGGGAGGCTGCTATGAAGCAAGGTGTGAAGTTCGGTAGGCCTAATGTTGATGAAGACGCTCTCAACATGGCTCTCTATCTATTTGAAAACGACAGAACGAAGTCAGTCAAAGAGATATGCGAAAAGACTGGCATTAGTAGAAGCACGTTATATAGGGAAGCTGAAAAAGGGGGAATAAAGAGAATCAATGCAGCCAAATAAACAAACAGCAAACTGCGGTACAGAGAGAGCGGTGAGGCTCAATGGAGGAGACGCTCCGCAATGGAGATAAGATTGAACTGATTGCGAAAAAAGTGGGAGAACTGTTTGGTAATGAAAAAAAGATACAGTACGAAAAGGCTGTTGTCGTTTATGCCTCTGGCACCAATCCTATGTTTGAAATAGAAGAAGATGAGAGGCTCAAGGCTATATGGGAGAAAACAAAACAAATAGTGGATAACGACCGCGCACTGTCAATTCATTCAAAGCGCAATGAATTCACTGACTTAATTAAATCGTTGAAAGAGAAGCGATGCGACCGGCTTCGCAACCTATCCGAGAGGATGGGTATCGAATATGAGTCATTGAATGACTTGCCCTCAGATCTACTGGACTTCATTGAGGATGAAGAATCATGCAGTGACATTTTAGCGAGAGAGCCAGAATGGGGCAGTTACGAAGAACTGTTTGAGCTGGTCGTAACAGGATATGAATCAGGGCGAGCCAATTACCTTTACAACGAGGCAAATAGTTATATGGAAATGCTGAAACAGAAGGGGCGTGAAGCGACCTATGACGAAATGATCCGCAAGGTCGTAAGAAGCGAGGCGAGGAAGGATTTGTCTCAATATGGAAGAGATGAAGGCGATGGGGACAAATGCGTGAGATTATTCAGTAGGCGCTTCCGAGATTTGCCTTGGATTGATTTAGAAGATTTGTTGGAATGCCACGAGACTGAACAGTATTAATAAACAGTAGCGCCTGCGTACGGGGCATTCCCGTACGCAGGCGTCTAATCAGGTGTACAAAAAGTAATCTATATAAAAAGGCATATGAAATATAGAGGGGGTTTTGTACACCTGATATGTGCAAGCAAATCTAGTTGAGGTGAGAAATGTCTTTAAGTGCCGCTGACTGCAAAGAAATCAAAGTCGGGTCTACATTCAACAGTTTCGCTGAACTGTGTAGGTCGGTAGGCATGAAGCCAGCAAAAGGAAACACAAGAAAGGCGCAAGAAAAAGAGCTAAGGCGTTTTTTCGACTGGAAAAAAGCACCACAAGTATCGAGAAACGCAATAGTTATCACTGAGATTTTTTTACGTGAAAAACCTCAGCCATTCCGAACGAATGACGAATACAGTGCTGATATTCTAAACTGTTTGATTTGGGGCGCACGCCATAGGGCGAGTACTGATGAGGACGATGTGAAATCGGGAACTCGTCTGTACACAATGAACGCCTTGCTATCTCTATGCGGCTTTATGCCTGTGAAAAGCCTAGTAAATAGTCGCGAGAGCAAGCGCTTGTTGCATGAAGCCGAGAGGCATGGGGTGCTGGCAGGTACATCAAAGTCAAATTTCTACCATTACAATCGAGTGATCCGCCATGTGACAGATTTTGCAAGAGGCGTCTTGGATAGAACTTTGAGAAGGCTTGCGGAATTTGGATATTTGGAGACCTGCTGTAAAACTAGATGGGTATGCCTGCCGGGAGGCCAGAGTCGAGAAGCAACTGCTGAAGAGGATGAAAAGTGTAGCGAGTTATGGTCTACGGCAAAGGAGGAGCTCGACGTTTCGTATCTCTCGCTGTATAACATCGCAGAATTGTACCGTCGATTCAACCAGTTAATGAAAGAAACTCTGGGCTTTACGGCTTCGTACTATCTCTGGGAAATTAAGCCGTTTGATGACCTTTGTGATGTGACGGACAAGCAATTCAAAGATTCACAGCTAGCGATAAACCAAAAGAGCGTTGGAAATACCCTAAGCTGGATTCGGGGGTCGTCGAACAGGAAAAAGGAAGAAGCTGAAGAGCGGTTTCACGCTATCGCCGATGACGAATTGCTAGAGATAATTGATCTTTTTGATATATCCGCCGATGACATCTATCACGTGGACGAGGAGACTCTAAGAGAGAATGAGGAAGTTGAACTGGCATTAACTGATTGGTTCGTTCGCCTGGATGGCGCTTCCCCTTACGTTGATATAAATAATCGAGAAAAGGATGCACGATGAGTTAGGTTGCATACTGAACAGGCGGAGCGATGGAATTACTTGTCTCCACCCTTCAGGCTGCGCGGCTTCGCCTTGCTCTACCGCACTTCATAATGAACCCTTCGGTTTCATTACTGCGTTTGCTGCCCCTAAACACAAGGTAAGAGGGACTGGATTTACGCCTCCGCTGCACTTCGGCTTCATATCCAGTCCCTCTTACCTTGTGTTTAGGGAGCAAATTAATTTCTGTGGGCAGAGGGTTTCCCCTGCAGAGCGGACTGGGAACAGGATGAGAATAAATACTCAAATCAAAAAGGGCCGATAAGTCTTTTGGATGGTTGTGACATTTTAAGAGTAACGATGATGCCTTGTTCAGTTCCCAGACGTATACAGAACGTAATGGTCTTCGCCGTCATAGTTTTGGAGAGCGAGGACGATGGCGTTGTCCTTTGCCCTCGCAAAGAAATAAGCGGGACGTTCGTTTAATTCTTTGTTGGGATCGACGTTGACAACTTGGTCGAATTGTCCCGTGAACTGAACTTCGGTGTTAACCAAGGCGGTTTGCATCTTCCCATCCTCGTCCTGCACTTTGATTGCTTTGGTGGGGATTTGGTTTAGCTGGTAAGTGTACTCACGGGAAGATTGGTTAATGAAGAAATAGACGTATGTGGGGAGGTTGGTCGCCTTCTTCTCGCTCATAACCCAGTTGGGGTGAGCGGAAGACTGCAATGTAATCGGCTTGAAAGACCATTCTGAAGGAAGATCGGACTCTTCCAGCCTGAAGGGGTTATCTCCGCCGTACGTTTCCATGCTGTAGGATTTCTTCTTTTCGTCCTTAATATAGGTATCAAGTTCCTCGTCGGCTTTTCTCAATGCCTTGTAGACTTTGTAGTAACCATCAGTATCAGAAGCATCCAGTGCGGCCTGCGCGTCTGTTTTCGCAGTTTCGATTTCTTTGGTATCGAACTGCTGGGCAAAATATGAACTCAGAATTTCTTGAGAATGGCTGATTTCCTTGGTGATTTCGCTATAGAGAAGTTGGTCGTAACGTTTGTTTGCGCTCTTCAGTTCATCGTAGTTCTCAACTTCTTTTTTAAGCTCTTTATCAAGGGAGTCATACTGCTTGTTTGCCGAGTCGATGGCATCCTTTGATTCGATTGATACGGTTCCGATAGAGTCAATGGACTTCATCGTTGCAGACACCGAAGGGTCAGTGCATCCAGTGACGCTTAAAGCTAGGGTAAGCCCCACAACCGCGGCGAGGGGAGCTGATTGTTTCATGGTGTGCGTTCCTTCCTCCGACACTTGGTAAACGTTGTGGAAGGAGACTCGTCCGAAGAGCGGAATGTGCAGCGCGAAAAGGAGGAGTATCCACCCACAGTTGCTACACAGCTCCAAGCGCCTCGCAATAGCACGAACCAGCAAGGAGAAAGGGCAAATACCCCTCCTTGTCGCTGGTTGAGTGTCTTCAGTTGTGAAGCGCGAGCATAAAAATGCTAGAGCTGTGTAGCAGGTACAACTCTAGCATGCTGATAAGCGATTTAATCTACTGACCTGTTGAACGGTCGAAAAAGTAGGCTGTTGTGAAAAGCGGAACCATCTGACCTGTCGTGCCTGAGCCCCTAATGAGTAGTAAAAAGGTAGTAGGCCAGATGATTTGAATGGTTAATACGCCTGATAATCAGCGGTTATGTTGCCCTCGACAGATATTCCCGTGACAGATAAACAGTACGCGTTGCATAGAACGATACCTTTCATATAGAAGGCCGCTAAAGAGTCGAAGCCGGGCGCATGCCAAGTTTTATTTCTTGGCCAGTTTGAAGTAGCGCTCAAATATCAATTCGAAAACGTAATAGAACATCAATCGACTGTCGAGGTCCATGCTGCCCAGGCGGATTTCTTTTTGCACGGTGTAGATAGGGTAGTCGGCTAGTTTCGAGAGAGAATTTCGAGAAAAGCCGGTGAGCGTGACGACCTTGCATCCGCGCGTTTTGGCTATCGATGTGGCGTCAATAGACACCTGCGTCTCGCCGCTTACGGAAACGCTGAAGACCAGGTCGTTTTTGCCGAGGAGTTCTGCGTAATGCCTCATGACGTGGCGTTCACTGAGCGTATCGGTGTTCTTGCCCATAATTTTGAGCTTTTCAGCCATTTCGAGGCACGGGTACTTCGAAAAGCCCGAGCAGAAGAACACGATATGCGAGGCGTCCTGGATAAGACTCACAACCGAATCGATGACCCGGTCGTTAAGCAGATCTTTGGTCTGTACGAGCTGGGTATCAAGAGGAAGTGCCTCGATAGTGAATCGATTGCGGTCGAGCGAGGCGGAATACGATTGCTTGAGCTCCGTAAACCCCGAGAAGCCAAGCTTGTGGGCAAGCCTGACAATTGTATTGGGAGCGACGAAGAACCGTTCAGCAACGCTCTTAAGCGTGACATCGTCAATATCATCACGCAGCTCGATGATGTAGCGCATGATCTCGCTTTCGAGATCGTTGAGCTTGCTCTCGCCAGCTCGCACATGATCATAAAAAGATTCTTGATCTTTCATAAGATGTTTCAGCCCCTTGCATCTCGCCGTACATATGGTACCGCTTTGTGTAGCCAAGTGAGAAATCGGTAATCGGTCAAGATTGCCTATTGCCCATGAACTGGGCAAACGCGCGTGTTTGCCTACACATATCTGTGTCGTGAGCGAAATCATGTGTCCCCGTTTCGCATTGGCCCACACGGGGACTCACAAATGGTCTCAAGTCGCAAAATATCAATCGAAACGAAGCAAGCCGAGGACAACCGCGGAGCCCAAGGTCTTCGAGAACACCGATCAGCCAACCCTGGAGGGATGGAACATGAAGGATAAGCTCAATATTGTGATCGTTGGCGGCGGCTCCACGTGGTGCCCTGGCATTCTTAAAGCCCTGACCAAGCACATGGACATTCTGCCGCTGAACCGCGTGATGCTCTATGACATCGATGCCGAGCGTCAGCGTCCGATCGGCGAGTTTGGCAAGATCCTCTTCGCCGAGGAGGAGCCCGGTGTGGAGTTTGGTTACACCACCGATAAGGACGAGGCTTATACCGACGTCGACTTTGTGCTCTGCCAGATTCGTACCGGTGGCTATGAGATGCGTAGCAAGGACGAGAAGATTCCGCTGCATATGGGAATCATCGGCCAGGAAACGGTGGGCCCTGGCGGCATGGCTTACGGTATGCGCTCCATGCATGACATGGTTGAGATCGTCAACGACGTTCGCGCTCATAGCCCGGAGGCGTGGATTATCAACTACACCAACCCGGCCGCTATTGTGGCATATGGTCTCGAGCGCGTCCTGCCCGATGAGCATCGCGTCCTCAACATCTGCGATCAGCCCGTCAACCTCATGCGCTCTTACGGTCGCCTGCTCGGTCGCGATATGAGCAAGACGGAGCCCGTGTACTTTGGCCTCAATCACTTCGGTTGGTTCAAGCACATCTACGATGAAGAGGGCCATGACCTCGTCCCGCAGATTAAGGAGTACACGGAGAAGAACGGCTTCCTTCCTGCCGATGCCGAGCAGCGTGACCAGTCCTGGCTCGACACCTACGCCATGGTCAAGGACATGCTCGAGGACTTCCCCGACTATCTGCCTAACACTTATCTGCAGTACTATCTGTATCCCGAGTACAAGGTCGCTCACCTCGACCCCGACTACACTCGCTCCGACGAGGTTATCAACGGTCGTGAGAAGCGCGTGTTTGCCGAGTGCGAGCGCGTTGCCAAAGTCGGCACCGCAAAGAACTCCTCGGTTGTGCAGAACGATGCTCATGGCGATATGATCGTGGAAATCACGTCGGCCATTTATCGCAACACCAACAAGACCTTCATTGTCATGGTTCCCAACAACGGGATTATCGAGGGCATGCCCGATGACGCCATGGTCGAGGTCGCGGCGAGCGTTGGCTCCAATGGCCCGCATCCCTACGCTGTCGGTAAGATCGGCACCTTCTATCGCGGCCTTATGGAGAGCCAGTACGCCTATGAGCGCCTGACTGTTGAGGCTTGGATGGAGGGTTCCTACGAGAAGGCCCTGCAGGCACTCACGCTTAATCGTCTGGTCGGTGACGCAAAGAAGGCTCGCAAAGTGCTCGACAAGCTCATCGAGGCCAATAAGGATTACTGGCCGGAGCTTAAGTAGCTAGTTCCATAGCGCTTGATAACTGTTATGGGGCGTGTGGGCTGTAGAGCTGCACGCCCCGTTTCTTTAAGAGGGGTATCCCATGAACAAAGATGAGCTGCTGGCAAAGTTCCAGCGCCTGGGCAAAGTCCTCATGACGCCTGTCTTGATCCTGCCAATCGCCGGCATCCTTCAGGGCTTTGGCAATGCCTTTACCAGCCCCACCCTTACGGCAGCTGTTCCCTGGCTTGCTGCTCCGGGCTTTGCGATTTTCTTTTCGATTCTCAAGGCCGCAGCCGGCATCGTTATGAACAACATCCCGGTTATCTTCTCGATTTGTCTCGCCTATGGCTTCGCCAAGTCCGAGAAGGCTACCGCGGCGCTTTGTGGCTTTTTGGGCTACATGTGCATGAACTCCGTGATGGGCACGTTCCTTACGGCGACTGGCGTTATCGATCCCGCGAATCTTACGACGGGCCAGAGCACGATTCTCGGCATCACCACGCTCGACACTGGCGTTATCGGCGGTCTTCTGGTGGGTGCAATCGTCGCATGGCTGCATAATCGTTACTACAAGATTGAGCTGCCTGCCGTTTTCTCCATTTTCAACGGTACACGCTTTATTCCGGCGGTGACGCTGCTCTCATGCAGCATCCTCGCATTGGTCATGTCCTTTGTATTCCCGTTTATTCAGAACGCTCTCGGCGCGCTGTCCGAGTTCATCAAGACCACGGGTGCCTTTGGTGCATTTGTCTACGGCGCCGGCGAGCGCATGCTCCTGCCCTTTGGCCTGCATCACTTTGTCTATTTGCCGTTCTTCTTCACGTCGCTCGGTGGCGTCGAGACCATCGACGGCCAGACTGTTCAGGGCGCTATCAATATCTACAACGCGATCCTGGGCTCTCCTAGCACGCCGTTTAACATCGAGGTCAGCCGTTTTGTCATGAACGGCAAGGTTATCTTCGCCATGTTCGGCCTGCCCGGCGCTGCACTCGCCTTCTACAAGACGGCACTTCCCAAGAACAAGAAGAAGACCGCAGCGCTCATGATCGCCATCGTGGTGCCTTGCATCCTCTCCGGCATTACCGAGCCGCTCGAGTACTCCTTCCTGTTTATCGCGCCCATCCTCTACGTGTTCCACGCTCTCATGGCTGGTCTTGCCTATGCGCTGACCTATATCCTGCAGTTCAACGTGGCTGGCTCTGCATCCTTTGGCGGCCCGCTCCTGTCGTTGATCTTTAACGGCATTATGGGTGCAGCCAAGGGCTCCAACTGGCAGGTTATCCTGTTCCTCGGCCCCATCTACTTCGTGGTGTACTACTTCGTCTTCAAGTTCATCATTCTTAAGAAGGGCCTTAAGACCCCCGGCCGCGAGGAAGAGTCCGACGATGAGGCCGAAAAGGCTCCCAAGACCGTGATCAGCGACCTCATTCCCGCCATCGTTGAGGCAGTGGGCGGCGACAACAATATTAAGTCTGTCGAGGCCTGCTTCACCCGTCTGCGCATCCAGCTCAATGACTGTGACAAGGTGGTTGATGACGCCGAGTTTACCGAAAAGCTCGAAGCGCGTGGCATCGTGCATGTTAACGGCGGCGTGCAGATTGTCTACGGTAACATGGCATCTAACTACGCAACCCAGATGCGCGAGCTGCTGGGTATGGAATAAACGCCCCACATATCTATAAAATCCGGTGTAGAAGGCGGCGGCAGACAATGCGTCTGTCGCCGCCTTTGAGTTACCCCACGCGCATTTCGTGTACTTCGGATACACGAAATAGTAGAAAAGTGTGTATCTGAAGTACCCGAAATTGCACTACTGGAGCTTGCAGGCGGATAAACACTACTCGTATGGGACGGTTTTCACCGGTTGCTCGCCACCTTGGGCTATGTTCGCCCCTATGCCTGCATCCGGGGCTGTGCTGATTGACGACGGCGCTCCCAGCGAGCCAACTTAATCGTCACCAGCGTGAGCGCCCAGGCCACAAGCGAGAACACGGCACCGACCGCGCCTACATATGCAATGCCAACTCCGCTTACCACGGCGCCGCCCACTGCGGTGCCAAACGAGATGCCGACGTTAAACGCCATGGGTTCTACCGAGCTCGCGAGCACCATCGATTTGGGATGGCGGCTGCGAGCCACGTCCATAAAGTGCGTGATGCACGACACCGAGAACAGGTACATGAGCATCGCCAGGCTAAAGACAAAGACAAGTGCGAGCGGCATGGCAGCGCCTGCGGCAAACAGCCCAAACAATGCCGCCGCCTGCAGCACAAACGTCACAAGCAGCGCCTTCATGCCAAAGCGCGCATCGATCCATCCGCCCAGGATGTTCGAGATCAGGCAGAACACGCCGTAGGCCATAAGCGTGGTACTGGCTTCGACCGTGCCCATGCCCAGCACCTGCTCAAGATAAGGCGTCACGTAGCCGTAGAACACATAGACCGAGCCCACGCCAAACAAAAAGATAAGCATGCCGGTGATGATACTCGGCTCGCGCAGCAGACTCGCCTGCTCGCGAAAGGTGGCGGGCTCGTCGGTTTGCCCAGCGCGCGGCATAAACGCCACGAGCGCTCCGCAGATCAAAACGGCAAAGGTCAGCGCGCCGTACATGGCAACGTGCCAGTCGAGCGTGTCGGCCACAAACTTACCGATCGAGGTCACAAAGACCATCGCCACGGAAAACGCACCATATACTACCGAGATGGCAAGCGAAGTTTGCTGCGGGGACAGAAGCTCAGGGATGTACGTCACGCCCACGGCGAGCAGCGCACCCGAGACAGAGCCCAGGACAATGCGCGAGATAAAGAGCACCTGGAAGTTGGGCGCCAGTGCCATAAACAAATTGCCAAGCACAAAGACGATGCTGTAGCACACGAGCAGCTGGTAGCGGCGGAATCGCCCCGTGCTGAGCGCAAGCACCGGCGTCGCGATGGCGTAGACCAGCGCGAACACGCTGATGAGCTGGCCCGCAGTGGCAAGTGATACGCCGAGTTCCGTCGCCAGGTCGCTTTCGATGCCGATGACCACGAACTCGGAGCAGCCGAGCGAGAATCCCAACAGCACGAGCAGCGCCAGGCAGAGCTTGGTGCGCGCAGGGGAGAGCGCGGCGGCGGTTGACTTACTTTTAGGCGTGGTTGCGGCGATCAAGGTTGTCACTCCAATGTCGCATTGATAAGCGGGATTCAATCCCTGCAACTCTAACAGAATGTGACAAAGGGGCAGTCCCTTTGTCACATTGCGCTGCCGGCCAGTCGCCCAAACCATCACAACATTCGATGAAAATCTCGAAATCGAGGAAAAGCGTCGAATGTTGTGACGGTTTTCGTGTACGGCGCGGGTGAGCTTCGGTGCCGTCTGGGGGTATAAGGCTAGCGAGTGTTTATTTGCGAGGCCTAAGGGGCGCCCCGTATGGATATCGATAACTTTGAATGGTGGTATAGCGAGGGTGAGGCTCCGGACGAGGAGCGGGACGAGTCCATGCCGCGTGACGTGTCGAGCGACGAGGACGAGACCGGCAACGACGTCGCCGCCGATTCGGACGCCGCCCTCGACCCCGTCGAGCCCCTGACCTTCGAACAAGCTTGGGCCCAGGCCGAGGCAGACGAGGCCAAGGCCGACGCTACGGCCACGCTCGGCGAGCCAGCCGACATGTCCATCTCGCCGGCAAAGACCCCACAGCCGCGTCACACCATCGACCCCGGCAGCACGGCATCCTTCAGCATACTCGACGTGCCCGCGCAGGGTGCCCGGGCGCCCGCCCCCACGCATCGCCCCGACCTGGCTCGCGAGGAAGACGCGGGCCGCCGCTCTCCGCTCGGTCCCATCCTCATCGCCTTCATGGCCGGCGTCATCGCTTGCTCGGCGATCGGAAATGTCTGGAGCCATGTGGAGCAACAGCGCAAAGATGCCGCCAAGGTCGAGATGTCTGTCGAGCAATCGCTCAGCCGCACGCGCTCGGTGCATGTGTCGGTCGAGGTCAAGGACGGTGCGACATGGGACACCGCCCGCGGCGATAGTCAGATGCTCATCCACATCGTGGGCCGCACGCTCAGGGGGCAGGCGATTGACGAGTATCAATATGTCAACTCCGCTGGCGACGGCATCGAACTCAAGCCCGGCGACTACGAGCTCACGGTCGACGAGCCGCCCGTCGCCACCGATGGCACGCGCTTCCGCGCCTCAAAGCGCATGGTCCCCGTGAGCTTTAACTCACAGGCGCCCGATACGGTCGACAGCACACCGCAGGGCGGGTTCGACCTTTACGCAATCGCTCAATAACTGCGCCTGCCGCCTCTCCGTGTCGCCAAGAGTGGCACAATAGCCCTCGACACTGTTGTTTACTTTTGGAGGAAGTAGCATGTCCACCGTCACCACCATCAAGCGCGGCGGCCTCACCGCGGCCATCGATTCCATGGGAGCCCAGCTCACGAGCCTTGCCCTCGACGGCAACGAGTATCTGTGGCAGGGCGACCCGGCCTTTTGGGGCAAGCACGCGCCCATTCTGTTCCCCATCGTGGGCTCACTGCGCAACAACACGGCGACGTCTGCGGCCGGCACCTGCGAGATGCCGCGCCACGGACTCGCGCGCATCGTCGAACACAAGCTGGTCGAGGTCTCCGAGGACGGCTCGTCCGTCACCTACGAGATCACCGATACGCCCGAGTCGCTCAAGGCTTTCCCCTTCCACTTTAAGCTCAACATGACCTATGCCCTGACTGGTGATGCCACGCTTACCCAGACCTTTGCCGTCACCAACACCGGCGACGTGGACCTGCCGTTCTCGGTGGGCGGCCACCCTGCATTTAACGTGCCCGCCCCCGGTGCCGAGGACGAGACGTTCGAGGATTACGAGCTGGCGTTTACCGAGGCTTGGACCAACGAGGCCCCCATCATCACGCCCGACGGTCTTATGACGTTCGAGGGCAGTTACAAGGCTCCCGATAACTCGGACGTGCTGCCCATCACGCACCGCAGCTTCGATAACGATGCCATCATGTTCACCGATACCCCGGGCTCCACGCTCACGCTGCGCGGTCGCAAGTCGGGCCATGGCGTCAAGATCGACTTTGAGGGCTTTAAGTACATCGGCGTGTGGTCTGCCGCCAACGACGCCCCGTTTGTGGCGCTCGAGCCCTGGACCGGTCATACCACCATGGACACCGAGGACGACGTCTTTGAGCACAAGGTCAACACCATCACCTTGGCTCCCGGCGCTACCGATAAACGTAGCTTTAGCGTCACCTTGCTCTAGAGGTTCCGCCGTTCTGACGAACGGCGGACCGGTCGACGCTGCGCCCTTAGGTTCCGCCGTTCTAACGAACGGCGGACCAGTCGACGCTGCGCGCCACCCAGAGCGACAATTTGTCATTCAAAAGGCACGGCATGACCAGAAGGTCTATGCCGTGCCTTTTTCATGCCAACTTGTTCGCTCTGGGTGGCGCTCGCTGGCATTGTCAAAACATCGACGTTCCCAATGACTACCGTGTGTCTATTAATTTTTCGAGCTTGTGCTGCGCTGCTGGTCGCTGGCGTATCCTGTTAAGTCGTCAGCATACGATTCAACAGGGAAGGCAGATTATGCATTCTCCCCAACAGTGCGATGCGCAGCGCCAGCCGGTATGCAGCCGTCGCATCTTTTTGGGTAGCGCTCTCGCTGCGAGCGCTTCCGTCGTCGCCGGCGCGCTCGCCGGCTGTCAGCGCCCGTCCACGCTCAAGGTGGTTCAACCCACGACGGGTGGCGGTCGCGACGACCTGTCCGATTCCGTGATCGGCAAGGATAAGATCCGCATCGGCATGGAGGCGGCCTACGCCCCGTACAACTGGCAGGTTTCCGAAGCCAGTGAGTTCACCATCCCCATCGACAACGTGCAGGGCGCCTATGCCGATGGCTACGACGTGCAGATCGCCAAGATCGTCTGCAAGGCCCTCGGTGGCGAGCCCGTTGCCGTCAAGCAGAGCTTCTCGGGCCTTATCGATTCGCTCAACAACGGCCAGATCGACCTCATCATCGCCGGTATGAGCGCCACGCCCGAGCGCGAGGAGTCGGTCGGCTTCTCCGACCCGTACTTCATTGGCTACTTTGGCCTGTTCGTAAAAGAGGGTTCCCCCTACCAAAACGCCACCAAGCTCAGCGACTTTAGCGGTGCCACGGTACTCGGCCAAAAGGACACCATGCTCGATACCGTCATCGACGAGATCCCGGGCGTTGTGCACAAGAACCCGGTCGATTCGGTTCCCACGGTGTTCTCGAATCTGCTGCAGGGCACGTGCGACGCCGTGACTTACAACACCGAGAACGAGAAGGGCTATATGGCCCAAAATCCCGGTATCGTCCCCATCCAGTTTGCCGAGGGCGAGGGCTTTAAGCAGGAGGTCACGGCAAATGTCGGTTGCCGCAAGGGCTCGGACAAGCTGCTTAAGCTCATCGACAAGACACTCAAGGGCATTAGCCAAGAGGAGCGCGACCAAATGTGGGACGCGTGCCTCGACCGTCAGCCGGCATAGGGAGGCAGCATGAAAACCATCAATCGTCTGGCCTCCTTTATCAAGGCCGACCACCGTTATGTGTACCTGGGCACGAGCGTTATCGCGGCGCTCGGCCTGGCGTTTAGCCAGCGCAACCCCACGCCGCTGAGCTTCTTGGCCCCCACCGGTATCTTCCAGGATTGCCTTTGGGCAATTCTTTGGGCCTGGCTCGTCGTATCGGCGGCGGCGCTCGTCACCAAACTCATGCACTGGAACGACTATCGCGAAAAATCGCCGTTCGCATCCGAGCGCTTCCGTCGCGGCGCGCGCCTGGGCAGCTATGTCGTCGTTGCTATTGCGGCGATCTTCTTTGTCGACCGCTGCGTCATGTCATTTATCGACCTGGTGCAAGTGAGCATTGTCTCGGACTCCAACCCCAGCGACTTTTTGTCGAGCCTGGTCTACATGACCTACAAGAGCGGCGACTTCTTTATCCGCGGCATCGAGATCACCATCGCACTTGCGACCTTCGGTACCGTCATCGCCTTTTTCCTGGCACTGCTCTTTGTGTTCCTGCGTATTCAGACCTTCGATCGCGTGGACAACGACCTAGTGCGCTTCTTTAAGAGCATCGGCCGCGGCTTTGCGACCGTCTACTCTACCATCGTGCGCGGCACGCCCATGATGGTCCAGGGCCTGCTCATCTATTACGCGGGCTTCACCGTTTTGCGCGGCATGGGCTTCGAGACCGCCCAGGCCAACCAGATTTGGAGTACCTTCACCGCCGGTCTCGTCACCATCTCGCTCAACTCCACCGCCTACATGATGGAGGTCCTGCGCGGCGGTATCGAGTCCATCGATCCCGGCCAGGCCGAGGCGGCGCGCTCGCTGGGTCTGTCGCAGTGGCAGGCCATGCGCAAGGTCGTGTTCCCCCAGGGCATTAAAAACGCGATTCCGGCGCTCACCAACGAGCTCATCATCAACATCAAGGATTCGTCGGTGCTTTCGGTCATCGGCGTGTTCGACCTCATGTACGCCACCACCACCGTCGCCGGCGTGTACTACCGCCAGATGGAGGTCTACTGCGTGGCACTCGTGGTCTACCTGATCCTGACGCTCGTGGCGAGCCGCCTGCTCGAGGCCTTTGGCAAAAAGCTCGGCGCCGAGGCCCCGGCAACGCTGCCCAGCTCCAACTAGGCTCAAGACGAGGAGAATCATCATGGCAGATATCGCCACTACCGGCACCGCGGCCGCCGCACAGACCAATGAGCCGCTCATCCGCGTCGAGGGCCTGCGCAAGAGCTTCGGCTCGCTCGAGGTGCTCAAGGGCATCGACCTGTCCGTTAACCCCGGCGAGGTCGTTACCATTATCGGCGCCTCGGGCTCGGGCAAGTCGACCTTCCTGCGCTGCCTCAACCTGCTCGAGACCCCGGACGCGGGCCACATCTGGTTCCACGGCCAGGACCTTACGGCCGAGCGCTGCAACATTAACAAACTCCGCGAGGACATCGGCATGGTGTTCCAGGGCTTTAACCTGTTCAACAACATGGACGTGCTCGACAACTGCACGCTTGCGCCCGTCACGCTCAAAAAGATGAGCAAGGCCGAGGCCGAGAAGGTCGCGATGGAGCATTTGACGAGTGTGGGGCTCGAAAAGTTCGCGCACGCCGCCGTGGGTCGCCTGTCCGGCGGCCAAAAGCAGCGCGTGGCCATCGCCCGCGCCCTGTGCATGAATCCGCAGATCATGCTGTTCGACGAGCCGACCTCCGCACTCGATCCCGAGATTGTGGGCGAGGTGCTCGAGGTCATGCGCAAGCTCGCGGCCGACGGCATGACCATGGTCGTCGTCACGCACGAGATGGCCTTTGCCCGCACGGTGTCCGACCGCGTGGTCTTTATGGACAAGGGCGTGGTGCTCGAGGACGCCGCACCGGCCGAGCTCTTCGGCAACCCCAAACACCAGCGCACCCGCGAGTTCCTCTCGCGTTATCTCGAGGACAAATAACCGACCGCAAACGCTTATGTGGCAGGGCCGCTCCGGTGGGGCGGCCCTCGTCATCACAATCGAAAGGATGTCATGGCCGAGGTTTGGCGCTTCTTTGCGCATGAGGACGATTTTGCCGATTTGGATGAAACTGGCGCGTGCGAGCGCCTGGGGCGCGTGCTGTCGTTTCCGACCATCTCGAGCATGGATGCCGAGGCGGTGGACTGGCAGCCGTTCGACGACCTGCGCGCCTATATGCAGCAGGCCTGGCCGCACGTATTTGCGGCGGGCGAGGTCGAGCTTATCGACCATTCGCTATTGGTGACACTTAGCGGTTCCGACCCTGCCCTCAAGCCCGTTATGCTCATGGGCCACATGGACGTGGTCCCCGTGGTGCCGGGTACCGAGGCCGACTGGACGCACGCCCCCTTTAGCGGGCACGTGGACGACACCTACATCTGGGGCCGTGGAGCGATCGACATGAAGGACCAGGTCGCAGGCATTCTCGAGGCTGTCGAGTATGCGCTGGCGCACGGTTGGCAGCACGAGCGCACGCTGTTCCTGGCCTTTGGCCAGGACGAGGAGACGACGCAGTACGGTGCAGGCGCCATCGGCCGCGCGCTCGAGGAGCGCGGTGTTGAGCTCGAGTTCCTGATCGACGAGGGCGACTACCGCATCGTTTCGGATGCCGAGTACAGCGCGGGCGAGGGTTGGCTCATGCACGCCGACCTCGCGGAGAAGGGCTATGCCGATATCGTGCTCAAGACGAAGAGTGAGGGTGGACATTCTTCTAACCCCTACGGCGGCACGTCGCTCGAGGTGCTCAGCCGTGCCATCACCGCAATCTGCGATATCGAGTGGCCGACGCGCGTGACCGACTTGCTTGCCGCCCAGCTTGTCGAGTTAGGGCTCTACACGGCGGATGAAATTGCCGCCAACGGAGATGCCATTGTCCGCGATTGCCTCGCCAGCAAAAAGCTCTATCCGCTGGTGACGACCACCTGCGCGCCCACGCAGATCGAGGGCGGCAGCACCGGCGCCAACGTAATGCCGCAGGATATGTGGGCCAACATCAACTTCCGCATGCTCGAGGGCACGAGCGTGGCCGACGTTGTGGCGCGCTGCCGTGAGGCGGTTGCCGGGGCGGACCTTGCCGGTCGTGTCGAAGTGGAGCTAGGCCCCGGCAGCTCCGAACCCTCGCCGTCCCCGCGCATCGGTGGTCCCGGCCTCGAGGCGGTTCGCTCCATCGCCGCCCGCTATTTCCGTAATCCAAAGGGGACGGAGGAAAACGGATCATCCGAGCCGTTGGCGATTGTCCCCTCGACCGTGATCGGCGCGACCGACGCTGCCAACTACCAGCGCATTTGTTCCGAGTGCATTCGCTTCTCGGCCTTTGTGGTCGACGATGACGAGTGCGACCGCGGCGTCCACGGCACCAACGAGCGCATCACCCGCCGCGCCTACCTCCAGGGTGTCCGCTTCCTCATCGCCCTGCTCCATACGCTCTAGAATCCGACAAAGGGACTGTCCCTTTGTCGGATTCCGTGCGGGTTATATGCAGGTTTGCCTGCGCACGCTATCATGTATGGGTTAGACCGCAATTATGTACCCCATACGCGAAGGGATGCGCATGTATCTGAAGATCGACATGTTCTAGCCGGGCTTACCCCAGCAGTGGCGCCGTGCGCCCCATCAACTCTGCCGATTTTCACCTTCACGCACATAAAGGAGTCCCGCCATGCGCGACAAGCTCGAAAAGATCATCAAGGCCTACGAGGAGCTCGAGAAGAAGCTCTCCGACCCGGCCGTCGCCTCCGACATCAGGGAGTTCACGCGCCTCAACAAGGAGTACGCGCACCAGTCCGACCTCATCGCCGCCTCGCGCGAGTACATCGGCGCGCTCGATGACATCGAGGCCGCCAAGGAGATGCTCCGCGACACCACCGATGCGGACGAGAAGGAGATGCTCCAGATGGACATCTCCGAAAACGAGGAAAAGCTCCCGCAGCTCGAGGAAGACATCAAGTACATGCTCATCCCGAGCGACCCCAACGACGACAAGAACACCATCGTCGAGATCCGCTCCGCCGCCGGTGGCGACGAGGCGGCCATCTTCGCCGGCGATCTGTACAAGATGTACCAGCGCTTTTGCGAGTCGCGCGGCTGGAAGACTACCGTGCTCGATTCCAGCCCCAGCGAGGCCGGTGGCTTTAAGTCCATCGAGTTCAAGGTCGAGGGCGACCGCGTCTACTCCGTCATGAAGTTCGAGTCCGGCGTGCACCGCGTCCAGCGCGTTCCCAAGACCGAGTCCCAGGGTCGCATCCAGACCTCCACGGCAACCGTCGCCGTGCTTCCCGAGGCCGAGGAGATCGACGTCCAGATCAACCAGTCCGACCTGCGCATCGACACCTACTGCGCCTCCGGTCCTGGCGGTCAGTGCGTTAACACCACCTACTCCGCCGTGCGCATCACCCATCTGCCCACCAACACCGTGGTGCAGTCGCAGGAGCAGCGTTCCCAGATCCAGAACCGCGAGGTCTGCATGCAGATGCTGCGCGCCCGTCTGTATGAGATGGAGCTCGAGAAACAGCAGGCCGAGCTTGGTGCCGAGCGCCAGAGCCAGATCGGCCACGGTAACCGCTCTGAGAAGATCCGCACCTACAACCAGCCTCAGGACCGCGTGACCGACCACCGCATCGGTTTCAACTCCACCTATAACGGCGTCCTTCTGGGCGACCAGCTCGGCACCGTCATCGAGGCACTCGCCGCCGCCGAGCGAGCCGAGAAGCTGGCACAGGCCGTTTAGGTTACGGCGTTCTACGAACGCCGTAACCGGCCGACGCTGCGCGCCACCCAGAACGACAATTTGTCATTCAAAAGGCAAGGCATGACCAGAAGGTCTATGCCTTGCCTTTTTCATGCCAACTTGTTCGTTCTGGGCGGCGCTCGCTGTCCGTCCTCTACCTACGGCGTTGTCTTGCTCCGGATGCGGCAGTTAGTGGTAGTCATTCTGATCCGTAGGGGACGGAGGAAAACGGATCATTTTGGTAAATTGCTATGTGGGTTTATTTAGGTTGACTTGGTAGTCTATGGGCCATTTACCTGCTTAAAGCGTCGGTCGATTACCAAAATAATGCTCAAAAAATCGTTCAAGAAGTCGCAGTGCATTTTTTGATGCGTCGCACGTCAAGTGATTTGGCAAGTTCTTGGTTAGATATTGGTCAGTTTTGGGTCAACCTTGCCAAAAGCTTGACGAATGCAGATTTTGACGTCGACGAATGAGCACTTCAGGCAGGTTCCAAGCAAAAATCTGGGCTGATTCTCGATAATCGCCTTCAATCGTCCCTTGCCAAGCGCTGGCCTCGCGTACAATCTGCTCCGACATTCGCGCGCCGTCCGGCGCTTAAGAGGGGAGGGCCCCATGGCAAACGAGATTTGGACCATCAAGCGTTGTCTCGAGTGGACCAAGGAGTACCTGGCCGAGCGCGGCGAGGAGCACCCCCGTCTTTCTGCCGAGTGGCTGCTCTGCGCTGCCACGGGTTTGGCACGCATCGACTTATATATGCGCATGGACGAGACGCTTAACGCGGCTCAGCTCGAGACCATGCACGCGGCCGTTGTTCGTCGCGCTAAAGGTGAACCGCTGCAGTACATCACCGGCAGCACGCAGTTTCGCATGATCGACGTCGCGTGCGCCCCCGGCGTGCTCATTCCGCGCCCCGAGACCGAGATGCTCGTCGAGGAAGTCCTCAATTATCTGGATGCCGAGGTGCTGAGCCCCGAGGCTGCTGCCCGTCAGCGCGTGGAGCTGCCTTGGAACGATGAGGTCGAGGAGGCACGCAAGGCCGAGGCCGCGCTGGCAGACGAACGCGCGGCCGCCGAGCGCCGTGCCGCTAACCTGACGGCTGCCGATGAGGCGGCGCTAGGCGGCGACGTATTGGGCAGCCGCGCCTATGCCGAGGAGCTGGCCGACCGCGAGGCCGAGGAAGCCGCCGCGCAGGCAGCAGAAGCCGAAGCCGCGGAAGCCGCCGAGCCCGAGCTCGACGAATACGGCATCGCCATCGAGGGTGCCGGCCAGGAGACGGCTTCGGCTCAGGATGCCGCTGCGCCTGCCCCAGCCGAGCCCCGTATCGCCCGCGTTCTCGAGGTCGGCTGCGGCACGGGTTGCATCTCGCTCTCCCTTGCCTGGGAGCGCCGCGGCCACGTTACCTGCACCGCCACCGATATCGAGCCGCGCGCCATCGATCTGGCCACCAAAAACCGCGACGCGCTCGGCCTCACGGCAGATGAGGTTGCCTTTAGTCTCACCAACCTGGTGAGCTCCATTCCCCGCGAAGAGTGGGGCACCTTCGACGTGCTCGTTTCCAACCCGCCCTACATCCCGACCGGCGTCATGCGCTCGCTGCCGCACGAGGTCAAGGACTTTGAGCCCGACTTGGCGCTCGAGGGCGGTGCCGACGGCCTGGACATCTTCCGCCGCCTGCTCAATGCGGCGCCTTACATGCTGCGCGCCGGCGGCCTGTTTGCCTGCGAGCTCTACGAGGGCGCCCTCGATGCCGCGGCCGAGCTCTGTCGCCAGGCAGGCCTTTCGGACGTGCGTATCGTCCACGACCTCACCGATCGTCCCCGCATCGTTCGAGCCATCGTCACCGAGCCCAAACAGCGTATTTAAGCTGAATAAATAGACATTTGCGCAAGTTTGTCCTTGCAATATACCGTAAAACTTCTACTATAGAAGGAGAAAGGTATGTCAAATCAGCTGCATCGGTACCGTATCGTGCTTGATTACATTGAACCTTGGCTTGATGAGCAGGATGAAGCTACGCTGAAGCAGATTTATGCAGACCTTTTGGTGCTCGAGAAGGAAGGTCCCAGCCTTGGTCGTCCGCTGGTTGACCGCGTAAAGGGCTCGAAGCTTCATCATTTAAAGGAGCTGAGAGTGACGTCGTGTGGTGGGCAGGTGATTCGCATCCTCTTCGCCTTTGACCCCAAGCGCCAGGCGGTATTGCTATTGGCGGGTGATAAGTCGCGAGCGGGATCGTCAAGGGCAAAATGGAACGGTTGGTATGCGATCAACATTCCAAGGGCCGAGCAAATATACCGTCGCCACGTAAGGAGGCTCGATCGAGATGGAACTGCATGAGTATATGGAATCTCGCGGGATAACACGCGACTCCATTACCGCCGAGCAGGAGAGGACTCGCGATCGTATCGAAGCCTATAAGCTTGCTCAGATTCGCAGGTTAAAAGATCTAACACAGGCGTCGGTCGCCCAGTCGATGGGCGTTTCTCAAAAACGTGTATCCGAGCTCGAGCGTGGGGAGTTGGGTTCGATGAGGCTCGACACGCTGAGCAGGTACGCAGAGAGCCTCGGCGGAAAACTGGTTGCAAGCATCGAGTTTCCCGATCGTACCGTTACGCTTGCGCGCTAAAAATCTTCAATTAACCCCCTCACTTTCACCGACTACTAGAGCCGCTCACCAAACCAACATGCGCTCTGGGCAAATAGGCTGAATGTTTCGTGCGAGAATGCCCCTCAGTAAACAAACTTTCACCAGAGCGTAAGGGGCTGGCATACACATGCAGACGGTCTATCGGGTATACGAGGGAACGCGCGAGCCGCATCGGCTC
>UQKW01000025.1 GCA_900541885.1 uncultured Collinsella sp.
ATATCGGCGGTGCTGTTTCGCGATATTCAACAGTGCTCAAGCGAGCAAATACTCAAAACCAGTACTTTGACCATTCTTTTCCGAATTCGATTAACATCTCAGGGATACTGACGGAAGCTAGCAGGACGCAGAACACAATCAACGAATGAGTGGGGTCAATGCATGCAGATACGTCGCCAGCGGCATGCGCGATGGCGATGGTGGTAAGGGCAACTATTCTCTTCTGGGTAAGGATGCCGATGATACAAAGGACTACCGGCATGACTGAGAACCTCCAAAGGGATTGCGAAGCAACTCGTGGATTCGCGGCATGGTTACGCAATCAACGAATTGATAGAAGGTCTCAGCTTGTCTTCGAGCATCGATTTGTTTCGGATGCCTATCAATGAGCATAACCAGTTCCATGGCGTCTCTCGTAATATGGGGCATGACGACAATAGACTCAGATTGTATGAGTGGCCACTTGGGCTAAGAGGTTAGTAGCGGATGAGAGTCAAATCCTGCTCGCCCTTATGCTTTTTGGCATAAGAAGCTCCGGGAACGTTATTTAAAAGAGAATCAGATGCACCGATTCCATATTTAGACAAATAGAGCGCAAATCATCAGTTGGCATAATAAAACCTCCCTGTGGGGGCCTATCATCGCCGTGCCGAATGGACTACCCTTTTTTAAGGCTTAAATTGAATTGCCGAATTGTCTATTGGAAAACTACAATGGACTAGTCCAATCTGCGAGAACTAAACTGAGCATCTTTTATTGCATTTTAGTGTTAAGCGAGATTCTTCAAGAGAGATTATCAAATTTTGTCGCTCGGTTCACGTCTGTTATCCAGGTTGCCTATCTAGGGATGCGGCACCTAGTTGTCCGAAGCCGTGCCCTGGTTTGAGCTGTCGGATGCCGTGCCAGATGCGGAACCGCTCGAGCTACTGTTGCTGCTGTCGGCTGTGCCCGGTCCCGACGCATTGCCGTTTGCCTTGTCGTCCATGCTCGGTTGCAAGCCATCGGTTGTCTGGCTTGAGTCGGTAACAGATGCCATCAACTTATCAAAGATCAACTCATCAAGGGGGCTCGCTGTCTTTGGTGTAATAGCTTGATGCTAAACTGGATTTACGATTGCGAGGTGGTTTACGTGATGTACCCGTATATGACATTCGAAGACGGTACCGAGGTCATTCATTCTGACCTGATTGCGGATGGCGATATCGAAAAGGTTATCGTGCATTTTGAACGACCGACGGCAGAGGGCTTCGACTCCGCTCGTTGTGAGTTACCTTCTTACAATTGGACTATGTGGGAAGGGCGTTTCACCGACGAGGAGAAGCGAGGATTTGAGACTTTTCTGAGCAATAACGCCCATCTACTGTATCGCTACGCCGCAAACGGAGGAGCTAAAGTTGCCTAGCCTTTTTCTTATTGGCGGCTATAGGGTCTTCTTTTGGTCCAACGAAGCGGGCGAGCCAATCCATGTCCATGTTTGCAAGGGAGCGCCTTCAGATAACTCGGCCAAAATCTGGCTGACTCGCAGGGGAGGTTGCATTGTCGCTAATAACAAAGCGAAGATTCCCCGGAGCACGCTTGACGACCTCTGTGAAATTATCGCCGCTCAGCATGAATTGATTTGCTCTAAATGGAAGGCATTTTTCCTTGTGGACGAGATCTCGTTCTACTGCTAAACGCCATTCTGACTTCTCTTTTCAATTTTTATCATGAGTCTGCCCCACCAGCGCTGATTGAACTTGACAGTACAATGGAGGCGGACTTTATCGCCGCCGCTCGTTGCGGCTAAACGGATGTGTTGGAGCTCGCATGAACGATTTTCTAAACGGTCAAGTTAAGAACGATGGCTTTTTGCGTGTGGCGGCGGCATCGCCGCAGATTCGCGTTGCCGATGTCGAGGGCAATGTCGAGGTTGCATTGGCGGCTGTTCGCGAGGCTGCCGAGCGCGGCGTTCGCGCGCTGGTGCTGCCCGAGCTCAACTTGTGCGGCTATACCGCGGCCGATCTGTTCCATAACCGCACATTACTGCATGCCTGCGAGGCTGCTTTGGTGCATATCCTCGATGAGACTCGTGAGCTGCCGATTGTCTTTACCATCGGTCTTCCCGTTGCAGTTGCCGAGAATATCTACAACTGCGCCGCCGTGTGCTGTGCGGGCGAGCTTTTGGGCCTCACGGCCAAGAAGTATCTGCCCAACTATGGTGAGTTCTATGAGCGTCGCTGGTTTGCTCCATCGCCTGCGGATCCCGTGTGGGTCGAGTTTGCCGGTCAGGGTCCGGTTCCGCTGGGTTCGGGGCTTGTCTACCGCTGCTGTGATGAAGGTGCCGAGGATATGGTGCTGGGCGTTGAGGTCTGCGAGGACCTGTGGGTGCCGGCGCCCCCTTCGACCGAGATGGCGCTTGCCGGTGCGACGGTGATCCTCAACCCGTCGGCCTCGGACGAAATCATCGGTAAGGCAGACTATCGCCGCAGCCTCATCTCTAACCAGAGCGCACGCCTGTACTGCGCCTATGCCTATGCGGACGCGAGCGAGGGCGAGTCCACGACCGACATGGTCTTTGCGGGCGAGAACCTCGTCTACGAAAACGGCTCTAAGCTGGCGGCGACGAAGCTCCTTACCTGCGATATGGCGGTTGCCGATGTTGACCTCGACCGTCTGGTTGCCGAGCGCCGTCGCTCGACGACGTGGACGCGCGCGGACGATGCGCCGGAGGCCACGACCGTTGAGTTTTCGTTTGAGGGCGTGCTGGCCAAAGAGCCTGTTCTGCGCGATGCCTGCGATATCGACCGCGTTTTCCCTCGCGCGCCCTTTGTGCCGGCCGACCATGGCGACCTGGCCGAGCGTTGCGAGACCATCCTCGACCTGCAGACTGCTGGCCTCAAGACCCGCCTTGCCCACACGGGCACCAAGGCTGCGGTCATCGGCCTTTCGGGCGGCCTGGACTCCACGCTGGCGCTGCTTGTGACCGTGCGTGCCTTCGATGCGCTGGGGCTGCCGCGTACGGGTATCACGGCGGTCTCCATGCCAGGTTTTGGCACGACGCATCGCACCAAGTCGAATGCCGAGTCGCTCGCTCGCGACCTGGGTGTGAGCTTCCGCGAGGTTTCGATCCACGCGGCTGTGGAGCAGCACTTCAAGGACATTGAGCACGATTCGGCCGTGCAGGACGTGACCTACGAGAACAGCCAGGCCCGCGAGCGTACGCAGATTCTGATGGACCTGGCCAACCAGGCTGGCGGCTTTGTCATCGGTACCGGCGACCTGTCGGAGCTGGCGCTCGGCTGGGCTACCTATAACGGAGACCACATGAGCATGTATGCCGTCAATGCGAGCGTGCCCAAGACGCTTGTGCGCCATCTGGTGCGCTATGCGGCTGATGTCTTTGGCGGGCGCATTGCCGAGGTCTTGCTCGACATCCTCGATACGCCGGTGTCCCCCGAGCTTCTGCCGCCCACGGGCGATGGCGAGATTGCACAGAAGACCGAGGATTTGGTGGGCCCGTATGAGCTGCACGACTACTTCCTCTACTACCTGCTGCGTTTTGGCTTTGAGCCGGGCAAGATCTACCGCATGGCGCTCAAGAGCTTCGAGGGCGTCTACGACGCCAAGACCGTCCACACGTGGCTACGTACGTTCTACCGTCGCTTCTTTGCCCAGGAGTTTAAGCGCAGCTGCCTGCCCGATGGTCCCAAGGTGGGTTCGGTGACGCTCAGCCCGCGCGGCGATTGGCGTATGCCGAGTGACGCTAGCTCGCGCCTGTGGCTTGCGCAGATCGACGCGCTCAATCCAGTTGACTAAGGTTGGCTAAATTGAACCAATACGGGGGTTGCAAGCGTTACACTTTTGCAATCTGATGGCCCGTATCGCGCGGCGCTCTTGTCGGAGCGCCGCGTTTTTTATATCGAAAGGTGGCACCATGCAGGCATCGCAGCGTCTCGACCGCTTTGGCGCGGAGGTCTTCGCCTCGCTCAACAACAAGCTTCTCGCGCTGAAGGCTCAGGGCAAGACCATTTACAACATGAGCGTGGGCACGCCCGACTTTAAGCCGTACGACCATGTGGTCGAGGCGCTCACGCAGGCAGCCCAAGATCCCGAGATGTGGAAGTATGCCCTGCGCGACCTGCCCGAACTCAAGCAGGCCGTGTGCGATTACTATGAGCGTCGCTTTGGCGTTTCGGGCATTACGCCGTCTATGGTGCAGTCGTGCAACGGCACGCAGGAGGGGGTGGGCCATTTGGGCCTTGCCCTGCTCGATCCGGGTGACACCATTTTGGTTCCCGATCCGTGCTACCCGGTCTTTGAGGCGGGTGCCAAGATCGCCGATGCCAAGCTCGAATACTATCCGCTGGTTGCCGAGCACAATTACCTGCCCTATGTGGCGGGTATCGATCCCGAGGTTGCCGATCGTGCCAAGTACATGATCGTGTCGCTGCCCGCGAACCCGGTCGGCTCGGTGGGCACGCCCGAGGTCTACGAGGAGATTATCGCCTTTGCCCGCGAGCATGATCTGTTGATCGTCCATGATAACGCGTACTCCGACATCGTGTTTGACGGCGAGCCCGGCGGCAGCTTCTTGCAGTATCCCGGCGCGCTCGAGGTGGGCGTTGAGTTCTTCTCGCTCTCCAAGTCGTTTAACGTCACCGGTGCCCGCATCGGCTTTTTGGTCGGTCGCGAGGATGTGGTCTCTGCCTTTGCCAAGCTGCGCGGCCAGATCGACTTTGGTATGTTCTTCCCGATTCAGAAGGCCGCCATCGCGTGCCTTAATGGTCCGCGCGATGAGGTCGAGGCGCAGCGTCTGAAGTACCAGGAACGCCGCGATGCCCTGTGCGACGGTCTTGAGGGCCTGGGCTGGGAGCGTCCCAACGCGCATGGCTCTATGTTTGTGTGGGCCAAGCTTCCCGGTGGTCGCACCGATTCCATGGCGTTTTGCGAGGAGCTCATGGAGAAGGCCGGCGTTGTGGTGACGCCGGGCGCGAGCTTTGGCCCTTCGGGCGAGGGGCACGTGCGCATGGCGCTGGTCCTGCCGCCCGATCAGATCGTTTTGGCTCTCGAGGCCATTCGCGAGGCGGGCCTGTATTAGAAACCTATTTCGACTCGTCAATAGCTCGAAACCGATTTCGTGCAGTTATTTTACGAATTCTGCAAACAATTTCGGTAAACGGTCGATTTTTGGCTGCGAATAGGAGCATAATCAAAGTCCCGATTGGATGTATTGGGATTACGGCAAGCCGCTCGGGTCGTTCCCGGGCGGCTTGTTTGTGGAGAGAGATGGGAGTTTCTAATGGTTAACGAGAAGAAGGTCGCTATTGTCGGCTGCGGCTTCGTCGGTTCGTCTTCGGCGTTCGCTCTGATGCAGAGCGGTCTGTTCTCCGAGATGGTCCTCATCGACGTGGACAAGAACCGCGCCGAGGGTGAGGCTCTGGATATCGCGCACGGCATGACGTTTGCCGAGCCGATGAAGATCTACGCCGGCGATTATTCCGATGTCGCCGACGCCGCCATGATCGTCGTCACCGCTGGCGCTGCCCAGAAGCCCGGTGAGACCCGCCTGGACCTGGTCAACAAGAACGTTAACATCTTTAAGTCCATTATCCCCGAGATTAAGAAGTCCGGCTTCGACGGCATTCTGCTAATCGTCTCCAACCCGGTTGATGTTCTGACCTATGCTGCCATCAAGATGTCCGGCCTGCCCGAGGGCCATGTCATCGGCTCCGGCACCGTGCTCGACACTGGCCGTCTGCAGCAGATGCTTGGTGCCCACGTCGAGGTTGACCCGCGCGACGTTCAGGCCTATGTCATGGGTGAGCACGGCGACTCCGAGTTCGTCGCTTGGTCCAGCGCCCAGGTTGCCGGCGTGCCGCTGAACACCTTCTGCGAGCTTCACGGCCACCTGGAGCATGATGCCGCCGAGAAGCGCATCGCCGAGGACGTCAAGAACTCCGCCTACACCATCATCGAGAAGAAGCACGCCACCTACTACGGCGTCGCCATGGCCGTCAAGCGCATCTGCACCGCTGTCATGCGCGATGAGCAGACCGTTCTGCCCGTTTCCTCGCTCATGGTGGGCGAGTATGGCCTGTCCGATCTGGCTATCTCCATGCCGACGGTCGTTGGCCGCGACGGCGTCGTCTGCCGCGTCCCCGTGCCGCTGAACGATGACGAGCAGCATGAGCTCACCGCCTCCGCCAAGGCCCTCAAGGACATCATCGACAGCGTCGACTTCTCCTGCTAAATCAAGCTCGCTAGAGCGAAAAGCTACAATGAAGGCGTCCGGGTCCACACGGCCCGGGCGCCTTTTTGGTGCAAAGTAACCTGACCCCAATGCACCATAGTTGATGGGAGGGCCATGTCGGATTCGCCTAATTTTTTGACCTATGCCCAGACAGCGTTTGATCCGTTTGAGGAACGGCCGTTCTGCGCGGTGGATAGCTTGGTCTTTGCGTGGTTGTCCTATTTGCGTTTGCCGGGTGATATGGCGGAGCTGACGAACTGGCAGGGCCTAGACGTACGCGAGCTGCTGCGCGCCGAGTGCTACCAAGACATGATTGGCGACCTGTGGGATCCGGAGGGGAGTCGTGCCCTGTTGGAGGCTGTGGCAGCAAGCCCTCGCTACCGTGGCGTTCGTGTTTGCGGCTATCGTAGCGTGAGTGATGCCGAGACAACGGAGCAGTTTGCGGCCATGACGTTCCGATTTCCGGCGGGGTTTAGCTATCTTGCCTTCCGGGGGACCGACAGCACGATTGTGGGCTGGAAAGAGGACTTTAACATGGCGTTCCGGTGTCCTGTGCCGGCCCAGGAATCCGCGGCGCGTTATGTAGACGAGGCGGCGGATGCGATTGACGGGCCGCTTTTGTGCGGAGGTCATTCCAAGGGTGGAAACCTTGCGGTGTACGGTGCGGCGATGTGCCCCGATGTCGCCCGTGAGCGAATCGAACGGGCGTATTCCCATGATGGTCCGGGCTTCGTCGAGGAGTTTCTGAGCGGCAACGCCTTCGCCGATCTATCCGGTCGAATCGACAAGACGCTACCTCGGTCGTCGATCTTTGGCATGATGTTCGAGACACAGGAGGACTATGCCATCGTTGAGAGCACCGAGTTCAGCCTGCTTCAGCATAATCCCTTTAGCTGGGTGGTTGATGGTCGCGACTTCGTGTACTGTGAGCGCCTGTCCGCCGGTGCTCGATACGTTGATGGCTCCATTCGCGAGATGCTGCTTGCGGTGTCGCCTAACGAGCGCGAGCGTTTTGTAGATGCGTTGTTCTCCGTGCTTGAGGCTACGGGTGCTGAGCGGTTTGCGGATATCGCTGGGAATCTGCGCGAGAGCCTGCCCGTGATGCTCCAGGCTGCGCAAGGCTTTGACAAGGATACGCGACGCTTTGTCTCGCAGACCATCGCGGCAATCCTTAAATGCGCACTGCTGCCCAAACGACCCCAGATCGACATGCCCGCTGCCGGCAAGAGTTTGGCAGAACAGCTCGAGGCTTGGCAGTCCGAGCTCCTGCGCTAGCCATTGGTGCAAAGCAGCCTGTCCCCGATGCACCAATCTTCGATGCGCCTGGGGCGGGCTCGACCGCTATACTGATTCGTGCCGAAATCGATCTAGAACGGAATGCCGTATATGAAAATCAATCACGCGATTCTGCATATCCTGGACTTTGACTCTGCCGTCAACGTTATGAGCCAGCGCGAGTTGGATATCGAAAGCCGTACCGTGCGCAATTTCGTAACCACGCATCTGCGCCGCGCACGCACCTCGGCCGACAATAAACGCGCCACGTTTGCCGAGAACTCCGCATTCGGCGGCGAGCTCAAGGGCTATTTCTTTGGCGAGCGCGAGTTCGTGGACCTGTCGCAGCAGATTGCGGAGTTTATCTCCTCCGAGCTCACCAAGGCAGAGAAAGCCGAGTCCACCGACGTGCTCGTGGCCGATTTTGACGACGATGAGGATGCCCGCTGGTTTGCCGTGATGCTGCTGGGCTCCAAGCAGGCTTTTATGCACGAAGTGGGCCGCGAGGAGGGGGAGGTGCGCAACGACATCGCACGCCACTACGCCATTCTGCCGAACCCCTCGCAAAAGGTGCCGAGCTATGCCATCGTGCGTGCGAGCACCATGGAGATCGGCTACGTGGACAAGAAGCGCAAGATTGCCGGCGAGGACCGTATGCTTATCCCCGATGGCCTGCTGCAGTGCGACACGGGCGTATCGGGCAAGGAGGTCATCGACACCGTGACGCGTGTGGTCGAGGAAGTCGCCGAGGAGCATGGTGCCAACACGGCTGTAGCGCTCGCTAAGGTTAAGGCTGCCGTTGCCGAGAAGGTTGAGGATGACGAGGAGCTGCCGCCTTGGGATATCGTCGATGAGGTCTTTGAAGACGAACCGGTCATCAAGGAGAACGTGCGCGCGGCACTGACCGAGGAGAAGGTGCCTGAGCGTGTGCCCGTGGAGCGCAAGCAGGTCGAACGCGCAGCGGTGCGCAATCATAAGATTCGAACCGACACAGGTATCGAGATCAGCTTCCCGGCCGAGATGGGTTCGAACTCCGAATACATCGAGTTTGTCAACGAGCCCAACGGCCTCATCTCCATCGAGCTCAAAAACATCGGCAACATCGAGAACCGATAAGGCTTTTTGCTTTTGAATAAAAGTCTGGATTATATTTTGAAGTATACTTTGAAATATAATCCAGATTATTTTTTGGAGGCCAAAATGTCCCCACTTGTTCTGGAAAAACCGGTGTTTACAAAAGACCAGGTTGTTTCTGCTACCGAAGCAAGCAAGTCCTTATCCGCCATTCGTAAACGCGCAAAACGCGCGCCTCAGTTCATTGCTGATCATAATGATATCGATACCGTGATTATCGACTATGCTGCCTATGAGGAAATGTACGGCGCGCTGCAGTATCTGCGTGAACTTGAGATAAATCGCATCGCTGCGGATCGAGTCAAGCATGGTCCGCATGAGTTTGTTCCGTTTGAGGACGCCTTAACTGCCGAGGAGCTCGCGGAGCTTGAGTCGATGGATTCGGATGCGATTCCCGACGAGGATCTTTTCGAATGAGCGGGCATTTTGTTGTCGGCTTTTTGAATCGAGACGTCGAGAAGGAATATCAAAAACTAGATGGATCCCAGCGCAGGCTCGTCCGTATTGCCGTCGCAAAATTAAAGACGCGCGCTGATGAAATCGGAACGCCGCTTCACGGCGAGCTCGCCGGCTGCAAAAAGATTAAATGGCGGAATGCGGGACTCAGAATGGTTTTCCGAATCCGAGAGGACGGAATGGTTGAGATTGCCGAGATTGTGGCAATAGGGCGGCGCGATCGTTCCGAGGTCTATAAGACGGCCGTAGGGCGCCTGTCAAAGCAACCCGCCATGGTTGAATACGATGGAACCCTGAGATAAAGAAGGCCGAAGTCCCGGGCGGGGCTTCGGCCTCCTTGCTTGGGGCTTAATTACGCTACAGGTTGAGCGTACGTCAGCGAAAACGACCCAGAGCGAGCAAGGTGACGCGAAAGAGGAGGGCATTGACCTTCTGGTCATGCCCGACGATTGAACGCCAGATTGCCGCTCTGGGTCGTTTGCAGCGTCGACTAGTTACGCGGTTTGGTAAAACCGCGTAACCCTACAGCTGACGTAAGCCCTCTTCGAGACCGGTCTTGCTGTCGGTCTGGGCGTCGCGCATCTTGATGACGCGGGCGGGAACACCGGCCACGACGGCGCCGGCGGGGACGTCCTCGACGCACACGGCACCGGCAGCCACGACGGCGCCCTTGCCCACGCGTACGCCCTCCAGGACCACGGCGTTGGCGCCAATCATGACATCATCCTCGATGACGACGGGCGTGGCGCTCGCGGGCTCAACGACGCCTGCCAGTACGGTGCCGGCGCCGATGTGGCAGTTCTTACCCACGGTGGCGCGGCCGCCCAGCACGGCGCCCATGTCGATCATGGAGCCTTCGCCAATGACGGAGCCGATGTTGATGATGGCACCCATCATGATGACGGCGCGGTCGCCGATCTCGACGCGGTCGCGGATGATCGCGCCCGGCTCGATGCGGGCGTTGATGCCCTTAAGGTCGAGCATGGGGACGGCGGAGTTGCGGCAGTCGTTCTCCACATCGTAGTAGTCGATGGAGTCGGCATTGGCATCGAGGATGGCCTTGAGCTCATCCCAGTCGCCAAAGACGGTCTTGCCACGACGACCGCCGTAGACGTGTGCATTGCCCCACTGGACCTTCATGCCCGGCTTCTCGCGCACGTACAGTTTGACGGGCGTCTTTTTGGGCGCGGTGGCGATGTAGTTGATAATCTCCTGTGCATCCATCTCGGCTGCATTGCTCATTTGCTGTCTCTCCTTTGGGTGGATCCGGTTGATACCTGGTTAGGCAAACATGACCTGGTCGAACGTATAGAAGCCGGGTTCGCGGGTGACGAGCTTCTGCGCGGCTGCCAGCGCGCCGTTGACAAAGATCTGACGGCTCGTGGCGCGGTGGGTGAGCGTGACCTCCTCGTCCTGGCCAAAGAAACTCACCTCGTGCACGCCGGCGACTGTGCCGCCGCGCAGCGAGTGCATGCCGATCTCCTTGGGGTCGCGCGCGCCGCACATGCCCTCGCGGCCGTAGACGGGGTGATAGCCGGCCTCGGGCTCGGCCTCGACCACGGCGTCGAGCAGTAGCTTGGCGGTGCCGCTGGGGGCATCGACCTTTTGGTTGTGGTGCGTCTCGACGATCTCGCAGTCAAAGCCGGGCAGCTCGCGCGTGGCCTGGGCCACCAGATGGCGCAGAGTGGCGATGCCGATGGAGTAGTTGCCCGAGTGCATGACGCGGGCGTTCTGGCCCAGCTCGCGCAGGCGGTCCATCTGCTCAGGCGTGTAGCCCGTGGTGCCGGAAACGAGTGCGGCGCCCGTACGCTCGACATAGGCAACGACGGCATCAAAGGTCGCGACGTTCGAGAAGTCGATGATCACATCGGCAGCCGGAGCGCTCTCGAGCTCGGTCAGATCAAAGCCGATCTGGGCGACGATATCAAAGACGGGCTGACCGGCGGCATCAACGATGCTCTCGGCGGTGGTGCGGATGAGCGAGCCCATGCGGCCCGTTCCCATAATGACGGTCTTAATCAAGCAGACCAGCTCCTTTCAGAGCATCGGTAAGTGCAGCGCGCGTGTCGTTGGCCATGGGGCACAGCGGCATGCGGTAGTTGGCTTCGATCATACCCATCTGGGCGAGTGCCTCCTTGACGGGGATGGGGTTGACCTCGCTAAAGAGGGCGTTGATGAGCGGCTGGCCGGCAATCTGGATGTCGCGGGCACGTGCCACGTCGCCGTCCAGGTAGGCGCGGCACATGTCGTGCACGAGCTGCGGCTGAACATCGGCCCACACGCTGATGGTGCCCGAGGCGCCCAAGCTCATGAGCGGTACGGTGAGCGCGTCCTCGCCCGAGTACATGCGGAAGTCGTCGGACAGCAGGTGGGCAATCTTGGCCGCGTAGGCGACGTTGCCCGAGGCTTCCTTAATACCCATGATGTTGGGGTGCGCGGCCAAGCGCTCTACGTTGCGCTCGCTGATGCCGCAGCCGCAGCGGCCGGGGATGTTGTACAGGATGCAGGGGATGTCCACGGCATCCGCTACGGTCTTAAAGTGCTGGTAGATACCCTCTTCGTTAGACTTGTTGTAGTAGGGGGTAATGAGCAGCAGACCGTCGGCGCCCAGGCCTTGGTAGGTGAGCGACTTGGTGAGCATGGTCTGCGTGGAGTTAGAGCCCGAGCCTGCAATGACGGGGACGCGTCCTGCAACCTGCTTGACCACGGCGGCGACGACGGAGTTGTCCTCGTCATCGGTCATCGTGGCGCTCTCGCCGGTGGTGCCCAGGGTGAGGATGGCGTCGGTGCCATTTTGCAGGTGGAAATCGATAAGGCGCTCGAGCGCGTCAAAGTCGACGCTGCCGTCCTTTTTAAACGGTGTAACAAGGGCGACGATCGAACCCTCGAGGTTGCGGATATCCATGTTCTTCTCCTTCGCTTCCGCGATCTGGATGCGTTTGTTCCATTGGGCGGCGACGGCCAGGCGTTCGTCCTGGGCGCGACGACGGGCGCTTTCGGCACGCGATTTGGCCAACAGCTCGCGGCCGCACGGCAGCACGTCGAGCGTGGCAAAGTAATCGCCCGGGCGCTCGGCGCGTCGGATGAGGTCGGCCGAGCCATCGGGGCGCAGCAGGACCTCGGCGGAGCGCAGACGGCCGTTGTAGTTGTAGCCCATGGAGTAGCCATGCGCGCCGGTATCGTGGATCACGAGCACATCACCCATGTCGATATGCGGCAGCTCGCGATCGATGGCGAACTTGTCGTTGTTCTCGCACAGATTACCCGTGATGTCGTAGGTGTCCGTAACGGGCGCTGTGGTCTTGTCGGCGCCACCCGGCTGGCCCATTACCGTAATGTGGTGGTAGGCACCATACATAGCGGGACGAATGAGGTCGACGGCGCTTGCGTCCACGCCGATATAGTCCTTGTAAATCTGCTTCTCGTGGATGGCCTTGGTGATCAGGCAGCCGTAGGGGCCCATCATAAAGCGGCCCATCTCGGTGCAGATGGCCACATCGCCCATGCCGGCGGGGACCAGAATCTCGTCGTAGGCTGCGTGTACGCCCTCGCCGATGGCGTGGATGTCGTTAGCCTGCTGCTCGGGCAGGTAGGGGATACCCACACCGCCGGACAGATTGATAAAGGCGACATGTGCGCCGGTCTCGCGCTCCAGGCGCACGGCAAGTTCAAAGAGGATGCGTGCGAGCTTGGGGTAGTAGTCGTTGGTGACGGTGTTACTGGCAAGGAAGGCATGGATGCCAAAATTCTCGGCGCCTTTGGCCTTGAGCATACGGAAGGCCTCAAAGAGCTGCTCGGTGGTCATGCCGTACTTGGAGTCGCCGGGGTTATCCATAATGCCGTTAGAGAGCTGGAACAGGCCGCCCGGATTAAAGCGGCAGCTGACCGTCTTGGGGATGGGGCCCGCGACGCGCTCAAAGAACTCGATGTGGCTGATGTCGTCAAAGTTGACGATGGCGCCCAGCTTGTCGGCGAGCTCAAAGTCCGCCGCCGGCGTGTCGTTGGACGAGAACATGATGTCGTGGCCGGTGATACCCAGCGAGCGGGCAATCATGAGCTCGGTATAGCTCGAGCAATCGCAGCCGCAGCCGTATTCGTTGAGAATGGAGATGAGCGCCGGGTTGGGATTGGCCTTGACGGCAAAGTATTCCTTAAAGCCCGGGTTCCATGCGAAGGCGTCGCGCACCTCTTGCATGTTGCGGCGGATGCCCGCCTCGTCGTATAGATGAAACGGCGTGGGGAACTGCTCGACGATATGCTCGAGCGTCTCCTTGTTCACAAACGGCTGCTTGGCCGCATACGCCTCGTTGGGGGTCAATGCCATGTCCCGTAAACCTCGCTATCCAGACGGCGCCATCTGCGCATCGAATCCGCATAGCGTGGACCCCATGTCCGGATAGCGCTCCCGCATTGCTGCAGACAGTCCTGTGGGTGTTTCCCGCAGGCCCACCAGGTTGTTCGTGCCCGAAAAGCCCAGTTCGGCGGGTTTCGCCTCCCCACGGGGTCAAAGCCTGCCGGCTCGCCCGCGGTTCTTCGTGCCCGCGCCTCTATCAAGTGTTAACGACCCTACCACGTTGCACTTTACCAAACAAGAGTATTCGTATATAACGTTTAAAAAATGCAGGGATATGCTAGAAACAAGGGCGTCACAATTCTGCATCACAATATTGTGGGAATGGATATGCCCCATGAAAGGATCCTTTATGACCGAGCTCCAAGAACTTCGTCGCTATCGTCGCGACCTGCATCGCATTCCGGAGCTCGATTTCGATCTTCCTCAAACCATAGCCTATATTGAGGGCGTGTTGGCGCCGCTCGCCTGTGAGGTGACCCATCCGTGTCCGAGCTGCGTTTGTGCCTTCTTCGATGCCGGTGTGGGCGCTACGCGTGCCACGGCGATTCGCGCCGACATGGACGCCCTGCCCATCGCGGAGGCGACGGGTGCGGCCTTTGCCTCGGCGCATCCCGGAAAGATGCACGCTTGCGGACACGATGGACACATGGCCATGGCACTTGCGGCGGCGACCTTTGTCGATCGCACGATTCGTGAGCAGCCGGGTACCATCAAGCGCAACGTGCTCTTTGTGTTCCAGCCTGCCGAGGAGACGACCGGTGGCGCCAAGACAGTTTGTGAGAGCGGGGTGTTTGAGCGCTACGGGGCGGACCGCATCTTCGGGTTTCACGTGTGGCCCGATCTGCCTGCGAACACGTTGGCGAGCTGCTCCGGTCCATTGCTGGCGCGCTCGAGTGAGACGCACGTGCACATTCACGGGACAAGCATCCATATCGCCAAGACCTACGGCGTTCCCGTAAACGAATCGCACGATGCGGCGCTGGCGGCTGCCAAGTTCTTGGTTGCCGAGCGTGAATTGATTGACGAGTTGGGTGCCGACGAGCCCTGCATTGGTAAGTTCGGCCTGCTGCAGGCCGGTACCGTCTGCAACGCGGTGGCGGGGGAGGCCCATGTTGCCGGCAGTCTGCGTGTGTTTACGGACGGCATGTTCGACCGCGCGCGCGAAGGCGTGCGCCGTGTGTTGGACGATGCCTGCGCCGCAACGGGCTGCACGTATGATCTCGACTTTGCCGAGGGCTATCCGCCGGTCGATAACGACCCTGAGTTGTTTGCCCGAATCGCGCCCGCTCTGCCCGAATTGCAGCTCGTGGACGAGCCGCTGCTAATCGCCGAGGATTTCGCGTTCTATCAGCGCCATCTGCCGGGCGTGTTCTTCTTGCTGGGCACGGGCGTTCCTGTCAGTCAGGACAATCCGAGCGACGCCGAGGGCTGTCCCGCCTATGCCACGAGTGCTCTGCATACCGATAGCATGCTCTTTGACGAGGAAATCCTTCTCAAAGGCCTCGATGTCTACAAACGATTGCTTTTGCTTGACTAAGGCGCAAAGGACTATTTGTTCTAGAAAACACGAACAAACGTACGATATAATAGAGATGTAAGTCTATAGAAACGTTTGACGTTACTAACGTAAGGCGATACTATGATTGCATCGTATAAAGATGAGGATACCGAACGCTTTGCCATGGGTGTGCGGGTCAGGAGGTTCGTGCCCTTTGAGCGTGTTGCGTTGAGGAAGATTCGCCAACTGCAGGTTTGTGCTTCGCTTGATGATCTTCGCGTTCCACCGGGCAACCGCCTGGAAGCTTTGAAGGGCGATCGTGCCGGTCAATATAGCATCCGTGTTAACGAGCGCTATCGGGTCTGTTTTGAGTGGAGACAGGAGATGGCTTGGAATGTCGAAATCGTCGATTATCACAAGTGATGAGACTTCGGCCGATTTGCTGTCGCCGGTGACTCCTGGTGAGCTTCTCAAAGAGGAGTTTCTTGTTCCCATGGGCATTTCTCAATATCGCCTTGCGAAAGAGACTGGGATTCCGGCTCAGCGTATCGGGCAGATTGTCTTGGGAAAACGTCGCGTGACGGCCGACACCGACCTCCGTCTTTGCCGTTATTTTGGCCTGACGGATGGTTATTGGCTGCGCGCTCAGGTGGCGTTTGACCTTGAGGCCGAGAAAAGGCGGATCGAACCGGAGCTGAATAAGATCGTTCCTGTCCAGCAGGCCGCTGCGTTGTAGTGCTCAAAGATATTGAGGTTGGAGTGACGATGGAACGACGCCGACAGTCTGCCGTTTATAGTCCCGGTGGGTGTGGATGCGGCTTGTTGTTGCTTCCGGTTATTGCTGTGAGCATTGGCGTTATGTTTGCGCTTGCCGGGTTGGCAGCAGCGGCACTCGTGCTGTTGATTGTGGCTATTGGCGTGACGATTTGGCTCTGCCGCAATCGCGAGCAACGCCGTGCCGACGGTAAAACCAATGTCGGCTGGGTTGTATTCCTGGTCATTGCGTACCCGCTGAGTGTCAGCTACCTGGTGTTCTTTGTCCTGTTGATGGTCAGTGCCTTTACCGGGGAATCCGTCACGGTGGGTTGATGCGCTGCCAGCAGATGGTTGCGCAAAGTGCGTTTGCTCAACGTTTGGATAACTGCATTGGCCGTTTGCCGCAACCTTAGCTCTCAGCTAATGAATTCAAGTTTAATCCTTCCTACGATGTGCTGTGTGCCGGCACGGTAGCCGGATCGTAGGAAGGATGAATAATGGCAAAAGAGGGAAAGAAGCCAATCGGTAAGATTGTCCTAGGCATCATCGTGGTGCTGGTTATTGTCGGTGCCGTGGGCTCTATGGGCGGCAACTCAACCGATTCGTCTGCGAGCGATTCGGCAAAACCTGCCGAGACGACACAGCAGGCTAAGGAGCAAAAAGAACCGCAAGAACCGTATACCATTGCTGACGAGGCTGAAGACACTTCCAATCAGTTTACCTATAAGATCACGGGCACCCTGACCAATAACACGGACAAGGAAAAGAGCTACATTCAGATTGAATATGTTCTGTATGATGCCGATGGCAACCAGGTTGGAACGGCTCTTGCAAACACCAATCATCTGAAGGCGGGCGGCTCCTGGAAGTTCGAGGCGCTGGGTACGGTGTCTCCCGACCAGGTTGCTAGCTGGGAGCGTTCGGACGTAAGCGGTTTCTAGCATGTTGCATGCACTGGGGGAGGTGAAGTCGTATGTCCGATAAAAAGCTGACCGAGGAGTTGCTCAATGAGCTTCTCGATGCGCCGAACATCGATGGCTATATCAAAGAACACGACTTTGCCGCTCCGTCGCTTTCGAACTACCTGAAGCAGCTACTGCAGGAAAAGGGCTTGGAGCGCTCGCGCGTGGTTCGTATGGCCGATCTCAATGAGACCTTTGGGTATCAGATCTTTACCGGTGCGCGGCATCCGAGCCGCAATAAGGTGCTGCAGATTGCCTTTGCGATGGCGCTGACGCTCAAAGAGACCAACCGTGCGCTGACGGCTGCCGGGGTAAGCGTCCTTAACTGCAAGGACCGCCGCGATGCGATTATCATCTTTTGCATCGATCGCGGGTGCAGCCTCCAAAAGGTCAACGAGGAGCTGTATCGCTTTGGCGAGGAGACGGTGAGTTAGCGGCTGATATCTGAGCCGGCGGAGCTGCCGAGCAACGATGCAAACGAACGGGGCGCGGATGCCATGGGGTGTCTGCGCCCTGCGCTATGATGGAGGCTATGGATACTCAGACCCCAACATATTCCGATGACGAGCTGACCGCAGCGCTTGCCGAGCACCTGGCGTCGCTCGATCGCGACGACAGCTATCGCGTGGAGCGTGTACTTAAGCGCTCGTCCGTTGAAGCAACCGAGCTCGTGTACTTTGAAGGAACCGGCGGTGGTTCGCTCGGCCTCTTTGTCCGTAAACGCATCGATGCTTCGGCTCAAATCGGCGGGGCATACGAGCGTCTGTTTGCCGCTCAGCGGGCAGGCAGGCGTTTTGAGCACCTGCCCAGAATCGTCGATTGTCGTCGTGTGGGCGACGAGCTCAACGTGGTTATGGAATACATCGAAGGGGAGACGCTCGGGGCGCTGGTGGACCGTCTGGGAGCCACCCCCGATTATGCGCACGAATTGTATCCTGCCCTATGCGATGCCGTGGGCGAGCTCCACGCCGGTTTTGCAATGGCGGGGGAGACGTCGGCGCCGGTGATCCATCGTGACCTCAAGCCGTCGAATATCATCGTGACAGGTGCTAACTATACGCCTGATGACGGCCTGACATTTTCATCGCTGGTGATTATCGACTTGGGAATCGCCCGCGTATGGCGCGATGGCGCCGATGCCGACACCGTCAAGTTCGGCACGCGACCCTATGCGCCGCCCGAGCAGTATGGGTTTGGGCAGACGAGTGTGCGAAGTGATGTGTATGCGCTGGGCGCCCTGCTGTTCTTCTGCTTGACAGGAGTCGATCAAAAACCGGGGATCGACATGCGCGAACAATGCGAGATGCGCGGCATTCCCGCTTCCCTGACCGATGTCATTTGCATGGCGATGGCTCTCGACCCGGCCAAGCGTTTTGCGAGCGCGGGGGCATTGGGACGGGCGACGCGCGCGGCATACGACCTGAGTTGCCCTGTGCGGCCTCCTGCGCCTGTGCCTGTGCCTGACTGTGCCCCGGCGTCAGAGACGGTATTAACGTCTCAAGAGCCCCGGGGTTCCACAGACCTTCCTAAGCTTGCCACCCCTGCTATGCCCGGCCTGCTTTCTCGCATTCCGGAGTCTCTGGGGCGCATTTGGAATACGCTCGTCTGCTTCTCGCTGCTTGTGTTCTTTGCCGGAAGTCACTTTGCCGTCTTTCACCCCACCGGAGCAAACCAAAGCTACCCGACGTGGTTTCTCATAATCGAGTATTTTTTCTTTGTCGATGGCCTTATGGTGCTTATGCATTTTGCGCTGCTCGATAAGCGCCGTCTTCGTCGGCGATTCGCACTGCTCGACAGCTATCGCGGCAAGAAACTCGCGAAACTCTGGCTCAAGGCATTGGGTGTGCTGCTCCTATGCATGATCGTCATAGTCGCGGTTGCCAATGCGACCGGCGTCGTCGATACCTCCGCTACCTAAAAGAAAAGGGCCCCGTTGGGGCCCTTTGCAGTTGCACTTAGATGCGGTTCATCTGAGCGGCGACTTTGTTGTACCAGTCCTGCCACGTGGGCGGGCAGTACTTTTTGGCCGCAGCCGGGGTAAGGGTGGAGCCGTAGTTGGCGCCCAGATAGGCAACGTGAGCGGAGATGCCCTCGCTCCAGCTGCCAAAGCTGCGCCAACCGCCGCCACGTGCACTCCAGCCCCAGGCGTTATAAGAATTGGCGCAATAAGCACCCTTTGTGCTCTCGATGCAGGCGATGGCGGGGGACCAACGGGGGTCGACACCGGTATTCCAAGCGGCGACGGCAAAGTTGTAGCCCTGGCCTGCCATGGGGGAGCCGGCGAGATAATTGTCGATGCGGCTCGTCCACTCATTAATGAACGAATCGTAATCGGAGCTACCGGTATTGGCGTTGTTCACCGTGGTGTCGATGGTGGTGTTGGTGTTGGTGGCCTGGCTGCTGGAATTGCTGCCGCTTACGCCCTCGCCCGAGAGCTTCTCGGCGGCAGCGGCCTTATCGGCCTCAAGCTTGGCAAGCTCGGCGGCATTTTCCTGCTCTGCTTTTGCCTGTGCCTCGCTGCGGAGCTGCTGGGCCTGCGCCAGCGCATCCTCGGCGTTTTTCTGCTCTGCCTCAAGCTGAGACTTGGCTTGCTGGAGCTCGGCCTTGTTCTGCTCGAGTTCGGTTTGCATGTTATTGAGCTCTTCGATCTCGTCGACGCTCGAGCTCGTGATCTGGTTGGTGTATTTGCAGGTCGTGATGAACTCACCCAGGCTCTGCGCGTTGACCAGGAAGCTCACGATGGGATTGGTGCCCTTCTGATACTTGTACAGATCGCGCATGGCGGAGCTTGCCTTGGCCTGCTGCTCGGGAAGCTTAGCCTCGATTTCCTCGATGCTTGCCTCATTGGAGTCAATCTGCTTTTGCAGGTCATCGAGTTTGGTGCGGGCGTCGTTGTAGGCGCTCGTGGCGGCTTCGATCTTCTGCTGGGCTGCGGAAAGCTGGTCCTGCGTTGCCTGCGAGGCGGCATACGCCGCAACGGGGGAGAGCATCGGCGAGGCCGTCAGCGCAACGGCGAGCGCGGCGCTCGTGATGATACGAGCCGGCTTCGACGCAATGAGCGCTGCGGTGCGATGATTCGAATGCTGCATCCAGTCCCTCTGCAATCAATCGTAGGTTATGGTTCGAACGGTATTCTACTACTGCTTTCGACCTCAACTTGAACCTTAAAGGTTCCAAAGGGTCAAGTTGAACTTGAGGCTTTGGCTTTGACCTGCAGTTATGATGAATTGTTGAGAAACCATAGAGTTCAACTTTAACGTTACGGGGGCCTGTTTAAGAGGAGCTTTGGGCTGTAAAAGCTATCTCAACGTGGGGTTTTACAACTACAGCGTGCCCTCCTGGCGAGCCTGCTCAATCTCTTCGAGCGCCTCGGCGGGGGTGAACGAGCAAGTGCCGTCGCCGAGCTTGACCACCTGGATTTCGTCGCCGGTATGGACCTCTCCGCCCTTTAGCACCACGCCAAAAACGCCCTCGTGGGGAAAGATGCAGTCGCCGGCGAGATAGTAGATGGCACAGCGGGTGTGGCAGACCTTACCGATCTGACTGATTTCGACCAGGACATCGTTGCCAATCTTGAGCTGCGTTCCCAGGGGGAGCGAGAGTAGATTGATGCCTTGCGTGGTGAAGTTCTCTCCAAAGTCACCCTCGTGTACGTCGAGCCCGCGTGCCTGCGCCGTCTGGATGGACTCCGCGGCTAAAAAAGAGACCTGGCGGTGCCAATGTCCGGCGTGCGCATCGGTAGCGAGGCCAAATTGCTCGATGACGGTGTCGCGTCCATCGGCGACGGGCGACTTGCGAGTGCCTTTGTGCTCCGACGTGTTGATTGAGACGATACGGGCAGGCCCGTTGTAAGCATCGTTTGCGGTGCGTAGGGGAACTGCCGTCTGGGCACGATCCGCAAGTTCGCGCTTGGCGGCGTCAATGATGGGGTTGTTGATCGGATGAGCCTGGGGCACGGTGCACCTTTCGACGGGGCGGGCAACATGTTGAATCCTACAACAATGGTAGGTTCATTGCCCATTGTCATACAACGGTGAGCGCCGTCTTCGTGCTGGCCTTCGTGCTGGACAATTACGTTGATTGCCATAGATACGGTGGAGCTTTGGGCGCCGGCGGCTTGGCGCGCTAGAATAAATCAGTTGCGCAAAGACCGCCCGTTGTGTGGGCAGTTCATGATAGGAAGTTTCCATGGCATTGCAATTTACAGAGCGCGAGTTCATTCCCGTGCTGCTTGGTGGCGACATCAACGCCTATTCGGTGGCGCGTGCCTTCTACGAGGAGTACCAGGTCAAGAGTCTGGTCTTTGGCAAGTATCAGACGGGTCCCGCGTACCGCAGCCAGATTATCGACTACACGCCCAACGTGGATATCGATACCATGCCCGTGATGCTCAAAACCGTCAACGGCATTGCCCAAGCGCATGCCGATAAGACGATTGTCCTTGTGGGCTGTGGTGACAACTATGTCGCTCTCGTGGCTCAAGCCAAGGATGCCCATGAGTTGGCGGATAACATCGTCGCGCCTTACGCTCCCTATAGCATGCTTGAGCAGTGCCAGAAGAAGGAGATCTTCTACGAGCTGTGCGAGAAGCATGGCGTGCCCTATCCGCACACCTTTACCTTCACCATGGCGATGCTGAACGCCCAGGGTGAGGCGCCTGCCGAAGTGCTCGACCAGATCGATTTTCCTTACCCGATGATTCTGAAGCCTTCTGACGGCATCATGTGGTGGCAGCATGAGTTCGAGGGCCAGAAGAAGGCCTATGAGATTGCCGACCGCGCCGAGCTGGAACAGGTCATTCGCGATTCGTATGCCAGCGGCTACACCGACGACCTGATCTTGCAGGATCGCGTGCCCGGCAACGACGAGTACATGCGCGTGCTCACCAGCTATTCCGACCGCAACGGCAAGGTCCGCATGATGTGCCTGGGTCACGTGCTGCTCGAGGAGCATCAGCCTCACGGTGTCGGCAACCATGCCTGCATCATTACCGAGCCCAATGACGAGCTCATGGGCGGCGTGCGCAAGCTGCTCGAGGACCTGAACTTTGTAGGTTATTCCAACTTTGACGTTAAGTACGACGAGCGCGACGGCTCGTTTAAGTTCTTCGATTTCAACACGCGCCAGGGCCGCAGCAACTACTACGTTACCAACAGCGGCTTTAACGTTGCCAAGTATGTGGTGGACGAGTATGTGTTCGACCGCCCGTTTGAGCCGGAGTTTGTGACGGCACAGGACGAGGCGCTGTGGATGGTCGTTCCCATGGGCGTCGTCGACAAGTACGTCAAGGATCCCGAGCTGCGCGCTAAGGTGCATCGCCTGGACAAGGAAGGCAAGGGCGCCGACCCTTCGTTTATGAAGGGCGACTTTGTCTTTAATCGCTGGCTGCGCATGTGGCACACCAAGCTGCGCCACTTTAAGCTGTTCAAGACGTATTACAAGTAGATGAGCGCGGCGCCCGTCCGGTTTGCTTCGGGCGGGCGCGGGTATGATACGCGCAATTGCGCAAGCGTCACCAAGGAGGCGGCGATGGAAAAGCTGGGAGTTATCGGCGGTATGGGCGCCGAGGCCACGTCGTATTACTACGACCAGGTGGTGCGTCATACGGCTGCTGCCTGCGATCAGGAACATATCGACATGGTGGTGCTCTCCAAGTCGACCATGCCCGACCGCACGTTGGCCATTAAGACCGGCGAGCATGCCAAGCTGCTGGCGACCATGAAAGAGTGCGCCCAGGCACTCGAGTCGCTGGGCTGTGCGCACATTGCCATTCCCTGCAACACGTCGCACTACTTCTACGACCAGATCCAGTCGTTTACGAAGGTGCCGATTATCCACATGCCGCGTGAGTCGGTGCGCTATGCTCTGGCCGGTGCGGTGATGGGGGAGTGCGAGTTCGATCCCAACCTGAGTATGCCGGCCGAGCCGGTGCACAAGATTGGCATTATGGGAACCGATGGCACCGTGGGCGCGGGCGTCTACGGCCGCGAATGTAAGGCTGCGGGTGTTGAGGTTGTCTATCCCAGCGAGAAACGTCAGAACGATGTGATGTCGCTTATCTACGATGATGTGAAGGCCGGACGTGAGCCCGATATGGATAAGTTCGACCGCGTGATGTGGGAGTTCGCCCGTAGCGGCTGCGACCGCGTCATCCTGGCCTGCACGGAGCTCTCGGTGCTGCAGAAATACCGTGAGATGCCCGAGATCACCCTCGACGCCATGGACGTCCTGGTGCGCGAATCCATCATCCGCAGCGGCGCTCCCTACCGCCTCTAGCTTCCGACCTGCCAAAAAGGGACAGGTTAATTATGGTGGGTTTTATCTGGAGAAACAGTAAAGGCCTCGGCTCGTTTGGTGCGAGCCGAGGCCTTTTGCGTTGGGCGGTTGCTGTCGGTGGTGAACTAGAACAGGAAGCCGATGGCGATGAGGGCGATGCTGACGATGAGCACGGCGATGTCCAGACCCTTGATGGGATAGCGCTTGTACGAGCTGGCGCGTGTGCGCAGGTAGAAGCCGCGCTGCTCGGCGGCAAGCGCGGTGGCATCGGTCTTGCCCACGCTCGAGATGAGCAGCGGCACGCACAGTGGCAACATGAGCTTAAGCTTCTTGATGGGGTTCTTGGTGTCGTACTCGACGCCGCGTGCGGTCTGCGCCTCCATGATGGCGTTCATCTCCTGACCAAACACCGGTACAAAGCGCAGCGCCGTGGTAAAGGTGAAGGCATAGCGATACGGCACGTGCAGCACCTCGACGCAGGCGTTGGCAAGGTCGTTGAGCTTGGTCACCATGAGCATGAGGATGAGTGGCAACGCCACACCTAGCAGGCGCAGGCAGGCCTTCGATCCCGTGATGAGGCCCGCGTCGGTGATAAAGCCCCACACCACGTTGCCATCGCGCATAAAGGCCAGCTGGAGCACCAGCATGATAAGCGCGAGCGGAATCAGCAACTTGAGCAGCGAGAGCAGACGGTCGACGACGCCGGCATAGGTACCCAGTGCAAGGGTGAGTGCCAAAAAGCCCAGCAGCGCCACGTAGGTGTCGGACAAGAAGATGCCGACGATGATGGCGGCGGCGAGGCCCAGTTTGACGACGGGGTTCAGGCGATGCAGCAGCGTATCGCCCGGCATGTAGTCGATGACGTTAACCACGGTGGACCATCTCCTTGGTAATTCGAACGACATCGGTGACCTCGCTCACCTGCGCAAAAGCGGGCGAGACGGAAGATGCCAGACGGCGCGAGAGTTCAATAACCTGGGGAGGCTCCACGTAGGCACGCCGCATGAGATCGATGTTCGAGAACAGCTCGTGCGTGCGGCCGCGGTCGAGGATGCGGCCGTCGGCCATTACTACGATGCGCTCGGCAAAGTCGGAGACGACTTCCATGTCGTGGCAGACCATGATGACGGCGCATCCGCGCTCGGCCATGGTGCGCACGGTTTCCATGACGGTCATGCACTCGCGGTAGTCAAGGCCGCTCGTGGGCTCGTCGAGCACGACGATCTTGGGCTCAACCACTACGACGGAGGCAAGTGCCACCATTTGTCGCTGGCCACGCGAAAGCGAGAACGGTGCCTCGTCGGCGGGCAGACCAAAGCGGTCGATGACCAGCTGGGCGCGACGCAGAGCCTCGGCACGGTCGATGCCGGCAAGCTCCAAGCCAAAGGCGACCTCGTCGAGCACGGTATCCTTGCAGATCTGGCGGTCGGGGTTTTGGAAGAGGGTCGCGACCTCGCGGGCAATGCGGCTCGTGGGAACGGTTGCAGTATCCAGTCCCGTGACGCGCACGCTGCCCGAGGCGGGCTTGAGCAGGCCCGTGAGCAGCTTGGTGAGCGTGGTCTTGCCGGCACCGTTCTGACCGACGATGCCCACGAGCTCACCGGGGTAGAGGGTCAGGTTAAGGTCGTGTACGGCGGCGCCGCCGTTGGGATAGGCAAACTCAACATGGTCGAAGGTGAGTACGGGTTCGGCATCCTTGGCATGAGGACGCAACGACGGTGCATGCGGGGAACCGGCGGGCGCCTGGGCTTCGATGGCAGCGTGTGCGGGGTCGACGATACCCGAAATCAGACACTCGGCTTCGTCGACATCCAAGCAAGGGGTGCCGCTTGCCAGGCCATCGGCCTCGAGGCTATTGAAGATGCGTGTGACACGGGGACAGTCGACGCCAATGGTGCGAAGCTCATCGGTGTGTGCGAAGACCTCGTGCGGCTCGCCCTGCAGTGCGATTTCGCCATGGTTGAGCACGAGCACGCGGTTGCAGTACTCCGAGAGCAGGGCGACCTTTTGCTCAACGACGACGATGGTGATTCCAAGTATGCGGTTTGCCTCACGCAGCGTCTCGAAGACCAGCGTGGAGCTGGCGGGGTCGAGTGCCGCGGTGGGCTCGTCGAGAACCAAGACGCGCGGACGCATGGCGAGGATGGCGGCGATGGCCACCTTTTGCTTCTGTCCGCCCGAGAGGGTGGCGATCTCGCGGTCGCGCAGGTCGCTGATGCCGACGGTCTCGAGCGTCTCGCTCACGCGCTGCTCGATCTGGTCGTGGGGAACGGCAAAGTTCTCGAGGCCAAAGAGCATCTCGTCCTCGACGACCGAGGCGACCATCTGCGTGTCGATATCCTGCAGCACACTGCCGACGATTTGCGACACGTCGGTCAGCGAGACCTCGCAGGTGTCGTGGCCGTCAACCATGACGGACCCGAAGAACGTGCCGGTGTAGTGGTGGGGCACAGCACCCGACAGACAGGCGGCAAGCGTGGACTTGCCGGCGCCCGAGGGTCCGATGATGCCGATGAAATCTCCCTTGTTCACGTCGAGCGAGATGTGCTTAAGCGCCTGCTCGGTCTGCGCACCATAGGAGAACGAGACATCGTCGACGTTGATGATCGTTTTCATGGATACCTTTCATAGTCATTGGGGACGTTCTTACATGACGAGTCGTCTAAGAACGTCCCCAAAAGCTCGTTGTTTGGGACAGTCTTTGGTGGTGAAGTACGGAGACGGCTTTACGAGGTGCCCCAGGTTGGCGCGAAAGAGGAACGAAGCGTACTTGGGTACGCGAGCGACGAATGAACGCCAAGATGGGGTGGCTCGTAAAGCCGAGCAGGTTAGTTGAGCTTAAGGGCCTTCTGGATGGGCATGTAGAGGGCGCCGACCAGAATGGCGTTAAAGACGGCGGTCATGGCGACGACGGGCAACATGGCGGCGGCGAGCTCGCCTACCACGCCGAGCATGGCCATCTTGATGACCATGAAGATGACGCCGGAGACAAAGGTGGTCAGGAAGGTTGCAACAATGGCGATGGCGGGCTTGACCTGACCGTTCTTGCCGGCGGCGTTGACGATGCCGGCCATGAGCATGGCGGCGATGCCCTCGGCGGCAAAATCGACGAACGGCGAAGTAGTGGTGATCTGGATCACGGCAGCCGAGATGAGGCCAATGACGAGCGCCTGACCGATGTTGGGGCGAATGACCAGAATGGTGAGGCAAAAGGCCGAGATGATGAACTCGGGGCTGATCATGCCGCCCGAGATGCCCGAGATGGCCTTGCCGACGGTGAAGTTGAGGATGAAGCCGGCAGCGAGCAGGATGGCGAGCAGGACGAGGGCACGGACGTCGAGTTTGCCGCGGTCGGCGGTCTGGACGGTGCGGGGCTGGGCGGCGGTGGTGTTCTGAGACATGGTGAAAAGCCTTTCGGAATGGGGGTGCAAGAGAAAAGCGGAGGCGCGTGATGCGAATGCGATCGGGCTCGAGATAGAAAAAGGCCCCCGGTCGAAACCGGAGGCCTTCCAATCACCTAGAGCGCAAAAACAGGCGTGAGGGACTCACTGTCGACCGATCGTATTCGCATCACGCCACCACCAGTTGTTGAGAGACTTCATCGTGTTCTTCATGTTGGTGGCTCCTTTCGTGATGCCGTGGCGCGGTCGCACCTAGTTGCTGTTGCGCTGCACTATAGCACAGCGAAGTGTGTGCGGGGAAATCTTTTTTAAAAGATTTCAGGCGGGTTTCCCACCGGTCAAAAGAGCGGGCTGAGCGGGCGAGGCTGCCATTGCTGCCTTGCCCGCTCAGCTAGGACGTTACTCCTTATTGCGACGGTAGAGGAAGTAACCGCCCGCGGAGATGACGGCAACGCCAGCGATGGCGAATGCAGCCACCACGCGGCCATCAAAACGATCGCCGGTGGTGGGCAGGCCGCCCTTGGTGTTCGCCTTGTTGGTGGTTACCGTGGTCGTGGTGTCCGACTTGCCAGGCTTCTCGGGCTTGGTGGTGGGCTGCTCGGGCTTAGTGGGCTGCTCAGGCTGCTCGGGGGTGCTGGGCTGTTCGGGCTTACCGGGCTGCTCGGGAGTGCCGGGCTGATCCGGGGTGACCGGGTCGGTGGCAAGGGCGTCCTTGGCGTAGGTGATGGACTCCTTGAGGCCCTTGGTCTCGGTGTTCAGGTCGCTCGGGGTGAAGCGCTCGTCAAAGTTTCCGGCCTTCTGATAAGCGCGCATCTCCTGGAGCAGGGCCTTGCACTTCTTGTAGGTGTTCTCGGTGGCAGCCTTGCCTGCCTTGTTGGCCAGAGCGGTGCGACCCTCGGTGGTCGTCTCGGCCAGCATAGCGGCGTCAACTTCCTTGTTCTGCTCGATGAGCTCGTTCTGGAGCGCGTCGAGGTAGGTGCGGACACTGGTACCAAGGGTGTCAGGGTTCTCAAAGCAGAGCGAGCTGATGTCCATGAGGACGTAGTTAATGGAGTTCTCGGGCTCCTCGTTGTACACGACGTCTTTCGCATTGCAGTGGTCGAAGGAGACGGTCTGATCGCTGAAGTAGGGGCTAACTTCAGTTATCAGAGCGGAGTACAGCGGGATGGCGACAGAGTACGCGGCACGGGAGAGCATTTCCCACTGGATGGTAGCGACTTCGGGATCATACCCGCGACGAATCTGGAAGAGATTGATCTCGGTGTTGCGCTCGCTGCCGATGCAATAAACGCCATCAGTGTTCGCGTTGAGACCAGGGACGTTCTCTCCGCGGTTGCCGAAGGCACGAATCAGCTCAAAGGTGCTCCAACCAGACTTGCCAGGCTTGAAGAACAGAGGCTGGATTTCGCTGACCATAGCTCCCTTTTGGACGGGTTTTCCATCCTTATCGGTGATAGTTTTAATTGGCTCTGTTAGACCAGGATTGACATTCCGCCCCGTCATCTTCTTGCGATTGCACAATGGTCGCCCCTTGTCGAATCTGAATCCGGCAAGGGGCGATGCGCCCGAGACCGGACGAGTTGCTCGCCTGGCCCTGCCGTTTCATGCCGACCTGCCGGCTAACTCGCCGTCTCCTCGTCGGGCGCCGGCGTCTTGACCCTCATCTCGAACGGCATCCCGCCCTCCCGGACGAGCGCCCTGAGGAA
>UQKW01000026.1 GCA_900541885.1 uncultured Collinsella sp.
ACCCGCCTATATCATCCCGTGCTCAAACATTCTCGCTGCGCTGCGAAACTGCGCGCGGGACGATATAGGCGGGTGCCCCGGGGACTACGTTAACGCTGCTTGTCTCGCCCGGGTGCCGTGGGCCAGGGAGGGGCGTCTTCGCTGATAATTGCTTTGTTGGAAGAGCTGCTTTTATTGCGGCTCTTTCTTTGGTTTTGGGTATATTTGTTCTTGTTGAACTGTTCTTGCGACTGGGTGCGTTTGCGACCCGGAACGCTTTTGTTTTGTAGCCGTCTCGGCTCGTTATTGAGAGGAGACTAACTTTTATGCGTATTGTGTTTATGGGTACGCCTGATTTTGCTGTGCCTTCGCTTACTTCGCTTGTTGAGGCTGGGAACGAGATTGCACTTGTTGTTACTCGTCCCGATGCTGTTCGTGGGCGTGGTAAAAAGTTGGAGCCGTCTCCTGTTAAGGCTAAGGCGCTTGAGCTGGGGTTGCCAGTCGTTGAGGCTAATCGTATGACGCCCGAGGTTGTTGAGGCGCTCCAGGCTGCGCAGGCTGATATCTTCTGCGTTGCTGCGTACGGCTGCATTTTGCCTGATGAGGTGCTGCATATGGCGCCGCTTGGTATTGTGAATGTTCATGCGTCCTTGCTGCCTCGTTGGCGTGGGGCTGCTCCTATTCAGCGTGCGATTCTCGCTGGTGATGAGGTTGCTGGCGTTTCTATCATGCGCATCGGGCACGGCGTGGATACTGGGGCTTATTGTGCTCAGGCTTCCACGTCGGTTGCCGGTAAGCATGCTGAGGCGCTGACCATGGAGCTTGGTGAGCTTGGCGGTAAACTGCTTGCCGATACGCTTCCTTCTCTTGCCGATGGCACCGCCGTGTGGACTGAACAGGATGAGGCGCTCGTTACCCATGCTGCCAAGATTTCTAAGCAGGAGATGCGTCTGGATCCGCACATGGCGGCGCTTGATTGCGTGCGTCATGTGCTGGCCTCGTCCGATACCGCGCCTGCTCGTTGCGTGATTGCCGGCAAGACTGTTCGTGTGCTCGATGCTGCGCCGGCTGATGTGTCGCTCGGCGAGGGTCAGGTTCTCGTTCAGGCCAAACGTGTTTATCTGGGCCTTTCTGATGCCTCGGTTGAACTGCTCGAGGTTAAGCCTGATGGCAAGCGTGCCATGTCTGCTTCTGCCTGGGCCGCCGGCCTGCAGGGTGCCGATCTTTCGTGGGGTGTTTTGTCATGAGCAAGCTGTCTCCCGCGCGCAAACTTGCGCTCGATGTGTTGATGGAGGCCGATCGCCGCGGCATGTACGCACGCGACGTGTTGTCTTCCCGTGCTTCCGCCAAGGCCATTGACCAGCGCGATTCTGCGTTTGCCGCTCGCTTGGCGCTCGGTGTTGCCGCGACGCAGGGTATTTTGGATGAGTTGCTCGATCAGTTTTTGGATAAGCCCAAAAAGGTCGCGCCGCGCGTTCGCATGGCGCTTCGCATCTCGGCCTTCGAGATGCTCTACCTGCATACGCCGGGCCGCGTTGCCGTGAGCCAGGGTGTTGAGTTGGTGCGCAGCGGTGCTAAGTCTGCTGCGGGCCTGGCAAACGCGGTGCTGCACAAGGTTGCTGACAACGTTGAGGACTTTGCCACGGCATCCGACGTGGATGAGTCCGAGCGCCGCCTGGTTCGTCTGTCTCGTTTGATGGGTCTTCCTCGCTGGCTGTGCGCTCGCATTATGGCGTCGTTTGACACGCCAGAGGGTGCGCTTAACTTTGCCGGCAATCTGGCCCCCGCGCCGCTCGCTTTGCACGAGAACGCCTTTGCAACCAAACCTGATCTGTACCTATCGCAGCTTGTGGCGCCTGTGTTCCCTGGCTGCCATGCTCCGGTCGATGCGCAGGCCACGGTTGCGTCGGGCGTGTTTGAGCGTGCTGCCGCGGTGGCATCTGATCTCAACGCGCAACTTATCGCCACAGCTGCCACGCGCCCTGGTAGCTGCCTTGAGATTGGTGCCGGTCGTGGCACCAAGACCTATGTGATGATTTGCCAGGCCAAGCGTACGGGCTATGAGCGTCAGCATACGGCGCTCGATCTGCATGATCGCAAGTGCGATCTGAATCTCGCTCGTCTGCATAAGGCCGGTATTCAGGGCGTTCGTACGGTTTCGGGTGATGCTTGCGAGCTTGATGAGGTGCTCACATCGTTTGATGCCATGCTTGGCGAGCCGGTTAAGTTCGACACGGTCTTTATCGATGCGCCGTGCTCTGGCACCGGTACCATGCGCCGTCATCCCGAGATCCCGTGGCGCCTGACCGAAAAAGATGTGACGGTTGAGCTGCCCAAACTGCAGCTTACGATGCTCAAAGAGGCTGTTGCGCGCGTGGCTGCCGGCGGCGAGCTCATCTATGCGACGTGCTCGGTTTTCGACGAGGAGAACACGCAGGTGGTGGACGCTTTCCTGAACTCTCCCGAGGGTGCCAGCTTTAGCGTGGCACCGCTTTCCGAGGCGCAGATTCTGCAACTCCCCGAGTTCGATCAGGCCAAGAAGCTCGTATCCGTTCGTCAGAACGATCGAGGCCTCTTCCAAAGCGTGCCGGTAAATGCCGATTCCTACGACGGCCACTTCTGCGCCCGCCTGGTCCACAAGTAACGACTAAGTTGCGGTGAAATAGGGATTGAATAGCGGCTTAAGCCCGCCAAACAGTCCTTATTTCACCGCAACTCATAGAGCTACCTGCAACAGAAAGAGGCAGCCCCGCGATTGGTTTCGGTCGCGGGGCTGATTGGTTTCTAGTGATTATGCGGGCAGTTGGCGCAGCAGCCGTTGGTGGCGCTGGTGCTGGAGCCGCCACTGCGCTGGTCGGTGTTGTAGAAACCGCTGCCGTCGAACTTAATGCCGCTGGCCGAGAACGTCTTAGCCGCCGGGGCACCGCAGCTGGGACATACGACCTCGGGCGTCTCGGACATGGGGTGCTCAACCTCAAACACGTTGCCGCAGCTCGTGCACTTGTAATCGTAGCGCGCCATAATACTTCCTTTTCAGCACAAAGCGGGCAGATCGCTCTGCCCGCAAAAATTCAAACAGCTGTAACTGTACCCTATATCGGGGGTTTTATCACGCTTCGCCCCAGAATCTATGCGTGCTGCGCAGGAGCTTCGCAGTTTTCTCCTCGGCCGCGGCAATGTCGGCCTCCTGCGCCTGCCATGTCCAGTTGCCTGTGGCCACACCCGGCACGTTCATACGTGCATCGTCGCCCAGCCCCAGTATGTCCTGCAGCGGCATCATCACTAGGGGAGCGTCGCTTGCCAGCGCGTCGCCCATAAGTTTGGCCGCCACCTCAACACCGCTTGGCTCGTCGCCGCCCGCAAAGGAGCGCGTGCACCAACCGGCGAGCGTCGACGTGTCGTGCGTCGAGGTGTACAGTATCTTGCCCGGCGTGGGATGCACGCCGCAGCGGACGTCGTAATCGCTAAACTCAAGCACGTCCATACCGGGGAAGCCGCAGGTCGAAGCCATGGCGCGAACGCCAGGCGTCAGGTAGCCCAGGTCCTCGGCGATAAAGTTGAGTGGACCCAGCTCGTCGTAGGCGGTCTGGAACAGGTCCTTGCCCGGTCCCGCAAGCCAGCGGCCGTCGGCACAGGCCTTGCCGGCGGGGATGCTAAAGTAGCTGTGGAAGCCCAAGAAGTGATCCAGGCGCACGCGGTCGTAGAGCGAGAACGCGCGACGCAGACGGTCCATCCACCAGCGGTAGCCGTTCTCCTTCATGTGATCCCAGCGGAAGGTGGGGTTGCCCCACACCTGGCCCTCGGGCGCAAAATTGTCGGGCGGCGCGCCAGAAATCTCAATCGCCTTGCCGGAATCGGACAGCCAGAAGTTCTCGGGCTCGCTCCACGCATCGGCCGAATCGTCCGAAACGTACATAGGAATGTCGCCGATGACCTCGATGCCCTTCTTGTGCGCATAGTTCATGAGCTCGCACCAGGCCAGGTCAAAGCGGTACTGCATGTACGCCTGCAGCTCTGCCTCGTCGTGGAAGCGCTTGTCGTCAATCAGATGCTCGTTGTAGCGCGCGACATCGGCCGGCCAATCGTGACGCGATTCGCCTTCAAAGTACTTTTTGACGGCCATGTAGACGCAGTACTTCTCGAGCCAATCGGCGTTGCGATGCTTAAACGCTGTGTAGAGCGGGTCTGCATCCTCGCCGCCGCGGGCCTTCCAAATCTCAAAGTCGGCCGCCAGCTCCTCCTGGCTTTCGGGCAGCAGATCAATATTGCCCGCAAAGGCCGAAGGCCCAGCGTAAGGGGAGCGGAAGAAGTCCGTCGGGTTGACGGGCAGGACCTGCCAGTAGCGCATGCCCATAGCGGCCAGATGGTCGATAAAGCGACGCGTGGGCGCACCAATCGTACCGGGCTTGCCGTCGTCGGTTGGCACCGAGGTGATGTGGCACACGACGCCCGCGCCGTGATCGAGCGGTTCCTGCAGGCGCTGCTCGGCATGGTGATAGATGATCGACGAGCCCAGCGGATACAGATCGAGCGTGACCGTACCGTTGTGGATCTCGCACTCGTGACCGCTGATCACGTCACTCGCACATTCGCCGAGCGCCGGAATCGTCACGCGGTGCGAATTGCGCAGGCTGCGGTTGATGATAACCGTCGCGGACTCGCCATTCTTGCCCGTGCGGTTGTATGCCAGTACCTCGTCGTTGAGCGCGAAGGCCTTGATCTCGCCGTCAATCATAAACGGCAATGCGCGGCGTACGGCGGAGGCGTTCTTGACAATAGCCAGCGTGTCGAAGTCGTGCAGTTGGTCCTTGGTCGGTAGGGTGCGGCGGTTGCCCGGATCGGTAAGGCCCTCCAGGCCGTACTCGTCGCCGTAGTAGATCGAAGGCACACCGGGGAAGGTCATCTGCATGAGCGTGGCGAGCCAAAAGCGGCTCTTGGCCAGTCCCATCGCGTTCTCGTCCAAGCGCCATTTGCTGCGTTCGCACTCGGGCAGTTGCGACTCGTCGGGGCCGCCGCCGAGCACCGAGATGATGCGCGGACGGTCGTGACTCGAAAGCAGATTAAGTGCGCAGGACAATGCCTCGCTCGGGTAGTTCTCGCGCAGGGTCTCGATATCCTCGGCTGCCTGGTAGGCATTCTTGTAGCCCATCAAAAAACCGATGACCATGTCACGGAAGGGATAATCCATAGCAGAGTCCAGCTCGGAACCCTGCAGGTAGCGGCGCAGATGGCCGTAGCTAATCTTGTTGGAGGCGTCTTCCCAGACTTCGCCGAGCAACAGTGCATCGGGCTTTTCGGCAAGTACGGCCTTCTTGATCTGGGCCAGGAAGCCGTCGGAAAGCTCGTCAGCGACGTCCAGGCGCCAACCTTGGGCACCGGCGCGCAGCCATTTGCGAATCACGCCGTTCTTGCCCAGGAGCCTCTCGCGCACCAGCTCGGACTTCTCGTTGATGGCCGGCATATTGCCCACGCCCCACCAGCAGTCGTACGAGCCGTCCTCGTGGAAGGTAAACGCATCACGCCACGGTGAATCCTCGCTCTGCCAGGCACCCACGCCCGGGTAGTTGCCGTAGCGGTTGAAATAAATCGAGTCGTCGCCCGTGTGGTTGAAGACGCCGTCCAGGATGATGGAGATGCCCAGCTTCTCGGCTGCCTGGCACAGCTCGGTAAAGTCCTGCTCGGTGCCCAGGATCGGGTCGATCTTGGTGTAGTCGGCCGTGTCGTAGCGGTGGTTGCTTGCGGCTTCGAAAATGGGGTTGAGGTAGATGGCTGTAAAGCCTAGCTCGGCGATGCGGGGCAGGTCTTCCTGGATGCCCTTGAGCGAGCCGCCGTAGAAGTCCCAGGTCTTGATGGAGCCGTCCTCGGCGCGCTCGTACACGGGCGGCTCGTTCCAGTCCTCGACCATCCGGCGCTGAATGCCCTTGCGCGGTTTTTCGAGTTCGGCCATTGTGCGCTCGCGCCAATGCTCGTCACGGGCGTATCGGTCGGGGAAGATTTGGTAGACCATGCCGCGCTCGTACCAAGTGGGGCGGTTCTCGCGGTGCTTGTAGACGGTAATCTGGAAGGACGGCACCTCGGCGTAGTCGTAGGTTACGCCCTCGCCGCCGGTGCGGCCCTGCGGTGCGCCCAAGCGAACCTCGGGCTGGCCCTCGATATTGCAGATAAAGCTGTACCAGATAAGACACGGTTCAGCGCATTTGAGCTCGCCGGTAAAAATGCCATCGCCTTCGTGCTCCATCGGAATCAGGGTCTCGCCGACTTCATCGACCCAGGTACGTAGGGTGAGTGTTGCCTGGTTGGGATCGGCATCCTCCAAAATCACCGAGAGTGCAACGGTAGTTCCTGTGGTCACAGCGCCAAACGGAGTGCGAAACTGCGGTAGGCGGCTGTTGTGTATCAATCTCATAGTACGGTCCAGTTCAATAGAATCACGGCCTGCGGGCCATGGGCTTTACGCACAAATTGTAAGTATATCTGTTGTACACAGGGTGTATAAACAACATCCGTTTACCATCGGCGAACGGTTGTCCTAGAAAATCGTTTTACCGACTATCTACAGAGAAGGGGCGCCCGGTTGGAGCGCCCCTTGTTTAGGGTTTTGATTAGGTTTTAGATCGTCTGCGGGCTAGCGGCGCTTGCGGGTGGCCGTTGCCTTGCGGACGGAGGTCTTCTTGGTCGGGGCCTTTTCCTCGGCCGGAGTGGCAGGGGAGACCGGGGCCTCCTTGGCGGGCTCGGGCTTAGCCTCGACCTTAGCCTCCGCCTTGGGAGCAGCAGCCTTGGTCGTGGTCTTCTTGGCCGTCGTCGTGGCGTGCTTGCGCGTGGTGGTCTTGGCGGCCGGCTTGGCCTCGACAGTTGCCTCCGCCTTGGACTCGGCAGGCGTCTCCTCGACCTTGGCGGCCGCCTTGGGGGCAGCCTTCTTTGCGGTGGTCTTGGTTGCCGTCGCCTTCGTAGCTGTAGCCTTCTTGGCGGTCGTGGTCTTGGTTACAGCCGTCTTCTTGGCAGCGGTCTTGGCCGGAGCCTTTGCCGCAGGCTTGGCCTCGACGGCGGCTTCAGCCTTTACCTCGGGAGCGGCCTCGGCCTCGGCGGCCTTCTTTGCAGCGGCGGTCGTGCGCTTGCGTGTCGTCGTTGTCTTGGTAGCGGTGGTCTTGGTTGTCGTCGCCTTGGTCGTAGTAGCCTTCTTGGCCGTCGTCTTGCGCGTCGTGGTCTTCTTTGCCGCAGGCTTCGCAGCGGGCTTCTCCTCAGCCTTGGGCTCCTCAACAGCGGCGGGTGCCTCAACAACCGGCTCGGCCTTGGGCTCGGGCTCAGCCACAACCACAGGCTCGTCGACAACCGCCGCCGGCCTCTCAATCTCCGGGTGCATAAAGAAGTACAGGTCCAGATACTTGTCGGCCGAGCGCGTCCAGCTAAAGTCCTGGCTCATAGCCTGCGTGACCAGCTGGTTCCAGGCATCGCGGTTGTCCCAGAACAGGCGTGCCGCGCGGAACACGGCGTCGCCCATCTCGTCGCCGTTAAAGTTGCTAAACGAGAAGCCCGTGCCCTCGCCGGTAAACTCGTTATACGGGATCACCGTGTCCTTCAGACCACCGGTCTCGCGAACAATCGGCAGGGTACCGTAGCGCATGGCGATGATCTGCGACAGGCCGCAGGGCTCAAACTTCGAAGGCATCAGGAACATGTCGGCGGCGGCATACATGCGCTGCGACAGCGCAGGATCGAACTCGATGCGTGCGGCCATGGTGCCGGGGTACTTGTCCTGGAAGTAGCGCAGGCCGTCCTCGTAGTCGCGGTCGCCGGTGCCCAGCACCGCTACCTGCACGCCGCCGGACAGGATGCGGTCGAGCGCGTACATGACCAGGTCCATGCCCTTCTGGCGCGTCAGGCGCGTGACCATCACCATGAGCGGACGGTCGTCGCGAACCTCGAGCCCCAGCTCTTCCTGCAGCTTGGCCTTGCACACTGCCTTGCCGGAACGGTCCTCGACCGTGTAGTTTGCGGCAATGCGCTTGTCGGTCGCCGGGTCAAAGCCCGCCACGTCAATGCCGTTCAAAATGCCCTGCAGCGCATAGGAGCGCTCGCGCAACACACCGTCCAGGCCCTCGCCAAACTCGGGCGTCTGGATCTCGTTGGCATAGGTGGGGCTTACCGTGGTGATGGCATCGGCATAGCGCAGCGCGCCCAGCATGTAGTTGATGCTGCAGGCGTCGCAACGCAGCTGCGAGGCGGCCGCCGGAATGTGCGCCACGCCCAGGATGTCCTCCATCACGGTGTCGCTAAACTGGCCCTGGAACGCCACGTTGTGAATCGAGAACACGGTCTTGACGCGGTCGTAAAGCGGCAGGCCCTGGTAGAACTCGCGCAAGAACACGGGCGCCAGTGCCGTCTGCCAGTCATTGCAGTGCAGGATGTCGCACTCAAAACCGGCCGGCAGGTGCTGCAGGCTCTCGGTGATGGCCTTGGAGAAGAACGCAAAACGCTCACCGTCATCAAAGAAGCCGTACGGATAGTCGCGCGCAAAGTAGCGCTCGTTGTCGATGAACATATAGGTGACGCCGTCGTGCTCGAGCTTCTCGAGTCCGCAGTACTCGTTGCGCCAGCCCAGGTTCACGTAAAAGTCGGAGAAGTGCTCCATCTGCGCCTTGTACTCGTCCTTGATGGTGGCGTACTTGGGCACCATCACGATGACCTCGGCGCCGGCGCGCACAAGCGCCGCAGGCAGCGAGCCCGCCACGTCGCCCAGGCCACCGGTCTTCACAAACGGCGCGCACTCGGCCGAGGCAAACACGATCTGCATCTTTTTGCTGGAATCAGCCATATTGTCTCCCATGTTGCAATTCGAGAATAGCCGCCTGGCACAAACCGGGCGGCTATTCTACATGTTACGAGCGATGTTGCGGTGCCAACGTTAACGTACGATCGTGGTATCAGAAGTTAACGGAGCCTTGCCCAGCACCAGGATGTTCTCGGGCGTGCCGCGAAGCTCGGTGTTGGTGGGAACCACGTTGTTCTTGTCCAGGATGGCATTCTCAACGCGGGCGCCGCTCTTGATGATGCAGCTCTGGTTGATGATTGAGTTGGTCACCGAAGCGCCTTCCTCGACCACGACGCCGCGCGACAGGATCGAGTTGCGCACGGTGCCCTTGATGATGCAGCCGGCCGAGATAATCGAGTTGCAGGCGTGGCTGCCGGTCGCATAGCGCGAAGGCGGAACGTCGTGAGCCTTGGTCAGGATCGGGCGCTCGGGGTCAAAGAGCTGGTCGGCTACGGCCTGGTCGAGCAGGTCCATGCTGCGGCGATACAGCGACTTCTCGCTAAACACGCCCACGACCTCGCCCTTGTACTCGTAGCTGCACACGTCGATGTTGCCAAAGTCGCCCTGGAGTGCCTCGAGCAGGTCCAGATAGTCGGCGGCCTGGTAGTGGTCGATGATCTCGAGCAGCGTCTCGCGGTTGACGATGCAGCAGTCCATGGAGGCATTGTCGCCGTACACGACGCCGGCGCTCACGCCCGTCAGGCGGCCGTTCTCGTTAATGTCGAGCTTGGTCTCGTCATCGACGTTGCGCGTGGCCTTGCAGTACACCACGGTCATCTGTGCACCGGAGTTCTCGTGCGCGTCGATGATGGTGTTGAGGTCCATGTTAAAGATGATGTTGGTGCCCATCATCACAACATAGGGCTTGTCCGAGCGCTGGAACAGCGTCTTGTTGGAGATGATGTCGCGCAGCAGGAAGCGCATGCCGCCCTTGGTGGTGCCATACGCGTTGCCGGGCACCATGAACAGGCCGCCCTTCTTGCGGTCCAGGCCCCAGTCCTTGCCCGAGCCCACATGGTCGATCAGCGAGCGGTAGTTGCCCGGCATGACGACGCCGACGGTCTTAATGCCGGCATTCATCATGTTGGACAGCGGGAAGTCGATCAGGCGGTAGCGGCCCAAAAACGGAACGGACGCGATGGGGCGGTCCTTGAGCAGCACGCTGCCGTAGGACGAAGAGTAGTTAGCGGTGATATAACCGATGGCCTTGCGATTGATCATCGGATCATTCCCCCTTCCCGATAACGACGTCATTTCCAACGACGGCCGTATCCTTGGTGATATCGACAGAGCCGAGCTTCACGCCCTCTTCGACCGTGGAGTTCTCGCCCAAAATAGCGCGGCAGATGTGCGCGCCGCTCTTAACGTGCGCACCCGGCAGCAGCACGGAGTCCTCGACCACGGCGCGCTCCTCGATGATGACGTCGGTCGAAAGAATCGAGTGGCGAGCGGTGCCGTAGATCTTGCAGCCGTTGGAGACCAGGCAGTCGTCCAGGCGGCCGTCCGGGCCAATGTAGTGCGGCGGACGCGTGGTGATGTTGGACATGATGGGGAAGTTCTTGTCAAACAGATCGAACTCGGGGTTGTTGCCCAGCAGGTCCATCGAGGTCTCGTGGAAGCTGGCGATGGTGCCGACGTCCTTCCAAAAGCCATGGAACTCGTAGCTGTACAGGCGCTTGCCCTCGCCGAGCAACTTGGGGATGATGTCCTTGCCAAAGTCGTGGCTCGAGCGCTGGTCCAGGGCGTCCGCCTCGAGCGCCTCAATCAGCACGTCGGCCGAGAAGATGTAGATGCCCATGGACGCAAGGTTCGAATCGGGCTTCTCGGGCTTCTCGGTGAACTTAGTGATGCGGCCGTCCTCGGGGTCGGTGGTCAGGATGCCAAAGCGGCTGGCCTCCTCCCACGGCACGGGCATAACGCTCACCGTGAGGTCGGCGTTGTTCTCAATGTGCGTCTTGAGCATCTTACGGTAGTCCATGCGATACAGGTGATCGCCCGAAAGAATCAGGACGTACTTGGGGTCGTTGGCCTTGATGTAGTCGAGGTTCTGCGTAATGGCGTCGGCCGTGCCCGCATACCAGGCGCCGCCGGTCTGCGTCTCGTACGGCGGCAGAATCGATACGCCGCCGTCGCGGCTGTCCAGATCCCATGCCTCGCCGGAGCCCACATAGGCATGCAGCAGGTAGGGACGGTACTGCGTCAGAACGCCCACCGTGTCGATGCCCGAGTTGGAGCAGTTGGACAGCGAAAAGTCGATAATGCGGAACTTGCCACCAAAGCTAACCGCCGGCTTAGCGATCTTTTGGGTGAGTGCCCCCAATCGGCTGCCCTGTCCTCCTGCGAGGAGCATCGCGATGCATTCTTTCTTACTCATCGATTTCTCCTTCTGTCATCGATGTTCTTAAACCCATTAGCGACGGGCGCAGCGCAACGTCGCGCCCGTCGAGTAATGCCGTGCTGGCATAAGGGAGCTCGCGCGCCTTTACGCGTGCCAGATCTCGTCGCGGTACTCGCGAATGGTGCGGTCGCTCGAGAACCAGCCGGAGGAGGCGGTGTTGAGCAGCGCCTTGCGGTTCCAGGTCTCCTGGTCGCCGTAGCTGTTCGTGAGCTTCTCCCATGCATCCACGTAGCTGCGGAAGTCTGCCATGACCAGGTCGGGATCGTTGTTGTTCATGAGCTCGTTGTAGATGCTCTCGAAGTTGCCCGAAAGACCCGCAAAGGTGTTGTCCTTGAGCTCGTCCATCACGCGGCCCAGACGTTCGCGATCGTTGTTGAGCGTATCCCACGCAAAGTAGCTGTTGGATGCCCAGAGCTGCTCAACCTCGGGGGCGGTCAGGCCAAAGATGGCCTCGTTCTCGCGGCCGGCCAGGTCGGCGATCTCGATGTTGGCGCCGTCGAGGGTGCCCAGCGTAATGGCGCCGTTCATCATGAGCTTCATGTTGGACGTGCCCGAGGCCTCCTTGCCGGCCGTGGAGATCTGTTCCGAAATTTCGGCGGCGGGGTAGATGAGCTGGGCGTTGCTCACGCGGAAGTTGGGGATAAAGCAGACCTTCATGACCTCGTTGACGCGCGGGTCGTTGTTGATGACGTCGGCCACGGAGTTAATGAGTCGGATGGTCTCTTTGGCGAAGGTGTAGCTCGAGGCAGCCTTGCCGCTAAAGATGAAGGTCGTCGGCGTCACGTGGAAGTTGGGATCGGCGATGCGACGGTTGTAGATGTCCATCACCTTCATGATGTTCATGAGCTGGCGCTTGTAAGCGTGGAAGCGCTTAACCTGAACATCGAAGACGGTGTTGGGATCGATGACCAGACCGGTCTCGGCCTTGACGTAGGCGGCCAGGCGCTCCTTGTTGGCGCGCTTGGAGGCACCCACGGCCTTCAGGAACTCGGTGTCGTCCTTAAACTCCTTGAGCTTCTCCAGCTCAAAGGCGTCCTTGAGCCAACCGTCGCCAATGGCCTCGGTCACGAGCTTGGCGTAGGTGGGGTTGGCCTCGGCAAAGAAGCGACGGTGCGAGATGCCGTTGGTCTTGTTGTTGAACTTCTCGGGCGTTAAGGCATAGAAGTCCTTGAGCACGATGTTCTTGATGATATCGGAGTGGATCTTGGCCACGCCGTTGACGCTGTGGCTGCAGATCACGGATAGGTTGGCCATGCGAATCTCGCCGTCCCACAGGATGGCGGTCTGGCGCAGACGCTCCTGCCAGCCCTCCTGTGTAGTGTCGAACGACTCGTGCCAACGACGGCTGATCTCGTCGATGATCTGGTACACGCGGGGGAGGAGCTTGGAGAACGTGCCGATGGGCCACTTCTCCAGAGCCTCGGGCAGGATGGTGTGGTTGGTGTAGCTCACAACCTGCGTTACGATGTTCCAGGCGTCATCCCACTCGAGCTTCTTCTCGTCGATGAGGATACGCATGAGCTCGGGGCCACACATGGCGGGGTGGGTGTCGTTGGTGTGGATGGCCACAAACTGCGGCAGCAGCTCCCAGTTTTCGCCGTGCTCCTTCTCAAAGGTGTCGAGCAGGCTGTAGATGCCGGCCGAGACAAACAGGTACTCCTGCTTCAGGCGCAGCAGACGGCCGTGCTCGCCAGCGTCGTTGGGGTAGAGGATGGCGCTGATGGCCTCGGCCTCGGCGCGCTCGGCGTCGGCCAGGGCATAGTCGCCGCGGTTGAAGGCCTCCAGGTCAAAGTGCTCCTCGACCGGCTCGGCAGCCCAGACGCGCAGCTTGTTGACGGTCTCGCCGGCATAGCCCACCACGGGGATGTCATAGGGGACGGCCAGGATGTCCTGCGTGTCCACCGTGCGGTAGAACGTGCGGTCGTTCTCCTCAAAGCCCTCAACATGGCCACCAAACTTAATGGTCACGGCCTTGTCCTGACGGCGGACTTCCCAGGGATAGCCGTGGGTGAGCCACTCGTCGGTAGCCTCGACCTGGCTGCCGTTAACGATTTCCTGCTTAAACAGGCCGTAGCGGTAGCGCATACCGTTGCCGTAGCCGGCAATGCCCTCGGCTGCCATGGAATCCAGGAAGCATGCGGCAAGACGGCCCAGGCCGCCGTTGCCCAGCGCCGGATCGGGCTCCTGGTTCTCGATGACGGAAAGGTCGAAGCCCATGTCGTCGAGCGCCTCGGCGACCATGTCGCGCACGCCAAAGTTGAGCAGGTAGTTGTCGAGCAGGCGGCCAATCAAAAACTCGATCGAGAAGTAGTACACGCGCTTTTTGCCCTCGGCGGTGGCGCGGGCGTCGCTCTTGGTGGCAACGGTGCGCGCCTTCTCGGCCACGAGCTTGGCCAGGGCGTTAAAGCGGTCGAGGTCACTGGCGGCCTCGACGCTCTTGCCGCTGATGCTCATAACGGCATCGCGATAGAGCTCGGTAAACTCCTGCTTGTTGTCGAAGATCTTATTCATACGTTCCTTTCCCCCGGGGATGTTTCTCCCGGAACGGTTATGACTTGTATCCTACGCCTCGGCGAGGCGGGCAATTACAGCTGTAACGCCTTTGTTACGCATCCTTAGGTGATGATTTAACAGAAGCAGACTTGGCCTTGGTAGTGGCCTTTTTGGCAGCCGACTTCTTGGTCGCGGCAGCCTTAGCAGCGGGCTTTGCGGCGGTCTTGGCCTTGGCCTTGGTCGTCGTAGCCTTCGCCTTGGCCGGAGCCTTCTTGGCAGCCGCAGGCTTGGGCTTCACCGAGGACGTGCGCTTCTTGGGCGCAGCCTTGGGCTCCTCGATCACCGGCGGCTTGTAGCTGCTGGGACCGCGGCGCTTAAGCACCACGCCAGCCAGGCCGGGCACCTTAATCTCAATAGAGTCCATCTGTCCGTTCCAGGGATAGGGCTCGCTCGAGCAGGTGTAGGGCTCCTCGCCGGCATATCCACTGCCGCCAAACTCGGGACGGTCGGAATCGAAGATGACCTCCCAGTCTCCCTCGCGCGGCACGCCCACGCGGAAGCTCTCGTAGCTCGCCGGATCAAAGTTGATCAGGATCACCAGGTCGTCGTCGATGTCCTCGCCCTGGCGCACAAAGCTCACGATGGACTGCTTGGAGTTGTCCGCATCGATCCAGGTAAAGCCGTCGTCGGTGTAGCCGCGCTCGTACAGGGCGGGCTCGGCGGTGTACAGGTGATTGAGTGCCTTGATAAACGCCTGATGATGCTTGTGAGTCTCGTACTCCTCGGTCAAGAACCACTGGATGGACTCGTAGTAGCGCCACTCAATAAACTGGCCGATCTCGTTGCCCATAAAGTTGAGCTTGGCACCGGGGTGCGTCATTTGGTAAAAGGCAAGCGTGCGCAGGCCGGCAAACTGGCGCCACCAGTCGCCCGGCATGCGGCCGATCAGCGAGCACTTGCCGTGCACGACCTCGTCGTGGCTCAGCGGGCAGATAAAGTTCTCGGTAAAGGCATACATGATGGAGAACGTGAGCAGCCCGTGGTTGCCGGGGCGCCACGGAAAATCGGTCTGCATGTAGTGCAGGGTGTCGTTCATCCAGCCCATGTCCCACTTGTAGTGGAAGCCCAGGCCGCCGTCCTGCGGCGGATAGGTCACGAGCGGCCACGCGGTGGACTCCTCGGCCATCATCATCACGTCGGGGTAGTGCGCCTCCACGGCGCAGTTGACCTGGCGGATAAACGCGCTGGCGTCCAGGTCCTCCTCGGTACCGTACTTGTTGAACTTCTTTTGGCCCGGATCGTCGATGCCAAAGTTGAGGTACAGCATGCTGGACACGCCGTCCATGCGAATGCCGTCCACGTGGAAGTTCTCGAGCCAATACAGCACGTTGGAGACCAGGAAGGAGCGGACCTCGCCGCGTGCGAAGTCGAACTTGTGCGTGCCCCAGTTGGGGTGAATCTCGTGCTCAAACAGCATGTGGCCGTTAAAGGTGGCAAGGCCGTGGGAGTCGGCGCAAAAACCGCCGGGTACCCAGTCCATAATCACACCGATGCCCGCCTCGTGGCACGCATCGATAAAGTGCATGAGCTGCTGAGGGTTGCCGTAACGCGACGTGGCGGCGTAATAGCCGGTCGTCTGGTAGCCCCAGGAGCCGTCGAAGGGATGCTCCATAAGCGGCATGACCTCGATATGCGTATATCCCATATCACGCACGTAGTCCACGAGCTCAACCGACAGGTCGTCGTAGGTGCAGAAATCACCGCGCTGCGCGGGGAAGGGATCCATGGGGCCGGGGTAGTTGCCGTATTCGTCCGGCTCGCCCTGCGGCGCGTCGCCGTGGCGCTTCCACGATCCAATATGTACCTCGTAGATGTTAAGGGGCTGCGACATATGGTTGTGGCTGGCACGGCGCTTGAGCCAAGCGGCGTCGTTCCACTTGTAGCCATCGAGGGTCCACAGCACGCTGGCGGTACCCGGGGGGCACTCGGCCTTAAAGGCATACGGATCGGCCTTGTAGAGCTTTTCGCCCTCGTTGGTCTCGATAAGGTATTTATAGAGCTGGCCCTGCTCGGCGCCAGGAATAAAGCCTTCCCAAATAGCGCTCGTATGCATGGGCACCAGCGGGTTGGCTTCCTCGTCCCAGTCGTTAAATTCGCCAATGACGTGGACGCTCTTTACGTCGGGCGCCCAAACGCAAAAGCGCCAGCCACGCGTACGGTTCTGCGTGTCGGGGTGCGCGCCCATCTTTTCCCAGCTGCGCTCCCATGTGCCGATGCCAAACAGATAGACATCGTCCTTGGTGAGCTCCGGTGCATGCGGGGCGGCTTTACGGGTAGCGTGCTTTTTGGGTGCTGGCTTTAGCTTTGTATCGCTCACGTTTGATCCCATCATGACGCGGCAGCGTGTTGCCTTGGTGACTAGATGCGAAAGGTCCAAGGCTGCACGAATCGAAGGGACGGCGATAGTTCTATGATTCGTTCCATCTCGCGTGCTCGGTGGAACTTTCGGCAGAAACTACGATAACACCTGTACGTTAGTTTTATGGACGAAAGCGGATTTGCGGGGGCGTTTAATCGGTAAGCGACATGTTTATACCACTGGCAGAATTGCTGTGGTAAAACCCTTGACAGTTTTACCAATTAGGGTTTCAAAACTGATAGGCTTACGTTTGGTAAAACGTTTTTAGCAGGTTGTTTACCATTTGACATCGAAAGGCTCGTTTATGAACCACATCGCTGCTCCAAGTGTTGCTTTTATTTTCGATTGCGACGGAACACTGGTTAATAGCTCCCCCGTCTGGGGCCATGCGCAGACCGAGTTATTGCGCCGTCATGGCATTGATGTGACGGTTGACGATTTTGCCCAGTTCGAACATCTTTCACTCGAGGACGAGTGCCAGGCCTACCACGAAACTTGGGGCATTGGCGCGAATGGCGAGGAGCTGTATCGCGAGCTGAGTGGCATCCTGATCGATGGCTACTCCAAGGTGCCGCCGCGCGAGGGACTCCTGGCATTTTTAGAGCAGGCGAAGGCGGCGGGCATTGCCATGTGCGTGGCTACGTCCACGCCGGCCGAACTGGTGCAGTCCGCGCTCGCTAGTGCCGGGCTCGACGCTTACATGGAGTTTGTTACCACGACAGGCGAGGCGGGGCGCTCCAAGCAATTCCCCGATGTGTACGAGCTGGCGCTGCGTTGCCTGGAAGAGCGCCACGTGCACAAGCTTGAGCGCGCGTGGGTGTTTGAGGATGCTGTCTTTGGGCTTAAGAGTTCCGGCACTGCTGGCTTTAAGCGCGTGGGCATCTATGACCCGCACGGTCGTATGGAGCGCGACGAGGTTTGCGATAACTGCGATATCTTTATCGACAGCTATGAGGACCTGGACCTGGGCCGCGTGCTTTCGTTTGAGGGCTAGGCGAGGGCCGTGGCTTGCAAAGTATTAGTTGTTTGTGGCTCGCCAGTGGTGGCTAGTGCGGATCTGCTTCGCCAGCTGGCAGGGGAGTGCGACCACATCGTAGCCGTAGACCGCGGGCTCGACGCGCTTCTGGGCGCGGGACTGGGTTGCGACGTATATGTGGGGGATGCCGACACCGTTAGCGATGAGGGGCGCGCTCTGGTCGATGCCGCCGTCGATTTTGAAGTGGAACGCCACGACCCCTACAAGGACTACACTGACCTGGCATTGGCGTTAGATGCAGTCTGCCGTCGCTGGTCCGGCGCCGAAGTGGTAGCAACCTGCGCCACCGGCGGCCGGCCCGACATGGCCCTGTCTGTGTTAGGGCTATTGGCAGGCTATGCGGACGCCCCCGTCTGGATCGAAGAAGACGAAGTGACGGCCAGAATCCTGCACCAGGACGAGACCTGGACCATCGAGGGCGCCGAGGGCAAAACCTTCTCCATCATCGCCATCGCTCCCAACACAGAGATAAGCGAACACGGCCTAGAATGGGAACTAGACCACAGCCCCCTAGGCCTGCTGGCTGACACGGGCATCTCTAATGTCGTAAGGAAAACGGCCAAGATCCAAGTCCACCAAGGCGTCGCAATCGGTTATTTATACAGTGAGGGTTTTATCGGGACGGTGGGTTAATTGACTGATATTGCCGAAGTCAAAATCAGTCAATTCAGCCCCGTCCCAGGAAAACCCGTAAGTGCGAGAATCAACCCAAAAAACTTCTTGCACAACTAAGAATCTTCCCCTATAGTATCTCCACGTCACGGGGGCGTAGCTCAGCTGGGAGAGCGCTTGACTGGCAGTCAAGAGGTCAGGGGTTCGATCCCCCTCGTCTCCACCATCGTGCATGCAAGGCCACTCAATCGAGTGGCCTTTTTATTTCTAAACTCTCAGTCTCCTATCTGGGGATTGGCTTCCGTTGTGCGTGTTCGTAACCACCACATCGATGCCTGCCTCCAAGTGGGAGATTATGCTTCGACGTCCTGCCTACTCCAAAAAGTTCATAACCAGAGAGATCATAGATTCCTTTTCTTCAGGTCTCGACTCAGCAATCATGAGCGCAACAGCAACAAGCGTGCTGTCTGCGATTCGTTTGTCTAAGCCGCGAAAAAGCAGTCCGTTGCGATCTAGATAGTAGAGAAAGAGGCTGCATCCGATTCGCTTGTTTCCATTGAGAAATGAATGGTTTTTGATGATGAGGTACAACAGATTTGCTGCCTTTTCCTGTACGGATGGGTAGAGGTCTTGGCCTCCAAACGACTGATTGATTACCGAGATGCTGCTGCGGAAGGACTCATCTTTTTCTACGCCAAACAGGTCGCTCATAAATCGGCTGCGCATTTGGGCTATTAATCTCATACAGAGCTCGTATTCGAGTGTGTATATCCCAGTTTGTCCCTTGGGCCGATCAATGGATTCACGATCGTACTCATCGAGCAGTTTAAAGACGTCTATATAGCTCTCAACGATATCGAGTATCTCACGAGAGCCGAGGTCCTCGGGTAGACGTTCGATAATCTGAGCGACTGTCCCTAGCTGCTCGAGTCTGCGCTCGTTTTCGACATGCCCTTGAATAATATACCTATGGAGCACATTGGTTGCCCAACGTCGGAATTCAACGCCACGTTGGGATTTAACGCGGTAACCTACAGAAATGATTACATCAAGGCTATACAGAGTAGTTGGGCGGTCTGAGCTGCATTTTTGCAAAATATGCAAATTGCTTTTCTGCTCAAGCTCACCTTCAGCGAAGACATTTTTAATATGGCGCGAAACCACTCCGATAGATCTGTCAAATAGCTGTGCCATTTGGGCTTGAGTCAGCCAAACCGTTTGGCTGTCTAGGTTGACAGGAATCGTCACCTCTCGGTCGTTGGATTCAAAGAGAACAATTTGATTGCCATTCATTTTCGCGCTCCACATCAATCCATTGGGCACATGCATGTCCAATTCGATACTCGATTGTCTGCCGAACTTTATGGGTGCCGGCCAGCAGGGGCGCGTACCTGCCTAAGGGCTCTGAGTGACGGTCGCCGTAAATAAAGCATCCATCCCGCCGATACGTACCATTGGGGGCCTCCGTACCGGCTCACGTTGCCCGTATACCTTTGAGTCTATTCTATCAGATATAGAACGCATGTTCTATATATATTTTCTTTCATTTTCGGTGAACCTCGCACTGGGAGACATGATCGTCAACCTCGCCCGATAAACCGGACGACCACAACTGGCTGCATCTCAAGAGTTGTCCAACAAACCGCCTCAAAATACGTTGACTCTGTAGCCAGGCGTGTCTATTGTGTGATGAGCATCCTCGCAATGCGACGCCCGCGCCCACCCCATAAAAAGTTGCGCAATTACCTTCCCGGTTTTGTACAAAGTTTGTTAGCCAAACATAATAGTTTGTGCAATTCACGCCGGCAGCAATACAACTCAGGCAGCGCTCGCCAACCTACACACCCCCATAAACCTGCGGCAATGTATGCAAGATGGCTCAATATCCCCCATAACCACGGCAAATAAACAATATGTTGCTCAACACGCCCCAAAACGTATGGGCCACCTGCTGTGCTAGGATAGCTAACGTTACATGGGTTCAACTGTGCTCACGGCTCCAGCAAGCTGCAAAGCACAGGGTCGATCAGCATCCGGCCGTAACGGCGGTGCCAGAAAAACCGCGAGCTCCAATAGCGTCGTCATGCGTATCGCAATGAATGACTTTGTTCTTGTCTATGTAGAAGTTCATTCGTTTAGGTATTTCATGACGTATCGCAGCAGTCCTACAGCTGTTTGCGTGCGGTCCAGTTTTGTTCCCGCTTGACTGGGCTGCACGCAGCCAGCTGGGGACGCGGTCTTTTTGCGATACACGTCCGCGTCTCTAGCCACTGCGCCTATACATACCGTTCACGGTGGGGCAGAGCCACGTGCTTGTCTAACTGGGCTCAGGGTTTGAATATGGAGCGCCTTCGCGCACAAGCGCCCTGGCGAAGCCATACCCAAACCCCGTGAGCCACACGTAAGACAGCAAGGGGGTGGTGCTCGTGTGGTATGTGATCCAGGTCATTAACGGTCGCGAAGACGTAATGCGCGAGCGCATCGAGCATGTGGTGCCGGTTGGCGCCATGCAGGAGCTCTTTTATCCCCAATTTCAAACCGAGATCAAAGTACACGGCGAATGGGTCAATACGACCAAGCCGCTCTTTCCCGGTTATCTTATCTGCGATACGTCAGATCCTCGCACCGTGCAACAGTATTTGGTGCGCATGGACGACTTTGCCCGGGTGCTTTCCCAGGACGGTCAGTTTGTGCCGCTGTCAAAAGAAGAGACCCAGCTCATTGGCAGCTTTACCAATAGGGGAGATCGTGTAGTGCCCATGAGCGAGGCTCTAAAGGATGGAGACCAGGTCGTAGTAACGGCAGGTCCGTTGCTGGGCCACGAGGCCCTTATCAAAACCATTAACAGACGCAAGAGCACTGCCTTTTTGGAGCTCGACCTGTGCGGCCGACGCGTAACCACTCGCGTTGGCCTCGCGGTGCTTTCAGCCGAGCAGCGCGTCGTGCGCAATCACAGAAGAGCGATCGCCTAGCTGCAAGCTCGCAAGCGGACGACCGAAGGCAAAAAGTATCGGGGGAGGGGCTCTTGGAGCCTACGATGATGACCATGGCACAGGGCGCGCGGGAGACGCGCACGGCCGCCACGGCGAATTCCGTCACTGCCGCAGCCGGTGCTGCGGGGGATTACCTTACAAACGAAGAAGCGTACAAGATGCTGCGCGGTGCCAACTCCGGCGTGAAGCCCGAGCTTGGGCACAGGCTCTACCGCGTTGTTAAGCGTACGGTGGACATTGTCGCCGCCGGCGGAGCCCTGGTGTTGCTCTTTATTCCCGGGGTAATTCTGAGCGTGGTCATTTGCATAAAGAGCCCGGGCGCCAGCCCCCTATATTCACAGTGGCGCGTGGGCCGCGTGCGCAAAGACGGCACGTTCTACCTGTTTAAGATCCACAAGTTCCGCAGCATGGTTCCCAACGCAGACCAAATGCTCAAGGACTTGCAGGCCCAAAACGAGGCCACTGGCCCCATGTTTAAAATGAAGCACGACCCGCGCATTATTCCCGGTGTGGGTAACTTCATTCGCAAGCACAGCATCGACGAGCTGCCCCAGCTCATCAACGTGTTCTTGGGCCAAATGAACCTCATTGGCCCGCGCCCCGGCCTGCCGCGCGAGGTTGCCCTGTACAGCGAGCACGACATGAAGCGCCTGGCGGTAAAACCCGGCTGCAGCGGTCCTTGGCAGGTAATGGGCCGCAGCTACCTGGGCTTCAACGAAATGGTTGAGCTGGATCTTCGCTATATAGAGAATCGCAGCCTGCGCCAGGACCTGCGGTTGATATTCGGCACGCTGAAGACGATGTTCTCTGGGGAAGGTGCCGTGTAGCATGCGCATCGCCATGATAGGCCAAAAGAGAACGGGTTCGCGCGAGGGCGGCGTAGAAGTGGTGGTAGGCGAGCTTGCTCGCCGTATGGCAGACCTTGGTCACCAAGTAACCTGCTACGACCGTATGGGCGAAGGAGCTCCTTCCGAGCCCTACGAGAAGGATGGCTACCGCATCGTTCCCGTAAAGGCTCTGGACATCAAGGGGCTCTCTGCGCTCACGAGCAGCTTTGCCGCAACAAGGGCCGCCATCAAAGACGGGGCAGACGTAATTCACTATCACGCAGAGGGGCCGTGTGTCCCCCTTCGTTTTGCGCGTTCCGCGGACATCAGGACCGTGGCAACGATCCACGTCCTGGACTGGCAGCGTGCAAAATGGGGCGGCTTGGCTTCCAAGTACATCAAGTTCGGCGAGGCGACGGCGGCCAAGTGCGCGGATGCGCTCATCGTGCTTTCCCGGGGCAATCAGGAGTACTTCAAGGAGGCTTACGGCCGCGAGGCTACGCTCATTCCCAACGGCATCACTCCCGAGGCGGATCTTCCCGCGAAGGAGATCTCCGAGCGCTTGGGGCTCACCCAGGGCTCCTATGTCCTCTACCTCGGTCGCATTGTGCCCGAGAAGCGACCGGAACTGTTGGTGGAGGCGTACAAGCAGGTAAAGACGGATAAGCGCCTGGTTATCGCGGGCGACTCCTCCGATACGGACGACTACGCCGTGGCGCTCAAAGAGGCTGCCGCGTCCGACCCCCGCGCGCTCTTTACCGGCCACGTTGAGGGCAACCTGCTCTCCGAGCTGTACTCCAACGCGTATTGCTACGCGCTCCCCTCCGACGTTGAGGGCCTGCCCATGAGCTTGCTGGAGGCCATGTCTCACGGTGCGGCATGCGTTACCTCGGATATTCCCGAGTGCGCGGATGTTCTGCAGGGTTGCGGGCTCACGTTCCCACACGGAGACGCGGGGGCGCTGCGCGACGTGCTTGAAGGCCTGATAGCGGATTCTGCCCAAGCGGAGAGGCTGGGCGCCATGGCACGTGACCGCGCGATTAATGGCTATGACTGGAACAGCGTCGTCCAAAGGACGCTTGCTTTGTATGAGGGTGTTGCGTAATGAAGATCCTTCTTGTAAATAAGTTTCATTGGCGCAAGGGTGGAAGCGAGACGTACTACTTTGCTCTTGCCGATGGTCTTCGCGCTCTTGGGCATGAAGTTGCCTTCTTCAGCATGGAGGATGAGCGTAATGAGCCGACTGAGTGGTCGCGTTACTTTGTAACGAATCGCGACTATAACGGACCGAGCTCTATTGTCGATAAGGCGAAGGCCGCGCAGGCACTTGTGTATTCCAAAGAGGCGCGCGAGAAGTTCGATGCGCTGTGCCGTGAATTCCAGCCCGATGTAATCCATCTCAATCTCACTCATAGGCAGATTACGTTTTCCATCTTGGACGCTCCTTGGCTAAAGCAGCATCCAACGCCGGTTGTGTATACCTCGCACGACTTGATTCTTGCTTGCCCGAGCTATCTTATGCTTGATTCCGAGGGCAACGTTTGCGATTCGTGTCTCGGGGGTCATTTTGGCAATTGCCTTAAGAAGAAGTGCGTAAAGGGTTCGATCGCAAAAAGCGCGTTAGCGGTGGCTGAGGCGGAGTGGCTTAAACGGCACAAAACCTATTCACGTCTCGATCGCATCATCTGCCCGAGTGAGTTCATGCGGAACAAGTTTATTGAAGCGGGGCTTCCCGAGCGTCAGCTTGTCCTCATGCGGAATTTCCTGAATCCCGATTCGATGTCACGGGAAGTTGCCAACCAAAATAATGAAGATCCCTACATGCTGTATCTGGGACGCCTTTCTCGCGAGAAAGGCGTGTTAACGCTCGTGCATGCTTTTGAGAAGGCGGCACCGGTGATCCCTGATTGGCGTCTTGTTATTGCAGGCGATGGCCCTGAATGTGATGCTGTGAAGGTCAAAGTTTCCGCAATGCCAAACGAAATAAGCTCGAGGATTGAGCTGGTTGGATATAAAACCGGTGACGCCCTGCGCGGACTTGTGAATCGAGCCACTCTGGCGGCTGCGCCGTCAGAGTGCCTCGAGAACGCGCCATATGCGGTTCTCGAGGCACTCGCCGCGGGCAAGCCCGTTATCGGTACGAACATGGGCGGAATACCCGAGCTGGTACGTGAGGGTGAAACGGGCTTCCTGGCTGAAGCCCACGATGAGGCAGGACTCGCAGATGCAATCCGTAGGGGTGCGGCGGTGGCCGCCGATCCTGCGGCTTACGCCGCGATGAGCGCGCATTGCCGTTCATTCGTGGCAGAGAACTGTAATCAAGAGAAATACATCCGGAATCTCGTCTCCCTGTATCAAGAACTAATTGACCGGAAGGTGGTGGCCTAACCCATGGCCGAGAAGAAACTCAACGGAACCGTAATCGTAACGTACCGCTGCAACGCGCGCTGCACCATGTGCAACCGCTACAAGGCTCCCAGCCGTCCGGAGGAGGAGCTCTCCCTCGACGTGATCAAGAAGCTCCCGCGCATGTACTTCACCAACATCACCGGTGGCGAGCCCTTCATCAGGACCGACCTTGCGGATATCGTGCGCGAGCTGTACAAGAAGTCCGACCGCATCGTCATCTCCACCAACGGCTTCTTCACCGACCGCATCATCGCCCTTGCCGAGGAATTCCCCCAGGTGGGAATCCGCATCTCCATCGAGGGTCTGCAGCAGACCAACGATGAGATCCGCGGTCTCCAGAACGGCTTCAACCGCGGCTACGAGACGCTCAAGAAGCTCGTGGAAATGAAGCACCCGGACGTGGGCTTTGGCATGACGGTGCAGGATCGCAACGCTGCGGACTTGGTGCCGCTGTACAAGCTTTCCGACGAGCTCGGCATGGAGTTCGCCACCGCCAGCCTGCACAACAGCTTCTACTTTGTCGAGGCGAAGAACATCATCAAGGACCGTCCCATGGTGGCCCAGAACTTCGAGGACCTGGTAAACGAGCTCCTCAAGTCCAACGAGCCCAAGAAGTGGTTCCGCGCGTACTTCAACATGGGCCTCATCAACTACATCTATGGGCAGAAGCGCCTGCTCCCGTGCGATATGGCGTTCGACACGTTCTTCATCGACCCCTACGGCGACGTCATGCCCTGCAACGGCACCAAGGAGAAGCTCGTTATGGGCAACCTTAACGACGAGTCTTGGGATGAGCTGTGGGAGAGCGCCCAGGCCGAGAAAGTGCGCGGCTGCGTGCGCCACTGCGACCGCAACTGCTGGATGATCGGCTCCGTGTCTCCTGCCATGCACAAGTACATCTGGAAACCCGCGTCGTGGGTGCTGGCGCACAAGCTCAAGCCCGGCAAGAAGTTCGACATGCACGAGCTCCCCATCGTGCGCGACTACGAGTCGGGCAAGGTGACGAAGGAGGAGCTGGACGCTCTTTCCACCTGCGACATGCACGCCGCGATCAACGACGGCCTTTCCGACGCAAGCCGAGCCGACGCGCACGTGTACGAGACTGAGGAGGCGCTGTAGTGCAGCCGGGTGGAAAAATCGAATGTAAAAATTCAGAAATAGCGGTTGCTCGATATCAATCGGAGGAAACACGTGAAAGTATCCTGCATAACCAGGCACGCAATCTCTAATTATGGCTCCCTGCTCCAGGCATATGCGACACAACGAGCGGTAGAGAGCTTGGGGCATGAGTTCGAGATTATGGACTATGTACCTGCTTGTGAGGACGTATCCCAGCAGGTGAGGACGCTTCTTTCGACAAAGCCGTCCTGGAACGAGAACCCGTTGAAGAAGTCTGTCTACAGACTTCTGATGGAGCCTGAGACAAGGGTGGCGGGCAAGCGGTTTGCGCGTGAGCGTTCCCAGCTGCTTAAGATGAGCCCTCACTATGCATCCCTGGAGGAGCTGAAGGCTAATCCGCCCAAGGCCGATGTCTATATGACTGGAAGCGATCAGGTGTGGGGTCCCATCAGCTCGGGCGCATACGACCTGTCATACGCGCTTGAGTTTGCTCCCGAGGGCGTAAGGCGCATCTCATATGCGGCAAGCTTTGGTAAGAAGAATATCCCGGATAGCGTGCGCCCCAGGTTTCTCGAGGACCTTCGAGCATATGAGGCCGTGTTCGTACGCGAGGATGCCGCGCGCGAGCAGCTTGCCTCGTGGGGCATAGAGGCCGGACAGGTTGTCGATCCCACGCTGCTGCTTGATGGCGAGGCGTGGAGAAGGATGGCGGCACCTGCCCCGAAGGGCGAATACATCCTCGTCTACCAGATTCACAGCGACCCGACGGTGGGGCAGTACGCCGTGAAGGTTGCCAAAAAGCTTGGCTTGCCCCTGATACGGATCTCCGCAAGCCTGCACCAGGCCTCACGCGAGGGCAAGTTCAAGTGGCTGCCGACGCTTGCTGAGTTTCTCTCGTATGTCGACAACGCAGCATGCCTAGTCACGGACTCGTTCCACGGTACGGCTTTTGCCATAAATCTCAATACGCCGCTGGTAGAAGTGCTGCCCAAGAACGGAACCTCGAGCAGGAACGTGAGTATTCTGCGACTCACGGACCTCACGGACAGAGTGCTTCAGAATCTAGATGATGTCGAGTTAGCATCCAAGCAGATTGACTTTGGTCGGGTCAACGATGTGATGGGTGCGGAGAGGGAGAAGTCCCTAGCGCAGCTCAAGAGCATGATTGAGGAGTAGGGCATTGTCAAACGTTGGCACTAGGACGGTATGCAAGAAGGATATGTGCGCTGGCTGTATGGCCTGCGTCGATTCATGCCGACATGGAGCGATTGCCATTGAGGATACGATTGAGGCGTATAACGCCCGTATTGATCCTACAAGGTGCGTGGGATGTGGACTGTGCGAGAAAACGTGTCCCCAGATGGTATCCCCATCTTCGTTGCGTCCTCTCGAGTGGCTACAGGGGTGGGCGAAAGATACATCGCTCAGAATGTCATCTTCGTCCGGGGGTCTGGCTACGGCCATCTCGGAGGCGTTTGTGGCGTCAAATGGATTAGTGTGTTCATGTGCAGAGGAGGGCGGTGAGTTCCGGTTCCACCTCACTTCTGATGCGGATTACTTGAGGAGGGCCCAAGGCTCCAAATACGTCAAAAGCAATCCGCTTGGTGCGTACCGCGAGGTTAGGGAGGCCCTGCAAGGTGGTCAAAGGGTTCTCTTTATCGGTCTTCCTTGTCAGGTTGCTGCGATGCGTAACTTCGTTGGAAGCCGTTTAGCCGATTCCCTTTACACCATCGACCTTATCTGTCATGGTTCACCGTCCCCCAAGGTCCTGAGCCGATTCTTGGAAGAGACAGGTAACAACCTGTCTAATGAGCTGATACTGTGGGTAGGACGGGTGTCCGCGATCGCTACTCGATTGCTTTCCTCTCGGGTTTACCGTATACGGAAGGCTGCTACTCCTGCCGCTACGCCAAGGGTGATCGTGTCTCCGATATTACGCTTGGCGATTCATGGGGTAGCGAGCTTTCTGATGAGGTCGCGAACGGGATATCCCTCGCACTTGTGCAGACAGACAAGGGTCGAGAACTGTTAGAAATGACGGACCTTGAGCTTTTGCCGGTTGATCCTGGTCTAGCTGTGGCCAACAATGAACAGCTTCAACGTCCTTCGACGAAGCCTATAGAAAGAAATACCTTTATGGACGGCTTTCGTAACGGGGTACGGGTTAACCGACTCGTTCTCAGGGCGAGGCCAAAAGACTGCGCCAAGTACTTGGTCAAGGATATACTGCTTGCACTGGGTTTGCTCAGGGGTTAACACATCGAGAGCGTTTGCTTTAGGCATTAATGATAAGGTAAGGCTCTGTTAGACCAGGATTGACATGCCGACCTGCCGGCTAACTCGCCGTCT
>UQKW01000027.1 GCA_900541885.1 uncultured Collinsella sp.
GCAAGACGAAGGCCACATTAAGTGGCCTTCTTTGCGTGCGGAACTCGCGACAAACCTAACCCATCTCGCCCACTCGGCGGGCACGGGGTCCAAGGTTTTCAAAAAAGCGGTCGGCGCGCAGGTGCGCCGACCGCCGATATATGGGGTCTGATATTTTCTACCAGCTAGTTCCTCTTACTCGTCGAGGAGATCTTCTGGCATGTCGTTGCCGTCGCCTAGGTCGACTGGGGCCTCCTCGGCGTCGGCTGCGGCCTCGGCACCTTCGCCTTCGGGCTTCTCTTTGGCGGCCGTCATGCGGGCTACGGCGCAGATGCGGTCGTTGTCGTCGACGGTCATCATCTTGACGCCCTGGGTAGCGCGGCCAGTCTGGCTGATCTCGTCGGTCTTGACGCGAATGACCGTCGCGCCCTCCGTCACGATGAATAGCTCGTGCTGCGGGCCCACTGTCTTCATGGCCGCGAGGTTACCCTTACGCTCGGTCATTTGGATGGTGTAGACGCCCTGGCCGCCGCGATTCTGCTCCGGGTAGTCCGCAACCGGCGTGCGCTTGCCGTAGCCGCGCTCGGTGATGACGAACAGATCGCCGTTGCCGTTAGTGACTTCCATGCCCAGAACGCTCACACCGTCCTTCATGCCGATACCGCGAACGCCGCTGGTATCGCGGCCGGTAGCGCGCACCTGCTCCTCGGAGAACATGATCGCCTTGCCCGCGGTGGTGGCCAGGATGATCTTGTCACCCTCGCGCACGCGGCGCACGTTCAGCAGCGCGTCATCGTCACGCAGGTTGATGGCAATCAGGCCGTCGCGGCGGCTACGATCGTAGGCACTCATCACGGTCTTCTTGACCATGCCGCTCTTAGTGGCAAACATCAGGTACTCGTCGGCCGGGAACTCACGGCAGCTGATGACGCTCGCGATCTTCTCGCCGTCCTCAAAGGGCAGCAGGTTGACGATCGCGGTACCGCGCGCCTGGCGCGTACCCACCGGCAGCTCGTGCACCTTCAGGCGATAGACCTTGCCCTTGCTCGAGAAGAACAGCACGTACTCGTGCGTGGACGCGATAAACATCTCGTCGATAACATCGTCCTCTTTGAGGTTGACGCCCGATACGCCCTTGCCGCCGCGCTTCTGGGCGCGGTAGGCAGCCACCGGGATGCGCTTAACGTAGCCGGTGTGGGTGATGGTCACGACCATGTCCTCGTCGGCGATGAGGTCCTCGACATCCAGGTCCTTCTCAACCTGGCTGATCTCGGTGCGGCGCTTGTCGCCAAACTTCTTGGAGATCTCGCGCATCTCCTCCTTGATGACGCCCAGGATCTTCTCCTCATGCGCCAGCAGGTCCTCGTAGTAGGCGATGGCGCGGCGCAGGCCGTCCAACTCTTCTTGGATCTTGTCGCGCTCCAGGCCGGTCAGGCGGCGCAGCTTCATCTCGAGGATGGCCGTGGTCTGCTCGGGCGTAAAGCCAAAGCGCTCGATCAGGCGGCTGCTGGCCTCGGAGTCGGTCTGCGAGGAGCGGATGATGCTAATGACCTCGTCGATATGGTCAAGGGCCATCAGGTAACCCTCGAGGATATGAGCGCGGGCCTGGGCTTTCTTAAGGTCGAAGCGGGTGCGGCGGGTGACGACGTCGACCTGGTGGTCGATGTAGTGCTGCAGCATCTCGCGCAGACTCAGGCATTTGGGCACGCCGTTGACGAGCGCCAGGTTGTTGGCGCCAAAGGTCGTCTGCAGCGAGGTGTACTTGTACAGGTTGTTGAGCACGACCTGCGGAATGACGCCCTTCTTGAGCTCGATGACCAGACGGATGCCCTTCTGGTTGGACTCATCGCGCATATCCGAGATGCCCTCGATGCGCTTGTCGTTGACGAGCTGGGCAATCTTCTCCTGCAGGGTGCCCTTGTTGACCATGTAGGGAATCTCGGTGAAGACCAGGCGGCTGCGACCGGTCTTGGTGGACTCAACGTGTGCCTTGGCGCGCACGGTAATGGAGCCGCGGCCGGTCTCGTAGCTCTGCTTAATGCCGGCGCTGCCCATGATGATGGCGCCGGTGGGGAAGTCCGGACCGGGCATGATCTGCATGAGCTCGTCGACGGTGGCGTCGGGGTTGTCGATCAGGTAGCAGGTGGCCTCGATCGCCTCGGTGAGGTTATGCGGAGCGATGTTGGTGGCCATGCCGACGGCGATGCCCTGGCTGCCGTTGACCAGCAGGTTGGGGAAGCGCGCAGGCAGCGCCACGGGCTCGGCGAGCGATTCGTCGTAGTTGGGCTGCCAGTCGACGGTATCCTTCTGCAAGTCACGCAGCAGTTCCATGGCGGGCTTTGCCAGGCGGCTCTCGGTGTAACGCATGGCTGCCGCGCCGTCGCCGTCGATGTTACCGAAGTTGCCGTGACCGTCGATGAGCGGCGTGCGCATGGAGAACCACTGCGCCAGGCGGACCATGGCCTCGTAGACCGCATAGTCACCGTGCGGGTGGTACTTACCGATAACTTCGCCGACCGTCCAAGCTGACTTCTTGTGCGGGCGGTTGGGGTAGATGCCGCTCTCGTTCATCGCGTACAGAATGCGGCGGTGCACCGGCTTTAAGCCATCGCGCACGTCCGGCAGGGCGCGCGCTGTGATAACCGACATCGAATACTCGATGAACGATTGCTTCATCTCGCGACCGAACTCCGAAATCTGGAGCTGGCCGCCGTTGATATCCTCGCCGGCCGAGGCGCCGCGATCGACTTCGCCAAAGCTCTCCTCGAGCTCGGCGTCGTCTTCTTCCTCATCATCATCGGCATCGGGGTTATAGGCGTCCGGATCGCCGTCCTCGCCCTGCTCAGCACGGGCAAGCAGGCGCTTCAGATCATCGGGCATACCGGCATCGCCGGCCTCGTCCATACCCTCGTTATTGTTGATATCGTCTGCCACGTTACCTCCTCATGGTTTGCGTGGTCTATTAGTTCCCTACCACGGAGACGGCTTTTCCAGGTGCCGCAGATTCGCTCGAAAGAGGAGGGAAGCGTACTTGGGTACGCGACCGACGATTGAGGGCGAAGGTGCGGTGGCTGGGAAAGCCGAACAGGTTAGGCATCTAAGAAGCGTGCGTCATGCGCATGTTTTTCAATGTACTCGCGGCGATAGCCGACCTCGGAACCCATCAGCTCGCGCACGGCGCGGTCCGCCACCACGGCGTCCTCGATCGACACACGCTGCAGGATGCGGGTCTTGGGGTCCATCGTCGTCGAGGCAAGCTGCTTGGGGTCCATCTCGCCCAGGCCCTTGTAGCGCTGGACGGTATAGCCCTTGCGCTTCTTGGTGATCTTGCCGTCCTTGGCCTTGCCGTCCTCGTCGTTATCGTCGGGGTTCAGGCCCAGACTCTGGATGGTGTCGCGCAGGATCTCGTCTTCGGGCTGGCGGCCGTTGGGATACACGTAGTGGATCTTGTTGCGCACCTTAATGCCGAAGATGGGCGGGCAGGCAACATAGACGTAGCCGGCATCGATCAGCGGACGCATGTACTTGTAGAAGAACGTCAGCAGCAGGATGCGGATATGCGCACCGTCGACGTCTGCATCGGTCATGATGATGATCTTGTGGTAGCGCGCCTTGGTGATATCAAAGTCGCCGCCGTCGCCGGCACTCGTCGTGACGCCGCAACCGATCGCGGTAATCAGCGACTGGATGGTGTCACTCGAGAACGCGCGATGGTCACCAACGCGTTCGACGTTCAAAATCTTGCCGCGCAGGGGCAGAATCGCCTGGATGTCTCGGCGACGGCCGTCCTTGGCCGAACCGCCTGCCGAGTCGCCCTCTACGATGAAGAGCTCGGTCAGCTCGGCATCGCGCACCGAGCAGTCAGCGAGCTTACCGGGCAGGGACGCTGTCTCGAGCAGGCTCTTGCGCCGGGTCGCCTCGCGCGCTTTGCGGGCGGCATTGCGCGCCTTGCAGGCCTGCTGCGCCTTCTTGACGATCTCGCGAGCGGGCTTAGGGTGCTCCTCGAGGTAATCGACAAGGCCGTCGGTCACGATCTTGAGCGTGAGCGCGCGCATGTAGGAGCTGCCGAGCTTGGCCTTGGTCTGGCCCTCAAACTGCGGGTCGGGCAGCTTGACCGAGATAACGGCCGAAAGGCCCTCGCGCACATCGTCGCCGGTCAGGTTGGCGTCTTTTTCCTTGAGCAGGTTCTGCTTGCGCGCGTAATCGTTGATCACGCGGGTGAGCGCGGTGCGGAAGCCCTCAAGGTGCATGCCACCCTCGGGGGTGTAGATGTCGTTGGCAAACGACATGACGTTCTCGCCGTAACCGCTATTCCACTGCAGAGAAACCTCGACCTCGCCCATCTTGGTCACAGGCGCGTCCGGGTCCGATTTGCCCTCGATGTAGATGGGCTCCTTAAAGGCCTCGGGGACGTCCTTGCCCTCGTTGAGGAACTTGACGAAGTCGATGATGCCGCCCTCGTAGCAAAACTCCTCCACGTGGGGAGTCGCCTCGCGCTCGTCGGTCAGCACGATTTTGAGGTTCTTATTGAGGAACGCCGTCTCCTGCAGACGGTTGTGCAGCGTATCGAAATCGTAGATGCAGGTCTCGAAGATCTCGTCGTCGGGCCAGAAGGTGACGGTGGTGCCCGTCGAATCCGAGGTGCCCACGACCTCCATCTTCTTGACGGTCTTGCCGCGCGAGAACTCCATCTCGTAGGTGTTGCCGTCGCGACGAACCTGAACGACCACGCGCTTGGACAGTGCGTTGACGACGGAGATGCCAACGCCGTGCAGGCCGCCCGAGACCTTATAGGCCGAGTTATCGAACTTACCGCCGGCGTGCAAGATCGTCATGACGACCTCGAGCGTCGGGATCTTTTTAACAGGGTGCTCGTCGACGGGGATGCCGCGCCCGTTGTCGACGACCGTGATGGAGTTGTCGGCGTGGACCGTCACCTGGATCTCGGTGCAGAAACCGGCCATGGCCTCGTCGACGGAGTTGTCAACGATCTCCCACACCAGGTGATGCAGACCGCTGGCGCTCGTCGAGCCGATATACATGCCCGGGCGCTTACGAACGGCCTCGAGACCTTCGAGAATCTTAATCTCGCCGCCATCGTAATCGTTTTCGTTTGCCACACGTCCTCCTTCAGTCAAGAAAATGTGTACAGCCTTACTAGTTTATCGTAAAAAAATACCCTCGGGAACGAGGGTATTTGGCTCTACAAGGCCACCAGATGCGATTTAAGGCTCTTTTTTGCTTTGCACGCCCTTGGCCCACTCGGCACTGGCTCTCATGGCATTCTCGAGGGCCTCGCGCAGTTTTTGGTCTTCGATGGGCGCCACTTGGCGCTCAATCTCGGTGCGCTCGGCCTCACTTAGGTCGGCGTGCGGAGCCGGCGGGCGCTCGGTCGTCGCCGGACGCAGGCGCTCCTTGGCGGCGGGCGGCGTGTGACCGGGCGCGGTGGTTTTGAACACCAGGCCGTCCACATGCGCACCGGCGCGCTCCATGCGCGCGCGGATGATCTCGCGCAACAGCGTCATTTCCTGCGTCCACGAGGGCGAGTCGAGATATACCAGCAGCTCATTGGACTCGGGCAGGTAGCGCAGGCCCGTCACATGGCGCCCCTCGCGCGTGCCCGAGCACACCGCATTCCAGGCGCGATAGACCGCACGAGATTCCTCTGCAGCCTCCATCTGCACGCGGCGCTCAGGCGTCGCGGCCGCCAGGATGCGCTGGCGCTCTGCGTTTAAAAATCCACTGAAGGCGACCGTTTCGCTCTCGCGCTCGTAATTAGCACGTCTCACCCATGCTCACCACCTTGGCTCGATCAAGCAGGTCATCGGTAAAATACCCCAGGTTGGTCGTGGTTATGACCGTCTGGATATCATCGCCGATCAGCCGCAGAAAAGCGCCGCGACGCTCGCCGTCGAGCTCGCTCATCACGTCGTCCAAAAGCAGCAGTGGGGCGGTGCCCAGGACATCGCGAGCCACGGCCACCTCCGCCACCTTCCAGGCCAAAACCAACGTCCGCTGCTGACCTTGGCTGGCAAATGAACGGGCGGAACGACCCGCCACGGTGAACTCAATCTCATCGCGATGCGGTCCCACCAACGTCACGCCGCGGCGAATTTCCTCGTCGGCGTGCTCATCAAGGACAGTCAGCATGCGCCCGTACGCCCAGCCCTTCAGCTCTTCGCGATCCTCGACCTGGGGCAAATCCCCCAGCGTGGACGTATAGGTCACGTTGGCGGCCTCGCCGGACGCCACTTGCCCGTAGGCAGTGTGCACATGGCCCGCCAGCCGGTCGAGCAGGGCCAACCGGTGCACGAGGAGGGCCGAGCCCGCGCGGGCAATCGAATCGTTCCACGCGCCGAGCATCTCGCGGCAGCACCAGGCCTCCTTGAGCAAGGCGTTACGCTGGGTCACGCAGCGCCCATAGGTGCTCGCAAGATCGGCATAGCGTGCGCTCAGCTGCATGCCAAAGTCATCAAGGGCAGCACGGCGCACACTGGCGCCTCGCTTAACCATGTCCAGATGGTCGGGGCAAAACAGCACGCTCGGCAGGACCCCGCGCACACCGGCGGCAGAGCATCTCTTGCCGTTGCGGCTAAATGAGCGCTTACCGTCCTCCGCGCTCAATCCCATATCAAGCACGCGGCCGTCGCCCTCGAGCCTCAGCTCGACCTTGCACGAGCCCACGCCGTCATGGATAAGCTCGGCTGCGGTCGGGTGCCTAAACGAGGCGCCGCTCGTCAGCAGCTGCAGCGCCTCTATGAGATTAGTCTTTCCCGCCGCGTTGGGTCCCGCAAGTATCGTCACGCCCTCGTCCAGGGCAAGGCGATAGCTATCGAAGCTGCGGTAGTGCGCGACGGAAAGATCGCGGGCGAACATGGTCATGGCGCAGCGCTAGATGCGGACCGGCATGACCAGGTACAGGTAGTTGATCTTGTCGTAGGACTTGAAGATGCCCGCCTGCGAGTAGCTCTTGAGCTCCAGCGTGATCTCCTTCTCCTTGGACAGGGCATTGAGGCAGCCGAAGATGTAGTGGTAGTTGAAGGCGATGGTACCCGACTCGCCCTCGGCCTCGACATCGATCGTCTCCTGCGCAAGGTCCTGGTCATTGGAAATGGAGGACAGGCCCATCTGCCCGTTCTCGACATCGATCTCGAACTTGACGGCGGGGTTGGCGCTCGCGATAACGGCCACGCGCTTGAGGGCGGCGTTAAAGGCGGCGACGTCGATCTTGACGCTCGTCACGCACGAATCGGGGATGAGCTGCTTGTAGTTGGGGTACACGCCCTCGATGCGGCGCGACACGTAGGTGGTGTTGCCGGCCTCGAAGACGACCTGGGTGTCGGTAGCCCCGATCATGATGGTCGCCTGGCTAGCCATGATGTTTAGCGCGTCGTTAAAGGCGTCGGCCGGAACGTTGAGCTCAAAGGAGCCCTCGAGGGTCGAGGTCTCGACCTGCGTATCGCACACGGCCAAGCGGAAGGAATCGGTCGCCACCAGGCGTACGGTGTTGTTTTCGACCTTCATGTGCACGCCGCCCAGGATGGGGCGAGCCTTGTCGGTCGAGGTGACGCGCCACACGCGGCCGACCATTTCGGACAAGACATCGGTCGGCAGCTCCACGGCACTCTCGATGGCATAGGCCGGAAACTCGGGGAAGTCATTGGCATCGAGCGTGTTCAGGCGGAAAGAGCTCTTCTCGCAACCAATCAGCACCTGGCGCTCGGACAGCTCAAAGGTGACCGGGGCATCGGGGAGGGTCTTGGTGATATTGGAGAGCATCTTACAGGGGATAACCATCTCGCCCTCTTCTTCGACATGCGCCGCGATGCGATGACGGATCGAGATGGTGTAGTTAGAGGTCTGAAATTCCAAGATGCCGTCTTGGGCCTTAACGAGCACGCCCGACAGGATGGGGAGGGTGGATGCCGAAGCGACACCCTTCATGACGACGCCGATGGCTTGTGTAAGCGAGCTCTGGCTGACGGTGAACTTCATCTTTTAATACCTTTCTATAGATATAAATATCTTAATAATAGTAATAGTACTGACGAAACTGTTGATTACTCCCAAAGACGCAGGTCAGACCCAGAAAGAGAATCGACAGCAACCTGTGTGCAACGGGGGTGGTTTTCCACGTTCAAAACCTGCGCAAAACTTTTCATCACCGCGGGTCGGGTTTTAGACACTTTATGCCCGTGGTTTCGACAAGTTTTCAACAGGTGTCTCTATTTCCCTACGAGCGCAGTGTAATTTTGTCTCGCAGTGACTTGAGATCCTCGGTGACGGTTCTGTCTTCTTGGATCATCTTCTGGACTTTTTTGTAGCTCGTACTGACGGTCGAGTGGTTGCGGTTGCCAAATTCGGCGCCCACCGCCGTGGTCGTCATCTCGCACATCTCAATCGCCAGATAGATGGCTATGTGACGTGCCTTGGCGATATTGGCGTTGCGGCGCGGACCGATGAGCTCCTCGTGCGTTACGCCGTACTGCTCCTCGATGACGGACTGGACCGTCTGAACGTTGATTTTCTTGGCCGACGTGTCGAAGTACTGGCTGGCGATCGTGTCGATATCATCGAAGGTGAGCTCCCCGCCCTCGCGTTCGCGGTCGCCCGCTTCGCCGGCGCAGCGCTCGCAGAAGCTCTCGAGCTCGCGGATGTTGGTGCCCGAGACCTCGGCCATGTGCTTAAAGTGCTCGTCGGTCAGGTGTCCGCCGTCGCCCCCGTAGGCCGCCAGTAGCGAATCGTCGCCCGCCTCGGGCGCGGCGGCGATGGTGTTCTCGTAATAGCGCTGCAAGATCTTGTATTTCATCTCGTAGCTGGGCTCTGCGACCAAGCAGAGCATGCCAGCGTTGAAGCGGCTGGTCAGGCGTTCGTCCATGCTCAAGTCTTTGGGTGCGCGATCGGCTGCGATCACGACCTTTTTGTTGTTGCGGATGAACTCGTCCATCAACTGGAAGAAGTAGTCCACGCTCGCGCGCTTGCCGATAATGTTTTGGATGTCGTCGATGATGAGCACGTCCACGCCGTGGTATGCCTGCATGATGGGAGCGTTGCTCTTCTTTTGGCGGTCGAACTCGGTCATCAGGTCGTCCAGGTACGCCTGGGAATTGGCGTACTTGACCTTGATCTCGGGAGATTTCTCGGCGAGCTCATTTTTGATGGCGAGCAGCAGGTGGGTTTTACCCAGCCCCGATTTGCCGTAGATGAACAGTGACGTGCACGTGCCGCGCTCGTCCGCCAGGGCGGCAAACTTGAGTGCCGAGCGATAGGCGTGGCCGTTCTCGGGCCCGTAGACAAAGTTCTCAAAGGTGAATTTTGAGTTTGCGGCGAGCGGGGCACCGTCTGTGTTCTGCTCCGCCGGCGCTGCCGGTGCTGCCGTGGGCGAAGCGGGGGCCGCAGCGTGCGTGGTCTTTGCCGGAGCGTCGCCCTTCATCTGGTTCATCATACGGCGGAAGTCATCGGCCGAAAGCGTGTTCTTGATCGCAATGCCCGAGTCCTCGCCCGGCGTCGTGTCGTGGGCGATGGGCATGTGCGTGACGGGTGCGGGCGTTGATGTCACCGGCATCGACGGTGCCGCGGGCGCCTGCTGCACCTCTCCCATGGTTTCACGGGAAACATCGCCGGCCCTGGGCACCGGTACCGTTGCGGCGGCTGCGGCCGCTACCAGGGGAGCGGCGGGTGCCGCCGCAGCGGAATCCGCCGCGGCGCCCTGTGGTGCCACGATGTCGAGTGCGATCGGCGCAAAGGCGATTTCCTCTAGATAGGCCTCGATCGTCGGTTGATGCTTTTTGAGCTGCGCGATGGCAAAGCGCGAAGGGGCCTCGATCGTGAGCGTGTCTTCGGTCAGGCTCACAGCGCGCGATTGCCCCAACATGTTGATGAGGCGTGCATCTTGGCCATCGCGCTGGCAAAAGGCGATGGCATCCCCCAGGATGATGCTTGCTTCCTCGTCCACGGTCTCTCCCGTCCTTTAGCTCTGAGTTCGCACGCGAGCTGCGCCGAGTTCGGTCAGATGGTATTTTTGGCCATGCTTGATGACCAAGCCGGCCTGCGCCAAATCATTGAGCGTTCGCGACCAGGTGGGGGCCGAATTTCCAAACGCCCTCGCCAGATCGGTCGCGCCGCACGCCTGATTTTGCGCCAGATAGCCTAGCGCGGCGTTGCCGCGGTCGCTTACGAACACGTCCGGCTGTGGCTGTGCATACTGATTTGCCGCATTAGGATACATCATTTGAGCTGCTGGTTGTTGAGAACTCTGCATGGGTGGCATCTGCTGTTGAAAACTTTGCGGCCACTGTTGGTAAGGCTGCGCCGGTGCCTGCTGTGCCCAGGGGTTGTACTGTTGCTGGGGCATCTGCTGGTACGGCTGCTGGTATCCCTGCGGGTACTGTTGCGGATACTGCTGGGCGTACCCGTGCCCCTGCTGCGGTACTTGTTGATATGGATACCCTTGCGGGTACGGCTGATAACCCATTTGCTGGCCGCCCGGCATGCCTGTCGATTGTTGGACGGCGACATCCTGGTCTGTCGGAGGCATTCCCTCTGGAGTGTTTGGAGGCACCGGCATCGCCTGGAACCCCTGCGCGGGGAGCATCCCAGACTGCTGCATCTGTGCCATGGGCGGCTGTGTAAAAGCTCCCGGCAGGGGATAGACTGTCTGCTCGGTCTCGGGGCGCACGGCGGCACCGCGTCCGCCGGCACGCTCGATTTCCTGCACGCGCTTGGGGTTCAGGCTCACGGTCACCACGGTGCCGTTGCCCATGTTGTCTTCGATGGAGACGGCGCCGCCGGCGTTTTCCAGGTACTCCTGTACCATGGGAAACCCCGCCCCGGTTCCGCGGATATACCGCTTCATCTTGCTGTTTGCGCTGGTCACGCCAAAGTCGAAGGCGCGTTCCTTGTCATCGATGCCCGGCCCCTGATCGGCAAAGCGAATCGTGTCTCCGCCGTCCAGGATCGAGATGATGGGCTCTGCAAAGTGGGCGTGGATAAAGTTTTCGACAATCTCGCGGATGACCATGAGCGAGATATGGCCACCTTGTTCTTTCATGCACTGGTAGACGGTGTTGGTCGTCTCTTCCAAATACGTGCGGACATCTTGCGGATCAATGACGATCACACGCGGTGTCGACAGCATGTCGTCATAGACGGCGATGCGCGCGGCGTACATGGCTTTTGGCGCCTGCGTGGTTGTCTGCTCGCCTTCCTCACGCTCTTCGCGCACGCCGGTGATGTGCTCGTTGTCGGGTGCCGGATCACCGGAATCGACCATGGTGTAGAAGTCGTCAGACATGCCGCTCGCAATCTTTCAAAAGGTTTTGAACAAATAGTAGCTCACTGCGCAATGTTTCTCATCTTTCGACAAGTTTTCAAAACCTGTTGAAAACTTTGGAAAACGGACGAAAAGTTCTCAACATTTCCAACACGACCTGTTGAAAACTCGATGAAATATCGTGAAAAGTTGCCTGCTGCCTCAAATGCCGGTTCTGCTTATGGGGGAACCGTGTACTCTTTGCAACCTTTTACCTTTGATTTCTTGACATTTGAACATTGATTTCCCTACAATCTTCAAGCTCACGTGTCTATATCTGCGTCCGCGCCCCCGCGGACACTCGAAATGCAGCAGGAGGAACTTAAGATGAAGCGTACGTATCAGCCTAATAAGCGTAAGCGTGCCAAGACCCATGGCTTCCGTGCCCGTATGGCCACTAAGGGTGGTCGTGCCGTGCTCGCTCGTCGTCGCGCCAAGGGCCGCAAGCGTCTCACTGTCTAGCAGCGATACACACATCTCGCATGAAGACTATTAAGTCTCGGCAAGATTTCGAGCATGTGTTCAGTCAGGGGCGTCGTTTCAATCACCCTCTGATTCGAATGACCATATGTGAATCGGTTGGCGAAGGCGACTCCGGAAGGGTCGCCTTCGTTGGTGCTAAACGACTCGGCTGTGCTGTCGTGCGCAACCGATCTAAGCGTGTGATGCGCGAGGCCGCCCGCAGCTGTGGATTTCCCGTTGCGGGTTATGACATCATCTTGTTCGCGACTCCCAAGACGAGGGTTTCCTCGCCGGAGGAGATGGACAAGGCGTTGCGTTCGCTTATGAAACGCGCCGGCGTTGCCGGGGAGGAGCGATGAGCAATCACGTTTTGCGACGTGTTGCCATCGCTCCTATTCGCATATATCAACAGGTTGTTTCGCCCTTATTACCTGACGCCTGCATTTATTACCCAACGTGCTCGCAATACGCCGTTCAGGCGATTGAGAAGTACGGTGTTTTGAGAGGCTGCTGGCTTGCCGTGAGGCGCATCGCTCGCTGCAATCCCCTGCACGTCGGCGGTTATGACCCTGTGCCTTAGCGGGCACTCGCTATCGGAGGAAAACTTACATGTGGGATTGGATCGTTAACATCCTTTTCGAGCTGCTCAAGCTCATCCAGACCTTTGCGGTCGACTGGGGCCTGTCCATCATCATCCTGGTGGTCATCATCCGTCTGCTGCTGACGCCGCTTATGCTCAAGTCGACCAAGTCGACGGCTCGCATGCAGGTGCTGCAGCCTAAGATGCTCGAGATCCAGGAGCGCTATGCCGACGATCCCCAGCGCCAGGCCGAGGAGATGCAGAAGTTCTACAGCGAGAACAAGTTCAACCCCATGGCTGGTTGTCTGCCGCTGTTGATTCAGATGCCTATCCTGTTCGCCCTGTTTACGCTGCTGCGTAACCTGCCGAACTACTTTAGCGACGGCACGTTCTCGTTCTTCAACATCCTGCCTGACCTTACCACCACGCCGAGCGCTTCCTTTGCCGATGGCTTTGTGGTTGCGCTGCCTGCGCTGGTTTGCCTGATTCTGTTCGCTGTCTTGACCCTGATTCCGCAGCTGTATATGTCTCGCAATCAGACTGGCCAGCAGGCCCAGAGCATGCGCATGATGGCTGTCGTCATGACCGTCATGATGCTTTGGATGGGCTGGAGCCTGCCCGTCGGCGTTCTGCTGTACTACGATGTGTCTTCTGCCTGGCAGGTTATCCAGCAGATCTTCGTGACGCAGAAGGTTATCGACAAGGCCAAGGCCGATGAGGAGGAGCGTCTCAAGAACGCTCCGCTGCAGGTCGAGGTTACCCGTCGCGAGAAGAAGCCGCGTCCGCACAAGAAGAAGTAGTCGGGATATCAATCTTATTTAGGTACCTAACTTTTGGAGTACGTTATGTCTGAAGAGATCATCGAGGATATGCTTGAGGAGGTTGCCCCGCAGATTGCGGGCGATTATCCCGAGATTGCACAGCGCTACAAGGCCGGTGAAGAGCTGACCGATGAGGAGCTCGACACCATTGCCGATGTTGCGATTTCCATTCTGCGTTCCATCCTTTCGCACTTCGATGCCGCCAACTCTCCTATTGATGAGTACGAGGGCGATGAAGGTGAGCTGATTTTGGATGTTACGGCTCCTGATCTTGCTGTTCTCATTGGCCGTCATGGTCGTACCCTTGATGCCCTTCAGGTTATGTTCTCTTTGCTGGTGAGCCGCAAACTTGGCTTTAGGTATCCGGTTGTGGTTGACGTTGAGGGCTATAAGAGCCGTCGTCAGGACAAGGTTGCCTCTATGGCTCAGTCTGCCGCCGAGCGTGCCGTCCGTACTCATAAGAGTGTTTCGCTTCCGCCCATGAATGCCTATGAGCGCCGACTGGTTCATATTGCACTTCGTGGCAATGATGCTGTCGATACCCATTCTGAGGGTTCTGACCCTGATCGCCATGTGGTGATTGTTGCTCGATAATCTACTCGAGCTTATTCTTAGGGGGCGTGGTTTCCACGTCCCCTTTTTTTGTCAAAAGTTCTCGATACACTGATTTTTGTCAGAAAGGAGCTTCTGTTGTTTGTACTTACTGATCAGCAGACTGACGAGATGCTCAGCCGTCTAACTTCCTATTGCAAAGAGTATTCGTTGAGCGTAACTGATACTGAGCTAAGGAAATGTATTCAGCATTTGGATTTGGTTCTGGAAACAAATAAGGCAACCAATCTCACCCGTATTCTTAACGTCGAAGATGCTGCGGTACTTCATATCCTCGACTCACTTGTTTTGCTTCCTTATGTCAATAAGGCTCCTGATGGAGCTTTGCTCGATATGGGAACAGGCGCAGGCTTCCCTGGTATTCCATTAACGATAACCACGCATCGTAAAGCTACTTATATTGACTCTGTTGGCAAAAAGGTTGATGCTGTCAATTCTTTTGTTCATGCTCTCGGATTGAAATATGGTCATGCAGTCCATGATCGCCTTGAAGAATATGCTCGAAGCCATAAGAAGCAGTTCTCTGTCGTAACCGCCCGCGCACTGGCCCCTCTACCGATTCTTGTTGAGTATGCGGCCCCGTATCTCAAAGATGGAGGGTTATTTGTCATCACGAAGGGCAATCCATCGGATGAGGAGCTTACTTCCGGCATGTCAGCAGCTAAGATCTGTGGCTTCACTTTGCTTCTGAATGACGCAATCGATTTGCCTGAGGGCTTGGGCCACAGGGAGTTCATTGTTCTTAAGAAGAGTCATCCAGCATCCGTTTCATTGCCTCGTGCAAATGGCATGGCAAAGAAGAATCCGCTTGCCTAGATGTTTCACGTGAAACATAATGGATACTAACAACTTGCGGTGTTTCACGTGAAACATGGCGGTTGATATCGAATCGGAATGTTTCACGTGAAACATCCTCCGTTTGACAGCTTTAATACACACCAGGAGGGACCGTGGGATTTCGCGACGTTAAGCGTTCGAAGAGCGCAAAAGACACGCGTATTATTGCAATCATCAATCAAAAAGGCGGCGTCGGTAAGTCAACGACGGCAGTAAACCTTGCAGCAGCACTGGGTGAACAGGGACGCAAGACGCTGATTGTCGATTTTGATCCGCAGGGAAACAGCACCAGTGGATTTGGAATTGAAAAAGAAGACCTTGATCAGTGCATCTATGATGCATTGCTGAATGACGTGCCGGCAGAATCGCTTGTTCTTGATGCAAATTGCAAAAAGGTATTCGTTATTCCGGCGACAATTCAGCTTGCAGGCGCCGAAATTGAGCTCGTAAGCGCAATTGCTCGTGAAACCCGCCTCAAAGATTTGCTTGAGCCCATTCAAGACGAGTTCGATTTTATTTTCATTGACTGTCCTCCTTCGCTCGGCCTGCTTACCATCAACGCTTTGACCGCAGCAGACAGCGTTTTGATACCGATTCAGTGCGAGTATTACGCACTCGAGGGCGTTACGAAGCTGCTTGAGTCAATGAAGATGGTCAAATCACGTCTGAACAAGGGCTTAGATACTTACGGCGTGCTTATGACCATGTATGACTCGCGTACTTCTCTGTCGAATCAGGTTGTTGAGGAGGTTCAGTCGTACTTTGGTGATAAGGCTTTTAAGACTCTAATTCCCCGTACCGTAAAAATCTCTGAGGCTCCGTCTTTTGGAGAGCCGGTAATTACCTATGCACCTCAAAATAAGGGTGCAAAAGCGTATATGAACCTTGCAAAAGAGGTGATCAAGCGTGCCTAGTGCAAAGAAACGTGGCGGATTAGGACGTGGACTCAATGCTTTGGTCTCAGAAGCCGAGTATGAGACCGGCGGTTCGGCTGCATCGGCTTCAAATGTCGCATCTGAAACAAAACTACCTATTGAGGATATCGTTCCCAACCCTAATCAGCCGCGAATTCACTTTAACGAAACTGAACTTCGCGAGTTGAGCGAGTCAATCCAAGAACATGGCGTTTTGCAGCCGCTGTTGGTTCGTAAGCATGGAAATGGCTATGAGATTATTGCCGGTGAGCGTCGTTACCAGGCATCGAAACTCGCTGGCCTTGAAGAATTGCCTGTCATCATTAAGGAAGTTAATGATGAGGAAATGCTCGCGCTTGCACTTATAGAGAATCTTCAGCGTTCTGATCTGAATCCCGTCGAAGAGGCTAAGGGCTATCGTCAGCTCATTGATGCCAGCGGTATGACGCAGGAGGCGTTATCAAAGGCTGTCAGTAAGTCTCGTTCGGCAATTACAAATTCACTTCGCTTGCTTGATCTTCCCGAAGTCGTACAGCAGATGATTTTCGAGGGTAAGCTTACTGCCGGCCATGCGAGAGCGATCCTTGCAGTTCCCTATGAGGATGCTCGAATTCGACTTGCTGAGAAGGTTGTTGCAGAAGGCCTTTCCGTCAGAGCGACAGAAAATCTTGCTCCGTTGTTTTCTGCCGGAGAGACGCCTAGGACTCCGAGGCCAGCAACGCCTCAATCATTTAAAAAGGCTGCTCGAGTCCTTCGTCAAGTTTTCAACACGAATGTACGTGTGAAGAGCTCGCGTGGTAAGAATAAAATTGAAATTGAGTTCAAAGACGAAGAGGAGCTCTCCCGTATCCTTGGCGAAATGGTTCAATTTGAGCAGGAGGATCAGGATGAAGAATAAGGTTCTCGCGGTCGTTGCATTGGCAACCACCGTCGTCGCTGGCGCTTTTGCAGGTTATAAGCTTGCGACTGATGATGAACTGCGAGGTCGACTGTTGCGCGGAGCTCAGGATATCGTCGATACATCCAAGAAGAAAATGGATGTGATGACCGAAGATGTTGCCATGCGTACTGCTCAGGTGACTAAGAATCCCAAGATTAACCAAGACTGGGTTAACCATCAATGGGAAAATGTTGGTTATTAGGTACCTAACAATTACTTGCCTGTTTTGAAGGGGTCCTTGTCTGATTCGTGAGACAAGGACCCCTTATTTTGCCATAAAACTAAGCTTGAAGAAGTCAAGTTCAATAGTATGAAAAAATGAAACAGCCCTGGTTGCATTATTTGCAACCAGGGCTGTCGGATGTTTCACATGAAACGTTATGGGGCACAGACTCCCCTATGCGTTCTTCTGGACCTTGAAACGTTGCTTCAGCTGACCGCAGGCGGCATCGATATCATTGCCGCGAGAATTACGGATCGTGGTCTCGATGCCACGAGATTCAAGGCGACGCTGAAGATCCTCAACCTTATGAATCGGCGACGGCTTGAGCGGGCTGCCCTCAATGTCGTTAAGCTGAATTAGGTTAACGTGGCACAGCGTTCCCTCGCAGAAATCGCAGAGCGCTTGCATCTCGGGATTTGTGTCATTGACGCCTTCGATCATGGCGTACTCATACGTCGGGCGGCGGCCAGTCTTCTCGGTGTAGAGCTGAAGCGCCTCGTGAAGGCGGAGCAGCGTGTACTTCTTAACACCGGGCATGATCTTATTGCGCGTCGACTGGATGGCGGAATGCAGGGAAACAGCAAGCGTGAACTGCTCGGGGATGTCGGCGAATTTGCGAATACCGGGAATAACGCCGCTGGTAGAGACGGTGAGGTGACGAGCGCCGATACCGATGCCATCGGGGTCGTTGAGGATTCGCAACGCCTTGAGAACCTCGTCGTAGTTGGCAAACGGCTCGCCCTGGCCCATGAAGACGACGCTCGTGGCGCGCTCGCCAAAGTCGTTGGATACATGAAGTACCTGGTCGACGATCTCCTGAGCTGTCAGCGAGCGCTTGAGGCCGTTAAGGCCGGTGGCGCAAAAGGCGCAGCCCATGCCGCAGCCTGCCTGGGTGGAAACGCAGACGGAAAGCTTGTTACGACGGGGCATGCCTACGGTTTCGACGGAAATGCCGTCGTGGTACTCAAGCAGATACTTACGAGAGCCATCTTTGGATACCTGCTTGATGAGCTCAGTCGGCGTGTCAAAGGCAAAAGCCTCTTTAAGCTGCTCGCGGAAAGCCTTGGGAAGGTTGGTCATATCGTCAAACGAACAAACGTTCTTCTCAAAGACCCATTCGATGAGCTGCTTCGCGCGGAAGGCGGGCTGGCCGAGTTCTGCCACGAGCTCGCGAATATCGTTTTGGCTCAAGTCGCGAATGTCCTGAGATTTAGTCCTGGGATTCATGGAAGCCTTTCGATTTTGGGGAAACGTAGAGGGTATCGCTACAATATGGTATCAGCTGCAGAAATTTTAGAGGAGGAGTCTGCCCATGCCGGGTAAAAGCCTAGAGAACATGCACGTAGCGGTCTTGGCGGGCGGTCATTCCGCCGAGCGCGAGATCTCGCTCAATTCGGGAAAGAACGTCGTGGTGGCCTTGAAGGAGGCCGGCTACACTTCGGTGGAGCTGCTCGACACGGCTGCCGATGATTTTATGGTAACCATGGCGACCGGCGGCTTTGACGTGGCGTTTATCGCCATGCACGGCGCCGGCGGTGAGGATGGTGCCATGCAGGGTGCCATGGAGACCCTGGGTATCCCCTACACGGCCTCGGGCGTGCTTGCCAGCGCCTGCGGTGCCGACAAGGAGGTCTCGAAGCTCCTGTACGCCAAGGCGGGCATCCCCGTTGCCCCCGGCATTGCGCTCGAGGTGGGCGATGAAGTCGATATCGATCACATCGTCGAGGTTTGTGGCGAGCGCTGCTTTGTGAAGCCGGCCGTCAACGGTTCCAGCTATGGCATTTCCCTGGTCCATGAGCCCTCCGAGCTACCCGCGGCAATCGCCAAGGCGTTTGAGTTTGGCGACAAAGTGCTGGTCGAGAAGTGCATCGAGGGTACCGAGATCACCGTCGGCGTATACGGCGAGGATGACGTGCGCGCCCTGCCGATTGTTGAGATCCGTAAGCCCGAGGACTGCGAGTTCTACGATCTGGACGTGAAGTATGTCGACCCTACGGACATCCATCGCATTCCGGCGCAGATTTCGCCCGAGAACTACGCTCGTGCTCAGGAGCTCGCCTGTGCTGCCCATAAGGCACTCGGCTGCCTGGGTATCTCGCGCAGCGACTTTATCGTGAGCGAGGATGGCCCCGTCATCCTCGAGACCAACACGATTCCCGGCATGACCGATACGTCGCTGTATCCGGATGAGATTCGCCACACCGATGACATGACGTTCCCGCAGGTCTGTGACAGTCTGATTCGTATGGGACTTCGTCGAGCGGGCGTTGCATGCTAATCGAGGACGCTGTTTCGTCGGGAACGCCGCAGTTTGTCATCGATTCCTATGCCACGCTTGCCGAGCGCGCCAAAACCCAATCGTTTGGTCTCATCGAGGAAGATGTTATCGTCCTCGATACCGAGACCACGGGTCTTTCGGTGCAGGACAATGAACTGATTGAGATCTCGGCTGCCCGCCTTTCGGGCCGCGAGGTTGTCGATCGGTTTGATACCTTCGTGCATCCCAAGCAGCTGATTCCCGCCGAGATTACCGAACTCACGAGCATTACAAACGCCGATGTGGTGGATGCCCCATCGGCCGTCGAGGCCGTGGCCGCTCTCGCCGATTTTGTCGGCGGCTGCCCGGTGATTGCGCATAACGCCACCTTCGACCGTTCGTTTATCGAGTCGGTCAAGGGCGGTGTCAACGTCAGCGACATCTGGATCGATTCGCTGGCACTGTCGCGCATCGCACTTCCGCGCCTGGCCTCGCACAAGCTGTCTTTTATGGCCGACCTGTTTGGCTGCGACTCGGTGTCGCACCGCGCCAACGCCGATGTCGACGCCCTGTGTGGCGTATGGCGCGTGTTGCTCGTGGCACTCACCGACTTGCCTCAGGGCTTAATGGCGCGCCTGGCCGACATGCATCCCGACGTACCCTGGTCCTATCGTCCCATCTTCTCGTTCTTGGCGGGACAGAACCCCGGTTCCATCTTCTCTCTCAGCGCCGCCCGCGCCGACGTACTCAAGGCCGATCGGGCCGATGATCGCGTTGATGCGGACGAGCTACCGGTCCTTAAGATGCCGAGTCGCGAGGAAATCGAGGCGGACTATGCCCCGGGCGGCCTGGTTAATCGCATGTACCCCACGTACGAGCCGCGCGATGAGCAGATCGCGATGGCGCTCGAGGTCCGTGACGCACTCGTTACGGGAACGCATCGCGTGATTGAGGCGGGGACGGGCGTCGGCAAATCGATGGCTTACCTGGTGCCTTTTGCCGAGGCCGCGCGCCGCAACAACATCACGGTTGGTATCGCGACTAAATCGAATAATCTTGCCGACCAGCTCATGTATCATGAGCTGCCCAAACTTGCCGAGCAACTGGACGGAGGCCTATCGTTTTGCGCCCTCAAGGGCTATGACCACTATCCATGCTTGCGCAAGCTTGAGCGCATGAGCCGTAGCCAAGTCGAAATTACGACTAAGCGTGATCCTGCCGACACGCTTACGGCAGTCGCGGTCATCATGGCGTACGTGTGTCAGTCGGCCGATGGCGACCTCGACTCGCTCGGCATTCGCTGGCGCAGCGTCAACCGTCCCGACTTTACGACGGCCTCACGCGAGTGCGCCCGTCGCCTATGCCCGTTTTTCCCCGATAAATGCCTAGTCCACGGCGCCCGCCGTCGCGCGGCGCATGCCGATGTGGTGGTCACCAACCATTCCCTGCTGTTCCGCAATGTTGCGGCCGAGGGCAGAATCTTGCCTCCGATTCGTCACTGGGTGATCGACGAGGCCCACTCCATCGAGTGCGAGGCACGCCGTCAATGGGCGCGCGTGGTGTCGGCGGATGAATCGCGCGTTCTGTTTGAGCGCCTGGGCGGCTCGAGCACCGGTGCGCTGAGCCAGGTTTCCCGCGATTTGGCAACCTCAGAGGGCTCTACGCTCTACCTGGGTCTTACCGCCAAGGCGACGTCGACGGTTGTACGTGCGAGCATGGCGATTGCCGATGTGTTTGACGGCGTTCGCGAGCTTGGCCGCCGTGCCCGCGGGGGCTATGACAATGCGAACCTATGGATTGGCCCCGAGCTGCGCGAATCTGACGACTGGCATGATTTCTTACAGTCGGCCTACACTGCTATTGACGCATTGGAACAAGCTGACAAGAGCGTCGACGCGCTGGTACAAGCCGTCGCCGCCGACAAGCCCGAGGTTGTTGTCGACCTGGGTGATATCTCGCGCCGCCTACACGAGCTGGTCGAGAACCTCAAGCTCATCATTGACGGTACCGACGAACACTACGTGTACTCGCTGCAAGTCAATCGCAGATTGCGCGCCGGCGGCGAGTCGATGACCGCGGAGCGCATCGATATTGGTGAGGCCTTGGCAACCGAGTGGCTGCCCGAGGTCCACACGGCTATCTTTGCATCGGCGACCATGACGGTTTCCAAGAGCTTTGAGCACTTTAACCACGCCGTCGGCCTCGATCGCATCGGTGCCTCGACATCATCGTCGCTGCACTTGGATTCGAGCTACGACTTCGATTCGAATATGGCCGTGGTCGTGGCCGGGGATATCCCCGATCCGCGCGACCGTGAAGGCTATCTTTCGGCGCTCGAGCGTGTGCTGGTCGACGCTCATCTGGCCATGGGCGGCTCGGTGCTCACGCTGTTCACCAACAGGCGCGACATGGAGGAGCTGTACGCTCGCGTCGAGCCCAAGATGGCTCGTGCGGGTCTGGAACTCAACTGCCAGCAGCGCAACTCGTCTCCTCGCCGTCTGCGCGATCGCTTCATCAACGAACCGACCTCGTCGCTCTTTGCGCTTAAGGCCTTTTGGGAAGGGTTTGACGCCAGCGGCGAGACGCTGCGCTGCGTCATCATCCCCAAGCTGCCGTTCTCGAGCCCCACAGACCCGCTCTCATGCGAGCGCAATCTGCGTGAAGACCGCGCTTGGGCGCGCTATTCGCTGCCCGAGGCCGTGCTCGAGGTCAAGCAGGCCGCCGGTCGCCTCATTCGCTCATCGACCGATTGTGGCGTACTCATCTTGGCCGACCCGCGCCTGGTGACGAAGGGCTACGGCAAGAAATTCTTAACGTCGCTGCCCACGAGTTCCTATCAGCGCATCGAGTCGGCACAAATCGGGCGCTATCTACAGCTGTGGCGCGCACGCCACGAGCGGCGCCGCTAAAGCGGACAGACGAGGGATTTTGCCATATCGCACAGACGTTCTGACAGGGCGGGGTCATCCAAGATGCGGATGGCCCCGCCCGCTGCGATTACCTGGCTTAACAGCCAGCGCTCGGAGCCGTAACGCACATTCACCGTTGAGCTGTCCGCCCCATTGGGTTCAATCGACATGATGCCGGGCCAGTCTAGGCGCTCTGCCAAGGCGCGCGGCATGAGAAGCTTCGCGCTCCGCTCCGCCTGGGCGAGGGAGTCGTGGAGGGTCGCGGGTTCCGGTGCGTGGCGCACGACGGAATCGTCGGTCAAGACCAGGCCCTCGATTTTATCCATACGATAGGTACGCTGTTCGTCGATCGCGACATCCCAGGCAATCAGATACGTTTGGTCGCCGTTTGTTGTGATGCGCAAGGGGTCGACCAAACGCTCACGCGCTTGTGTGTCATCCATCGAGCGATACGAGATACGGCAGCGAACGCCGTCCCGAATGGCGCAGCTCAGCTGCTGCCAGTGCGATCCGTGGGCGACGGTGTCAAAGACGCGCTGGTTGTAGCCGAGCTCTTTGGGAAGAAGGGCGCGCCGTATTCGAGCCGCCGCTTGGGGTTCGATCCCCAATGATTCAAGTTCATGGTTGAGCACAGCGCCCTCGGCGGCACTCAGGCGCAGCGGTAGCACGCGCCCCGCGTCACCGGTGAGGACCACGCACTCGCCGCGGCGTTCACAGATAATACGTGCACCCGATTCTCGGTCCGCAAGCGTCGAGACGATCTCGAGAATCTCGTCGAGCGATGCCCCCGTGATATCAAAGCGGCTGCAAAGCTCGTCTCGTGTCATGCCATTCTCGCCGGTGGCGTAGAGGGCCTCCATGATGTCGATGGCGCGCGAGAGTCTTTGCTCGCTGGTGAGTTTACGCACGGGCATGCTCGTGCACCGTCCTTTCGATGAGGTGATTCCACGCCTGCTTGAGAGAATCGGGGGCGACGGGCCTCATGCCATCCATGGCATGGGCCATGCAAAACGAGGCTGCGGCTTCAAAGTCGCGCACGTCAACGGTCCAGGTCCAACCTGCTTCGGTGCGCATGAGCTCGCCTCGTCCGCGTGTGAGACCGCTGATCATATCGGCCTGCGCTTCACGCGCGAACGAGAACGTAGCCGCAACAGGTGGGCGGTCGGCAAAATCAAACTCAAAGAATAAGTAATCGTTGAGGTTGAAATCCGCAGGAATGGCGTAGGCTTTCGAAGGTCTCCAGGCGCGAATGATGCGGTCGCAGCGGAATGTTCTGATATTGCCGGTGGCATTGTCGAGGCCACAGAAGTATGCCGTACCCTCGCGCTCGAACATGCCGTAGACGCAAACGGTCCGCTCGCGTTGCTCGCCGCGTCCGTTTTGGTACAAAAAGCGCAGTGCGCAACGCTCGGCAAAGGCACTCCATACCGCATCGACGGCGGGAGAGCGGCGGATCGGTGCCTCTCCTGTCGCCGACATGCCGGTGAGGTAGGCAATCTTGGAGCGAATGTCGGCAAGCGGCGCGGCAAAGGTGGATGAGCCTGCCGCGAGTGTCTGGTCGATGGCATTGAGCAGGATGTCGGCATCGTCTGCGGTGATGAGACCGCCCGCGGCAAACGTGTGCTCGCGGTCGATCGTCCACGCGCTCTCCTCGGTTTCCTGCGCTCCGGCAGCGCGAACCTCCCTGATGACGATACCGCGTTCGAGCAGCTTGTCGCGATCGCGGCGGAACTTGCGCTTGTCCGAGTCGATATTGCCCGATCCGTATCCCAAATCGGAATCCAGGACGATTTGCTCGGTCGTCAGCGGTTCGGGAGAACTGTTGAGCACAAAGAAAAGGTTGAGGATGCGCTGAGCCGTTTTATCGAAACCGGGCTCCGAACTTCCCTTTTTAATTGTCGCGGTCGCGTCGCTTGCCGTCATAGAGTCCTCGCATGAGAAGGTGGTTTGCTGCCATGATTTTAGTCCGATATGGAGATTAGGCTATATCCTTGTCCGCTCGGGGCGTTAAGATGACTCGAATTCGGTCGTTTGCGCTCGCTCGGGGTATACTTTCGACTATATACGGTTCTAATGTGCATGCATTGGGCCTATTTGTCGGATTATGGATGTGGAGCGCACATGGCGAACACCCAGAACTATATTAACCACCTGCTGCAGAACACCGGCATTACGCCGGCATGCAGCGAAGAAGAGCGCTTGGCTGCCGAGGATATCGCTCAGATCTTCCGCAACCACGGCTTTGATCCCGAGGTTCAGGAGTTCAATGCCCCGGCGCCCGGTAGGTTGGCATTTGCCGTTACCGGTATTCTTGCGTTTGCCGGCGCCCTGCTGATGGGCATCGGCGGCGGTATCGGCTTGGTCGGCACCTTGCTGGCCGATGTCGGCGCCGTTCTTTACGTGCTCGAGCGCACGGGCCACCCCGTGGTTTCGCGCCTGGGCAAGACGGGCGTGAGCCAAAATGTCATCGCCTACCACAAGGCCTCGGGCCCGCTCGCGTCTCCGCGCAACCGCCCGGTGGTCGTTGTCGCACACTACGACTCTCCCCGTGCTGAGCTGCTCGCCCGCGAGCCCTATGCTTCGTATCGTGCGCTCATCGCCAAGCTGTTGCCCGTTGCCACGGTTGCCCCTGCTGCCGTTGCCATCCTGCGTATCCTGCCGCTCCCCGGCGCGCTCAAGGTTCTGCTGTGGATTGTCGCGATCCTCGCTTCCCTCGTTGCACTTGCCAACGCGGCAAACATCATCTCTAACCGCCACATTCTTCCCTATACGTCCGGCGCGGTGTGCAACAAGTCTTCTGTCGCCGCTATGCTCGGTGTTATGGACAACGTTGCTCCCTTCCAGGGCGAGAACGAGTTTCCCGACGATGTTCCGTTCGATACCTATTTTGGGGAGCAGAAACGTCGTGCCGAGGAAATGGCGCGCGCGGCGGCGGAGTATGCCGCGGCCCAGCAGCAAAACGACTACGGCAACACCATCGAGTACGAAGAGCCTACCTACGCCGAGGACGAGTTCGGTCAGCCGATTGCTCCCGACGCTCAAACCGAGCCCGAACAGGGCGAGGCTTTTGACGAGCAGATCGAGGGCTTTGAGGGTGCGTCTGCCGACGAGACGCTGATTGGCGCCATCGTGCCCGAGGATCAGAATCAGGCTGTCCAGGCCGAAGAGTTCAATGACGAGGTTCCCGCTGCTGAGCCGGCGGAGGAGCCTGCCGCGGCCGAGCCCGAGCCCAAGCTCTATCGCAACGCCGCCGGCAACATCCGCTTTGGTTCGGATGCCATCCGTGCGCTCGGAATGCTTCCCGAGTCCTGCACGCTCGATTACGAGGAGGGCGAGGAGCCGACGTTTGAGCCCGAGCCTGCGCCCGTTGTCACTGCGGATGATGAGTCTGCCGCGGTTACCGCTGCCGTTGCCGAGCCCGAGGCGGTGTCTGCGATCGATCCCGCGGCAGGACTGGACATTTTGGCTCCCGCCGCGCCGGCGCAAGACGTTGCGGACGAGTCTGACGACGATTACGTTGAACAGCCGAGGCGCGTGTCTTACGAGAGCGATACTGATTTCTCTGCCGAGATTCCCGCGGCAACGCCCCATGCCGATATTGCATCCGCGTTCTCTTCGATTGGCGCCAGCGCTTCCAGCTTCTTTAAGGGTGCGCTTGCAAAGGGCAGGAAATTTGTCGACGATTTCGAGGAGAAGCGCGCTGCCGCACGCGAGACTGCCGAGCAGGAGGCTATCGCTCAGCAGCAGGCAGCCGAGGCGGCACGTGAGCGCGCGGCGCAAGAGTTTGAGCAGAACGAGGCTATGCAGTCCGGGCCCGTCGACGCTGCCGAAGCTACGACGTCCTTTGAGTCCCAGCAACCGACGTCAGCGGATGTTGTTGAGGCAACAACGTCTTTCGAGGCTCAGCAGCACGTCGATAGCACCATGTCGTTTGATGCCGCGCAGTTCGATTCCACGATAACGTTTGAAAAGCAAGGCACCGCAATTGCCGAGCCCCTTCCTGTTTCCGATGAGCAGGGCGACGCGGCAGACGATGACGAGCCCATTGATGCTGCCGAAATCCAAGATGCCGCCGAGGACGAGTCCGTCGAGGCCAACTCTGACGAAGAGCAATACGCGGCAGCCGATCAAGGTGATTCGACCGAGGTCGAGCAGGAGGAAGTGCCTGCGGTTTCCGAGACTCCCGAGACGGATGAGTCGAGGCCTTACTCCACGCAGATTTTCACCATGCCGACCCCGAGTGGTTCCGGTGCCACGGTTGCCAATGTTGCTCCCACCCAGGACGAAACGGTCGATTCCCTTATGGCCCAGATTTCCTCCCAGGCATCGCCGCGTCCGCAGATAAATGTTCCCGATCCGGCGTCGGCACCGTCGCCTGCACCTTCCTCGTCTCCGCTGGCTTCGGTCCCCGATCCGTCGCTGCCGTCTATGAGGCAGGCAAACGTTGCGTCTCGCACGTCGCTGTTCGACCTTCCCGATTCCTCTGCCCAGGTCAACGACCCCTTTGCTACTGCCCAGGGTCCCGAACCCACATCGGCACCCGTTGCGCCTTCTATGCCCGTTGCGTCGGGCGCGCAGCCGATCGAGACCATTTCGGCTCCCGCCCCAGCGGCACCCAAGTCTCGCAAACGCGGCCTGGGTGGCCTGTTCGGTCGTAAAAGGAAAAACGAGCAGGACAGCATGAGTGATTGGCTGGGCGTCGAAGACGATTACGATGCCAAGAAGTCCGGTCGCGGTATCGGTTCGTGGGATAACTTCGAGGACGATAACGATGGCTGGAAGGGCGGCGCTACGTCTTCCGATGGCGCTTCTTCCGAAGATATGCTCTCGGCTGTCGCCTCTATGGGCGATGATGAGCTGCTCGGTCACGATATCTGGTTTGTGGCAACGGGCGCCTCGGATTGTGATGGCGCCGGCATGAAGGCCTTCTTGGCTTCGCATCGCGATAAGCTCCGCGGCGTATTCTTCATCAATCTTGAATCCGTCGGCGCCGGTAGGCTTTCGGTGGTGACGGTCGAGGGCGAACAGCAGCTGCTCAAGGGCGATCGCCGCATCATGAACCTGGTCAGCAAGGTGTGCAAGTCGTTCCATGTCGATTGTGGTGCGCTCGAGATGCCCTATGCCAAGACCGATGCCTATGCCGCGCTCGAGGCGAGCCGCCGAGCCCTCACCATCGCCGGCGTGGACGGCACGCGTCTGGCTTGCGCTCGTACCGAGGACGACCTGCCCCACAATGTCAACCCGACGAACATTGCCACGGTATCCGAGGTCGTGACCGAGGTTATCCGCCGTTCGTAGACGGAGCTCTAAGGAGTCAACGTGTTTTCGTATATTAAGCGCCATTGGCCTGTCTACGTGATTTTGACCTTGATTGCCATTGCGTTAGGATTTGGGGCTGCCTACATCGTGGGTGCAAAGGGCTCGACCCCCGCCTCCGCAATCAGCGAAGAGGTGGAGCAAGAACAGAGTACGGGTGCCGATGGGATTCCTGAGTCCGAGCAGGCAATCGTTGATGGTGGATCTTCGTCTGCAGAGTAGATACGGCGATTTACATGATTGAAAGCGGGCGAGCCAGGGGACTGGCTC
>UQKW01000028.1 GCA_900541885.1 uncultured Collinsella sp.
AGTTCCGCACGCAAAGAAGGCCACTTAATGTGGCCTTCGTCTTGCGCAGGACTGTAGAGCAGGGAACTTCGTGCCCCGACGCCCGGGAGGACGTTACATTTAGAAAGATGGACCGACCGCCGTCAGCGATGGGAGCTACTCCCCCAGCACGGCCTTTTTGGCGGCTGCAGTCATGTTGTCCAGATCCTCCTTGGTGGGATGGTCCTTTGCGGCGACCCAGTTATCGAGCAGCATCTTAAAGCGGGCGTTGTCGGGATCCTGCTCGAGCATGGCCTCGTAGCGCTGCTTGACCGCGGGGCCCATCTTGCCCTGGCACATCGCCCAACCCACAAGCTCGGCGTCATCGGCCAAATTGGACGACACGCGGTCAATAATCTGCTGGTAATAGCTCTGGTCGGCACCAAAGCCGCAGGTACCAAACAGGAAGACGCGCTTGCCGTGCAGAGCGGAGAGCAACGCCGCGACCGAAGGCGTGCATGCGCCCTTGTCGCACCAAAAACCGACGAGCACCGTGTCAGCTGCGCTGGCACCCTGCGCCTCGCGCGCAACCTGATCTGCGTCCGCATCGTCACTCAACGCCGCGGCGTGGACAAACTCAACGCCCGCAGCCTGCAGAGCGCGCTTGATCGCGCCCGAAACCATCCTGGTATTACCGCTCTTGCTGTTAACCACCAAAGAGCACGTCATAGTCACGTTGTCTCGTTTCCCCCAAAAACTAAAGCCACTAATGCAATTTATTAGATGAATATCTTAGTACTAACGACGCAGATGTAAACCAACTTCTGCTGATTGAGGGCACAGCTGACATCAATGGATAAAGCCGCCTGAAGCGCAAGCGCCAAAAATCATGCGGGAACCGCGGTACCGTCAGAAAATGCATGAGGAAATTTGACGGTCCCGTTAATAGATTTTGTGACAAGGGCATGACAGGGGGACAGGTCATTCGTCAGGTTTCTGACAGACGATATGAGCGGGACATGAAAATTGGAAGCCCCTCCTGCATGCATATCCGCTGGTAAGGCCTGGCCCGGTTTTCACCATCGCACGCGGCGGCCGAGCACCCATCCAACGCCCAAGTCAAAATACTCAGTACACTGAGTGATTTCACTCACTATACTGAGTATTTTCTCAATTTGCTCAGGCTAGTTAAACAGCGTCACCTTATCGAGCAGAAAATCCTCCACGGTGCACGCCCCGGCCGCCGCCCCTCCCACGACGATCCGCTTGGCTCGCGGATACTTTTTTAGGAGCGTCGACATGCCGCTCTGGCCGGACTCTCCACCGCTTTTGACCTCGATGGCGCTCAGCGCATCATCCCTTCGCAGCACAAAGTCGACCTCTTTGACGCCCTCACGCCACCACATGACCTCAAAACCCTCTTCCGGCGCGCGCGCAAGCAGTCGTGCACCCACTGCCGATTCCACCAAATGACCCCGCCGCGCCGAATCCTCCAGCCATTCTGCTCGGCCCTTATCGCCGAGCGCCGTCATAAACGCCGTGTCATAAACCATGAGCCGCGGGGTGCTTCGGCGCTTTGCGAGCTCCTTGTCACTGAACTTGGGAATCGCCGTAACCAAACCGGCCTTGCCCAGCAGGTCCAAATACCCGGCGACCGTGACCGTGTTACCGGCATCCTGCAGCTGGCCTACCATTTTTGAATACGAAAGCTCCTGCCCCGAATAGCTCGCCGCGAGCCAAAAGAGCGCGCGCATCAGCGCCGGTTTGCGGATATTCTCCAACGAGAGAACATCGCGCGAGATCGCCGGCTCGACGATCGCATCTCGGATATAGTTTCGCCAACGGGCGTCATCGGAAACCAGCGGCGCCGCACCCGGATATCCACCGTGATAGAGATAGTCTTCAAAAGAAAAGCCAAAGGCCTCGCTGCACTCGCGATAGGACCAATGCGGCGACCGAATGAGCTCGTAACGGCCCATAAGGGATTCTTCCAAGCCCTTATGCAGCAGCAGCGACGACGATCCGGTCAAAATGACCTTGAGCGGCGTCCCCTCCCGGCGATCCCGGTCGTACAATCCCTTGACGACCGTGGACCAACTCTGCACCTTTTGAATCTCATCAACAACGAAAACGGCCGGGACCTTACCTCCAGACGTGAGGTTTCTTGCCTGTTGCCACTCGATTTGCAGCCAGCTGGCATCGGGATTCACAACATCGTCCGCATTGGCCACGTGACAGGGCATGTCTGCATGGTGCAACGCCTGCACGAACATGGTCGACTTTCCCGTTTGGCGGGGCCCGATTATAAATTGCATCAACGGATTATTCGTTTCCCGCATCCTCTGGGCTATCACGGCAACTTGATGGCGCTCAAACATGTCAATCTACCTCCTTGTTTCTTAAATACTCAGTATACTGAGTAAAATCACTCAGTATACTGAGTATTTTTAGAACCGGGAGATCGAACCCGCCAACTTAACTCCCTTCACCAGCGGGTTGCCGCCGCCCCCTCCGCGAGTCGAGTTTCTGGCTCTTCGTGCTCACTCGATATATAAAAACTGCCATAGCCATATCGAAAAACCGGTATAGCCGGTCCCATCATCGAACCATCGCGAATGGGCCACAGGATTTCGCGATGGTTCGCAAGCTTTCGCGGAGATTCGCGACAAATCGAGAACTGATACGCATCTTATTGTTCACATTCAAGGCCCCGACGTCTCAAAAGGTATACGCTTTGAAACAGTTAAGTTTCCCAGCGCCCCCAATCGAGATCAATCGTCACCACATTATTTCGTCAATCGTCACCACGCCGCAGATAGAATGCATAATCTTGGGACAAACACTTCTGATTAATTTGTCCCATGACCGTGCTTACTGGGCGAATTGGCTGCGGTAGAGCTCGGCGTAGAAGCCGCCTGCCGCGAGCAGTTCGTCGTGCGTGCCGCGCTCGATAATCTCGCCGTCGCGCATCACTAGGATGCAGTCGGCATTGCGGATCGTCGACAGGCGGTGCGCCACGACAAAGCTCGTGCGGCCGGCCATGAGCTCGTCAAATGCCGCCTGCACCTGCAGCTCGGTACGTGTATCGATGCTCGAGGTGGCCTCGTCCAGCAGCAGAATCGCCGGGTCGGTGAGCATGACGCGCGCGATGCACAGCAGCTGCTTTTGGCCCTGGCTAAACGTGCCGCCGTCCTCGCCGATCACCGTGTCGTAGCCGTCTGGCAGCTGCACGATAAACTTGTGCGCGTGCGCGCGCTTGGCGGCCTCGATAATCTGCTCGCGCGTGGCGTCGGGACGACCGTAGGCAATGTTTTCGGCCACCGTGCCCTCGAACAGCCAGGTGTCCTGCAGCACCATGCCAAAGGCGCGGCGCAGGCTCGCACGCGTGTAGTCACGCGAGGAGCGACCATCGACCGCGATGCGCCCAGCATCGATATCGTAAAAGCGCAGCAGCAGGTTGATGAGCGTCGTCTTGCCACAGCCCGTGGGGCCGACGAGGGCATAGCGCATACCGGGCTTGGCATCGATGCAGATATCCTGCAGCAGTTTGCGGTCGGGCACATAACTAAAGTCCACATGCTCAAACGAAACCTCGCCCTTCGGGGCAGTGAGCTCAATGGCATCCACAGCGTCGGGCTCCTGCTCGCGCGCATCGAGCAACGCGAACATGCGGCGCGCCGAGGCATACGCCGTCTGGATTTGCGTAATGACGTTGGTGACCTCGTTGAATGGCTTGGTGTACTGGTTAGCATAGGACAGAAAGATTTGCACGCCGCCCACCGTGAGCGCCGCAGGTACGCCCGTGATCACGCCCGCGCAGCCAATCACGGCGACCGCGGCGTAGATGATGTTATTGATGAAGCGCGTACCGGGGTTAGAAAGCGAACCCATAAACTGCGCGCGCTCACCTGCCGTGTAGAGCTCAGCGTTGAGAGCATCGAAGCGCTGTTGAGCGTGCGGGCCGTAGGCGAAAGCGTCCACGAGCTTTTGCTCACCCACATACTCCTCAATATGACCGCCGAGTTGGCCCTGGATGCGCTGTTGAGCAGTGAAGCTCTTATTGGAAAGCTTGGCGATGGCACCGGCCGCAAAGATGGAAAGCGGCGTGACGAGCACCACCACAAGCGTCATGGTCAGGTTGATGGAGAGCATAAACGCGAGCGTGCCCACGATGGTGATGACGCCGGTAAAGAGCTGCGTAAAGCCCTGCAGCAGGCCGTCACCCACCTGATCGACGTCATTGACCACGCGGCTCATGAGGTCGCCGTGGGCATGGCTGTCGATAAAGCTGAGCGGCATGCGGCCGAGCTTGTCGCTCGCCTCCACGCGCATGTCGCGCACCGTCTCGTAGGACAGACGGTTGACGCAGTAGCCCTGCAGCCACTGGAAGGCCGCCGCGCCCACAACGACAATCGCGAGCTTGGTAACGAGCGGCAGCAGCGACCCGAAGTCCACCTGCCCGGCGGTAACGATGAGGTCGATGCCCTCGCCAATGAGGATGGGCGTATAGAGCTGCAAGATCACCGAGATGGCGGCACTCACAAACGACGCCGTAAACGAAATGCGATGCGGACGGACGTAGCCCAGCAGGCGGCGAGTCACCGCGCCCACGGGGTAGCGCTCGGGGTCGCCGGGCTGATGCGGACCGTCACCCAAGTCGTTGAGGCTATCGTTGCCGGACACGTTGGCCGTCATCGTGGCGACCGAACCAGAAGAAGTATACGGATTCATTTAGCAGCCCTCCTTTGCGCAAGTGGATGCCGGGGCAGCCGGGGCGGACGCGGGACTTGGGACAGACGCGGGCGTCGCGCTCCCCTGCTGACCCTCGAGCTCCTCGCGACGAAGCTGCGACTGGCAAATCTCGCGATAGAGCTGACAGGTCGCATAGAGCTCGTCATGTGTGCCCAGGCCGGCAACCGAGCCATGGTCGAGCACGCAGATCATGTCGGCGTCGCGTACGGTCGAGACGCGCTGGCTCACGATGACGGTCGTGAGCGGCAGCCCACCCTCGGCGGCACCACGCACGCTGCGCTCGCGGATGGCATGGCGAAGCGCCGCGTCGGTCTTAAAGTCGAGCGCCGAGGCGGAGTCATCCATGATTAGGACCTGCGGAGCGCCCACCAGGGCACGTGCGATGGTCAGGCGCTGACGTTGTCCGCCGCTGAAGTTCTTGCCGCCCGCCTCGACCGGGGCGTCGAGGCCCTGGGGCTTGTTGTGCACGAACTCGCTGGCCTGCGCCATATCGAGCGCCGCCCAAAGCTCCTCGTCGGTCGCCGACTCGTCGCGCCAGGTTAGGTTGCTGCGGATCGTGCCACTCACGAGCGACGCGCGCTGCGGAACGGTCGCGACCACGTGGCGCAGCTGATCGAGCGGCCAGGTGCGCACGTCGGCGCCCATCACGCTCACGCTGCCAGTGCTCGCATCGTACAGGCGCGGGATAAGCGAGACGAGCGTCGACTTACCGCTGCCCGTGCCGCCGATAATGCCAAGCGTTTTGCCCAGCGGCAGCTCCAGCGTCACATCGCTCACGGCATTTGCCGCGCCCGCGCCAAACGAAAAACTCGCATGGTCAAAGCTCAGCGCCGGGACCGAAACAGCGCCACCCGCCAGTTCGCTCGGCTCGGGCAGTGCGACCGGCTGATTGCCCTCGTCGGTAATGCTCGGCACGCAATTGAGCACCTCGTTGAGACGCGACGCACTGGCGCTCGCCTTGGTAAAGACCACGACCAGGTTGGCGACATACACGATGGAGGTCAGGGTCTGCGTCATGTAGTTGACGAACGCCATGACCTGGCCCTGCGTGAGCTCGCCCACGTTGACCTGAATGCCGCCCACCCACAGGATGGCGCACACGCCCAGGTTCATCACCAAAAACGTGACGGGGTTGAGAATCGACGAGAGCTTGCCCACCGCGATTGCGACACGCGCCTGGTCATCGGCCGCCTGGGCAAAACGCTCGCGCTCGTGATCTTCGCGTACAAAGGCGCGAACCACGCGGGCGCCCGAAAGCCCCTCGCGGCAAATGAGCGCGATGCGGTCGAGCTTTGCCTGCAGCTGCTTGTAGTACGGAATGCAGCGTGCCATGACAAACCAAAACACCAGGCCAATGGCGGGCGTGCAAATCAAAAAGATCATGCCGAGCTTAAGGTCGATGGCAAGGGCCGCGCACATAGAGCCCACCGCCAAGAAGGGCCAGCGGATGAGCATGCGTACGCCCAGCGCCACAGCGAGCTGCACCTGGTTGACGTCGTTGGTGATGCGGGTGATAAGTGACGGCGTACCAAAGCGATCGAGCTCGGCATAGCTCAGCTTGTTGATATGCTCATAGAGTGCGCCGCGAATATCGGTGCCCATGCCCTGTGAGGTCAGCGCCGCCATCTTTTGGCAAACGAGCGTAAACGAGATGCCGATCACAGCCATGGCGCCAAGCAGCATACCGTAGTGGACGACGGCGCTGACGTCGTGCGCGCCGATGCCCTTGTCGATCATCTGGGCAATCACGAGCGGCGTCAGCAGGTCAAAGATCACTTCGATCAACTTGCACGCAGGGCCGATCACCATATATCGGCGAAACTTACCGCCAAAACGCCTGAGCAACTCAATCATAAAAAGGCGCTCCCTATCATCATTCACACTCAATTCGAACCATGATAGTACTGTCGCCCTAGAGCATGCGTAAACAACGAGTCATTTCTGGCGAGATTCAAGAGCAGGTCAATCGCCTGATATACTTACCTTAGTGCTACCAAGTTGAGCCGCCGACCCTTGAAATGAGGTGCCGAGATGAACGACATTCTCGCAAGAAGAGCAAGACGAGCAACCATGGGCATCGCCCTTTCCCTGGCACTTGCCGCGGGAATCGCCCCCGCAACGGCGATAGCGGCAGAAACCAACTCCCCTGTCGATGCAGTTGTCCTGCAGACGGCGGCCTCGAGCGAAACCGCGGCCACCGAAAAAGACAAGGCGTATGCAGCCATGCAGGAAGCGCTCAAAAACCTCGAAGCCGCACAAAACGCCGCAAGTCCAGAGAAAATTGCGAGATTCAATGATGACATTGCCCGTTTTCAAGAGTTCCGCGAAAAGATGGTGGCGCAAGCCGCCGAAGAGAGGGAACTCCTTCCCGCCATGCAAGCGAACGTCGATGCTGCCCAAGCCAAATACGACGGGGCCATCAACCGGGTAAGCGAGCTCTAGGCAGAATTAGACAAAAAACTTGAGATGCTTAAGACACTCGAAGCACTCGGCTACGAGGAGTTTGTCGAAACTACTAAACAGCAAATAAGGCAGTTGCAAAATGAGATGGTAGGGGCGAAATCGCATGCAGGCCATTGCGAAACGGAGCTAAGAGAGTGCCAGCGCTGCCTCAGAAGTCAGGAAGGACGAGTTAATGACTGTGAACGTTCTGCAGAGAAATATAAAGCCCATAGCGACCAGTTCATAGCCTGGCGAGATACGCTCCTCGACAATTTGAAAAAAGCGCAAACGGCCTATGACGACGCCTGCAAGGCATACGAAGAGGCGAAAGCCGCAGCAGATAAGGCCGCCTCGCCCGAGATAACGAAACCCACCGAGACAACGCCTCCCTCCGGCTCGGCGCAACCGGCCGAGACGACACAGCCCGCCAGCTCGCCCGCGACCGGCAAAGACGCCGCACCGAGCTCCGCCAAGCAAGCGAACGCAAGCAACGGCAAGCAAGCAACTACGACCGCCGGCAAGCTCGCAAACACAGGCGACCCAGCGCCAAGCGCAATCGCACTAGCAGGAATCGCCGCCATGGGCCTCGGAATAACCGCCGCAGCCACCCGCCGCATCAAGAACTCAAAATAGCCGCCAAAGCATTCTGCTTTCGCCAATCTACAAGCCCAGAAACAAAAGAGGCCCGTTTCCCCAACCCAGGGAAACGGGCCTCTTTAACTGCAAAATCCAAGCAACAGCACCGCCGTCTCTTGAACCACGTAGCCATCAATGCCCAGGCAACGCCAGCAAGCAGCACAAAACACGGGATTCAATTCTGCAGCTTGCGCCGTTGAACTCCACGAGCCTGCCCGTGTAGACGAGCCTGTCCACGACAGCCGCCGCCATCTTGTCGTCGCCGAACACGGTCACCCACTTGCTGAACTCTATGTTGGCCGTGACGATCATGCTCTGCCTGCCCTCCGGCACCGACATCACCTGGAACAGCAGCCTCGCGCCCTCGATGTCCAGCGGCACGTAGCCCAGCTCGTCCAGGATGAGGAGTTCGCGGCGGGGGCGACGCTCTCCGGGCTGCTGCCGCGTATCTCGCGGCGTAGAAAGGAGTGAGTACCATGACCAGCGGAGAAGAAGATTTACCTCGCCGTGGCGGGCGGGCTTATTGCCGCGGGCATCGTACTCGCGGGCATCGGCTTTATCGCCTCAGGCCGCGATCAGGCCGTGCTCACGACCCAAATCGACATGCGTGACAACACCATCGTGCTCGGCGGCGTCGAGGTGGACGAACCCGAGGGCATCCCGTTCATCAGCCGGCTCGCCATTCTTGGCGAGATCGACACCTCCGACGTCGCCGACCCCGCCGCGCCCTAGGCGCAACGAGCCCGGGCACTCCGTCCGCTAATTTAATTGAGATGGATCGCTCCTACTACGCGAGCATTGAGGTCGGGCAGCGCAATGTCAGCCTTTCAAATCTCAAGAAGATTGCCGACGGCTTTCACATCACCATTTCGGAGCTCATGCGCGGTGTCGAGTAGATGATTCTCATCTGACTTGGCTCGTTCATGTTTAATCTGTCTCGTTAACCGAAATATGCAAATCTGGTTAATCAAATAATTGGAATCTGGTTAAATAAAAACTGTAAATTTGGTTAAACGCGCTGGTAAGCAATGGTGAAAACTATGCCAAATAAGTACTACGCTAGAATTATCGAAAATGAGCTCGACCAGATGCTTGGGATATTCGGTGCCGTTCTCATCGAAGGACCTAAATGGTGCGGGAAGACAACCACGGCCGGGACCCGTGCGGCGTCCAGGCTCCTCCTCATGGACCCGTCGCGCAACTTCGAGAATCGCTTCCGTGCCGAGACGGACCCGGCGCTTGCCGTTTCCGGCGAGGTGCCGCGGCTGATCGACGAATGGCAGGAGGTTCCGAAACTTTGGGACGCGGCGCGGTTTGAGTGCGACAACCGCGGCGGCGAGCCTGGCCAGTTCATATTTACGGGGTCGGCGACACCGCGAGACAATGAGCGGCCGATGCACAGTGGCGCTGGAAGGTTCGCTAAATTGCGCATGGACACCATGACGCTTTTCGAACTTGGGAAATCTAGCGGTGCGGTTAAGCTGTCGGGCATCATTTCTGGCGAAAAGTTCAGGGGCGCCTTCGGATCGATGGGTTCTGCCGAGATCGCCGAGCGCATCGTTTGCGGTGGATGGCCGGCGTCGATTGGGCGTGACGCGCGAATTGCGTCCGCGACGGCAAAACGATATATCGAGATAGTCGCTGAGGAAGACATCCCCCGCGTCGATGGCTCTCGACGAGATCCTGAGAAAGTGAAAGCCGTCATCGCGTCGTTGGCGCGCAACGAATCCACTCTTGCGACGCTCAAGACGCTTGTGGCCGATTTGGGTGGCGACGTATCGAGACAAACAGCGGCATCATACATATCCCTTCTTAGCAGATTGAGTTTCGTCTGCGATATCCCCGCATGGAATCCCGCGATGAGATCTCCGGTGCATCTGAGGGAGGCGCGTAAGCATCATCTTGCCGACCCGTCGCTTGCAGCGGCTGCGCTCGGGGCGACTGTGGAGACGTTGTTGTCAGACTTCAAGACACTTGGGCTGCTTTTCGAATCGTTGGCGCTCCATGATCTATGGGTCTATGCGAGGGCAAACGGAATGGGCCTTTATCACTATCACGATTCCCGCGATCTTGAGGTCGACGCTGTCATAGCGGCTCCAGGTGGGATGTGGATTCCCGTTGAGGTCAAGCTCAGTTCCGCTCAAATCGAAGAGGCATCTGACAATCTTGTTGCCGTCGAAGAGCGGATGGTTGCTGCCGGAAACACCCCGCCGGTTTCTAAAGTAGCGATTATTGGATTTGGTTCACAAGCCTATGTTACCGACCGCGGCGTCCAAGTTGTTCCATTGGACGTTCTCGCACCGTAACGCTGCGGGCGAAGTGAAATCGACGCATCTTTTAGATTTCTTCAATTTGTGCGTAAACCAACAATGCCGTAATTACGCTATGTCGTTAGTGCGAACATCGCATCTTCAGTAGTCGAAGCTCGTTCGCAAACGGACCTCTTTACTTGCAAAAAAGGAGACAGCACCGCCGTCTCATGAACCACGTGGCCACCGCGCTCCCGGCAACGCCAGCAAGCAGCACAAAGCACGGGATTAAATTATTCAGATAAATGCGCCTTTACGGGTGATTTTTGGACGACGGGGTCCGGGAGGCGGCGAGGTATTTGGTAGTCGAGCGATCCCGCAGGCGCAGCCGAGGACCAGCGAGACACCAAACGCCCTGCCGGCTCTCGCGGGTTGCCGCGGCACCAAAAAGCGCCTGCGCACTCGATGGATTCGGATGCCCGACAGAGGCTCCTTATGGCTGCTTCCTTCCGGACCTGACCAGATTCGGAACATGTCGTCATCCGAACCCATCGAACGCGCTAGGCGCTCGGTATATCTTACCTGCTCCCGCCCGCCACGGCAAGTGGGGCGAACCCATCGGATGGATTCGCCCCACTCGTCCATATCGCTAGCGGCGCTTGCGGTACAGGACCGCGCCGCCCGCTGCGGTCAGCGCGCCGATGCCGGCCATGACCGCGAGCGCGTCCGCCGGCAGGCTGCGGTCGCCGGTGTCGGGCATACCGCCCTTGGAGCCGTCACCGGAGCCGCCGCCACTGGAGCCGTTATCGGAACCGCCGCCCGAGCCGCCGCCCGGCGTGCCGGGGTTCTCGGGGGTGCCGGGGGTGCCGGGCTCCTCGGCGTAGCTGTTGGTGAAGACCAGCGGCAGGTTGGTGTCGCCCTCGTAGGAAACCTTCGCCGACAGATAGCCCGTCTTGGTGCCGTCGGCCGCCTCGTCGCTCACCGTGACGACGATCTTGCGCACCGCCTTGTCGTAGGTCACGTGCACCTGGCCGTCGTCAACCTCGCTCACCGTGAAGGTGTAGGTGCCGGCCTGCTTGAAGATCAGCGCATCGAACGTGACGCTGCCATCGGCGGCATTCTTGGCGGTCGACATGACCTTGCCGTCCCGGCTCTTGAGCTCAAAGCTAAACTGGCCCGCCTTGAGCTCGGCGCCCTTGAGCACCTTGGCGGCGCCCAGCTTGAGGGTGACGGGCGCGGCCTCGTAGCCGTTGGTGAACGTCACCGAGTCGTCGCCCGTGGGATTGCCCTCGGCATCCGCCAGCTCGTGCTTGACGGCGAGCGTGCCGTTTCCGGCGTCGGCAACCGTCGTGCGCACGCGGTACGCCGCCCTGTCGTACGTCACGCCGCCCGCCGTGCCGGCGACCTCGCGCAGCTCGTAGCCGTGCGTGCCGGGCGCGGTGTAGGTGACGGGGCTGAGCGCGACCGTGCCGTCGGCGGCGTTCTTGCCCGTCGCCGCGACGCTCTCGCTGCCGTCGGCGGCAAGCTCGACCAGCTGGAACTCGAACTCGCCCTCGGCCAGGTCACGGCCCTTGAGCTTCTTGCTCACCTTGATCTGGTCGGTGACGGAGCTCGGCGTCGGGTTCACGCCGTAGGTGTTGGTGAACCCGAACGCGCCCTTGCCCTCGGGCGTACCCTCTGCGGGCAGGACCCCCGCGACGAGCGTGCCCGCGTTGGTGTCCTCGACCACCTTGACCGTGAAGGTCCTAGTCGCCGTCGCGTCGTTGACCACGCCGTCGACCGAGCCGGACTCGCTCACCCGGTAGGCGAACGTCTTGGTGCGCAGGCCGCCGCCGTCGATCTCGACGTCATCGAGGTCGCTCGGCTGCCTGAACGTGACGCGGCCCAGCACGACGTTGCCGGCGGCGTCGTTGGCCGCCTCGGTTACCGTCTTGCCGGAGGCGTCGACCGGCGCGGGCACGCCGTCCAGCGGCTCAATCTTAAAGGTGTACTTGCCCTCGATGTCGGCCTGCGTGAGGCCGAGTCCGGCCTGGCCGAACGCCAGCGTCTTGGTACCCGCGAGGTCGACTGTCGCCTCGTTGGTGCCGTAGCCGTTCACGAACGACAGCGTGCCGCCGGAGCCCTCGGGGTAGACCACGCTAACGTCCAGCCCGCCCTTGCCGTCATCGGTCACCTTGACCGTGATGTCGAAGCTCGAGGCGGTCGCCGTCACGCCCGCGGGCAGCGCCGCCGTGTCCTCGGAAACGGTATAGGGGATGGTCCAGGAGCCGTCGGCCGTCTTGGTGGCGGCGCCGTCCGCCACCATCTGCTCGAGCGAGCCGGTGGTGTAGGCGATGGGCGAGAACGCGAGCTCCGCGGCCTCGCCGTCGCCGGAGGCCCGGTTGGATGCGGTCGCGACCACGTTACCGTGCGCATCGCGGACGGAGAACGAGAACTCGTCCGCCGCCGCGGCGCGGCCCGTCAGCGTCTTGGTGGCGTTAATTGCCGCGTTGCCCTCGCCGCCGAACGTTCCGGTGGCCTCGTAGGAGTTCTGGAACGCGACCGTCACGGGCGCGGGCAGTGCCGTGGCGTCATCGGCCGTGGAGACCTCGCTGCGGGCGACCTCGACGCCGTCCCTGGCGACCGTGGTCGTGACCGTGAGCTTGCCCGTCGCCGCGTCGTAGCTGGGCGCGATGGTCACCGTGCGCGGCACGGTGTCGTTGGTGTAGCCCTCGCCGCCGAGCCTGGTCTCGGTGACGGTGAAGCCGTAGGTCTTGCCCGCGTCGGCGTCGGTGAACGTCACGTCGCTGCCCGCAGCACCGCCGACGAGGTCGACCACGGTGGCCGCGCCGTCATCTGCCGCGGCCACGGTGTAGGCATCCTTGTCGGTCTTGAGGCCGAGCTTGGCGGCCGTCTCAGCGTCGGCGGTCACGGTGAAGGCGAACTGCCCCGCCTCCATGGCGCGGCCGGAGAGCGTCTTGGACAGGCGCACGCCCGCGCGGGCCGAGTAGCCGAGCTCGGTCGTGTAGGTATTCACGAAGTCGCCGCCGCTCGCCTGCGCGATCGCGGGCGTCGAGGCCGTGAGGTTGCCGGAGCCGTCGTCGGTCACGGTCACCGTCATCGTGGCGACGTGGCCGTCGTAGGACACGCCGGCGATAGCCGGGCCGTCATCGGGCCTGACCTCGCTCACCGCGTAGGTGAAGGTCTTGGCGCGCACGCGCTTGCCGCCGACCTCCGCGAACCCGGCGTCCTTGATGTCATTGAGCGTGTAGCGGATGGGGCCGAAGTCGAAGGCGACCTTAGTGCCCGCCTTGGTCCCGGCGGCCGTCACGCTGACGGTCTTGGAGCCGTCGGCGGCGCCCTCGGGCATGGGCGCGCCGTCCTCGCCCGTGAGCGTGAACTGGAAGCTGTCGCCCTCCGCCCAGTCGCGGCCCTTGAGCGTCTTGGTGAAGAGCCCCACGGTGGAGACGTCCCTGCCCTCGGCGGCCGTTCCGTACGTGTTGGTGAACGCGACGGTCGCGCCGTCCTCGGTCACGGCGCCTTCGGCCTTGGAGCCGTCGGCCCCGTTGACCGTGGTCGTGTAGCCCTCGGCGGCGTCCTCGGTCACGGTGTAGTGCGCGTCCACGGGCAGGCCGGCAACGGTCTTCTCCCCGCCGTCCTTGAGCGTGAAGGTCGCCTTGCCGTCCGTGAACGTCACGGCGTGCTCGCCCTTGCCGAAGGTGCCGGAGACGGGCTCGCCGTCCCCGTCGGCCAGCGCGACCGTGAAGCCGAACTCGCGCTGACTGTCGCCACCGACGACCGTCTTCTTGACGGTGAGGCTGCCGGTCTTGGCGGTGTTGGTAAAGATCGCCGCCTCGACCGTGCGCTCAGCAGCGTCGCCCGCATCGTCGGTCAGCTGTGCAATCTTGGTCTTGGCAAGCAGCTTACCGGCGCCGTTGTCGGTCACCGTGACGGTGGCACGATAGGTGGCCTTCGAGAACGTGAGCGACGTCTCGTCACCCGGCTGCTCGGCGATCACATAGGTATAGGTACCGGGCTTGGCGTACTCGATGGTACCGAAGTTGCCAACCTGGGCATCCTTGTGCAGCTCAATCGTCGACACGCCGTCCTTGGCACCCTTGGGCATGGGTGCCTCACCCTGGGCAGTCAGCGTCATGGTAAAGGCATCCGATGTCATCCAGTTGCGACCGGAGATCTTCTTTTGCACCTTAAAGGCGCTCTCCACCTTCGTGGACTCCACGCTGTAGACGTTGGTGAAGCCCACCTGCGTCGCCTGTCCGACGGTACCCTTCTGGGGGTTCGCCTTATCGACAACCGCAAAGCCGTCCTCGCTCGTCATGAGGTTGCCCTTGGAGTCGAGCTCCTGCACCTCGTAGTGCGCACCCATGGGCAAGGTAACCGTGACGGAGCCGCCGGCCTTAAGCTCGATGGTATCCCCGCTCTTGATCTGTCCGCTTACATAGGTGCCGTTGGTGCCGCTGAGGCGACCGGCGAACGCAAAGGTGCCGGCCAGAGGCGTTGTGCCATCGGCCTGGTAGAGCAGCACCTTAAAGGTAAATGCCTTGTTGGGCGCGGTGATGCCTTCGGCGGCCGTGACCGTCTTGCTCAACGTCAGGCACCCGTCAGACACCTCGTCGGTAGTGGTGTTGGTCTTGACGGCAGGGTTGTTGCCGACCGCCACCGACGCCTGGTTGGAGATGTCGCCCGAAGCGCCACCGCTCTTAAACGCGTTCTCGGTCACGCGAACCTTAAACTGAACCGTGCCCTCCTTGCCTGCGGGAACGTCCTTCAACGTCCAGGTAAGGCTGCCGTCATTGTCCTTGGAGCCGGCATCCTTATGGTCGCCGGCGAACTCTACGAACTCGGTTCCCGCGGGGACGGCATCGGTGATCTTCACCGTGGCAGACGCGCCCTCGGTGTTCTTGTAGCCGATGGTGTAGGTGAGCTCATCGCCCAGCTTAATGCCCAAGCCACTCGAATCCTGAGCATCACTCTCGGACTTCTTGGGCACGTAGTTGGTCGTGGTGCCGGTATAGCTCTTGTTGCCAACCGTAATAGTGGCGGCGTTTTTGACGGTGCCGACAGCGCCCTGGGCATCCTCCACGGCGTCCTCGGTAATCTTGACGCGCACGCGCACCGAACCGTGGCTGCCCGCGGGTTGCTTACCCAGGTCCCAAGTAAGCGACTGTCCGCTCGCGGCGCCCTTATCGGCACACTCGCCCTCAAAGGCCTCGAACACAACGCCGGCAGGAAGCTTGTCGGTCACGGTCACGTTGGCCGGAACCAAGTTGCCATTGGCATCGGCCTCGGTGTTGACCCAGTTAATGGTGTAGACGTAGGAGTCGCCCACGGAGAGCAACTGCCCGTCGATGTCCACATCGGGCTTCGCAACCGTGCCGATCGTCTTGACCTTATCGCGTGTGTTGTGGAAGACGATCTTGCCGTTCTCGGTACCATTGCGATAGGTCACCTTGGACGTAAGCTTGCCGTTGTTGTTATCGGTCACCTCGAGCAGCACGCGGCACGTCGCGGACGTGTCCACGGGACGCACGCCCTCGGGCAGGTTGGCCAAGCGCTCTTTTGCCACCAGGTTAAAGCTGTAGGTAGTGGTGTGGTCGGCATTGTGTTGCTTGGTGGCAACACCATCCTTCACAGCGCCAGCAAGGTCAATCGTCAGCTCATGGGATCCGCCGAGAGCGCCGCCAAGCTTAAAGTCAACCTTGCCGAAGTCGACCGTGGCGATACCGTTATCGCTCGCCTGGGTCTTACCCTCATCCATCTTTTCGAGCGAGCCATCGGTCTTCTCGGCATACAGGTCAAACGTATACTGACCCGCCTCAATCTTGTCGCCGGAGTCCATTACCTTCTCGGCAGCAAGACCGTCGAATGTTCCGGTCGCGATGTAGCTGTTGGTAAAGGACACCTGGGCCTTGGCGGTACCGCTCTCGGAGCTAAAGGTATTCGCATCGCGGGGCTCTTCAACGTCGTTGGCGTCATAGTGCTTGACCGTGGTCACGGTATAGAGCGAACCGTTATCGCGCTTCTTAACCGCAATCTCTACCTTCCAATAGGTGGAGTCGTATGTATAGCCGCCCCTACCGCCGCCATTCTCGACAATCTTGTAGGCAAACGTCTTGTCCGCATCGCCCGTCGCGAAGGTCAGGCCGCCCAAAATACCGGTGTGGGACGTGCCATCGGCCTGCGGTTCATCGTTCGTAACGGTGAGCTCACCCTCATCCGCGCGCAGCAGCTTGTTGAGCTTTTCGATTGAAGCATCGTCTTCGCCCGTCACCGTAAAGCCAAACATGCCGGCATGCAGATCGTGCCCGTTAAGCGTCTTGACGATCTCCAAACCGCCCTGGAGCTCGTAGCTCGTTGAAGTTTGGTAACTATTGGTAAAGATGAAGCCTTCCGAGCCGGTCGTGCCATCGGCACGCGCTACAAGTTTGCCGCCCTCATCGGTTACGGTGACCGTCACGGTATAGACGTGCTGGTCATACTTCCACTCGCCAAGACCGCTGTTCGCAGCCACCTCGTTAATAGCGAACTTATACGTGCCCGGCTTGTTGAAGGTGAGCTTCGAGAAGTCAAGCTGGTAGTGTTCCCCGTCCTTGAGGCCCTCCTTCGTTTGCTTCTTCTCAGCGTAGCCGTTCTCCGCACTCATCGAAGAGCCGGTGATGAGCTTGCCGTCGATAGCAGCCTTGGTGACATCATCGGCCGCGGTCATGGCAAAGGTAAACTTGTCCGGAGCATTGGCACCGGCAACCACCTTGGTCACGGACGGAGTATAGGTTGCTGCCTCGGCGACCGTATAGGTGTTCTTGAATTTGACCGTCGCGACACCGGTAGACGTCGCATCCGACGGGTAGATCCACTGGCCCTCGAGCTCGTCCTTGGCTGAACCGCCTGCTTACCGATGTCGTGACCCTAAGCGTGCCGTCGCCGTTATCCGCTACGACGGCCCTAACCGTATGGACCGTCTCGTCGTACGTATAGCCCGTCGCTTTGTCGTCAATCTCGCTCACCGTATAGGTGAACGTCTTGCCGGCATCATCCTGAGTGAAGGTCAGCCCGCCCGCAGGTACCAAACTTACGGTCTTGGGAGCGTTGGCCTCGACATTTGCGGTCTCAAAGACCTTGCCATTCGTGGAAATGCCAACCTTGCTGGCAGACGTCTCGTCAGCAGGCTTGACGATATAACGGAACGTGCTCTTAGGCGAGCCAAAAATGGTCGCGTCCTTGGGATACGTCAACGTCTTCTCGATCTGCAAACCGCCATTGGCGCCATAGTCGAGACTTGCCGTGTAACGGTTCACAAACGAGACAGCAGGCGTCGTGGCGCCGGTCTCACTTGCATCGTACTGCTGCACGTAAGTATGCGAATCTTGCTTGAGCTCGACGATCTTTTCGTCCGTCAGCGCGCTCGCGTCGGCGCCGTCGCCCAGCAGCTCCGTCACACCCGCGCCCTTGAGCACGGTCGTCACGGTATAGAGCCTAGCGGGGTCGTTCTCGCGTGCAAGAACCTTGACGAGCACGATAGCGTCACCAGCGTAGCCGGTGTCATAGGTGTAGCCGGCAGCCGCAGGCTGGTTCTCGTGGATGCGATAGGCAAACGTACGCCCCAGGTCCTGTTCCGTGAGCTTGCGGGCAAAGAGCTTCTCTTGCCCGCTTGCGCCCACCACGGCACCGGACACGCCAGCCCCCGCAGCCTTATTGGACAGGCTAGCCTCGGCGCCGTCGACCGATGTCTGAGCGCCGTTGTACCAAAGGCCCGTCACGGCAAAGGTAAACTGTCCCGCGGCAGAAGCGCGACCCTCAAGGGTCTTGCTGACCGTCACGCCACCAAAGGTGCCCGATGCATGGTACGCGTTGGTAAAGGCAGCCTTGTCGGTTACGACCTTGTCCGCATCGGAGGCACCGGTGTTGGCGTAGGTCACGCTCGACACGCGCAGCTTGCCCGTGTGGTTGCCCGACTCGTCCAGATCGGTCACCACGACGGTCGCGCGTGCGGTGTGCTTGTCCATGGACATGCCCGCCTGGCCATCCTGCGCAGCTTTCTCGGTGATGTTGAAGCTAAAGGTGCCTGCGCGGTTGAACGTCACGGTCGGGGCGGCTTCGGTGCCAACAAAGGAGAACGAGGCCACGCGTCCCGACTCGGGCGTGCTGGCGACTGCCTGGTTGGCGTTAACGGCAACAACCCCATCCTTCACCGCCTGTGCAGTGGTTTTGCTCAAACCAGTTGCGTTGGCATCGTCCGCAGCAGCGGTGAGGTTAAAGGTATAGCGTTCGCCCTGGTTCCAGTCGCGACCGCTCACAGTCTTTTGGCCCTGCAGGGTCACGCTCGTGGGCTCCACGCTATATATATTGGTAAAGGAAGGTGTGGCATCCTTGTCCAGCTGCTTTACCGAGCCGTCCTCTGCAACCTTGTAGTACTCGATCGAAGTCTGGATGCCGGCACCCTTCTTGGCATTGCGCACCAAGGCATAATAGACCGACCCGTCGTAGGTCATGCCCGTAATGCTACCGAGATTCTCAGCGAACTTGTACACGTAGGCGCGTCCCGCATCCGCCTTGGCGGTATAGGAGATCGCCGGCCATGCCACCGTACCGTCAGCGTTGTTGCCCACGGTCACGGTATTGTCCTCGGCACCCTCGGGCATGGGAGCCGTCACGCTCGCATCGACCGTATTGGGACTGAACACAGCGTTGACGTCCGCATAGCCGCCAACGCCCTCGAGCGTAAAGCTAAAGGCGTTCTGGGAAAGCGGGAAACTCCCGGCGTTGTCGGTCAGGATCTTTTGAGCATGGATGGTGATCTTCGCTTCGTGTGTATCGTAGTGGTTGGTGAAGGTTGCAACCTTACCGGCAACATCCGTCTTGGTGTCGGCACCCGCGTCGTCGCACTCCTGCACCACCTTCACGCTCGCAACGGCCAGAGCACCGGCATGGTTATCCTCCACCACGACTGTCGCGGTATAGACGGCAGCAGAATAGCTTATGCCGTCCGCACCGGCATCGGAGCCGGGGATAACCTCCTTGATGGTATAGGTGTACGTGTCTGGCTTGGTATAGGTAATATCGCCAAACGTCGCCGTCTGGGTATTCTTGGCGAGCTCGACCGTCGCCACCTTGCTCTTGGCGCCATTGGGCATGGGGACGCCGTCGTCGGCTGTAAGCTGCGCGGTAAAGGTATCGCCATCGGCCCAATCGCGACCCTCGAGCACCTTCTTGGCGCTCAGACCGTTTTTGGCCTTAAGCGTTACCGAGCTGGCGCTGTAGTTGTTGATGAACTCGAGTTTATTGCTCGCAGGGATCTTCCCGCCCGCAAGCGCGACAATCTTGCCCTCGATGGTGTTGCCAGTTCCCGGCTGCTCCTCGCCACCGGCTTTGCGGCTCACGAGGCTAAAGCCAGCCGGAAGCACCGACTCGTCAGCAGAGCCGGTCACAGTGTTAACGATGCTCGCCAGCACGTTGCCGCTGGACTCCTCGCCCTTGGTGGTGAGCTCGCTCACGCTATACTTGTCGCCCTGCTTAAGGTCGTACACGCGGATGGTCTCGCCGGCCTTGATGGAATGGGTGCCGCCGTTCATGAGCGTGAAGGAGTTGCCCACGGCGTTGCCGTTCGCATCAAATACGTGCGCCTCGTAGCCCTTCTGGGACTCCGGCAGGGTGAACTTAAACGTAAAGGTCAGGTCGCTGCCGTTCGCATCCTTGGTGGGCGCGGTAAGGCCACTGTCCGCCGTCACGGTCTTAGTCACTTGTAGGCGTGCCACGCGACGATCGGTATACTGCACGGCCGTTGCCGTGGTAAAGAGATGATTGAGCTGAAGCGTGCCCAGATCGGTGCCATTGGTGGCATCATCGTCTTGATAAAGAGCCATGCGGTTGATGCCCGTATCGGCAAAGATCGTCGCCAGCTTACCGTCGCGCTCGCCACCGTCCTCGACATAGCGCAGGATGGTCTTGGCGCCTTGCATCGTCTTGTCATAGCGCATATGCATCAAGTTGTCCGCAAGAGAAGGCGTCACACCCTTGGCGGTACTTGTCTGGCCCCATGTTAGGTTTTCGCTGGCATCTGAGCCAGTTGCACTCTGCAGCTTGCCCTTAATGTGCGTAAGCGTGTTGTCGATGGAGTCGGGAGAGCCAAACTGCGCCAGGGAAGCAATCAGCGAACCCGGGCCGCTCATGCTGCGCAAACCGTCGCCTTCCTTACCGGCATCCACGTACACACCCGAATCGTCCACGATTACCTTGGTGATGGTGTTGTTAATCTCATGGCCATCTGGACTTACAGACTCACGCAGGTAGTACGTACCCTTGATAAGGGGTGCATGCTTTGTCGAATTGAGTGGGAAGCATGCAGCACCCTCAATGTCATACGGATAGGTCATGCCGTTTGCCTGCGCGGTGTCATATGGCTCGGCACCCGATTTAATGGCATACGTGCTGGGACTATCGCCGGTAACATCCTCGGCCTTGTACAGCTCAAACGTCGCGTCGTTCACGGGCTTGCCCAGGTCGTCAACCTTCTGCACAAACAGGCGGTTCTGAACGTTGGTGAGGTGGATCACCGTAGAGAACTGCCTGTTTATCGTTTGATATTGGACCATAGAGGTGTTGTCGATGGTTGCCTCCGCCAGAGACGATGCCGTGGTGTGATACACCGCCACGGTATATTCGGACTGGGACTTGTCCGTCATCATGGCGGCGTACTTCTCGATATCGCCGGGCAGCGACCTGACCGTTACCTCATAGTCGCCCTTGGTGTTGACGCCAAAGACGCTCGTATCTGCCGATTTGGCAGCCTCGACCGCGCCCTCAATGCCGTGTTTGGAGCACAGCTTATAGCCATTGAGCGGGTTGCCCGTGACCGCCGTCCACGCGTCTTCGCTTGTGTGGTCCTCGCTCGCACCGGTGAGCTTGAGCACGACGGCGAAGGTCGTACCCGAACTAATGGCGTTACCCTTATTGTCTTGCGCACTGTTAGGAAGAGAGATGGTCTCCTTGGCGGCAAGATAACCGCCGTTAAGCCACATACGGCTACCCGTCCACTGTTTGCCGTCGGCTGTTGTAACCGTTGTTTGCGGCGCAACCACCACGCCACCCGTGCCACTCGCAGCTTTCTTGTATTGCAGATGCAGCTCACCTGGCGTTGCGGTAGTAGATGAGGTCAGGCTCGAGCGATATCCCGCAGGCAGGCTAATCTCTTTGAGTACAAAGTAGTCATGCCCATCAGCATGCTCTTGGTCGAACGAGAGAACGGAGCCATCCGACTTTTGACCATCCGACTTTTGAAGTATCAGCTGACCCCCGTCTTTTGTCTCGCCTTGAGCGATGAGCTCACCCTCATTCCAGTCAGTTTTTGGTCCATCGGACCGATACAGCGCGAAGGTTGCACCATTGACCGCCTCGCCGTTCTGGTCGACCTTCGCGACCTCGGACGACGGCAGGGTAGTGAGGTTGAACTTGAGCGACATGTTCGATGCGCCCGCACCGCGCTCCAGGTAGAAGAAGCTCAGCGTATGCTTGCTGCTGTCACAGAAGGTGTTGCCGCGGAAGTTGGAGGTATTTACGCCGGCGGTGTCAAACTTCGCTTTGATGGTGGTATTTTCGATGTCCTTCCGGGTTCCATTCGCACCGTCAATATGACCGACTTTCACTTCACCGGTAGCAAAGTTGATCTTGAGCGTTGCCTTCTCGTGAATGCCGCCCAGATCGCCCACGAGCACGCCATCGATGTAGACCCACACGTCATCGTCGCCCGAGAACTCAAAAATCATGTCCTTGTTATCGGTGGTCTTTCCGCTCGCGGGCTGGACGAACTCCGTGGTCATAGACATGCCAAAGTGGTGGTTGAGATTATCGTTCGTTCCGTCCGTTATCGGTTTGGGAGAGAGCCGACCGTTCCGCTCTTCAAAAACCTTGTCGGCCGAGTCAAAGGGGAAGAACTGACCCAGATTATCACTTGATACGCTGTCCTTATAAACACCCGCTTTATTGTAGACGTTAAAGGAATTCGTTGTGGAGTTATACACGGCATAGTTGCCGTTAGAGCCGTACGAGTCGTAAACGTAGTATCCGTTCTCAAGTTGGAAAAGGCCCTGTACGTTGTTGTAGACAGCTTTGCCGTCCTGCTGGTGATTTTCCTGGCTGGCGTTGTTAAAGAGGTATGCGAGCGATTCGTCAGTGTACTTATCGCTCGAACCGTAGGAGGTATACGTACCGGCATCGATCGACGGGTAACCGCCTACCAGCTTCTTCTTCACAAAAGAAAGGCGTCCGGAACCATCAATAACGCTTTTGCCCGTCCATTTGTTAATGCCCGTGCCTGCGCCACTATTAAATTTGAGCTGATGACCCTTATTGATGCCGCCGTTGATATTATCGACGGTTGCCGATTTATCGTTGTCGCCATCCACGACCCAGTAGTCAAACAGATTGACCGTGGTGTCGGTGGGATTCACCGTCTTTACGGTATGGTTGCTATAGGGAACAACCTGGTCGGCCGACGCGCTCGTCGCACCAAACATGAGCGCGCACGCCGCCAGCGGGACGGTCAAAACCTTTAGAGCACGCTTGGCGGTATTGGTTTTCTTGCCAAAAGGCTTTAGCATTTCTCGAGCTCTCGCACACACGCGATTCATGAAGGCCCTCCCCAAATCCATGAGGACGGCAAGCAGCGGCTCGCTATATATGTGTGTCGTCCCCATCGATGCAAATATACGCCCCCCCCCGCGCAGAAACGCAAGGCGGGACATCGCAATATACTTAAAATTGTAGCAATTTAAACGACCCACTATTCCGCGTCAGGTTGCCACTCGGTCGTCAAATCGAACCATTCGCGCCATCAAAGGGGTTCGGCGGGATAAAACCGTCGGCAATCTTTATCCCCACAGCCCCACAAGGTAGCTAATTTGGGACGGGGCTTTTTTGACTACTTGGGCAATCAGATCGGCATGTAGTCAAAATAGCCCCGTCCCAAAAAGACTGGTCTGACACTGCGCCACGAAAAGGGCCTATCTACTATGTTTAGACCGCAGGGGTCAACCATAGCCGGCCTTTTCGAAAATCGGCAAGCCGTTTACCTGCAGTTTTAATTTCACAAAATCCGGGATGGTCGAGGTAGCTCGGTTAAACGTAGTAGATGGCCGCATTTCGTGGCAAACGGTCCGACCCAAGGCACAAGGCGGCCAACCTCGAATGGCCATTCTCGAAGTTGCGGTGGAATACGGACTGAATTGGCCCCTTAAAGGCAAAAACGCTCCGTATTTCACCGCGACTTATCGAGGGGATGGGTTTTAGATACGGCCAAGGTCGTAGGATCGAGCGGCCGCTTCGCCGGCGCAGATGAGGTTGGTTGTGGCTTCTTGCGGATCGAGTGCCTGTTCCAGGCCCATGGGTTTGCGGCAAATCGGCAGTACAAGGTCGATGCCTTGCCCATACACCGCATCCAGGTTATCAGCGCGACCGCCCACGACAGCAATCACCGGTTTGCCACACCGCTTGGCACGACGGGCCACACCCACCGGCGCCTTACCGGCAGCGGACTGCTCATCCATATTGCCCTCGCCCGTTATGACCAGGTCGACATCGCGCACGCGCTCGTCAAACCCCACGAGATCGAGCACCGTCCCCACACCCGAGCGCAGCTTCGCACCGAGCGCCAGCAGCGCCGCGCCCAAGCCACCGGCAGCGCCCGCGCCGGGCACGCCGAGCACCGAGCCAAATGTCCGTGCGCCCTCGGGCGTGCGCAACAAACCCTGGGCTCGAGCTCCGGCAATCGCCGTATCGAGCAGGCGGCCGTAGCCGACCATCCAGCTGTCGCACCTGCTCAGCGCCTCGGCAGCATCCGTCGGCAGGCCCTTCTGCCCGCCGAACACCGCAAGCGCGCCGCGACGCCCTACGAGCGGATTCTCGACATCCGAAAGCACAACGATACGAGCGCCATCCAAAGCCTGCAGCGCTGACGTCAAATCGATACTCGCCACGTGTTCAAGGCCCGCAAGACCGGGGGCGACATCGCAGCCCTGATCATCGACCACGCGCGCGCCCAGCGCCTGCAGCATACCGGCGCCACCATCGTTGGTGGCGCTGCCGCCCAAGCCAATATAGATAGTCTTTGCCCCGGCACGAACCGCACGGAGCATCAGCTCGCCCACGCCATAGGTTGTGGCCGCCAACGCCGTCGACTCCGTGCAAGGCGAATACCCAATTCCGGCCGCCTCGGCCATCTCGATGACCGCGGACTTGCGCTCGACATCAACCAGCATCCGGGCAGACACGCGGTCGCCCAAGGGGCCTGCCACCTCGCAGGTCACAATCTCACCGCCGCACGCGGCAACGGCATCGAGCGTTCCCTCGCCACCATCTGCCAGCGGCAATGCGCGCACCTCGGCATCGGACCACACACGGCGCACGCCTTCGGCAACCGCCGCCTCCGCCTGCGCACTCGAAACGCTGCCCTTAAAGGAGTCGATCGCCAGCAGCACACGGCGGGGCCGGCGGCACGCAGGACCAAAGTCAACCGCCGTGTCAGCATCCTCACCGGCACCTGCAAGCGCTGCGGCGTGAGCGGCGTGTGCTTCAAGATCGGCCCCACAACCGCAATCAGCGCCGCCCGCTCCGCGCAGACCGCCAAAATAGTTACTCAGCAGCTCGCGGCATTCATCCGCCAGGACCCCAGCCGTCACGTTAAACCGATGATTCAGGCGCGAGTCGGCATTCAAATCGTATAGGGATCCCAGCGCGCCCGCCTTGGCATCAGCCGCGCCATACACGCAGCGCCCGACGCGCGCATTGACCATAAGCCCCGCACACATGCAGCAGGGCTCGAGCGTCACGTAGACCGTGCAATCGGAAAGGCGCCAGCGACCGAGCGACTGAGCGGCAGCGCACAGGGCCGCGAACTCTGCATGCGCCGAAGGGTCCTGGTCGAGCTCGCGCCGATTGTGCGCCCTCGCGACGATCTCGCCGTCGCGCACCACTATGGCACCGATGGGCACCTCGCCCACCGCCGCGGCGGCGCGCGCCTCCGCCAGCGCCTCGCGCATGAACTTCTCGTCGATTTCGGTGATCGTCATCGTTCGCCTTCCCTGTTGCAAATTCAAAACGATGCTATCATTACGACTCACGGAGAGATGGCAGAGCGGTTGAATGCGGCGGTCTTGAAAACCGTTGAGCGCGAGAGCGTTCCGGGGGTTCGAATCCCCCTCTCTCCGCCACTTTAGTGATTCACCGGTGTCATGGTCCGCTCAAACAGCGCATCGACCACGTCGGCTATCTCGGGTCGACGCTCAAGATCGTGGCCCGATTCCCACCATATCGTGAAAAGTCGAATAATACCGCCGGCGACAAACTCAGACGTCGTCTCAAGTGACACGGGGGCTAGGGCATCCTCGGCAAGCACGTTCATCACACGCTCGCGGATGGAGCGAGCAATGCGGTCGCAAATAACGTTGGTCAACATGCCCGACATGCTGCTTGCCAAAATGTTATCCATGAGCCGCTCGTGCGTCAGAATCAAATCCATAGCATCGTCCAAAATCGCGTGCCGAAGCGCGCGCACGTCCTCGGCAGATACCGCGCCGGCCTCATCGGGCTGTTTTTGCGGCAAGCCCGACATGAGCTCATCGATATAAAAGGCAAAGTAATCGTTCTTGTCGCGAAAGTGCTTGTAGAACGTCGTGCGGCGAATCATGGCGCGGTCGCACAGCATGGCAACCGTCAGGTCCTCAAAACGATGCTCCTCGAGAAGCTCGGTGAAGGCATCGAACAGGGCGCGGTAGGTTTTCTTAATGCGAAGGTCCACTGGTATCGCCATCCTCAGGGCAAAGACAACACTCGTCAATCTGTCGCATATCTTACACCTGTACCTCGCGCGCTTTGCCCCGGTGCCGACCCCGCCGAAAACATAACGCTTGCCGGAAAGTTCGGCACGGCAAAACGTTGCGGGTATACTAGTAGCGTTATACCAACGGCAGCTGGCGCATGCCGCCGCGGCCATTCGAAACGGAGACATCATGATTACCGTCATCATCGGCATCGTTGTTGTCATTGTGATTGTCTGCGCCATCGCCGGCATTTACAACAACATGGTCACCAAGCGTAACCGCATCGATAACGCCTGGCAGAACATCGATACGCAGCTGCAGCGCCGCAACGACCTGATCCCCAACCTGGTCGAGACCGTCAAGGGCTACGCCAAGCACGAGCAGGAGACGCTCTCCGCCGTGATCAGCGCGCGTAACACCGCCGTCAAGGCCACCACGCCCGAGGCCAAGATGGAAGCCGACAACGTGCTGACCGGTGCGCTGCGCCAGCTCTTCGCCGTGGCCGAGGCCTATCCCGATCTTAAGGCAAACACCAACTTTACGCAGCTGCAGGCATCGCTCGAGGATACCGAGAACAAGATTAGCTATGCACGCCAGAGCTACAACGATTGCGTGCTCAGCTACAATAACGCCATTCAGACGTTCCCGGCTGTCATCTTTGCCGGCATCTTCCAGTTTAAGGAGCGCCAGGGCTTCGAGGCCGCCGAAGCAGCCCGCCAGGCCCCGACCGTCAAGTACTAGTAGTTTGGCAGCGCATCCTTAATCGGCCAAATGTATAAACCGCCCCGTCGAATGCATACTTCGACGGGGCGGTTTCCTTTTTCGCGAAGGTCCCCCTCTGAGCGCCGTGCATTTTCAGGAGTATTCAACATAACCAAGAGCTTCGGGCGCCACGATAAATGCCAAAGACCGTGAATATCCCTGCAAATCAAACGCTGTCAGCCCATAACCCCGCCCATCATCCGTAGAAAACATCGAGAAATCCCGATTTTTTGCCCGAGGTCGGTATGCAGGGGGTCGCGCGCGCAGACGTGGTGTAAGAGTGTCCTGAGGTCCGTCGCTGCAAGT
>UQKW01000029.1 GCA_900541885.1 uncultured Collinsella sp.
GGGCGCCGCGGTCGTGTAGGCGCTATTTGTTAAGTGCGTGCGTTCGAGCTCGCGTGCTACAGCGAGTCGATAAAGCGCTGCTGGGCGGCACGTCCTGCCTCGTCCCACTTAAAGACGCCGGCGTTGTCGAGCACGTAGCCAAACACCACGCCGACCTCCTCGTGCAGGATATCGATGGCGTTGTCGGCCGTAAGCTCGTCGGCGCGGCGGGCAAAGACGTCCTCAGCCCATGCGGCGTGGCTGCGGCAAAGATCATCGCCCTCGAGCGCACCGGCAAGGTCGTAGCTGGCATCGACCTTGGCTGCCAGCAGATGCTCACGGACAGCGCCAAGCTCGGGAACCAGGCGCGGCGGCAGAATGGCAAGGCCCATGACTTCGATCAGGCCGATGTTCTCCTTCTTAATGTGGTGGTACTCGGCATGTGGGTGGAAAACGCCTAGCGGGTGCTCGTCGGTCGTGATATTGCAGCGAAGCGCCAGGTAGGCCTCGTAAATCTCGCCGCCGGCGTTGCCGCGGGAGTCCACGCGGCGAATGACGGGCGTCACGGTGTTGTGGGCCACGCCGTCGGCTGTGTGCGCGATGACGCCCACCGACTCATCGGTCCACTCGCGCCAGGCGAGGATAATCTTCTCGGTGGCGTCGAGCAGCTGGGCGCGGTCGTGCGAGCGCAGTCGCAGCACCGAAAGCGGCCACTGCAACACGGTACCGCTGACCTGGTCAAAGCCGGGCATGCTAAACTGCGAGACCTCGGCGGCGTGCATCATGGGGAACTCGTGCGCGCCGCCCTGGAAGTGGTCGTGCGACAGAATCGAGCCGCCCACGATGGGCAGGTCGGCGTTGGAGCCAATAAAGTAGTGCGGGAACAGGTCGACAAAGTCGAGCAGGCAGGTCAGCCCCTTGCGGTCGACGTGCATCGGACGATGCTCGGAGCTCATGGCAATGCAGTGCTCGTTAAAGTACGCGTACGGGCTGTATTGGAAGCCCCAGCGCTCGCCGTCGAGCTTAATGGGGATAACGCGCAGATTCTGGCGGGCGGGGTGAGCGCCACCGTCGGCTGTGGCGGAGCGTCCGGGGTAGCCCTCGTTTTCAATGCAGAGCTGACAGGCGGGATACTTCTCGCCCGTGTTCTTTGCGGCGCCGGCCGCGGCAATGTCGCGCGGATCCTTTTCGGGCTTTGACAGGTTGATTGTGATCTCCAGGTCGCCCCAGTTGGTGGGGGTGCTCCATTTGATGTTGCGCGCGATGGCGGCGCGGCGCACGTAGCCGGCATCACAGCACAGACCATAGAACCAGTCGGTCGCGGCGCGGGGCTCGTTGACGCCCATGCGTCCGTTGAACTCTTCGTTTACAACCGAAGGCCTCGGCATGAGCGCGCCCATGATGCGCATGGCGATGCGGTCGCGGCCCGATGCCGTGTCCTCGGCGGCGCCGTTGGCAACAGCCGCCTCGGCAAGCGCGGCAAGTGTGCCTTCAAGGTCAAAGTTGGGCAGGGTGTCGGGGTGCAAGAGCGAGAGTTTTTCGACCTGGAGCGCCCAGGCCATGTCGAGCGCCGGGCCCGTAGCACCGATGCACTCGAGAATGGTGTTATACGCCCAGATGCGATCGTCCTGGCCGATCATCGATCGGTGGATAGCGTACTCGATCAGGTTCTGCGCGGCCTCGCGCACGTCAGTCATTACAGCCATGCCGCGTAAGCCCCCTTGTCAGAGATGGCGTAGTGACGGGCAGAGCCTTCGCCCAGCCAGCCGTTCATCTTGGCGATGAAGGTGTCGACCAGGTCGAGCGGCACGAAGGCCTGGATGGTGCCACCAAAGCCGCCACCGTGGATACGGACGGCGCCGCGGCCGTCGAGCACGTGCTCGGCCAGCGCCAGGGCATACATGGAAGGCTGCTCGGAGCCCAGCTTGGCAACGACATTCTGCAGGTACATGGCAGAGCTGGCGCCGGACTCGCGCGTCAGGACCAGGAACTGATCGATGTCGCCGGCGTTCAGGGCCGCCCAGCGCTTATCGACCAGGCCGTTCTCGTACCAGTAGTGAACGGCGCGCAGGCAGGCACGGTCGCCCAGTTTGGCACGCAGCTCGGGGAGCTTGGCGTCAAAATCGGCAACATCGACCTCGCACAGGCGTGCCTTGCCAAACTCGGCGGCGACGTCCTGCATCTCGCGCGGAACGGCGGCGTAGTCGTCGGTAGCTGCCACATGGTCGGCACCGACCTTAACGAGCACGAGCGCATAGCCGTGATCCTCAAAGTTGAGCTCGAGCTTCTGGGTTTTAGGCTGAGCCTGGTCCTCAAAGTCCATGTAGGCAAGGCCGCCCAGGCACACGGCGGCCTGGTCCATCAGACCGCAGGGCTTGCCGTAGTAGTTGTTCTCGGTGCGCTGGCTCATCTGAGCGAGCGTGACGGGCTCAATGGCGGGCGCCCCCCAGAGCGTCTCCATGGCACGACCGTACGCGGCCTCGACGGCGGCAGAGCTGGAAAGGCCGCCGCCCGAGGGGACGGAGCAGGTGAAGGCGAAGTCGAAGCCTTTGGGCTCAACACCAAGCGCTGCGATTTCGTGGGCCATACCGCGCACGAGGCTTGCGGACGTGCCCTTCTCGGACTCCTGAACATCTAACGTGTCGAGTGCGATTTCAAACGTGGGGTAGCCCTCGTCGGCAACGCGGACCTTGTTGGAGTCGGTTGCCACGGCGATACCGTCAACGGCGACATCGAGCGAGCCGGCGATGACGTGGCCGCCCTCGTGGTCGGTGTGGTTGCCGCTGATCTCGGAACGGCCGGGCGCGTGCACGTAGAGCACCTGGCGGTCGCCGATGGGGCCAAACTCCTCCTCAAATAGCTTGGTGAGCGTGGCGAATGTCTTTTCGTCGGGGGTGGTCATGGGAGTCCTTTCCTTGGCGCGCACGGGGAGTTTTGCGTCGTTATGAGTACGTTAACAACTTGAAGCGGAATGAACCAAGTGTTCACGATGCCGCACGTTGTGGGCTATGTTAACGTACTCATAACACAACGTTTGTCACTTTTTGAGAATCTGGTAATCGGTAGAAAAACAGCCGTGAACGGTACTGCTGTATGGACTTATAAAGCAGAAGAGATGCAGATAGAAAAAGTAGAGTACGTTAACATGCGTCCGACGATAGCGGGCCTCGGCGCGGGATGTATTTCTGCCCGGGCCGGCATGCACGCTATTCAGATCTCGCAAGGGTGAAGGTGATCCTGTGGCAAGGCGCCCGTCCAACGATGCAGGTACGCGTCCGGTCTCCATGGCCGACGTCGCCCGCGCTGCCGGCGTTTCGCAGCAGACGGTTTCGCGCGTCGCCAACGGCTTGCCCAACGTTAACGAGCAGACGCGCCAGCGCGTGCAGGCCGCTATGCAAGAGCTCGGCTTTCGTCCGAGTTATGCCGGTCGCTCGCTGCGCGACGGCCGTTACCATTCGGTCGGCCTATGCATCAACGATGTCACCAAGTTTGGCAACCTCTCAATGATCGACGGCATCGCCAGCGCTGCTCGCGAGCATAATTGCGCCATCACGCTGGTCGAGATGTCCAAGACCGAGGAGTTTTCGCTTGCCGAGGCCACGCGTCGTATGGCCGCGCTGCCCGTGGACGGCATCATCATCGGCATGAGTCGCATGGCGCCCGATTTTGAGACGTTTGATCCACTGCCGGGCATTGGCACGGTCATCGTTACCATGTATGCGCATCCGCGGGTGACCACGGTCGATTCCGACCATTACGGCTGCTCGCTATTGCTTGTGGATCACCTGTTTGAGCTGGGGCACGAGCAAATTCGCTATATTGGCGGCCCGTCGTTCTCGGTCGACGAGCAATTTCGTCGCGCCGGTTGGCAGGATGCGCTCGAGCGTAAACACATCGAGCCGGTAGAGCCGCTCGAGGGCGACTGGTCTGCCAACAGCGGTTACGAGGCCGGCAGGTACCTGGCCGAGCATGATCGCACCATGACGGCGATTTACGCGGCAAACGACCAGATGGCAAATGGCGCGATTGCCGCGCTGCGCGATAGCGGTCTGCGCGTGCCCGAGGACGTGAGCGTGGTGGGTGTCGACGATTCGCTCGATGATTTTGTGGCACACAACGAGCTCACGACCGTGCGATTCGATTTGCATCAGCGTGGACGCGAGGTGTTCGAGCACGCGGTTCCCAAGGCGGGGGCAACGGGCAAAAACGTTGCCATTCGTATTCCCGGTCAGCTCATCGTTCGACATAGTACGGCGGCACCGCGCGCATAGTTTTCGCAGGTCAACGGTGATATGTTGAACATCAATAACAATCAGTAAGGATGTCGGTAGATAGCTGTTGGGATGTAGCCGAGTGCTATGATAGACGGGCTCTTTTGTCTATCTAGGAGGCTTTGCCTGATGGAGATCACCAAGGATATCCGCTACATTGGCGTCGACGATCACGACATTGACCTGTTCGAGGGCCAGTACGACGTGTCCGAGAACGGTATGGCATATAACAGCTACGTTATCTTGGGCGACAAGATCGCTGTCGCCGATTCGGTCGACGCCGGCTTTGTCGACGAGTGGCTCGGCAACCTCGAGGCCGTGCTTGATGGCCGTACGCCCGACTACCTGGTTGTTCATCACATGGAGCCCGATCACTCCGCCGGTATCGCCGCCTTTATGGAGCGCTACCCCCAGGCACAGATAGTGGCCAGCATGGGCGCCTTCCGCATGATGGTCAACTACTTTGGCACCGACTACCCCGAGCGTAAGATGGTCGTCAAAGAGGGCGACGTGCTCGACCTGGGTGGCCACAGCCTAACGTTTATCGGCGCCCCCAACGTGCACTGGCCCGAGGTGATCTTCTCCTACGAGTCCACCGACAAGGTGCTCTTTAGTGCCGACGGCTTTGGCAAGTTCGGCGCCAACGACATCGAGGACCCGGAAGGCTGGGCTTGCGAAGCGCGCCGCTACTACTTTGGCATCGTCGGTAAGTTCGGCAAATTCGTGCAGACCGTGCTCAAGAAGGCCGCCGATCTGGATATCCAGATCATCTGTCCGCTCCATGGTCCTGTTCTTACCGAGAATCTGGGCTATTACCTCGACACCTACAACACCTGGTCGAGCTATCAGCCCGAGGACGAGGGCATCACGATTGCCTATGCGAGCGTGTACGGCCATCTGAAGGCCGCCGTTGAGGAGCTTGCATCTGCGCTCGAGGCCCGCGGCCAGAAGGTTTCCGTCTTTGACCTGGCTCGCGACGACATGGCCGAGGCCGTTGAGGATGCGTTCCGCTATGACCGTCTGGTACTCGCCTCCATCACCTATCAGGGCGAGATCTTCCCGTTCATGAGCACCTTTATCCACACGCTTGCCGAGCACGCCTATCAGAACCGTACGGTGGCGCTCGTTGAGGCCGGCTCCTGGGCGCCCACCGCTGCCAAGGTTATGACCAAGGAGCTCGGGGGCATGAAGGACATCACCATGGCGCAGAACAAGGTGACCGTGCTGGGTTCGCTCAACGACGCCTCGCGCGCTCAGATCGAGGTTCTCGCCGACGAGCTGTCCAAGTAGCGACACTTTCACTTTTGACGCTCAAACCACCACAAAGGGGACAGGCACCTTTGTGGTGGTTTTTGTTTAAGCGCCGGCGATGACGAGATTTGGGCGGGCGTCGTCGACGATTTCGGCGATCGAGGTGGCGACGGCATGGTCGGGGTCACGGTCCATCACGATGGCGTCGACATCGGTCAGCTTGGCAAAGCGGTACATGCCGCGTCCGTTAACCTTGCTGGCGTCCATGAGGGCGACGCTTTGATGGGCTGCGGCGATCATGGCTGTTTTGGTCTCGGCCATCTGGGGAAAGTCGGTCGTAAAGCCGCAGCTGGGGACAAAGGCGCCGGGGCACATGACGGCCAGATCGGCGTGGACCATTTGGAGCGCCTGCATAGTGAGCGGTCCGTACAAATAACGATGGCCTTTGCGCAGCGCCCCGCCCAGCATGACGACATCGACTGAGGGCATGCTCTCGTCGATGTAATCGGCAATGGTAATGTCGGCCGTGATGACGGTGATACCGTCGCGCTGATCGAGGAGCCGGACGAACTCGAGCGCCGTGGTGCCCGAGTCGACGAGCAGCGTGTCGCCGTCATTGACGAGCTCGATGGCGCTTTGCGCGATGGCCTGCTTGGCGGCGACATTGACATTGATGCGGCGATCCTGCGTGGAAACGGTTAGGCGTTTGTGGAGCGATACGGCACCACCATGTGTGCGGCGCAGCTTGCCTGCTTCGGCGAGCGCGTCAAGGTCGGCGCGGGCGGTGACGGAGGACACGCCAAAGGTCTGGGCGATTTCTGCTACCTGCACCGAGGCATTATGATCGAGCATCTCCATGATGGCGGAACGGCGTTCGTCGGCAAAAGCACGGTTGGTGGCTTGGGCCATGCTTGCTCCATTCTTGGCTAAATTTGCAGGAATTGTGTTGACTCTATTTTCGTTCATTTTCTTTTTGAGTAAGAAAACACCTTTCGATTACTTATCTTTTCTATAAAAGAAAGACGCTGAACGCCCAAAATTCACTATCGAACATGTCAGCTCGGCTCAAATTCCTTCCGTTTGCTTTTCAAAAACGACGGTATTGACCTGCATGGGCTCAATATCTCGCACGTGCAAAGCCGCTGAATTTCATACAATGAGCGCAGTAAAACGCAAGGTAAAACGCCTTGTGAACAACTACGCCCGATGTCCAGATGCGGGCGAGGGAGAGGAGCAAACGCTCATGGCACTTGTTACCACCGAAAAGATGCTCAAGGACGCTCAGGCCGGCCACTACGCCGTCGGCGCGTTCAACGTCGAGAACCTCGAGTTTGTTATGGCCGTTCTGGCCGCTGCCGAGGAGACCAAGTCCCCCGTCATCATGCAGACCACCCCGGGCACCATCAAGACCGCTGGTCTGGACTACTTCTACGGCATGGTCAAGGCTGCCGCCGAGCGCGCTTCCGTGCCCGTCGCTCTGCACCTCGATCACGGCGATGGCTATGACCGCTGCATGCAGGCTTTCCGCACCGGCTACACCTCTGTCATGATCGACGGTTCGCACGAGTCTTTCGAGGACAACATCGCCCTGACCAAGTCCGTCGCCGATGCTGGCCGCGCCATGGGCGTGCCCGTCGAGGCAGAGCTCGGCAAGGTTGGCGGCAAGGAGGACGACGGTCCCGCGGTTGAGGGCGAGAGCCCCTACACCGATCCGGCTGAGGCCAAGGAGTTCGTCGAGCGCACTGGCTGCACCTCTCTCGCTATTGGCGTTGGCACCAGCCACGGTGTGTACACGAGCGATCCGCACATCGAGCAGTCCGTGGTCAAGGCCATCCGCGACGCCGTCGACGTGCCGCTGGTTCTGCACGGCACCTCTGGTGTGCCCGATGAGCAGGTTGCCGAGGCTGTGAAGAACGGCATCTGCAAGGTTAACTACGCCACCGAGCTGCGTCAGGCCTACACCAAGGGCTTCATGGCCTACATGGCCGAGAACCCCGCCTGCTTCGACCCCAAGAAGCCGGCTAAGGAGGGTATGCGTGAGATCACCGAGCTGGTTAAGATCCGCATGACCAACCTCAACTCTGTGGGCAAGGCAGAGTAACAGCAAGGGTACTCCGACTCGCTACATATCCCGGGGAGGGACGAGGGCTTAGTTCCCCAATCGTCCTCGGGCATGCAAAAAGCCTCGCTGCGCACTTCGTGCGGCGAGGCTTTTTGCCCCCTGCGGAAAGATTGGGGAACTAAGCCCTCGTCCCTCCCAAGTTGACTTGCTCGAGGTCGTCGCCCTTGTGGCGTTAGGGCGGAAAAATGGAGCGTTAGGGCTTCTTTGCTGATGGGGGATTAGTATGCCCTTGCTTGGTTGGGGAAGGTTTTGTCTAGGGATGCTTGGAGCTTTTCGAAGGATGCTCGCAAGTTGTGGCTCTGGTTGGTTGAGCGTTTGGGTTTTGGGGTTGGGGAGTCGAGGAGGCCGTTTCTCTGTGTCGGGGGGAAGGAGAAAAGGTTTGCATGTTTTGGGGATGGCTGCTGTGCTGCGTCATTGGAAGAATGCATGCTTTTGCTGCCTCCTCGATATCCACCAAAAGGATGCGCTCGGGGTTGCTGCTAGGTCCCGTGCGCTGGCTACATTATGCCGCGAGCGCAGATGAGGAAGCGCTAAAGAAAGGCTTAACCAGGTTTGATGTAACAATGAAACTGCAGGTCAAAGCTATCGAATAACACTTTTAAAAGGCTGGGGTCTTAAGGGTTCTCTAAGGTTTGTGGCGTAATTGTTGCGTATGTGAGGCATCTGGATGGGCCCAACTATGATTCCCTTAGGGAAAACACGCTTAGAGGCGTGCAACCGTGATTTCCCTAGGGAAATCACGGCGAGAGCGGGCGGATTAGCGCTGCGGTGCGGCGGCGCGCACTTGCTCGATGACCTTTTCCATCGTGGCGTCGATGCAGTCTTTTTTGAGCTCGCATTCCCAGATGGTTATGGGCGTCCAGCCCATTTCGGTAAGCGCTGCCACGGCGGCGCGGTCGCGCTCGACGTTGCGGCGGAACTTTGCCTCCCAAAACTCAACGTTGCGCTTGGGCTGGCTGGGCTTGCATTTGGGGCAACGGTGCCAAAAGCAGCCGTTGACGAAGATGGCGATCTTGCGGCCGGGGAAGGCGATGTCGGGCTTGCCGGGGACTTTCCATTCCAGGCGATAACCCGTGAGTCCCGCGGCGCGCAGGCGCTGGCGAACGAGCAGCTCGGGCTTGGTGTTGGCACGCTTGTTGCCCTTCATGGACTTTTTGATGGCGGCACGACGGCGCACTAGCTCGCGCTCGTCAGCGGAGAGGTCCGAGGTGTCGATGCCGTCGAGCAGGCCGGGCTTGGGGCGCTTTCTGCTGCGGCGCTTAGGTGCGCGCTTGGGTTTTGCGGCGGGTTCGTCGGCTATGTTGGGCGCGGCGTCATCGGCGGCGCTTGCCTCAAGCCGGTCTTCCTTTAGCTCAATCAGCGCATCGATTAGCCCCTTGTCGGCGGGCATCCACTCAACGGTGGCGAGAGACGTGCGTGGAATCCAGCGGATATCAAGCTGGCGGTCGTGCTTCTGGGGCTCATCGGATTCATCGGCGAGCGAGCAGTAGTAGCACTCCATGGAGAGATGAAAATCGGGGTAGTCATACTCAACGGTATAGAAATCGCGCAGGTTGGTGACCTTCACCTGCAGCTCTTCCATAAGCTCGCGGCGCACAGCGTCCTCGGGCGTCTCGCCGCGCATGAGCTTGCCGCCGGGGAACTCCCAAAGTCCCTGCATGTCGCCATAGCCGCGCTGCACGGCCAGTAGCTCGTCAGATCCTTCCTTGCGAATGATCCCAGCGGCAACATGAACAGTCTTCAACAGGAGTCCTCTCTCAACATCAACACGTGACAGGGTAGCTAATTTGGGACGGGGCTATTTTGACTACCCCCATACGGCAGCTGATATTTGTCCCAACCCCAAATTAGTCGCTGGCAGTCAAAGGGTAGTCAAAATAGCCCCGTCCCAAATTAGCTACCCTGCGTCACCTTACACAACGGTAAGGCAAGCGTAAGCCATATCGATGGTAGCCGACTCGTCTTCTTGCGACTATAGATGCCGTAGACTAATCGCAAGAAAGGACTCGGTATGCAAACCACGCACATGGCGACCCCGGTACTGGAGGTCGCGCATCTCGAAAAGGTATATGGAGCGCTGGGCAACGTGACCCGCGCGCTCAACGACGTCAGCTTTACCGTTAACCGCGGCGAATTTGTTGGCATCATGGGCGCTTCGGGCTCGGGCAAGTCGACGTTGCTCAACTGCGTGTCGACCATCGATAGCGCCACAAGCGGCACGATCCGCATCAACGGGCAGGATGTAACACGCATGAAGCAGGCTAAGCTTTCGCAGTTCCGCCGCGAGGAGCTGGGCTTTATCTTCCAGGACTCCAACCTGCTCGATACGCTCACGGCACGCGAGAACATCGCCCTGCCGCTCACCATCGCCCGCACAAATTCGGCAGAGATCTCGACCCGCGTGCAGGATGTGGCCGCGCGCCTGTCCATCAGCCAGGTGCTCGACAAGTATCCCTACCAGATGTCCGGCGGTCAGCAGCAGCGCGTTGCCGCGGCTCGCGCGCTCGTCACCGACCCCACCATGATCATGGCCGACGAGCCCACCGGCGCCCTCGATTCCAAGAGCGCTCGCCTGCTGCTCGAGAGCCTGGAGGCCCTTAACCGCCGCCTGCGCGCCACAGTGCTCATGGTCACGCACGACAGCTTTGCCGCCAGCTACACGAGCCGTGTGCTGTTCATTCGCGACGGCAAGATCTTCACCGAGCTGCGCCGCGGCGACACCGACCGCCGAGAGTTCTTCGACCGCATTATGGAGGTCGTTGCCATGATGGGCGGTGAGGGCTCCGATGATCTGTAAACTCGCTTGGGGCAACGTCCGCCGCGCCGGCCGCGACTACCTCGTCTACCTTTTGACGCTCACCCTGGGCGTCACGGTCTTCTATGCCTTTAACACCATCTCGATGCAGGTCGACATCGCCGGCATCGATGAAAAGGGCTTGGCACAGGTTATGGGCAGCATGCTCGGCGACCTGACGTACTTTTTGGCCGGTGTCATGGCCTTTTTGATGGTGTATGCCAATAACTTCATCATGAAACGCCGCAAGAAGGAGTTTGGCCTGTACCAGGTGCTCGGCATGGGGCGCGGGCGCGTCGCCACGATTATGGCGCTCGAGACGGTGATCGTTTCGGTCGTGGCCTTTGTCGCCGGCATTGTGCTGGGTGTGGGACTCTCCCAGCTCATGACGTTCTTTACGGCCTCGCTCTTTAAGACGCAGATTGCCAATTTCCACTTCTTTTTCTCGGTGCATGCGTTCAATCTGACCCTTGCCTGCATGCTCGTAATGTTTGTGCTCACGCTACTGCTGAACCTTCGCGCCGTGCGTCGTACCAAACTCATCGAGCTTATGGGTGCCGAGCGTCGCAACGAGAGCATCAAGACACGCAACCCCTGGATTGCGATTGCCATCTTTGCCGTGGGCGTGGTGCTTGTGGGCGTGGCCTATTACCGTCTGCTACGTGATGGGTTCCCGCTAACCGCGACGGACAGCAAGCTGCAAGAGGCCATGAACCAGTTTGGTATTACGACCGCTATGGTTACCGTGGGCACCTTTGCCCTGTTCTGGGGACTCTCGGGCATGCTCATCAAGCTGCTGCAGAGCCTGCGCGGCGTGTATTGGCGCGGCCTCAACATGTTTACCGTGCGCCAGCTTGCGGCGAAGGTTAATACGGTGTGCTTTTCGATGGGCGTCATCGCGATGCTCCTGTTTTTGGCCATCACCTCGGTGACGTGCGGTATGTCAATTGCCAACGTGATGAATGAAAACCTGGAGCGCTATAACCCTGTTGACGTGTCTCAGACGTATGTCTATTACACGCCCGATACGCTCGACTACTACAAAGGGTACATCAATCCGTCTGAAGCCGATCGCATGGTGCTGGCCGATAGTACGGTCGATTTGTACTCCGCATGGCACGGCGATCCATGGCACGGCGATCGTAAGGGCAAGTCGGCGGACAACAACGACGAGACCGGCAAGAAGGTCAATATTGCCGATGTTGCCGGTGAGCATGTGCAGATCGATTCGTATCTGAGTTACCCGCTTGGCGGTTCGGATCCTTCGGTGACTCCAAGTGAAATGTGCAAGGCCATGGGCGAAAAGCTTCCCAAGGCGTTCGGGGGTAGCAATGCCGATACGATGGGTCTGTTTGTGACGCCGGCGAGCCAGTACAACAAACTGCGTCAGATGATGGGCGAGGAGCCGGTGCACATCGGTCACGACCAGTATCTGCTCACGTGTGATATGGGCGGCGAGCTGGTCGACCTGTACACCAAGTATATGGCTGGCGGCCATGCCCTTACCTTGGGCGGGCATACGCTCAAGCCCGCAACCGATAAGTCGGACGAAGATGCGGCGGCCATCGCCAACTCGGCGATGGGCAGTAATCCGGGTACCGTCGTCGTTGCCGACGAGCTGTTGTCCCAACTTAATCTGCAGCCGTATTCCAGTAGCCTGCTCGTTAACTACAAACAGGGGATGGATACGACTGAGGCAGACGAGAGCATTAAAAACACTGTGCTCGACAATCTGCTCGTTGACGGCAAGGAGCCGGGGTCGTGGGGAATCTTCATCACACGCTCCGAGATGTACACGCAAGCAGCGCAAATGAACGGTCTTATTAGCTACCTAGCCATCTACATCGGCTTTGTATTGGTCGTTGCATGCGCGGCGATTCTGTCGATCCAGCAATTCTCCAACGTGGCCGACGGCAGCCGCAGCTATCGTGTGCTGGCACAGATCGGCTGCGACGACCGCCAGATCCGCCATTCGGTGATGGCGCAGCAAGCGGTATTCTTCCTGTTCCCGCTGTCAGTGGGCCTGGCGCACTCCTTTGTGGCACTTAAGGTGACCATCGAGATGGTGAGCATATTCGGAAATATGAGCATCGGCGGCACCGTGGGCCTCACCTGTGCAATCTTCCTGGCAGCCTACGGCGGCTACTTCCTGGTGACCTACCTCATGAGCACCGGCATGGTACAAGCCGCCATAGCCACCCGCTACAGCGAGTAACAAGCGGGCAAAACCGTCGCAAAATCAGAGGCGTATGACCGCCGCGAAGGGACCAGGGGCCCTTTCGCGGCGGTTTTTGCCAATCTGGTGCGTCTCAGATACAAGTGAGTAGACTTTTTTGAACCTGCCGAGCACATCGCGGCAAGTGCTCAATAAAATCGCAGGTCAGGGCTGTGGCGTTTTGAGGTGTGCTCGGCATCCCGCCAAAAGCCTACTCACTTGGTTTTACTGCTAGAAAACCGCCGCGAGGGAAAGTAGCTCCCTCGCGGCGGTTTTTGGCGTTTGCCCAGATAAAACCTGCCAAAATAAACCTGTCCCTTTTTGGCAGGTTATCGCTTCCAAAAGTGGAGGATGAGCGTCGTGCGGTTTTGCTGTTCGGTTTTGACCAGGATGTTGTGGATGTGGGTCTTGACGGTGCCCACGGCAAGGAATAGCTCGTCAGCGATCTCTTGGTTCGATTTGCCCAGTACGACCAGACGCATAACTTCGGTCTCACGGTTGGAGAGCTTGTAGGCGTTGCGATAGAAGGGCATCTGCTCTTCGATGTGTCGATCAAGATCGCTGACGTTCTTTTCCTCGGGCGCCTCCTGCATGCGGATTGAAAGCACGTGGTAGGAGTAGATGATCAGCAGAATCGCAAAGTAGCAGGCAAAGACGTTTTCGCTAAAGTTGCGCTCGGACAGATATAGTTGCAGCCAAGAGGGCGCCAGACTCATGGGGACAATCAGAATGTTGTAGAAATCCTCGGCAACGATGCAACCGACCAGAATAGCGCCGATAATCAGGTGCTTTCGTTGGTTGTTAACGCGTGCCTTCAGCTCGACTTGCGTGCTCTTGCGTGCCGTCCAAAAGATATATAGCCCCACGAAAACAAGGAATACCTGACGCATCGTGTAGTAGAGCCATTGATGAATGGGGCCGTAGGGGACAGCGACGATAATCAGCAGCTCGCTCAGCAAGAACGTTGCGACGGGAATGACAAACTGCTTTTTTGAATGCTTGTCGAGCAAATCCATGGCAATGAGCCAAATAAAAGCCTGCGAAGCGGTCGCCACAAAGGTCCGCAACACAGGCATGGTAATTGAGTAATAGTCGCTGGCTGGAAAACTCTGGTTTTGCAGCGTGTATTCAAAAAAGAAAATCTCGGTCATCTCGATGGCATAGCAGATAAATACGCCGCTGCCATAGATAAAGAAGCGTCGACGAGACGAGGCATAGGCGGCAAGCGAGAGCACCGCCGTCACAATACAGATCACGAGTATCGCTAGGGTATAGAAGAACATCAGGGTGTTCATCTGTCACCGTCCCATCTCATTTATTCTATGGCCGAGCTCTGTATACCTTGTGGGATATAGACGTCTCAACCCTTCGTTTCATTGCGGATTAGGCGCCGAGATACAGCATAGCCGTATACCGTTCGCGGTTCTAGATGGTAAACCCCCTGTAAACTCTTGACCTGCGGGTTTATATTGGTTTAGAGGGGGTGTAACTCCATGAACGGTCTTTAATCCCGAATAAACTAGGTAAAAATTGCATACGGGTGAATGATGGTCTTGTCAACACGAGGCGTGATGTTCGAGCGCCTCATAGTAATAGTCGGCAAGACCGGCGGAAAGGAAATCGACATGGCACTGCCTAAGGATTTCATCGACACCAACGACTTCACCAAAGAGCAGATCCTGGCTATCGAGGATCTTGGTCTGGCAATGAAGAAGGCCATCAAGGTTGACGGTTATTATCCGCACCTGCTCCGCAACAAGAGCCTTGGCATGATCTTCCAGCAGGTCTCCACCCGCACTCGTCTTTCCTTCGAGACCGCTATGACCGACCTCGGCGGCCATGCTCAGTTCTATGGCCCTGGCACCATCCAGCTCGGCGGTCACGAGTCCCTGGGCGACACCGCTCGCGTTATGGGCTCGCTGCTCGACATCATGATGGCTCGCGTTGACCGTCACAAGGACGTCGTCGGCCTCGCCGAGGGCTCCGCTGTGCCCGTCATCAACGGCATGTCCGAGTTCAACCATCCCACGCAGGAGATGGGCGACCTCATGACCATGCTCGAGAACCTCCCCGAGGGCAAGAAGATCGAGGACTGCACCCTGGCCTTCATCGGCGACGCCACCCAGGTCTGCGTCTCCCTCATGTTCATCGCCTCCAAGGTCGGCATGAAGTTTGTCCAGTTTGGACCTAAGGGCCACCAGATCCCCGACGGCGGCCTGCACGTTGGCACCGTCGAGGAGCGCGCCGAGTTCGGCAAGCAGATGATGGCCATCGCCGAGGAGAACTGCAAGGTCTCCGGCGGCTCTGTCGTCATCTCCGACGACATCGAGTGCATCAAGGGCGCCGACTTCATCTACACCGACGTGTGGTATGGCCTGTACGACGAGGAGGTCTCGGGCGAGAACTACATGGACGTGTTCTATCCCAAGTATCAGGTCACCATGGACATGATGAACTTTGCCGGCCCCAACTCCAAGTTCATGCACTGCCTGCCGGCCACCCGCAACGAGGAGGTCGTCGACGAAGTCATGGACGATCCCGAGCGCTCCCTGTGCTGGGTCGAGGCCGAGAACCGCAAGCACTCCATCCGTGCTCTCCTTGCCGCCCTGGGCAAGCGCACCCCGCTCAACGACGAGGGTGTCGAGTACTCCGCCAAGGCTGAGCTCCACGCCGCTCTCGAGGCTCTCGAGCAGCTCTAAGCCTCAAGGCTTCTAAAAGCACGTTTGCGGGCGGCGGATGCTCGTCTCCTGTCGCCCGCTCACCGAGGCCCAAGCAATTGCCTTAATACCTTAGGGCCTCGGATCTGTCCAAGACTGAGCGAAGGAGCTCATCATGAGCGACGGAAAGAAAAAGCTTTCCTTCTTGACGGTCATTTCGACCATCATCTGCGTCGTCTTCGTTTGCGAGGCCGCCGCTCCTGCTGCTGCCATTGGCAACCAGCAGTTCTTCTGGTGGATCTTCCTGATCCTGACCTTCCTGCTTCCCTACGGCATGGTTGTCGCCGAGCTCGGTACCACCTATGACGGCGAGGGCGGCATTTACGACTGGGTACGCGATGGCCTGGGCGACAAATGGGGCGCCCGCATCTCGTACTACTACTGGGTCAACTACCCGCTGTGGATCGCCTCGCTGGCTACCATGTTCCCCGACATTTTGGGCATGGTCTTTGGCGTCGAGTTCAACTTGATCGCCAAGATGGGTATCGATCTTGCCTTTGTGTGGATCGTCTACCTCATGGGCCGCTCCAAGGCGGCCGACTCCGAGTGGGTCCTTAACGGTGGCGCCATCATCAAGGTCGCCGTTGCCGTTATCGTTGGCGCTTTGGGCATTTGGTATGCCATGGAGAACGGTTTTGCGAACGACATGTCCGCTGCCACCTTCCTGCCCGAGCTCACCAACACCAACGCTCTCGGCTACCTGTCGATCATCATCTTTAACTTCATGGGCTTCGAGGTCATCTGCACCATGACCGACGACATGGCCGATCCCGCTCGCGATATCCCCAAGGCTATCATCGTCGGTGGCCTGTCCATCGCTGTGATCTACCTGTTCGCTGGCTTTGGCATCGGCGCCGCCGTGCCGGCCGACTCCATCGATCCCGACTACGGCATGATCGTCGCAGTCCAGACCATGGTGGGCGACTCCATGATCTTTAAGGTCATCTGCATCGCCTTCCTGATCACCCTGTTCGCCAATATGGCCGCTTGGTCCTTCGGCGTTAACTCCGTTGCTCGCTACGCTGCCGAGCACGGCAACATGCCCAAGGTCTTCGCCTCGATGATCTCGGATGACGACATGCCCAACGGCGCCAACCTGGTCAACGCTGTCGTTGCCTCCCTGGTGCTGTGCCTGCAGCTCGTTCCCATCGACGCCATCTCCAACGGTGTCTTCTGGATGCTCTTTGGCACCTCTGTCGTCTTCCTGCTGTTGACCTACATCCCGATGTTCCCGGCGTTCCTCAACCTTCGTAAGAACGACCCCAACCGTGAGCGCATCTTCACGTTCCCGTTTAAGGGCGCCATGATGAAGGTCATGCTGGCCATCCCCTGCATCGAGCTGGTTCTTGCCATCGTTGCCACGCTGATCCCGTTCTCCGCTGCTGAAATTGGCGACAAGGTCCCGATGATCGTTATCTTCATCGTGCTCGTGCTCATCGGCGAGGTCGTCCGCGTCGTCAGCGCTAAGGGCCGCGAGACCGAGTACAAGGGTCTGACCCCTGAGCTCGCAGCCCAGCGTCTCGCTGAGGAGGCCGCCGAGGCCGAGGAGAACTAGAGCACCCGGTTCTGGGGCTCCAACCCTCCTCGTGTACCAACGCGCGCTTCGTCGGGCTTGTCGCTCCCGACTCCGGGCACTCTAGCCTCTTCGGAGGCGTGTCCAAGCGACAGGTTTGCTAACCATTCCCCCGGGGTGGGTGTGAGCGATAGCTCCGGTAACCACCGCCCACCCCAATCTCTCTTCCGTATCCTTCGTGCGTTTTGTCTCCGCGCACTTGGTTACGTCGTCGCTTGCCGGTGCGATTCCGTGAAAACCGGCACCGGGCGCCCCGACCTTTGCCGGGGAACGGGCGCCTACCATCTCTTGGTTTTAGGCTGCGGGTAACCCGCCCGCAGCAAGCGATCGTTCGATTTGGAGGAAATCTTATGCGTACGATCACCGAGTCCGAGTCCACCCCCAAGGCCGACGGCTTCTTCATGCCCGCCGAGTTCGCCCCGCAGGATCGCGTGTGGATGGGCTGGCCCCACCGCACCGACACCTGGGCCCACGGCGCCAAGCCGGCCCAGAAGCAGTATGCCGCCATCGCCCGCGCCATCTCCGAGTTCACCCCGGTCTATATGTGCGCCAACCAGGTCGACTACGCCAACTGCAAGGCCGTCTTCGAGAACGACGAGAACGTCACCGTCATCGAGATGACCACCGACGACGCCTGGTTCCGCGACACTGCCGCCACCTACGTCATCAACGGCAAGGGCGAGAAGCGCGCCAACCACTGGCACTTCAACGCCTACGGCGGCCTCGTCGACGGCCTGTACTTCCCGTGGGACAAGGACGAGCAGATCGCCCTCAAGATGGCTGAGCTCTCCGGCTGCCGCCGCTATCGTCCCGACGACATGATCCTCGAGGGCGGCTCCATCACCGTCGACGGCGAGGGCACCCTTGTCGTGACCGACCAGTGCCTGCTTTCCCCGGGCCGCACCTGCTCTGCGGTTCTGGAGGAGGAAGAGGATCCCGAGTCCATCTGGCCCAAGTACCGCAAGAAGTTTGAGCCCTGGAGCGAGGAGCTTCGCGCCTACATGGACGAGCACCTCAAGGATTACCTGGGTGTCGAGAAGGTCATCTGGGTCAAGGAGGGCATCGACCCCGAGGAGACCAACGGCCACATCGACGACGTCGCCACGTTCATCGCGCCGGGCGTCATGGCCTGCATTTGGACCGACGATCCCGAGTATCCGTTCTACGAGCAGTGCCACGCTGCCTACGAGACCCTCTCCAACGCCGTCGACGCCAAGGGCCGCAAGATGAAGGTCTACAAGCTCTGCATGCCCGTGAACCCGCTGTTCATGGACCAGGCTTCCTGCGACACCATCGACGCCGACGAGAACGCCGAGCCGCGCGTCCCCGACGAGCCGCTGATCGCCTCCTACATGAACTACCTCGTGACCAACCACGGCGTTATCGTCCCGCAGTACGGCGACGAGAACGACCAGCTGGCCGTCGACACGCTCCAGAAGATCTACGACGAGGTCTGGGGCGAGGGCGTCTACAAGTGCGTCGGCGTTCAGTCCGAGCAGGTCGTCTTCGGTGGCGGCAACATCCACTGCATTACTCAGCAGGAGCCGTCCGCGTAATTGTCTGTCTTCCCGAGGCACGGCACCTTGCCCTTCAATCGTCGGGCATGACCCTTAAGGTCTATGCCCTCCTCTTTCAGGGCAATCTGCCGCACCTCAGAAACCCAGCCGATCAATCGGACAGTCGGTGAATCGCACCGTGACCATCTCGGGGCATTGATGGTCGGTTTATTCGATGTCTTGGTCGGCTGGGTTTTTCTTTGGGCACTCCGTTGCCTCCACTTCGGAGTGCCCGCCTCTTTGATTGAGTACGCGTCTGATCTGGGATTTATTGCGGGTTAGGCCAATTGTTCGCTTGAATATCCCAGGTCAGACGCGTCTTCAATTGCCAAAAGATTCCGGTCGCAATCGCGGCCGTTTTGATCGGAGTATCTATGTACCAGCGTATCGTTATCTACACGCGCCTGTTCCGCGAGCGTTGGTCCAACAATTGCATCCTCTCTTCTCTTTGGGATGGCACCTGCACCGGTGACGCGGCCTGCAACCCTACCTTGGGCTGCGCCTTCGGTACAGATGCCATCCTTTTTGCTGTAGGGGAAGCGTGCCATGGCAGGTAAAAAGTTCTCCCTGTTCGAGGTCATCCTCTCGGTTATCTGCGTTGTCTTTACCATCGAGGCGGCTGCTCCGGCATCTGCCATGGGTAACGTGCAGTTCTTCTGGTGGATCTTCCTTATCATTACGTTTTTGCTTCCCTATGGCCTGGTGGTGGCCGAGCTCGGTACGGCGTTCGATTCCGAGGGCGGCCTGTACGACTGGGTTCGCCTGGGCTTGGGAGACCGTTGGTGTGCACGCTGCTCCTGGTGCTATTGGGTCAACTTTCCACTGTGGGTGGCAAGTATCGCCTGCATGTTCCCCAGTGTCATCAATGCGGTATGGGGCATCGAATTTTCGCTTGGGGTCCGAATCGCCATCGAGCTTGCCTTTGTGTGGGGCGTCACGGTCATGGCAATGCAGCCGGTGGCCGAGGCCGATTGGGTCATGGATGGCGGCGCCGTCATCAAGGTGCTCATTACCGCCGTGGTGGGAATCATCGGCATCTGGTTTGCCTGCAACAACGGCTTTGCCAACGATATGTCGTTTAAGACATTTGTCCCCGATCTGGGAGACACTAACTCACTGACGTATCTTTCAATCATCCTATTCAACTTTATGGGCTTTGAGGTGGTCGCGACCTTTGCCAGCACGATGAAGAACCCATCGCGCGATATCCCCAAGGCGGTTATCGCCGGTGGCGTTGCCATCGCGGCGATCTACATTATCTGTGGCATCGGTATTGGAGCCGCGGTTCCCACCGAGCAGCTTTCACTCGATTCGGGCATTGTGGACGCGGTTGCCGCCATGGTGGGGCGCGCTCACCCGCTGACGATGGTCGTGGGCGTGGCCTTTCTGGTAACGCTGTTTGCCAACATGATCTGTTGGAGCTTTGGCGTCAACAACGTGGCGAGCTATGCCGCGCGCCATGGCAACATGCCGCGTCCCTTTGCGCTGGTGTCCAAGAAGACCGGCATGCCCAACGGCTCGGCACTCATTAACGGTTGTTTTGCCAGCTTGGTGCTGCTACTTCAGATTCCGCTGGGTGAAGGTTCCGACGTCTTTTGGGTCTTCTTCTCGATGAACGTCGTCTTTCTGCTCATGAGCTATATCCCGATGTTCCCGGCGTTTTGGCGCCTGCGTAAATACGACGACCGCCCGCGTGTGTTTCGCGCGCCCTTCGAGGGCAAGGTGCTTGCGGTAGCGCTTGCGGTGCCGGTGGTAGAACTCGTGCTTTCGATTGTTGCGACAATCGTGCCGCTTAACAGCTCGCCCGCCGAGATGTCAAAGTTGCCGATCCTCATGGGTGTGGTGATCGGCGTGTTGCTGGGCGAGGTTTCGCGCCTCATATCGCGCCGCGGCCGCAGCATCGACAATCCCGGCGTTGGCGCAAGGGGGACAGGTCGCTTTGCACCAAAACAGTAGCGCCGCGAGTTGTGCGGTGCTAGATGCATCTTGGATTACTGCTCACGCTGCTCGGGATCAGATGCGAGCTTGGGTGCAAAGTAGGGGACGTGGCCCAGGTAGGGGCAGCTGTCCGAACGCGCCTCAACGGCGCAGGGGACATTGTCGTAGGTCATGGAAGAACCGAGTCGGGTGATGGCCTTGGCGGCGGGCGCGACGAGCATCTTGAGCGGAGCGATCGGTGTCATGGCATCTCCTTTCATCGGTGAGACACAGCTTGTTTATCTAAACGATACAGTACGTTTAATCGGTGAGTCTAATCTTGCGGCAAAGAATCTGTCAACATCCTCACAGCATCTAGACAGGGGAGGCGGGCATGAGTTTCGCGTTCTATATCTACACCACGATTATCATGGGTGTGGCTCTGGTGACCAGTGCCGTGGCATTGGTGGTTTGGCTCATGACGCGCCGTCGCGACAGCCTCGTGGCCGCGGCGGGTTTTTTGCTCTATATGCTCGATATGTCGGTCATCTTTTTTGACGAGTACAATCGGCTCAAATACGACTACGCCGTTACCTTTAGCGAGCCGCTGCAGCACCCCTTGCTGCGCTGCGTGCTTGGTATTGCCATCTATGCCTGCGTGGTGCTATGGATGTTTGCGCGCTTGCGCAAAAGACCGACGTCGCGCATGCTCGGACTCGCTATCGTGCCGTTTTCAATCTTGCAATTGCTGCTGGTGCCTCGCAGCGGCGCTGCCGGAGAGGTGCAGCAGTATCTCTTTTGGCTCACGCGTGACCTGGGTAATGTAGGATGTCTTGCCTATGCCGCCTGGCATTACCGGTACAGAGCAACGCGTGTTGAGAAACTCGACCTCGACCGCTCAAAGCTCTTTTGGAAGGTGGCCTTCGTTCTTGTGTTTTGCGTGATCGCCGAGGACACCTACATGATCTTGTTCTGCCGCCCCGACTCCCAAAACCCCGTCATCGGCCTCTTTTTGTGGTATCTGTCCGAGCGCAATATCTCCGAAAACGTGCTGCTCGTGGTATGCGCGGCTCAGCTTTTTTGCCAGTTTAGCCATATCCTGCGTGTGTATGCCCGTCATCCGCGTGCCGATGAGGACGTGGCAGCCGAGAGCGCAAGCTCTGAGGACGATCTCGCATCGCGTGTGGTGATTTATGCCGACGCCCATAAGCTGTCACGGCGCGAGCAGGAGGTGCTCACGCTGGTGCTGAAGGGCAACGACGCCCAAAACATCGCCAGCGAGTTGGTCATCAGCCCTGGCACGGTCAAGGCACACTTGCATCGCATCTACGTTAAAAGCGGCGTCTCCAACCGAGATGACCTTATAGATACCTTTTGGCGTTCCTAGCCTCATTCTTCCTCGCATGCGGGTCTTGCTGTGTGGGCGGCCACACCGTTGGGCGTAATGAAGCGGTAATAATCTCAGACAATAAACCTGCAGGTAAAGCGTGTAAACCTGCTTAAACTGACCGTTTGCGGTCCCTGGCCTTGGCACGGGTTTGCCCCTGTGTATCAATGGGTGTAGCGCGAAGCCGCGGACGTGGGACAGACGTCCGAGCACGGCTTGTAGGCACGCGCCGATGCGGGAGCGCTACGCTCCCAACCGAGTGCCCACGCGGGCGGTGCGTCCGCGTTACAACCAAAGATGCCTGAGGAGGCTCGCATGGACAAGGCTGATGTAGTTATCAAGAGCGACGCCGTCTTTGCCGGCGATGGGCTCGAGCCGTTTAAGGGCGGCGTTGCCGTGCGGGGCGATAAAATCGTTGCCTGCGGTGACGATGCTCACCTGGCACCGTTTATCGGTCCCGATACCGAGGTGCGCGACTTTGGCGACCAGCTCGTCATGCCCGGCCTGATCGACTCGCACACGCATTTTGCCCAGGGCGCGTTTATGACCGACCCCGATTTTGCCGTCAACCTCATCGACTGCACCAGTTTTGAGATGGCGATGGAACGTGTCGTGGCGTTTGCGGCCGACCATCCCGATAACGAGTGGATTCTGGGCTGCCAGATTATCCAGTTCCAGTGGGATGTCCCCGAGATGCCCACGGCCGCGATGATCGATGAGTACATCTCCGACCGCCCGGTATTTCTGCAGCAGGTTGACTTGCATACCTTTAGTGCCAATACCTGCGCCATCAACAAGGTGGGAGTAACTTCGCAGACGCCCGATCCCGCAGGCGGCAAGATCCTTAAGGATGCCGACGGCAATCTGACGGGCGTGTTTTCCAACAACGCCGGCGCCTTCTTTATGGACGAGGTCTACGACCCAGCGCCCGAGGTTGTTGACGCGTCGTTTGCAAAAACCGCCCGGCGCGCCAATGCCCTGGGAATCACTACGGTCGGCATGGTCAATCCTACGTTTGTGAGCATGGAAAACCCGTATGCGGTGTTGGCAGGTCTTAATGCCAAGGGCGACTTGCCGCTGCGCGTGTTCCTGTACACCGACCTGTTCGAAAACGAGTCCTTGACGCTCGAGCAGATCAAGGAGAAATACGCCTTCCCGGGTACGCAGGTGGAGTGGCACGGCTTTAAGCAGTTCCTTGATGGTGTGTGCTCCGACCATACCGCCTGGATGCTTGAACCCTATAGCAACGCACCCGACACCTGTGGTGAGCCCGCGGAGGAGCCGGAGCGCATCCGTGCTGCCATCCTGAGGGCGCAGGAATGGGGCGTTGACACGCGCATCCATGCAATCGGCGATCGCTCGGTGCGTTTTGTGCTCGATTGCTTTGAGGAGGGCGAGCGCTTGCATGGCAAGCGGGATTGTCGCCACTCCATGGAGCACAACGAGACGGTTCAACCCGAGGATATGCCGCGTTATGCCGAGCTCGGCGTCTGCCCCGGCATGCAGCCGTGGCACATGCTGCTCGATATGGCTGACCTTGCCAAGGACGAAGCCGTGGGTCCCGAGCGTGCCGCGCTTTCGTGGCCCCTGCATAGCCTGCTTGCCAGCGGAGCCGTAGTGCACCTGGGCAGTGACTTCCCCGTTGTGGGCTTGGAGCCCATGGAGGAGGTGTACGGCGCGGTCTTCCGCATGCTCGAGGACGGTTCCAACCCTGAGGGCTGGTTCCCCCAGGAGCGCATTACCATGGCCGAGGCTCTGCGCGCCTACACCTATGGCAGCGCCTACGCCATGCATGCCGAGGACCGCATCGGCACGCTCGCGTGCGGCAAACAGGCAGATATCTGCGTGCTCGACCGCAATCTCTTTGATTGCGAGCCGGCCGAGGTGCTCGAGGCTACCGCAGCCCTCACGATGATCGCCGGCAAGGTGGTCTTTGAGGCATAGCGCCATCGTTTGATTGGGCGGCTTGGTGCCAGTTGTCAGCCGCCTGACATCCATTCAGCACTACTCTCTCAAGGAAAGGGGAGAACAATGGCAGAAGAAGTAACCGCTGCCGTGGAGGAGGAGCGCGAGCTCGCCTCCCAACCGATTCCCGGTCTGGTGCGTAAGTACACCATCGTCACCGGCCAGGGCATGCTCGCCCAGATCATCATGGTGGTCCTTGAGGGCCTCGTGATGGGTTGGGGCCTAGGTGCCCACGGCCTGGCATGTGTCTCGATCATTATGTCGGTCGAGTACATCAACCTGGCCTTTGGCAACCTGTTTGGCACCGGCGTGCCCGCCGTGGTGGGCAACCTTTTGGGTGCCGGCGACATCAAGGGCGCAAGCAAGGCTTTTAGCCAGGGCTTTTGGCTCACCACGATCGTGAGTGTGCTGCTTGCTGTGGTGATGGCAGTGTTTACCGAGCCCATCTGCACATTCTTTGGCGCCACGCCCGACATCATGGCCGATACCGTTGCCGGCGTGCGCACCTTCGCCGTGCTGCTGCCGCTCACGGTCATTGGCCAGATGATCACCGCTGTGATGCGTGTGGACGAGAAGGTTCAGATCCAGGCCAACCTCATGACCGTTTCGGCCATCGTCGCCATCTGTTGGCTCGCGCTTTCCACGTTTGTGCTCAAGTTTGGCGTTATGGGCGCCGGCGTGTACTACGGGCTTTCCATCGGTATCTGGGCCATCGGTATCTTCTGGTTCATCGGGGGCAAAAAGTCCCAGCTCCAGATTAGCCTGGCCGACCTTAAGCTCGACCTCGCCATCTGCGGCCAGATCTTCAAGATCGGCTTCCCGTTCTTCCTGGTCCAGGGTGCGACCTTTATCTTTAATACCGTTTCCAACTCGCTTTTGGGTTCGCTCGGCGGCGACATGGGCTCGCTCTACATCGCAGCCTTTGGCGTGATCAACGGCTACATCCTCTACATTACCATGATGGTTGCCCAGTGCTTCTCCTACGGTCTGCAGCCCATCGCTGCCTTCAACGCCGGCGCAAAGGCTTGGGCACGCCTTAAGGAGACGCTCTCCTGCACGCTTAAGTACCAGGTTGTGACGCTGGCGCTGGTCACCGTCGCGCTCTGGCTTGCCGCCACCCCGGTGTGCGCCTTCTTTGCCGGCAGCGATCCTGCGCTCGTTGAGGTTGCCGCCAACGCCACGCGTACTGTCATCCTGGCTGTTGCCCTGGGCTATCTTGCCATGACCATGTCGATGTATTTCCAGGCGGTCGAGAAGGTGGGTGTCGCCACGTTTACGGGCCTGCTTCGCTATGTGATCTGCTCGGTGCCGCTTATGTACCTCCTCGGTAACATGATGGGTGTCGAGGGCGTGTGGATCGCCCTGGTGGTGGCCGATGCCATTACTGGCATCATCTCCATTGCGCTCGCCGCGCACGAGTCCAAGCGCCTTGCCACGCTCTAGGCTCGGACATGGCTGGCGTACGATAGTCGAACAAGTTAACTCGCCTGCAAGCCACCACAATGGGGACAGCCCCCATTGTGGTGGCTTTTGTTATTTAGGGTCTGAGATTTCGGCTCTATAAATAATGCTTTTGAACTGGGTTACTATAAGATTATGGTAAACGCTACTATAAGATTATGGAGAATGAAACTATTCGATTATGGTAACAGCGTAATAAGGGGCGTTGATATGGCTGAGTTCATTAACAGGGATTTGCATGAGTTGCTCATTCGCATGGCAGGCTGGTTTCCTGTTGTGTCGTTGACAGGGCCTAGGCAGAGTGGTAAGTCTACGCTGGTTCGGCATGCCTTTCCCGACTATTCCTACGTCACGCTTGAGGACCCTCAAACGAGGCGCGCGGCCTTGGAGGATCCGGTGAGTTTTATCCGCAACCGAAAGGGCGGACTCATCATCGATGAGGCGCAATACGCCCCGGATTTGTTTTCAATGATCCAGGTTGTTTCGGATGAGCGGGGAGACGCCGGTCAATACATCCTTACAGGCTCGCAAAACTTTTTGATGATGAAAAGCATCGGGCAGTCTCTTGCCGGGCGAGTCGGGATCTTAAAATTGCTGCCATTATCGTTTCGAGAAGCGGAGAGGGGCCAGCAGGGGCAGCTGGAAGTGGATTTGTTCGCGCTCGAAGGGGGATACCCTCGCCTGCGTTCCGCCGGAATGCCGTCCTCGGTTTATTTTCCCAGCTATATCGATACCTATGTTGAGCGCGATGTTGTGGGCTTGCTTGATGTGCGCAATAAGGCGGAGTTTCATAAGTTTCTGTCCATAATTGCTCAGAGCGTCGGTGCCCTCATCAATATATCCTCGCTTTCTCGAGATACGGGCGTGAGCGTATCGACCATTAAAAGCTGGTTGTCCATTCTGGAGCAGAGCTACCTGACGTTTTCGCTGCAGCCCTATTATGCAAATGCCAAGAAGCGTCTAACTAAAACGCCCAAGCTCTATTTTTACGACACGGGGCTGCTCTGCTACTTGCTCAAAATTGGATCACTGGAGCAACTATTGGAGAGCCCTTATCTGGGGGCCGTTTTCGAAAACCTCATCGTTTCCGAAACGGCGAAGAGCCATCTCAACGTGGGCGAGAATCCCGAGCTGTATTTCTATAGGGACGACAGCAAGCGTGAAATCGATTTGCTCGACTGTACAAACTCAGGGAGTCCCAAGGCTATCGAAATAAAATCATCCAGAACGTATCACGATAAGTACGCCCGCCATCTACAGACTGTATGCGATGAGATCGACATTGCAAAAGATGCGCGCTATGTTGTGGCCCGCGTGGACTCAACGTATGAGTCGAAAGACTGTAGTGTGGTTTCGGCGCGTGATTGGCTTTTACGATAACAAGCTCGGCGTATTAACGGCTGCCGCAAAGGGAACCGGCCCCCTTTTTGCGGCGGTTTTTGCCTATCTGGTGCGTCTTAGATGCAAGTGAGTAGACTTATTTGGATATGCCGAGCACATCGCAACAAATACTCAATAAAACCGACGCTCCTATAAGTTGTCAATAGGCAGTTTGCGGGAGCGCTCCCTTCAATTCGCACAGGAGCTCGTAATACCTCCT
>UQKW01000030.1 GCA_900541885.1 uncultured Collinsella sp.
GCTGCGGGAACGGCCTATTTGCTCAATGTGTTCGGCTGAGATCGGAAATCAACCCTCGTTAAAGCCGGTGTCGATATCGAGGTTACTGCCGTCGGCCGCCGTGGTGGCGAGCTCATCGCAGCGCTCGTTGAGCTCGTGGCCGGCGTGACCCTTAACCCAGATGAACTCAACCTTGTGCTTGCTTTTGGCGGTGAGTAGGCGCTCCCACAGGTCGCGGTTCTTGACGGGCTGCTTGTTGGCGGTTTTCCATCCGCGCTTTTTCCAGCCGTCGATCCAGTGTTTATTGAAAGCGTTGACGACGTACTGCGAATCGGAATGGACCTCGACCTCGCAGGGGCGGTTAAGTGCCTCGAGCGCCACGATGACCGCCATGAGCTCCATGCGGTTGTTGGTGGTCTTGGCGTAGCCGCGCGAAAGCTCGGAGGTGAAGGTCTTGCCGGCGGGGTTGGTGTATTTGAGCACGGCGCCGTAGCCGCCGCGTCCCGGATTTGATCGGGCCGAGCCGTCGGTATAGATGATGACCTTCACATGGTTCCTTTCGTTGGGTACGTTTCGTGCGAGTGACCATTGTAGCGCCGCGTTCGTCGAGGGCTAGCAATCTACGATTTCTACCCCGTCTTCCGACAGTTAGTTGGCATGGATGATGCGGTTGAGCTCGTCGAGGTATTGCTGCAAGAGGGGAGAGGGCTTGCGCTCGTCGTGCATGATATAGCCTACGTGCATCGTTGGGGCGTCTGCTAACGGGATCGATGCCACACCCCATTGCATTTCATTGGAGAGGACACCGGTCGACAGGGTGTAGCCGTTCGACGTGATAAGTAAGTTAGTAAGTGTTCCGCGGTCCGAGATTCGTATGTTGCGGTCGCAAGGGATATAGCTAAAAGGTTCCTCGGCGTAATAGAAGGAGTTTGAGGTTCCCTGCTCAAAGCTGTAGCGCGTATATGGTGTGAGGTCGGCAAGGGACAGCTGAGGGCGGCGTGCGAGCGGGTGGCGCTCGCTAACGAAGACGTGGACCGTCGCGTCGAATAGGGGATGGAAGCTCGCGCGCGCATCGGCGAAGGCCTTCTGCAGGACGCGGGCGTTAAAGTCGTCCAGATAGAGGATGCCGATGTCGCTGCGAAACGCGCGGACGTCATCGATGATCTGCGATGTGGTGGTCTCGCGCATGATGAACTCGAACTTGCTGTCGCGGCAGCGCTCGACTACGTTGACAAAGGCCTCGACCGAAAAGGCGTAGTGCTGGGCGGAAATGGCGAGGCGGGCTTGCGGGGTACCGCCGTCCTCGTAGCGGGCCTCAAGCATGTCGGCCTGCTCTACGACCTGGCGTGCATAACCCAAAAGCTCGGTGCCGTCGTTGGTGAGTGCAACACCGCGGCTAGAGCGCGTAAAGATTTCGATATGAAGTTCCTGTTCCAGGCTTTTGACGGCGTTGGAGATATTGGACTGTGCGGTATAGAGGCGCTGAGCTGCGGCGTTGATCGAACCGGACTCTGCCACGGCGATCAAAAAGCGAAGCTGCTGGAGGGTCATCGGCGCCCGTCCTTTCGATAGTTATCTATAAAACAGATAACAAGTTAGCGCTTTTAAGTGATTGACCGAGCGAAACAATGCCCGTACTATTCAAAACACACAAAGGCGGTAGGTAATTAAACCGACCACGGAACCGGGATGCGAAAGGAGGCCTGCATATGAATTGCTTACCAAGACGAATGCCGGGCTCCTGTTTGCGCCCGTCGGCGTGATCAGGAGACAGCGACTTACTTCTCTCTTTTTATTTACTTTTGTTCGATCAAGGAGATCATCATGAGCCAGTTCATCAACAACCCCGAGCACACCTTTGGTTTCGATACCCTGCAGCTGCACGTTGGCCAGGAGAGTGCCGATCCTGCATCCGACTCCCGTGCCGTGCCTATCTACCAGACCACGAGCTATGTGTTCCGCAACTCCCAGCACGCCGCCGACCGCTTTGGTCTTGCCGACGCCGGAAACATCTACGGCCGTCTGACCAACTCCACCCAGGGCGTCTTCGAGGATCGTATCGCCGCGCTCGAGGGTGGCGTGGCAGGTCTTGCCGTCGCCTCCGGTGCTGCTGCCATCACCTATACCCTGCAGGCTCTTGCCCAGGCCGGTGACCACGTGGTGGCTCAGAAGACCATCTACGGTGGCTCCTACAACCTGCTGGAGCATACGCTCTCCCAGTTTGGCGTCGAGACCACCTTCGTCGATGCCCACAACCTGGACGAGGTCGAGGGCGCCATCAAGGACAACACCACGGTCATCTATCTCGAGACGCTCGGCAACCCCAACTCCGACATCCCCAACATCGACGCCATCTCCGAGATCGCCAAGAAGCACGGTCTGCCGGTTGTCGTCGACAACACTTTCGGCACCCCGTATCTGTTCCGCCCGCTGGAGCATGGTGCCAACATCGTCGTCCACTCCGCAACCAAGTTCATCGGCGGCCACGGCACCTCGCTGGGCGGCGTGATCGTCGACGGCGGTAACTTCGATTGGAAGGCGAGCGGAAAGTACGCGCAGATCGCCGAGCCCAACCCCTCCTACCATGGCGTCTCGTTTGCCGAGGCTGCCGGTCCCGCCGCCTTCGCAACCTATGTCCGCGCCATCCTGCTGCGTGACGAGGGCGCCTGCATCAGCCCGTTCAACGCCTGGGTCCTGCTCCAGGGCACCGAGACTCTGTCGCTGCGCGTTGACCGTCATGTCGAGAACACCAAGAAGGTCGTTGAGTTCCTGGCTGGTGACAGCCATGTTGCCAAGGTGAATCACCCGAGCCTGCCTGAGCACCCCGATCACGAGCTCTATCAGAAGTACTTCCCCAACGGCGGTGCCTCGATCTTTACCTTTGAGATTAAGGGTGGCCAGGAGGCAGCTTGGAAGTTCATTGATCATCTGCAGGTGTTCTCGCTGCTCGCCAACGTGGCCGACGTCAAGTCGCTCGTCGTGCACCCGGCTACCACCACGCACTCCCAGCTGTCTGCCGAGGAGCTCGCCGAGCAGAACATCACGCCCTCCACGATCCGTCTTTCCATCGGTACCGAGAATGCCGAGGATATCATTTGGGATCTGAAGCAGGCCTTCGCCGCGCTGGACGAGTAAGGCGACTTGTGCAAGGACCCCTTGCGACTCGATAGGTATAACTGTATAAAATGCCTGCTCAAGGCACCTGTGCGAACAATGGTTGCACAGGTGCCTTTTTTGCATAGAGAGGGCGCAAAAACAGGGTTTTTGACACGCTTTATGCATTCGAGTTGTGGAAAACTCCTGTTGAGAGGATGTGAGTTTTACGCAATTGACGTGCGCCTTTTAAGTAAAACCGCAGGTCGCGATTTGCTCGGGGTACTATGCAGCGCGATCGAATCACACGCAGCTCAAACGCAGCAAAAACGCACTACGGAGGTTTCCAGCTACATGAGGATTGATTCACGAAAACCGAAAGCCGCCGCCCTTTCCGCCGCTCTGACCGTGGCACTTTTGGCGGGCGCCGGTGCAACTGATGCCCACGCCGCAACACTGTCCGATACGGTTGGATCTACGCCGTCCGAGACGACGCTGGTGCAGCCCGTTGACTATCGCGGCGATGGTTATGGTTCCATGCAGGAGTGGAACGCCTCGATGGAGGCCAAGCGCGATTCCCTGGAGATGCGCGCTCAGATCATCATGAACATGTACGGTGACTATGCCACCGATGACGAGCGCGCTGTGCTGCAGGGCTGTAACGATGGCGCGGGCAGCCTGTTGACGATGGGGGAGGTCGATGCGAAGTCGACCGAGCTCGATGAGCTTCGCACTGCGCTTGAGGATGCCAAGCGCGAAGCGCTCGAGGCTGCTGCCGCCGAGGCGGAGGCTGCCGAGGCCGCCCAGGCTTCGTGCTACAACGCCGGTTACACTTCGTCCTACGCGTCTGCCGCGTCCTGCGCGAACGGATCGGGCCTGACGCGCTCTGCGGGTGTCAATAACTACAACGGGCGCCGCGAGACCTATTACAGCAGCAATGTGCTTTATCACTATCGCACGGGCGAATGGACTCAGGATTCTGAGGGCTTTTGGCGCGATTCCGACGGCTATTACGTTGTTGCCGCGGGCGATATGGCCCAGGGCTCGACCTTTACGGGCTCCAAGGGTGATTGCAAGGTCTATGACTCCGGCTGCGCTGCCGGAACCACCGACTACTACACCGGTTGGTAATTTTTCTGCATCACGGATATTTGGCGGACGGGCGTCTTTACCGAGCTTTAGGGCAACGTAAGGACGTCCGTTCTATGTATGCGTTTGAGTTAACAGAGCCCTTACCGTGGCGGTACGCTGGGCGAATGGATGCGGAGCACACTGGTTCTTGAGAAATAAGGTCTTTCTCTTGGAGGAAGTGGTCTTGTGAATGCTCGAGATATTGCCGTTGCCGCCGTCGCGTTGATGCTTGGCTGCCTTGGTCCCACGGCCGCGCTCGTCGCGGGCATGCAGGGGACATGCGGGGCTGCTCCTATCGTGGTCGGCGTGCTGATCGCGGCCACGCTGCTGGGAAGCGCCGGTGTTGTCCTTTGTCGCAACGATGAGGACGAGGTTCCGGAGTCGCAACGCTAGCTGTTGTGAGATTGACCGCCGGTCATAGACGAAGATGAAAGCCGCCGTAAGGGGAGTGCTCCTTGCGGCGGTTTTGCTGCTAAGGCTGTTGAATGCGGCGCGTTGGCGTTACCAGCTTGCCTCGATATCGCGAATGCGCTGATAGAGCCATTCGTTCTGCGGAACCTGGATATCGTGCTTGGCCGCGAGGCGGCGGACGGTGCCCGCGAACTCCTCGACCTCTGTTTTGCGCTGCGCGATGCGGTCCTGAGCCATTGAGGGCATACCGGCGGGGTCGATTCCCTCGATGAGGTGCACCATTTGCGTCAGGTCTGCTTCGGTCAGCTCAACGCCCTCGGCGTTGGCAACCGCAAGCGTCTCGCGCATGGCGGAGACAAAACAGCGGCGCTGCTCGGAGCCCGGCTCCGTGGCGCTTCCGTAGGTCCCGCCGTAGGCCATGCAGGTCTGGTTGATGCCGTCGTTGAGCATGAGTTTGGCCCACATGCGGTGCGCAATATCGCGCTCGACGGTATGGGCGATGCCGCAGCGCGTGTAGAGCCCGTCGATAGCGGCGACGGTCGCGGGGTCCGTGCCGGCCGCCGCGCCAAAGCGGATCTCGCCCGCATTGGTAAAGGTGAGCGCGCCGTTGAGGAACACGGCGTCCATGCCCTGGCAGATACCCAGGACGGTATGCTCCCAGCCAAAGCGTTCGGCAATCTTTTGCTCGCTCGTAATGCCGTTGCATAGCGAGGCGATGAGCGTGTTGGGTCCCACGACGCGCTCCATAGTCTTGAGTGCTTGGTCGAGACCGGTGGTCTTGACTGTCAGGATGACCAGATCGGCGGGCGTCGCCTCGCTGGCGCGGACGGACGTGAGATCGCAGGGCTTGCCGTTGACAGTGAGCGCATCGCCCGCGTGACGCTCAAAACGGGTGTCATCCATGATGTATTCGACGGCGTCGTTGCCGAGCGCCCGGGCGATCATGCTGCCGTAGAGCAGGCCGACGCCGCCCTTGCCGATAAAGGCGACCTTGTTGATCTGCATGTGAATCATCTCCCCATGTAAAAGGCGCCCGCGTAAGGGGCGCCTGATGGATTGTATGCTGCCAGGGTGATTGGTGGGTGCGCGGGGCGGCTGTTATAAAAAAGAAACGTTTGCCTGGACGCTACGCTGCAGGGCAGACCGCAAAGACATGCGCGTGGTCATGCCCGGCTCCTTTCATCGGGCTTTTTGCTGATGTTAAAGCGGTGCCGTGACAGCTCGATTTCTGCTGCGTTACGATACGTTCTCGATTGCGATTCCACGATGTTTCGGCTGCGTGACCATTGTGTTTCGCCTTGCCGGGGCGCTGATGGCGAAGGGAGGGGCCGTGCAATATCGCGTTGACCCCAAAAGCGGCAACCGTATCTCGGCGTTGGGTCTGGGCTGCATGAGGTTTCCCGGTGCGCCGGGACGTCCGGATGCGAAGACAGCCGATGCCATCATTTCCCGTGCGGTGGAGCAGGGGATTAATTATCTGGACACCGCGTATCTCTATCCCGGTAACGAGGCGTGCGTGGGCGCCTCGCTTGAGCGCTTGGGGCTGCGTGACCGGGTGTTGCTGGCGACCAAGTTGCCGCATGCTTCGTGCAAGTGCGCGGAGGATTTCGACCGGTTCTTCGATGAGCAACTGCGGCGCCTGCGGACCGACCATATCGACTATTACCTCATGCATAACATTACCTCGCCCGCCCAGTGGGAACGTGTGGTGGCGTTGGGCATTGAGGACTGGATCGCGTGTCAAAAGGCGGCGGGGCGCATTCGCCAGATTGGTTTTTCGTACCACGGCAGCGCGGTGGATTTCCTGACGATGCTTGACGCATATGACTGGGATTTTTGCCAGATACAGTACAACTATGCCGGCGAGCGTTACCAAGCGGGAACGGCAGGACTCATGGCGGCTGCGGAGCGCGGGCTCGCGGTGTTTGTGATGGAGCCGCTGCTGGGCGGGCGTTTAGCGGGCAAGCTGCCGCCACGGGCCCGCGCTGTGCTCGATAGTGCCCGTGACCCGCATTTGCGCACTCCTGCCGCCTGGGGTCTTTCGTGGGTGTGGAATCATCCTCAGGTGACGATGCTGCTTTCGGGTATGACCGATATCGCGCAGGTGGATGAGAATTCGTCACTGGCAGACCTCGCGTTGCCGAATTCGATGACTGCCAACCAGCTCGACACGATTGCGCGCGTGTTGATGGAGTTTGAGAAATCGAACCGTGTGCCCTGCACGGGATGCGGCTACTGCATGCCATGCCCCAAGGGTATCAACATTCCCGGCTGCTTTGCCGCCTACAACGCGAGCTATGCGCACAGCTGGTTTACGGGGCTGTCGCAATACTTTACGGCGAGTGCGGTGCGCACGAGCGAGCCCAAGCTCGTGAGCAATTGCGTCAAGTGCGGCAAATGCGCGCGCCACTGCCCACAGCACATCGATATTCCCGAGCGTCTCGACGATGTGCGCCGACGTTTCCAGCCTGGTCCCGTGACGGCGGTGCTTAAGGCCTTCGGCAAAACGCGCTCCTCATGACCCTTTTATAACTTGCGGTGGAATAGTTCCTGTTTGCGGCAGAATAGGGGCCAAACAGGAACTATTTCACCGCAACTGAAGGGGGCTGTCGTGGGTCATCGGGATTCATGTGATGATTTGCGTGAGGTTTGTTGGGGCGTTTTGGGCGCTGGACACATTTCGCATCGATTTGCATCGTCGCTCAAGGAGGTGGACGGGGCACGGCTTGTGGCTGCCGCCGGCCGCACTCCTTCGCATGTTGAGGAGTTTTGCAGGGCGTTTTCGATTGATGCCGCGCACAGTTATGCCACGGCTGACGATAGCGGCGATGTGGCTTATGATGCGCTGATTGCCGTTCCCGATGTCGACGCAATCTACTTGGCTCTTCCACATGGCATGCATGCGCATTGGGTCTGTCGGGCACTGCGCGCGGGAAAGGCCGTGCTGTGCGAAAAGCCGGCCGTTTTGAGTGAGGAAGAGGCTCTCTCGATTGCCTCCACCTCTCGTGAGCGCGGCGTGCTGTTTATGGAGGCGATGAAGAATCGGTTTTGCCCGATGCGCACTCGCGTGAAGGACTTGCTTGCGTCGGGTGAGCTTGGCCGTATTGTCTCGATTGAAAGCGTGCAAAAGCTCGATTACGGCGAGCCTCCTTCGGGCTATCTGCTTGATTCGTTGCAGGGCGGCTGTCTATATGACATGGGCTGCTATGCGGTCGGTTGGTTTGAGGATTTGCTCGCGGGCGCGTGCGAGGTTTCATCCCGTGAAGTTCGCTGGCGTGACGTATCAGGCGGCCGCGTCGATTGGGCCGACGAGATCCGTATGAGCGTCGGCGGTATACCCATTCATATGGTGTGCGACGGCAAAGCAACATATGAAAGCCGCTTAACGATTGTCTGTGAGCGAGGCTCGTTGGAAATCGAGCGTCTCCATCGCCCCGAGCTCGCCCATGTGAAGTATTCCGACGGTCGAACGCTCGAAATAAATGCCCCGTTTGAGATCGATGATTTCTATGGCGAAATCCAGCATGCGACCCAGCTCATCCGGGCGGGGAAACTCGAGAGTCCCGTCATGCCCCTTGCCGCCACGCAGCGCTGCGCGCGCATTATCGATGCGATTCGCTTGAAACTTTAGTGCGTGGGGGCATGGCGCCAGCGCCTGGAATGCCTTGGAGGCCTTTGCCCCTGATGCCCCTTTTATAACTTGCGGTGGAATACGGTCTGTTTGCGCCAAAATAGGGCACCAATAGACCGTATTTCACCGCAACTGATGAGGAGGGAGCTGGAGATGCTGACGATCGGGTGTCATCTTTCGACGACGAAGGGCTATCGGGCGATGGGGGAGACGGCGCTATCCATTGGCGCCAATACCTTTGCATTCTTTACGCGCAACCCGCGCGGCGGCAAGGCGAAAGAACTTGACATGGATGACGTGGCGGCTCTGCGCGAGCTTATGTCGCAAAACGACTTTGGACCGCTGGTGGCGCATGCCCCGTATACCTACAACCCCTGTTCTGCCAAAGAGCGGGCGCGCGAGTTCGCCTTGGAGGCTATGGCAGAGGACCTGCGGCGCATGGAGGCGCTGCCCGGCAACTACTACAACTTCCATCCCGGTGCCCATGTGGGGCAGGGCTCCGACGCCGGCATTCAGATGATTGTCGACGCCCTGTGTCAGGTGATGTTTGAGGGCCAGCAGACGACGGTGCTGCTCGAGACCATGTCGGGCAAGGGCACCGAGGTGGGCCGCAGCTTTGAGGAACTGGCGCTCATCATTGAGGGTGTTGCCGGCAAACGCCCCGAGCTGTCGGCCAAGCTGGGCGTTTGCCTAGACACCTGCCATGTGAGCGATGCCGGCTACGACATCATCCATGATCTGGACGGCGTACTCGACGAGTTCGACCGCGTGGTGGGTATCGATCGCTTGCATGCCGTACACATCAACGATTCGAAGAACTCTTGTGGCGCCCATAAAGATCGTCACGAGTGCATCGGCAAGGGATACCTTGGCAGTGAGGAATTTGGTGGAGGTATGCAGGTTATGCAGAATATTGTATCGAATGGCCACTTGCGTTCGCTGCCGTTTATTTTGGAGACTCCGAACGAACTTGCAGGTTATGCAGCTGAAATTAGACTATTAAGGTCATTGCAGCAGTAATGACTGTCACAAAGTAGAGTATTCCATTCACGTTATGGGTTTGTTTCAATCAGTTTTCTCATTGCAGATTCGTAATTCCGGGTGCATAATAGCCAACAGTTTTTGCAGACCTCTGAATCAAACGAGGTCACCGGAAGGAGACTGATTATGAAGCTGAAGAAGCTTGGCGCATTTGCCGCCACGGGTGCTATGGCGCTCGCCCTTGCTCTGACGGGCTGCGGTTCGTCCAACGCCACCTCTGGTTCTGATGCCGGTTCCAGCAGCTCTGACGACGCTAAGGTCGAGAAGGTCGACGGCTCCAAGGAGTACGCGCTCGTCAAGGACGGCACGCTGACCGTCGGCACCTCTGCCGAGTACGCGCCGTTTGAGTACAAGGATGACAACGGCGACTACCAGGGCTTTGACCTTGAGCTCATCAAGGCTATCGGTGACAAGCTGGGCCTGGATGTCGAGTACGTCAACAATGACTTTGACACGCTGGTTCCGGGTGTCGCTTCGGGCGCCAAGTACGACGTCTCCATCGCGGCTATCACCGACACGCCCGAGCGTGAGAAGGAAGTCACTTTCTCCGATTCCTACTACATGGACGATCAGGCTATCGTGACCAAGGTCGATAACACCGACATCACGGCCGACAACTACAGCGAGAAGCTCAACAACGCCGACGCTACCATCATCGTTCAGTCTGGCTCGACCGCCGAGTCTTTTGCCCAGGAGAACTTCCCCAAGGCCAAGATCGTCCCCTACAAGGACGCTACCGAGTGCTTCAGCGCCCTGCAGTCCGATAAGGGCGACGCCGTAGTCACCAACCGCTCCGTTGCCAGCCAGCTGACCGCCGAGCAGTTCAACACCTGCCAGACCATTAAGCAGATCAGCACCGGCGAGGAGTACGCCATCGCCATCAACCAGGGTAACACCAAGCTCAAGGAAGACATCAACCAGGCCATCAAGGACCTGACCGACGACGGTACCATTGACGCCCTCATGGCTAAGTACAACATCAAGTAAAATAGCTACTTGATTGCTCGCGGGCCCTTTCCGTTTTGGCGGAGAGGGCCTTTGCGCTTCTCTTGACGGAGAGTATTTCCGTCTCGTTTTGCCGGCAACTTCTACGATAGGAGCCACCTTGTCTCGACTGAACAAAGGGGCCGCGGAGCAGCGTTTTCCACTGCCCGCCTTGCTCCAAAAGCTAGCCTGCGCCATGGCCGTGGCGCTCGCGCTGGTGTGCGCAGGGGCATATGCGCCCACGACCGCCCAGGCGCTTGAGACCGCAAAGATTACCGCCCGACCCAACACTGGTTCGGGCAGCGCTGTGGTCGGCGGTACCGAGACGCGCATTACCTGGGAGGTCCAGGCCGATGCCGACGAGGAGCTGAGCGGTCTTTCGCTGACGTTTGTCGACGGCACGACGTTTGGTACCGATGACACGCGATTGACGATGCTCTCGGGCGAGGACCTCATGGATCGTACGCCCATGAAGCCCACGTGCAAGGCTGACGGCCAGACGCTCAAGATCGACTTTGGCGAGACGGCGCCTGCCGGCGGCTTTTTCCGTGTCGAGGTTTACGGCGTGACCTTCCCCGTCGAGGGCGGCGATGAGGCCTTTAGCGGCACCTGCACTTTGGCCGATGGCTCGACCAAGAAGATCTCCAAGATTCCGTCGGTGGAGATCAAGGGCGTGACGGCCTTCGATAACTTCCTGGCCGATCTTAAGGAGCAGCCGTGGGTCGAGGCCTGGAACTCCAATATGTTCCTGCGCCTGTTCTTAAACCCGGTCATTTTGGTCCAAAGCCTGCCGATCGTCTTTAAGGGCTTCCTTATGTCGCTCTCGATCGTGCTTGTGGCGTTTCCGCTGGCAATTCCCTTTGGCTTTGCCTTGTCGCTCATGCGCATCTCCAAGTCGCGCATCCTGCGCTGCCTCGCCGGCATCTATGTGAATATCATCCGCGGTACGCCGGCGTTCCTGCAGATCTATATCGCGTTCTTCGGTCTGCCGTTGGCCGGCGTCAAGGTTGATGACTACGTGCTTGGCGTTATCGTCATGGCCATGAACTCGTCTGCGTACCTGTGCGAGATTTTCCGTGCCGGTATTCAGTCGATCCCCAAGGGCCAGAACGAGGCTGCTCGCTCGCTGGGCATGAATGCCTTCCAGACACTGCTCTACGTTATGATTCCGCAGACGTTCCGCAATGTTTTGCCTACGCTGACCAGCGAGTTTATCTTGCTTTACAAGGATACGTCGCTGCTTGCGGCCGTGGGCGTGGTCGAGATCGTCATGAACGCCCGTACCATCGTGGCCACGACGGGCTCCATTACACCGTACGTGGTTGCCGCCCTGTTCTATCTGGTCATCACCCTGCCGCTCGCTCGCTTGGTGAGCGGTCTTGAGGCGAGGCTTTTGGGCACGGCCGAGACCAAGAAGAAGCGTCCCGCCAAGAGCGCCGGACAGGTTGTCGCGACGCCTGCCGATCACATCGCCGGTCTGTAAGGAGGTCCTATCATGAGCGAAACCAATAACTCGAACGAGGTCGTCGTCAGCATCAAGAACCTCCAGAAGGCCTTTGGCGACAACGTGGTCCTGCGCGATATCGATCTGGATGTGCATAAGGGCGAGGTCGTTGTGGTCTTGGGCCCCTCGGGCTCGGGCAAGTCGACGATGCTTCGCTGCATCAATCGTCTGGAGCATCCCACGAGCGGCTCGATTATCGTCGAGGGTGTGGACGTGTGCGCCAAGGGCGTCGACCTTAACAAGGTGCGCACGCATCTGGGTATGGTGTTCCAGCAGTTCAATTTGTTCCCGCACCTCTCAGTCAAAAAGAACGTCATGCTCGCGCAGCAGAAGGTGCTCAAGCGCAGCAAGGAAGAGGCCGAGAAGATCGCCGTCGAGGAGCTGACCAAGGTCGGTCTTGCCGAGCGTATCGACTTTATGCCGAGTCAGCTTTCGGGCGGCCAGCAGCAGCGCGTTGCCATCGCCCGCGCCCTGTCGATGAACCCGCACGTCATGCTCTTTGACGAGGCTACCTCGGCGCTCGACCCTGAGCTCGTGCGCGACGTCTTGGGCGTCATGCGCGACCTGGCGCGCGACGGTATGACCATGATCGTCGTGACGCACGAGATGGGCTTTGCTCGCGATGTCGCCGACCGCGTCGTCTTTATGGACGGCGGCGTCATTGTGGAAGAGGGTACGCCGAGCGAGGTCTTCGACCACCCCAAGAGCGAGCGCACCAAGGCGTTCTTGGGCAATATCTCGTAGCCGGTTGATGTAACTGCCGTTATAAAAGAGCGGGGGCTGGACTTGAATCCAGCCCCCGCTCTTTTGTAGGGATAAGGATGTGCTTTGATGCAGACTCTTTTGGAGGTCCTGGGTTCGTTACGCGAGCTCGGCTCCGAGGGCCTTGCAAGCGGTCTCGCCCTCATCGTCGGGCGCATCGTAGCAAATGACGGAATCGACGACATTGACGCCCGCCTCGTCGGCATCGGCCTTCCAGTTGTCCATCCACTCGCCCTCGGCCCACGAATAAGAGCCAAAGAGGACGACCTTCTTGTCGCCGAGGGTCTCCTTGACCTCATCCCACATGGGCTGGAACTCATCGTATTCAAGCTCCTCGGAACCCATGGCGGGGCAGCCGAAGGCGAAGGCATCATATTCGGCGACCTTGTCGGCAGAGAAGTCGGCGCAGGAGATGACCTCTGCCTCGGCGCCGGCACCGGTTGCGCCCTCGGCAACGAAGTTTGCCATGGCCTCGGTGTTGCCTGTACCGCTCCAGTAGACGACTGCGATCTTGCTCATATGTCTTCCTTTCGGTTGTGCGGCGTGCGGCCGCGTTTTGTATGCTCTATCGGGTTGCCTGGACAAGTTGTCCCAGAGTGCAGCCCTGTTGATAGATGTAGGTAAGGTATTGCGTGCATGCGCGATAGGAATCGAAGGTCGTGAGCGCCTGCTCAACGTTTGTGTATACCTTCCATGCGCCAAAGACCTTATAGTTTTCGCCGTGCTGGACGATAAACTGATGGACATCTTTGTAGGGATAGCCCAAAAAATAGCCAATTTCGTGGGGGAACTCGCACATGCACCCCGTATCGCAGTGCCTATTTCGCGCGAGCGCGCAGACGCTGCCGTCATAGGCACTCTCTGCGGCATTGCTGCTTGCCAGTGTGATGCGCGCGGCGAGATGCACCAGGGACGCGGGCAGGTTGTGGACATCGTAACCTTCGGTGACAAGCGCCGTCATGGCGCGGGGGTCGGAGAGGTATCGCATGAGGTCCGCAGGGCGGTACACATAGATGAGCGCTCCGCAGGGGCGCCAGACCAAAACGCTCACATGGATCCCGAGTGGCTGAAGCTCGCGGTTGCATTGGGCTATGACGGCGAGCAGGCGAGAGCGTCGCTCTTCGATATGGGCGGCGCCGGGTTTTCCGTTTTGGTTGGCGTAAACGCCGGGATAGGTAAAGAGTGAAGCCGGCTTGATACCTGCGAGCGTAGGGGAGCAGTTGCGCACGACAGCCGTTTGGTATGTTGGGATGTCAATGGTTCGAGTCACGTTGCCCCTTTCGAGCCCTCACTTGTTAGCCTAGGAAAACTTATACACGAAAGTAAGCCTTGGTCAACTAAAAAGTTTGAGTAGGGAAACTATTGACCGAACGGACATGATTTTGGGTTAAGATGGGGACACCCCATGGGGGGTATCTAGATAGTGCTACTTGAAAGGGGAACGCATGAGTGACTTGCTCAACCCTGCGAATCTCATCGTGCTGGCCGTCATTGCCGTCGGCATGTTTTTTGGGTTGCGTCGCATTGCCGCTTCGACACACGGGAAGAGTTGCTGCAGCGATGGTGCGAGCGGCAAGAAGGCCAAAAAGGTTGTTGTGGTGGATACCGATGCGTCACACTATCCCTATAGCGATGAGCTGCTCATCGGCGGCATGAGTTGCGACGGCTGCGCTCAGAACGTGGCCAATGCCCTCAATGCGCTGGATGGTGTGTGGGCAACGGTGACGTATGCGGACCACACGGCACGCGTGCGCTCTAAGCAGCCGGTTGATCGTGGTGTCCTCGAGACGGCCGTGAAAGACGCGGGCTACTACGTCATGACGCTGTAAGCGTCGCTCTGGATGCGCTTCCTTGGCTAGGCTCGTCCGCGCAGTTCGATGTCTTGGATGTCGTCGAAGTCGATGGCGATGTCTCGGAGCTTGAGGAGCTTGAAGGCGGGGAGCGCCTCGTCGAGGATGCCGGTGCGGCTGCGATAGCCGTATGTATCGTAATAGGTGACACGAACCAAGTCGCCACGTTTGAGACCCTCGAGTTTTTTAGAAAGCACGAGGGCTTTTTCTTCCGTGAGCTCACGTTTTGGCTCGACGGTGATTTCCTGCTTGCGCACGAGTTCGTAGTATCCCGTGAGGGCGGCAAAGGGCATAAACTGTGCGGCGCGGTTGGCGCGCACGGCACCATTGGCAGTGAGGTTGGGGTCGGCGGCGCGGCGTCTGCCCTCGGGGTCCGCCAGGCGCTCGAAGGCGGTCGGCGGGCGCACGGGCTGTTGTTTGGGTTTAGGCACGGTGTCCTCCAACTTGTTCGTTGCGTTCGCGCGCGGTGGCGCCGGCGGTAAAGCTTAATCCCTTGACGAGCGCGTTCTTGCCGTACTTGCCTTTCACGGCCAGGACGGCGCGCGCCAGGTCGCGCTCGCGCTCATCGGCCTCGATATCGCTGAACAGATCGATGGTGGCAAATTCCTCGGGCATGAGGTTGCCAAATCCCAGGTTGATGCGCTTGACCGGTCGTTTGGGATCGACAGTCTGCGCCCAGAGCTCATCGAAATAGCCCATGATCTTCTTAAACGAATTGGTGCGCTCGGGTAGCTTTCGCGAGGCGTTGGAGTGCGCAAAGAGTGCGGCATAGCCACCACGCGGTTTGCCGCCATGCTCTCCCACAAAGATGCCATCGATTGCCTGCGCTTCGCGCACCAGGCGGCGCCGTTCGTCATCGCGCTGGACGGGCTTGGGAGCACGGGGCGCGAGCTCGGGACCGTCGGTCGCTGCGGGCTCGATGCCCGAGGTGCTCGAGCGCAGGTGTCCGCATCCGTCCACATATTGTGCAGTACCGCTGGCATCAAGCCTGCGGATGTCGGCGCGCTCGCTCGCGTAGCCCACAAAGAGCGAGATGCTGTCGCAGACCACGTGCTTATCGACCAAGTCCAGCACGGCACTGTCGACCATCTCGCGCAAGACGGTGTAGGCCTGCTCGTAGGCATAGCCCTTCGAGAGCACCTGTCCTGTAGTGGTCGAAGTTGCTTGTGGGCGATAGGCTTGGATATCGGCGATGGTTGTCGGCTCGCGCCCAAAGGCGTGGTCGATGAGATATTCGGCATTGACGCCGAGCTCGTCGTAGAGCAGGTTCTCGTCGAGTGCGGCGACACCCATCAGGTCGTAGACGCCATACTTTTCGAGTCGTGCTGCCACGCCGGGGCCGATGCCCCAGATATCGGTGATGGGACGATGGGGCCAGATCTCTTTGCGAAAGGTCTCGTCGTCGAGTATGCCGATGCGGCTGGGTACGTGCTTGGCGGTGATATCGAGCGCTACCTTGGCCTGGAATAGGTTGGGGCCGATGCCGACCGTCGCCGTGATGCCGGTGCGCGCGAGGACCTCATCGCGCAACATGCAGGCAAAGCCTTTGGCATTGGTATGGTAGAGGTCTAGATAGGGCGTCACGTCGATAAAGCATTCGTCGATTGAATAGACGTGAATGTCTTGCGGGCTCACGTATTCCAGATAGATGCCGTAGATTTGCGCCGACACTTCCATGTAGTGCTGCATGCGCGGTACGGCTTTGATGTAGTCGATGCCGTCGGGAATCTCAAACAGACGGCAGCGATTGTGAATCCCTAAGTCCTTCATGGCCTGTGTGATGGCGAGGCAGATGGTCGTGCGCCCGCGCGATTCGTCGGCAACGACCAGGTTGGTGGTGAGCGGGTTGAGCCCGCGGTCGACGCACTCGACGCTGGCATAAAACGTCTTGAGGTCGATGCAGATATAGGTGTGACGCTCGTGCCCCACGCGTCCTCCCATCAAACACATGTTCTTATCGAATATCTGTTCGATAATACCCGCTCGTCCGGACATCGTCAAAATCTGTCCCTTTTTGGCAAGTATGGTCGTGCGGCTTCATCGGGGTTTTAACGCAGCCCTAAAGAGCGCGAAACAGCTCGGAAAAGCTCGCTTCGTAGCATGAGCCTAACGATCGATACCACCATAAAGCACGGAAGGGTTGTGGGGATAATGGTCAACTATGGGTTTGGTATGCCGACGCGCCTTGTTGCGGATGGAGACGTGGCTCGCTGGTGCGGACGATTGGTCGCTCACTACGGTGGCACCAAGGCGCTGGTCGTGTTGGGCGGTGACAAACATACGCACGATGAGCTCGTCTCGGCGGCACTTGGTTCGCTCGCTCGAGCCCTACTCGAGCGTGTGCTTTTCCGCTGCGGCTCGTTTGAGGGCGACGGGGGAGACGAACTGGTCGACGAAGCCGTGGCCTTGGCGACCGACGAAGGCGTGGACTTTGTCCTGGCGATTGGCGATGCCGATACTGCTGGCTTTGCGCGCGAGCTCACGCATCGCATGGCGGCGCTCGATGCCGGCGAAGACGGCTTTGTGCCTTATGGATGCATTGTCTCGGAGGGCAAGGTGCCTGCTGCCGTGGGCACCGGCGAGGTTCCCGTTTTTGCCATTATCGCGCCCGAACTGCTGGAGGGCATCGGGTCTCCTCTGCGTGAGTTGCTCGGTAGCGTCTGCGCCGCGGCCTAATATTTGCCATAAAAGGACGGGTTTTTGGTTGGTAAAGCGTTTGACCTGCCAAAATAAGCCTGTCCCTTTTTGATCGGCTGCCGTTTGGGGGCGGATTAGCAACGCTCGCTGATTGTAGTCTTGACCTGCGCTAGAATAGTGGCATCTGAATGTCCGGGCGCATGGAGGCGTGCGCCCGTATGCTGAGGAGGACTCTATGGCAACTGTTGCCGCACCTATCGACGCTACGTCGACCGCCGCTTGGAAGGCGCTCGAGGCCCATCAGGAGAAGCTCGAGGCCGAGGGTATCGACCTTAAGGCATGGTTCGCTGCCGATGCGGAGCGCGTGAACAAGCTGAGCTTTGATGCCGGCGACCTGCACTTCGATCTGTCCAAGAACCTGGTGACTGATGAGACCGTCAAGCTGCTGTGCGATCTTGCTCGTGAGGTGAAGCTCGAGGAGCGCCGCGACGCCATGTTCTCCGGCGAGCACATCAACACCACCGAGGACCGCGCCGTCCTGCACACCGCGCTTCGCCGCCCCGCAACCGAGAAGGGCCAGCTCATCGTCGACGGCCAGGACGTTGTCGCTGACGTGCACGAGGTCCTCGATCGCATGTATGCCTTCGCCGAGCGCGTGCGCTCCGGTGAGTGGAAGGGCGTTACCGGCAAGAAGATCGAGCACCTGGTGTCCATCGGCATCGGCGGTTCCGATCTGGGCCCGGTCATGGCTTACGAGGCTCTGCGTCCCTATGCCGACGCCGGTATCGACTGCCGCTATATCTCCAACATCGATCCCAACGACCAGGCCGAGAAGCTTAAGGGCCTGGATCCCGAGACCACGCTCGTGATCATCGTCTCCAAGACCTTCACCACGCTCGAGACCCTCACCAACGCCCGCGAGGTCAAGACCTGGATGCTCGAGCAGCTCAAGGCTCAGGGCGCTATCGATGGCTCCGATGAGCAGAACGCCGAGGCCGTGGCAAAGCACTTCGTCGCCGTTTCCACCGCACTCGAGAAGGTTGAGGCCTTCGGTATCGACCCCGCCAACGCCTTCGGTTTCTGGAACTGGGTTGGCGGCCGCTATTCCGTTGACTCCGCCGTGGGCCTGTCGCTGATCGTCGTGCTTGGCCCCGAGCGCTTCCAGCAGTTCCTTGAGGGCTTCCACGCCATCGACGAGTACTTCTGCAACACCCCGCTCGAGAACAACGCCGTCGCGCTAATGGGCCTGCTCAACGTTTGGTACGTCAACTTCTTCGGTTCCAAGAGCCACGCCGTGCTTCCGTACTGCCAGTATCTGCACCGTTTCCCGGCCTACCTGCAGCAGCTCACCATGGAGTCCAACGGCAAGCACGTCCGCTGGGACGGTAGCGCCGTGACCTCCGACACCGGTGAGATCTTCTGGGGCGAGCCCGGCACCAACGGTCAGCACGCCTTCTACCAGCTGCTGCACCAGGGCACCGTGGTGGTCCCGGCCGACTTTATCGCTTTCGCCAACACTGCCAACCCCGCAACCGACAGCGGCCAGGATGTCCACGAGCTGTTCCTGGGCAACTTCCTGGCCCAGACCAAGGCGCTCGCCTTTGGTAAGACGGCCGACGAGGTCCGCGCCGAGGGCACGCCCGAGCAGATTGTCCCGGCCCGCTGCTTTGAGGGCAACCGTCCGACGACCTCGATCTTCGGCGACACGCTGACCCCGTTCGCGCTCGGCGAGCTCATCGCCCTGTACGAGCACATCACGTTTGTCGAGGGTACGGTCTGGGGCATCGATTCCTACGACCAGTGGGGCGTCGAGTTGGGCAAGCAGCTTGCCAAGCAGATTACCCCGGCCTTCCACGACGATGCCGCCAAGGCCGAGCAGGACGCTTCGACCCAGGCGCTCATCGAGTTCTACCGCGCTCACCGCAAGTAGTCGCTGCTGTTAACGCATCGCGCCTTATAGTCAGGGGCCCGTATCCTATCGGATGCGGGCCCCTTTGCTTTGCCGTGGTCCCGGGGCGCACGGGCTTTTGGAACATCGCCGGGGCGTCGCGCGCTGCGAGAACCCTGCGCCTAGATCTCGGCCTCCGCATGGTCTCGCTGCGCCTCGGGCAGCTCCCCGTAGAGCGGATGGTCTTCGAGCCTAAAGCGCTCGACCTGTTCGGGAGTGCGACCGCGTACAAAGAGCCACGAGCGATCAATCGGCGTCGCCATGAGCGTGCTGGGCAGCGCGTCGGCGCGGTCGGAAAACACCCGGGCACTCTCGGGATCCTGGAACGCCAGCACCAGATGCGTGTCGCAGTTGCCCATGATGGAGCGTGCGCGTGCCTCGCCATAGAGCGCATCGAGCTGGTTGGTCGACTGCAGCAGCAGCGTTGCCCAGATGTTGCGGCTTCGGATAATCGAGAGCACGTTGTCGATCTGGGGGATCTGCAGATTTGCGAAGTCATCGAGCATAAAGCGCACGGGCACGGGCAGGCTGCCGTCGGGCTGCCTATCGGCCTCACGAATGAGGCCCATAAACGCCTGCGAAATAAAGAGGCCGGTCAGCGGATCGAGATTGCGGTCAATATCGCTCACGGTTACAAACAGGGCGCAGGGGGTGTGTCCCATGGAAGCGAAGTCCACCTGATGGCACTCACGATAGAGCTGTGCCGCACCGTCGAATCCCAGACACATGACCTTTTCGGCAAGGATGCCGACGATGCTCGCGTGCATGCGCTCGGCATTTTGCGTAATGGCGTAGCGCCGCCATAGCGAGAGGGCATAGCTTTGGGGGTCGGTCGTGATCAGGTCGTCAAACAATCGACCCGTGGCACCGTCCTGCAGGTGCTCGATCAGCTTGATGACCGAGCTGATCGTCTGCTCGTCGGCGGGTAGCTGTTCGGTGACGTAGGCGATAAGACACGACAGCAGGTTTGCCGCCGCATGATCCCAAAAAGGCTGGTTGTTGTCCTCGATGGGGCAGATGGCCTTTGCCACCGAGAGGATGTCCTGCTGGTTGGGCCTGCCGTCCGCCTTGCGGCGAATGTGCCTCAGGGGGTTGTAGCCGCAGCGCTCGATGCCGGGCGCAAGGGCCGGGACGGTGTTGAGGTCGGCGAAGTTGAGACATTGCACGCGGTAACCGTGGGCTGCCAGCACGGGTCCCACTTCGCGACAGAGCGTGCCTTTGGTGTCGAGCACGATGTAGCTTGCGTTCATTTGCAGCAGGTTGGGCTTGAGGACGTTTCGGGTCTTGCCGGCTCCCGAGGGGCCGATCACAAGTGCGTTGTTGTCGAGTCCCGTTTGGCGGGTGTCGCAGGAAAGCGTTCGATCCTTGGCGAGGATGGTGGACGATGCGGACTCAGATGCGGCGAGGCGGCTGGCGAGGTTAGACATGGGCGACCTCCTTGGTGGTCGAGAGGATTTCGTGGGCAAAGCCGAGCTCGACGGCGCGCTCGGCCGAAAGGTAGGTGTCTTTTGCAGTGAGGGACTGGATGCGCTTGGGCGTGAGGCCGCTGCGGTCCGAGAGGATTTGCGTGAGGGTCTTGCGGGTCTGCATGAGACGCCGGCTGGTTTCCTGCAGCGCAAGTGCCGAGCCGCCTGCCCCCTGGGGGATCAGCGGGTCGTGAATCATGAGCTCTGCATGGGGCGCCATACGGCGATCGTCGCCGCCCATAAAGATCACGGCGCCCATGGACGCGGCGAATTCCAGGCAGACGGTGCGGATGGGGCACGATGCGAGGCGCATGGCGTCATAGATCGCAAGACCCGATCGCACGCTTCCGCCGACGCTGGCGACAAATATGGTGATGGGGCGGCTGGGGTCGGTGGCATCGAGCAGGCGGATCTGCTGGCATAGGTCGTGGGCCATCGGGGTTTCGATGTTTCCCATGACGGAGAGCTCGCGACGGGCGAGCATCTCATCGTAAATGCTGGTGAGCGTGATGCCTCGGGCGGATTCACGCATGGTGAGGGGGCTGATGATGGGGGGAATGATTGGTGTCCATGAGGACTCCTTTCTGTTGGTTGTGTTGTGGAGGAATAGGATTGTTGCCCGCGGAGGGGCTGGCGGGCTACAGGGTTCGTCCGAGCCTGAGATCGAGCTCGGTTGTGGGGCAGGCTGCCTGTTCGTGCGGCTCGCAAGCGCCAAGGGCTCCAAAGCGATAGAGCGTTGCGGCGGGCGTGGTGTAGGCGAGCCGCAGCTGATGCTCGACAGGGGCACATCCGTCATTTTTGTAATGAGCCGCGTAGTACTGCGCGATGCTAGTGTTCATCTCGCTGCCATTGCGATGGCGCTCAAACTGGCGTCTGCAGGTCTCGATGATCTTTGCTACCGACTTGGGTGCCGTCGCGGGAACAAGGGCGAGATAGCCCTCAAATAGCTCGCTGATGCTCAGGAGGCACAGCAGGTCGATCAGCGTCCTTATGGCTGCTCCCTCGGCGGAAAAGTGCGCGGTCATGCGGTTATATCGGTTGCGGTCGACGATGGCCGCATGGGGTCTTGGAGTTTTCTGCCCCGTGGTCCCGGGCTTTTGCCGCGCCTGTGTATTGAGCTCGACGTTGCAGCGCTTGAGGCCGTCCAGCGGAAGGAACAGTGCGGTGCGCAGGGTGTTCCGCTTGCTTTCGAGTTCATGACGCTCGTCGGGTTCCCATTCGAGCTTGAGTTTAGTGTCGAGCGCCGTAAGCATATGGGCTAGGCAGCCTACGGTAAGAACGCACGAATCGTTGTCGCGTTTTGGGGCATAGGGGTCTGTCAGCTTGCGAATGTCGGGGTCGCCCATGATCTTTGCGCAGCGCTTCAGCAGTTGAGGGTGGTCGGCCAAGATCGTCGCGAGCGGTAGCGACGCGTAGTTCTTGATGGTCGCGGCGGCAAAGGCGGCGTCATATTCGTTTGCATATGCTCGCTCAATGCGGGCATCCAGAATGCTTTTCTTATCGCCGTCTTCTGCGTGGTGGTTTGTCATAGCTTCTCCAATCGGTTGATGTTCTTGCTGTTTGTTGATGTGTTGGTTGTCGTGAGTGATGTGCTTGCCGTGGGTGATGTGCTGACGTTGGGGTGCTATGCGGTTTTCAATGAGCCCGTGAGGCAGTTGCTGCAGGGGCGGGATGGAACGGCCCATGCAAGGCGGAAGGCATCGTGCTCAAAATCGAGACAGCAATGCCCTAGGTGCCTCACATGTGGCAGTTACCTCATTAAGTTGTCATTGCGTTTGGGGTTGTACTTTGCCGATCTTCTTTCTCTTACATGCTAAAAACTGAAACTTCATATGCTCGATCTACTTAAAACCGCAACGGCGGTCTTTTATCAACTTATATGTCGGAACGCGTCTTTGCAAGTACTTTTTTGCGTTTGTTTCAAATGGGGTGGTTTTGCAACCGTCACGCGCCACGCTATGCGAACGTGCCCCGGCTCGGATAAGATGGTGCGATCGAGTTCTACCGCGCTCACCGCAAGTGGTCTTTGCTGCTGAGATAGGTCATGGCCGAAAGGGGCCCGCATCCCAACAGATACGGGCCCCTTGCTATTTAAATGGGCATGAGGGTGTATTGAGGGGGGATGCCTTGCTGTCGGCATCCGCATGCGGTGCCATTCGCTGTCTGTAAATATACGTTTACAGCTAATTTCATACCACTTGTCGGAATGCGGACGCTGTCCTTGTATGTCGGGCGTACATTGAACGTGGTTTTTCGCGTGAAACCACGAATCGGTTGTCAGTCCTGAACAAGGAGGCCCAGCATGACACTTGCCAAACCCATCAATAAATACATCGACTATATCGATGCCCCCGAGGACACGTTTGAGCAGTATGTCGAGAAGGCGTTAAAGTACAACTTTCGCTGCGTATTTGCGAACCTTCAGGAGTACGAGACGGGCCGCGCCATGCTCGAGGGCTCTGACATCATCCTTGCCGGCGCCATCGACTTTCCCCAGGGCACTATGACGCTTGAGGAGAAGCTTGCGAGGTTTGAGGAATACGCTGCGTGTGGCTTTACCGAGATTGACTACGTTTTGAATCAGGGGTCGATCGAGAACCGCGATTTTGATGCCATCGAGCGCGAGATGACTACCATTGCTGATTTTTGTCGCGCGCATGGCATCACTGACAAGGTAATCGTCGAGATGTGCAAGCTGGACGGCGACGACGCCGCCAAGCGCCGTGTATGCGAGATCGCGCTGGAGGCCAAGCCGGGATTCCTTAAGACATCGACCGGCAGAAGCTTTGGCGGTGCTAAGCTCGAGGACGTGCGGCTGATGCACGAGGTGCTCGGCGATGCCGTGGCGATCAAGGCGGCGGGCGGTATCCATAATTACGAAGAGGCTTGCGCATTCATCGAGGCCGGCGCCAGCGCGTTAGGCGCATCGGCGGGCATCGCGATCGTCGAGGGCGCACCGACGGATGAGCGTCGCTAGCAGACGTATTTGACCTGAGCGATAAAGCTTCACGACCACACGCCGTTCATGTTCGAGACAATATGACTTTTTGCCCGTTGTAAACGGAGTCGCGATGGGTGTTCTGTATGATGGCTCAGACAAGGTTGTTCAATGACAGGGAGGCATATATGGCAATCAAAGCCATCGCGATGGATATCGACGGTACGCTCACCAACGATCAGAAAGTGATTAGCCCGCGTACGCGCGAGAAGCTGCTCGCGGCGCAGGAGTCGGGCATTAAGCTCATCTTGGCTTCGGGCCGTCCCGCATGGGGACTGCACGCCTTGGCGCAGGAGCTCGACCTTCAAAACCATGACGGTCTGCTAGTTGCCTTTAACGGCGCACACGTCGTCGATGCCCAGACCGACGAGGTACTGTTCGATCAGGCTATGCCTGCCGACGAATTGCATCGCCTGATTGATCACCTGCGTAATTTTGACGTGATCCCTATGATTTCGCTCGGTCGCGATTTGCACGTCGAGGACTCGTACCGCTGCATGATCACGCTGCCTGACGGCTCGCAGAAAAACATCGTCAAATACGAGCGCGATGCGTGCGATCTTAAGATCCGCGAGGTCGAGAGCCTGCATGAGGTTGCTGATGCTTATCCCGTGGACAAGCTGCTGACGGCGGGCGATCCGGCCTACCTGCAGGCGCATTACGAGGAGATGTATGCGCCCTTTAAGCAGACGCTTTCGGGCATGTTTACGGCCGACTGGTACTTTGAGTACACGGCGCCCGGTATCGACAAAGCCCGTGCGCTCGAGGGTGCCCTGCCCAAACTCGGCATCGATGCCAGCGAGGTCGTATCGTTTGGCGACGGCCAGAACGACAAGTCCATGATTGAGTGGGCCGGCACCGGTGTTGCCATGGGTAACGCCGTCGATGAGGTTAAGGCTGTGGCCCAGATGGTGACCGCCGATAACAACGAAGATGGTATTGCAATGGCGCTGGATAAGCTGCTGGGTTAGAATTGCCGATAATGCATGGTTTGGGCGCCTGCTTGCAGGCGCCCTTTTGTTAGGGAGGGTGCCGTGTCCGCATTTCCGTTCGACGCCGTTATCTTTGACATGGACGGCGTCATTGTCGATACCGAGTATTACTACCTGGGCGAGACTGCCGCGTTTGCCAAGGAGCTTGGGCTTAATCTGACTCAAGAGGAGTTGAATGGGCAGGTCGGTACCTCGCATCAGTTCTTCCTGCATATGCTGGTCGATTGGTTTGAGCGCGCCGGTAAGGGGCACTTCACTGGCGAGGAAGCGTTGGCCCGTTGGGACGAGTGGGCGCATGAGCGTCCGCGCGACTATCAGGCTTTGATTAACCCAGGCGCCGTGGATACGATTCGAGAGCTGCCGCGCCGTGGCGTTCGCGTGGCGCTTGCCAGCTCGTCTCCCATGGTTAGCATCGAGGAAGTGCTCAACGCATGCGGGCTGTCGGATGCCTTTGAGTATGTGGTGAGCGGCGAGCAGTTTAAGGAGAGTAAACCCGAGCCCGACATCTACCTGCATGCGCTAGACCTGCTGGGGCTGCCCGCGAATCGCTGCTGCTGCGTTGAGGATTCCGTTCCGGGCATTACCGCGGGTAAGCGAGCCGGCCTGACGGTTATTGCCAAGCGCGAGGAGCGCTTTGGCTTTAGCCAGGATGCCGCGGACAAGATTATCGACCAGCTGCCGGAGCTGCTGGAACTCGCGTAGATTCTGGGCGGTACTGCTGTCACAACAGTGGTTCCGTTGGCATAAGAGAGAGGGGCGGCGTCATGGCATTTAACGTGAGCGCACTGGGGTTTGGCGACAACGTCGTCGACTGCTACGAGCATATCCACACAATGTATCCGGGTGGCAATGCGGTGAACTTTGCCGTGTATGCCAAGAAGTGCGGCGCCGCGCGCTCCGCGTATATGGGCATCTTTGGTAATGACGCTGCTGCTGAGCATGTGATTGCGAGTCTTGAGGATGAGGACGTTGAGCTTGCCAAGTGCAAGCAGCTCATCGGCGAGAACGGTGCGGCACGCGTGACCGTCGTTAACGGCGACCGTGTTTTCCTTGGCTCCAATGAGGGCGGCATCCGTGGTGATGCGCGCTATGTGCTCGATCGCTTTGACCTTGCGTACGTGAAGCAGTTCGACGTAGTCCACTCGGGCAACTATTGCTTTACCGAGCGTGAACTTCCCAAGTTGAAGGCCGCGGGCATCACGGTTTCGTTTGACTTCTCGGACGATTCGACCGACGAGTACTACGAGCAGATTGCTCCCTACGTTGACTTCGCGTTCTTTAGCGCGGCAGACGCCGCGAGTGAGGATGAGATTCGCGAGCGTCTGGCATGGGTGAGGAGCCTAGGTCCGCGTTTCGTATCGGCAACGGCTGGCGCTGAGGGCTGCATTGCCTATGATGGCGATCGTTATTACCGCCAACTGGCTAAGCCGGTAACGGATATGAAGGACACCATGGGTGCGGGCGACTCATTCCTGACTTCGTTCCTGATGTGTTATCTCGATTCCGTCAAGCGTGGCGAGGATGGTGCCGAGGCCGTCGAGCGTGCACTCGACTTTGCGGCGGGGTTTGCTTCGACCGTATGCGGCATGGAAGGCTCCTGGGGCCATGGAGTGCCGATTTCCGAATAGGTGAGCAGTCCCGGGGAGTCGAATTGTCGCCCCCCGGGACTCCATGGACAAATAATGCTAAATATGAGTACTGTCACTAATTTAGTAACAGCGAAATTAAGCTATTGAGGGCCTAGTTGGGTGTCTGCGAGTGATTAAAACCTGCTAAAAATGACTTTAACCACCTTAAAGTGCCTTGATAATGGATAGCTGTAGGTGGCGCGCGCAGACGTGGTGTAAGAGTGTCCTGAGGTCCGTCGCTGCAAGCCCCGATGTTACTCCTTCTTGAGGCCGCGCTTCTCGACTATCTCGTCCACTATCTCCCTGGCGCGCCGCCCGAGCGCGCGGCGCCT
>UQKW01000031.1 GCA_900541885.1 uncultured Collinsella sp.
ATGCGGTCGAGCGGGAACGCCGCCGCGAGGAGCAGCTCAAGCACCACGAGCACGAGCTGGCCGAGAAAAAACGTCTGGAAGCGACCGCGCGTTCCATGCATGAGCACGGCACCGAGCATCTGGCCAAGCGCGCGGCGTCTATCGAAAAGCGCATTGCGCGCATGAAGGTCACAGACCGGCCGAAAACCGACAAGAAAATGACCGTTACCTTCGGTGATCCGAACTACGAGACCGAGGAAGTGCTCAAGGTACGGGATATTACAAAAAGTTATGATGGACGAGAAATATTACATGACGTATCGTTCAACATCCGCAACCGCGAGCGCGTCGCGCTGCTCGGTGCGAACGGCGCCGGCAAAACCACCATGCTCAAGATCATCATGGGCATCGACAGCCCTGACGCCGGCCAGGTCCAGTACGCCAAGGACTGCCAGGTGGGCTACCTAGAGCAAGAAACCAACCTGGAGCAAAAGGACACCACCATCCTTGCCGAGGTCATGGCCGCCGCCAAGGAAATCCGCCACATGGGCGAGCGCGCCAACGAGCTGCAGGCCCAGATCACCGAGCTCTCCGAGCAAGGCAAGGACGTCGACGCACTCCTTAACGAGTACGGCCAGGTCCAGGACCGCTTTGAACATCTGGGCGGCTACGAGCTCGAGAGCAACGCCCGCAAGATCCTGTCCGGCCTCGGCTTCAAGGTCACCGACTTTGAACGCCCGTGCTCCGAGTTCTCGGGCGGCTGGCAGATGCGCATCGCATTGGCCAAGCTCTTCCTGCGCCATCCCGACCTGCTGCTTCTGGACGAGCCCACCAACCACCTGGACCTCGAAAGTGTCCAATGGCTGCGCGGTTTTATCGCCAACTACGACGGCGCCGTGCTCATCGTCAGCCACGACCGCGCCTTCATGGACGCCTGCGTCGACCACGTCGCCGCGCTCGAAAACCGCCGCGTGACCACCTACACCGGCAACTACAGCAGCTACCTCAAGCAGCGCGAGGACAACCTGGAGCAGATGCGCGCCAAGCGTGCCGCGCAGGAGCGCGACATCGCCCACATGCAGGTCTTCGTCGACAAGTTCCGTTACAAGCCCACCAAGGCCGCCCAAGCGCAGGAGCGCATCCGCAAGATCGAGCAGATCAAAAAGGAGCTCGTCATCCTGCCCGAGGGCCACAAGCACATCGACTTTAAGTTCCCCGACCCGCCGCGCTCGGGCGATATGGTCGTGGGCTTGGAGGGCGTCTCCAAGTCCTACGGCGACAAGCACATCTACAGCGACATCGACCTCAAACTCTACCGCGGCGAGCACGTGGCGCTCGTCGGCCCCAACGGCGCCGGCAAGTCCACCCTCATGAAGATCCTCGCCGGCCTGGAGCCGCCCACCACCGGCGCCCGCGACCTGGGCACCAACGTGGGTGTGGCCTACTATGCCCAGCACGCGCTCGAGGGCATGACCGAATCTAACACCGTCCTGCAAGAGATCGACACCGTCACGCCCAAGTGGACCGTGCCGCAGCAGCGCAGCCTGCTGGGCGCCTTCCTGTTTAGCGACAACGATTCCATCGAGAAGCAGGTTCGCGTCCTCTCCGGTGGCGAAAAGGCGCGCCTGGCCCTGGCCAAGATGCTCGTGGCCCCCGAGGCGCTCCTGTGCCTGGACGAGCCCACCAACCACCTGGACATCGACTCGGTAGACATGCTCGAGAACGCCCTGCAAAACTTCCCCGGCACCATCGTGCTGATCAGCCACGACGAGCACCTGGTACGCGCCGTTGCCAACCGCGTCATAGACATCCGCGATGGCAAGGTCACGGTCTACGACGGCGACTACGACTACTACCTCTACAAGCGCGAGGACCTCGCAGCCCGCGCCGCCGCCGAGGCGGCAGGGGAGAGTGCACCGGCCACGGCCAAGTCCACCAAAGCCTGCGCCGCCCAGGCCGACACCCCCGCAGCTGCCCCCAAGCCTGCCGAGGGCAAAAAGACCAAGGAGCAAAAGCGCGCTGAGGCCCAAGCCCGCGCAGCGCTCAATAAAAAGCTCAAAGGCGTGCGCAACCAGCTTAAGAAGATCGAGACGGAGCTCGACAAAAAGCGTGCCCGCTATGACGAGCTTATGGAATTGATGGCAAGCGAAGAGCTTTATGCCGATCAGGATAAGTTCAACGCCGCGCTGGGGGAATATAACGGCCTTAAGCAAGAGCTACCCAAGCTCGAGGATGAATGGCTGGAGCTTTCCACCCAGATCGAAGAGGAGACCGCGCGTGAACTCTCGTAAGGCCGCTGCCGTGGCGATGAGCATCATCGCCATTGCCTGTCGCATCTGCGGCATCTTTATGAGCGCGATGACCGTGCTGCTGTGCTTTAGCGGCCTCACCGCCAAGTTGCAGATTGTGGGCTTTGTCGTCGAGCTTTCGCGCGCACTGCCGAGCGCCATCGCCGGCTACGGCGTCATCACTTCTCCCTTTGGCGGCGTGTTCCGCCTGGATTACGCCATCGTGGCCGTGATTCTATTTGTGGCCGATTACCTGCTCACGCGCGCCTCGCGCCGCGTCCGCTAGGGGATCGTTATGTCCAGCAGCTACTTCATGAACCTGCTCGCCAGCGCGGTCGCCGTCATCTTGGGCATCGTGATCCACGAGAGCGCGCACGCCGCCGCGGCCTGGGCACTCGGCGATATGACGGCCCGTTCGCGCGGACGCGTCTCGCTCAACCCGCTCAACCATGTCGACCCGTTTGGCACCATCCTCCTGCCGCTGCTGATGCTCGCCGCCGGAGGCCCGGTGTTCGCCTTCGCCAAGCCCGTTCCCGTCTACCTCAACAACCTCAAGCACCCCAAGCGCGACGAGGTCCTGGTGAGCGTGGCCGGCCCCGCATCGAACATCGCGCTCGCCTGTCTTGCCGCCGCCCTCATGCGCCTGACCTATGGCAGCCTCTACACCAGCATGTCATTTGCCCTGGCGTCACAGATCATGAACTTCGGCGCCACCTTTATCGTGGTCAACTTATCGCTCGCGTTCTTTAACCTCATCCCGATCCCACCGCTCGACGGCTCGTCGATCATCGTGCCCTTCCTCAAGGGCAAGGCGCTCGCCAACTACTACCGCCTGCAGCAATACGCTATGCCCATCCTCATCCTGGTTTTGTATCTGCTGCCCATGTGGACCGGCATCGACGTGATCGGCCGCTATTTCGACGTTACCGTGTATCCGCTTGCTGAGCAGCTGCTCAACTTCGCAATCGCCGGCATCTAAGGTAAACTTACAGGTCGACCGTGCAAAACGGTCGCAACATGCACCCAAACCGCGCCGCGAAGGCGCCGTCAAAGGAGGTCGAAGATGTCGTATCGCGTGTCGACGCAGGTCTACAGCGGACCGTTCGACCTGCTGCTGCAGCTGGTAACCCGCCAAAAAGTAGATATCGGCGCCATCTCCATCAGCGAGGTGGCCGAGCAGTACCTTGCCGAGGCCGAACGCATCGAGGCGCTGGACCTGGACGTGGCGAGCGACTTTTTGCTGGTCGCGGCAACCCTTTTGGACATCAAGGCCGCCTCTCTGGTGCCGCAGGAGGCCCCGCGCAAAGTCGATGACGACGATGACGAGTTCGACGAAGACCTCGAGGAGCTCAGCGCGCTCGACGGCGACGCCCTGCGCGAGGTCCTAATCCAGCGCCTGATTGCCTACAAGCAGTTTAAAGGCGCGGCGGCAGCTCTCGGTGCTCGCATGCAGGCCGAAAGCCGCATGCACCCGCGCGTGGCCGGCCCCGACCCCGAGTTCCTTGGGCTCATGCCCGACTACCTGGCCGGCATTACCCTGCGCGGCCTCGCCGTCATCTGCGCCGACCTGGACGGCAAGCGCCAGACCTTCCTGCTGGAGGCCGAGCACGTGGCGCCGCACCGCGTGCCGCTCGACCTGACCGTGGCCTCGGTCGACCGCTTTACCATGGCGCACCAAACCTGCACCTTCCGCGAGCTACTGGACGGCGATGCCACCACCGAGCAGCTCGTCGTTACCTTCCTGGCCATGCTTGAGCTTGTCAAGCGCGGCTCGCTCACGCTGAGCCAGGACGAGATCTTTGGAACCATCCGCATCAACCGCGTCGAGGGCGCCGAGGCCTATGTGCCCGGCGAGGGCCCCGAGCTCACCGAATAGGAGCCGCAACCATGTCAACCCTTTCCACGCTGGAGGCAAACAGCCTCAAAGGCGCCCTCGAGGCGCTGCTGCTGGTGTCGAGCGACCCGGTGAGTGCGCCCGCGCTGGCCGGTGCGCTCGATATCGCCCCCGGCGAATGCGCGTCGCTGCTCGCCGAGCTCAAGGTTGAGTACGAGGAGGCCAACCGCGGCTTTCAGCTGCGCGAGGTCGCCGGCGGCTGGCGCCTGTTCACGCACCCCGCCTACCACGACGTGGTCGAGGCCTATGTGTTGAGCTGGGACACGCAAAAGCTGTCCCAGGCGGCGCTCGAAACCCTGGCCGTCATCGCATACCACCAGCCCGTAACGCGCGAGGTAGTCAAGGGCATCCGCGGCGTCAACTCAGACGGCGTCATCGCGTCGCTCGTGGACAAGGGTCTGGTGCGCGAGCTCGGCCGTGACCCCGAGCGCGGTCAGGCCATCATTTACGGCACGACCAACGCCTTCTTGGAAAAGTTCGGCCTGCGCTCCACCCGCGACCTACCCGATCTGGAGCAGTTTGCCCCCGACGAGCAGTCGCGCCAGTTTATCCGCGAGCGCCTGAGCGGCCGCAGTATTCAGTCCACGCTCGAGGAGCAAGCCGAGGACCTGGACGAAGAGCGCGAGCTGCTCGATACCGATGTTGAAGATGTTGAGGCAGTCGAGGACTTGGAGACCCTAGTCGTCGACGAGACCTCGGAGGATTTGCATGACGAGGACTAACGAAGTAGGGGAGACGCGCGCCATGGGCACCGCAGCGCCCGATGCCCAGCACGTCTATCCGCACACCATGCGCCTGCAGCGTTTTTTGGCGCGCGCGGGCGTGGCGAGCCGCCGCGGCTCGGAGGACCTGATGACCGCCGGCCGCGTGACCGTCAACGGCCAGGTCGCGACCGAACTGGGCACCAAGGTCGATGTCGACCGCGATCACATCGAGGTCGACGGCATGCCCGTCAAGCTCAACCAGGGCGCCGTGTACCTGATGCTCTACAAGCCGACCGGCTACCTCACCACCATGAGCGACCCACAGGAGCGCCCTTGCGTGGCCGACCTGGTCCCCCGCGACCGCTTTCCGGGACTATTCCCGGTGGGTCGTCTGGACCGAGACACCACGGGCCTTTTGCTCTTCACCACCGACGGCGACCTGTCTCAGGACCTGCTGCACCCCAGCAAGCATGTCTATAAGACCTACCAGGCACTCGTTGACGGACAGCTGTCCGACCGCGATCTCACGCCGCTCCGCCGCGGCATCGAGCTCGACGACGGTCTGTGCCAGCCGGCTATCTGCCGCGTCATCACCGCACGCGAGGCCGAGGCCGTAGCTCCGCAGGGCGTCAAGCCCGGCACCACAGCCGTGGAGGTCATCATCCGCGAGGGTCGCAAGAATCAGGTCAAGCGCATGCTGAGCAAGATTCACCATCCGGTGATCCGCCTGCATCGCTGCAACTTTGCCGGCCTTGAGCTCGAGGGCGTGGCCAAGGGCTCGTGGCGCGAACTCACCGATCGCGAGGTGCAGATCCTCAAAAGCGGTGGCATCCCTCCCAAGCAGGCCAGCGTCATGCGCGGAGGCAAGCCCCAGGAAACCCCCGCCAGTCGCACGCGTCACCACGGTAGCCACGGCTCCGCACCCAAGCGCAACACCTACCGCGAGCGCTACACCGGCTAGACAGACCATCCCGCCCCATCGCCCGCGAACCATACCAGCACGTCAACCATCGAAAGGAAGCATTGCATGATCGTCGCCATCGACGGCCCCGCCGGTTCCGGCAAGTCCACCATCGCCAAGGAGATCGCCCGCCAGCTGGGCTTTAACAAGCTCGACACGGGCGCCATGTATCGCGCCGTCACCTTCGCCGCGCTCGACCGCGGCATCAATCTGGACGACGAGGCGGCCATCGACGCCCTCGCCGAGCAGATCGAGATCCGCTTTACCAACGGCACCGGCGAGGACACGCGCCTGACCATTGACGGCAAGGACGCTTCGGCCGCCATCCGCACCCCGCAGGTCGACGCCAACGTGTCCAAGGTCTCGGCCTACCCGGGCGTGCGCGCCGCCATGCTCATTCACCAGCGTCGCGCCGCCGAGGACCGCGATATCGTGGCCGAGGGTCGCGACATCGGCACCGTCGTGTTCCCCAACGCGCAGGTCAAGATCTTCCTGACTGCCGACCCGCGTGAGCGCGCCCGCCGCCGCGTGCTGCAGCGTCACCAAAACGACGCCCAGCCGCTCACGTCCGAGCAGCTCGAAGCCGAGGTCGACGAGACCCTCGACGCCCTTAAGCAGCGCGACAAGCTCGACAGCAGCCGCGAGGTCGCCCCGCTCGTGCCCGCCGAGGACGCCGTGCACGTCGACTCCACCGCCCACACCATCGACGAGGTCGTCTCGATAATCGAGAACCTCATCAACAAAAGGAGGTAGCCCATGCGCCTGTTTAAGCAGACGCCCGAGGACTATTACAACGCCCCCTACGCCGAGTTTCCAGCGCTCATCCGAGGCACCGTCGTCGTAGTCATGGCCATCCTTTGGGCCTTCTCCAAGCTCATGTGGCGCTGGAAGGTCGAGGACGCCGATCTTCTGTTTGAGCGCCAGGAAGGCCGCGGCAGCGTGGTCATCTGCAACCACACCTCGATGGCCGAGCTCTTGGCCGTGGAGACGACGCTGTTCTTTGGGGGGCGCCGCATTCGTCCCATCTTTAAGTCAGAGTTCGCCAAGAGCAAGATTGTGCGCTGGGCCTTTAGCCGCGTAGGCGGCATCCCCGTGGAGCGTGGTACTGCCGATATGAAGTGCCTGCGCGCCGCCCAGCATGCGCTGCAGCGCGGCGAGGACGTTCTGATCTTCCCCGAGGGCACGCGCATCCGCTCGCGCGAGATCAAGCCCGAGGTCCACGGCGGTTTTGCGCTCATCGCTCAGATGGGCAAGGCACCCGTGAACCCGCTCGCCATCTGCGGCTGGTCCGACATCACGCCCGCGGGCAAAAAGATCATGCGCCCTAAGAAGTGCTGGATCCGCGCCGGCAAGGCCGTCTCGCTTTCCGACGCACCGGCCGGGCTTAAGCGCACGGAGCGCCTGGAATGGTTTGAGTCCGAGGCCATGAGCCGCGTCTACGCCATGCGAGACGAGCTATGCGCCGAGCATCCGGGCAGGTTCTAGCCATGGGTGAGAACGTCTTGAATACCGCCGCGACCGCCGCTGAGGAGGCTATCCCCACCATCGAAATCGCTGCCCACGCCGGCACCTGCTACGGCGTGCAGCGTGCACTCGATATGGCATTGGCGGCCGCCCCGCAGGCGGGGGAGAGCACTCAGGTTCACACGCTGGGCCCGCTCATCCATAACCCCATCGTGGTACGCGAGCTCGCCGAGGCAGGCGTAGGCCTGGCCGACACCTTGGATGACGCCGAGTCGGGCACCGTGATTATCCGCGCCCACGGTGTGGTGCCGCAGGTCATTGACGCCGCTCGCGAGCGCGGTCTTACCGTGGTCGACGCCACCTGCCCCTACGTGAAAAAGGTCCACGTGGCGGCTGAGCACCTGGTGCGCGAGGGCTACCACGTGGTAGTCGTGGGCGAGCCGGGCCACCCCGAGGTCGAGGGCATCCTGGGCCACGCCGGCGATGATGCGCGGGTCGTAAGCTGTGCCGCCGATGCGGACGCGCTGCCGCTCAAGGGCAAGGTGGGCCTCGTTGTGCAGACTACCCAGACCGCACAGAACTTGGCGGAGGTCGTAGCTGCCATCACGCCGCGCGTGCAGGAACTGCGCGTGATCAACACCATCTGCGCTGCTACGAGCGAGCGCCAGCAGGCCGCCGCCGCACTTGCCAACCGCTGCGACTGCATGGTCGTCGTGGGCGGCAAAAACTCCGGCAACACCCGCCGCCTGGCGCAGATCTGCGCAGACGCCTGCGAGCACACGCATCATATCGAGGAGGCAAGCGAGCTCGAGGCCACATGGTTTGCCGGCGCGCGCCACATCGGTATCACCGCCGGCGCTTCCACCCCGCAAGAACACATCGAACGCGCCGTCGCGCGCATCAAGGAGCTTTGCCGCTAATCATGGACCAGACCGTACCCGCATACGCCGCCGAGGTGGCCGATTACGGGCGCAGCCGCGACCCCGAGCCGGGTGAGGGCGCGCTCGTAAAGAGCGTACGTCCCGAATCGCCCGCATGGGATGTGGGTATCGAGCCGGGCATGCGCGTGGTGACGGTCAACGGCGAGCAACTTACCGACATGATCGTGTGGCTCTGGGAGGCCGATGACGATACCGTCGAGTTGGAGGTTTTCGACCCGCGCGACGACACCGTCACCCCCGTCGAGCTCGACCGCTTCCCAGGAGAGGACTGGGGCTTGGAGTTCGATGGGCCCATCTTCGACGGCATGCGCACCTGCGTGAACGCCTGCGTGTTCTGCTTTATGACCATGCTGCCCAAGGGCGGCCGCTCAACGCTGTATATTCGCGACGACGACTACCGCCTGAGCTTTTTGCAGGGCAACTTCGTCACGCTCACGAACCTCACCGACGAAGATGTTCAAAACGTCATCCAGCGCAACATGAGCCCCATGAACGTGTCGGTCCATGCCGTGAGCCCCGACGTCCGTCGCCGCATGATGGGACGCAACGCCCAGCGCGGCATGGACGTGCTCGAGGCCATCATGGCCGCCGGCATCGAGATCCACGCGCAGATTGTGTTGTGTCCCGGCATGAACGACGGCGAGGAGCTGCAAAAGACCCTGCGCTTTTGCGAGGAACACGAGCAGATCACGAGCCTGGGCATCGTGCCGCTGGGCTTTACCAAGCACCAGAATCGCTTTACCTGGTCATACAGCGACAAGCCCGAGCTGGCACGCGAGACCATTGCCATGATCCGTCCCTACCAGGATCGTGCCTACGAACGCTTTGGCCGCCACACCTTCCAGATGAGCGATGAGTTCTATCTGGACGCCGGCATCGAACCTCCCGAGGCGGACTTTTACGACGGCTATCCGCAGTATTACGACGGCATCGGCATGATCCGCTCGTATCTGGACGAGACCGATGACGTACTTGCCGCCGACGCCGAGCGTCTGGCCCGCGTCCGTGCTGGCATCGCTGGGCGCAACCAGCGCCTCCTGTGCCTCTCCGGCGCCAGCGCTCGCGATACGGTCGCGCGTTTTGTGGAATCGCCGCAGGGCCTTGCCGGCACTGTCACGGCCATCAGGAACCGCTACTTTGGCGGCAACGTGGACGTGACCGGCCTCATCGTCGCAAGCGATATCCTAGAGCAGCTTCCGCAAGACCTGTCGGGGGTTATGCTCTTTGTGCCTAAGCTCATGTTCAACGCCGACGGTATGACCCTTGACGAGTATCATCGTGACGAATTACTCGCAAACCTTACCGGTCGCGGCGCCGAGGTTCATGTGGTATCGACCATGCCACATGAGCTGCTCGATACCCTGGAGTACATCCTTGGCATAACGCCCGCCAATTCAACTATTCCCGCTGACCCTACCCATTAAAGGAGAGCAGATGAAACCTATCGTCGCCGTCGTCGGACGCCCCAACGTGGGCAAGTCCACGCTCGTTAACCGCCTGGCCCAGACCTCGGACGCCATCGTCCACGAGTCCCGCGGCGTCACGCGCGACCGCTCGTATCACACGGCCGATTGGAACGGCCGCGAGTTCACCATCGTCGACACGGGCGGCATCGAGCCGCTCAAGAGCGATGACGTCTTTGCCACATCCATCCGTGACCAGGCCCTCGCCGCCGCCGAGGAAGCCGCCGTCATCCTGTTTGTGGTCGACGGCCGCACCGGCGTCACCGAGGAGGACGAGTCGGTCGCCCGCATGCTCAAACGCTGCGACAAGCCGGTCTTTCTGCTGGTGAACAAGCTCGACAACCCCGATCGCGAAAACGACAGCATCTGGGAGTTCTATTCGCTCGGCATCGGCGAGCCCACGCCGCTCTCGGCCCTGCATGGCCACGGTACGGGCGACCTGCTCGATGACATCGTGGCCCTGCTTCCGGAGGAAGAGGACGAGGTCGCCGATGAGTTCCCCGACGCGCTGAACGTAGCCATCATCGGCCGCCCCAATGCCGGTAAGTCATCGCTGTTCAATCGTATCCTAGGCGCCGACCGCTCTATCGTGTCCAACATTGCCGGAACCACGCGCGACGCCATCGACACCGTCGTGGAGCGCAACGGTAAGCACTACCGCATGGTCGATACCGCGGGCATCCGCAAGAAGAGCACTGTGTACGAGAACATCGAGTACTACTCCATGGTCCGCGGCCTGCGCGCCATCGACCGCGCCGACGTGGCACTGCTCGTCGTCGACGCCTCCGTGGGCGTTACGGAGCAGGACCAGAAGGTCATGGGTCTTGCCATCGAGCGCGGCTGCGCCATCGTGGTGCTGCTCAACAAGTGGGACCTGCTCGACGATGACCGCAAGCGCGAGGCCTGCATGGAGACCGTCGACCGCCGTCTGGGCGTCATGGCTCCCTGGGCCCAGTACCTGCGCATCTCAGCCCTGACCGGCCGCAGCGTCGAGAAGATCTGGGCAATGGTAGACGCCGCCGAGAAGACGCGCTCGCAAAAGATCAGCACCTCGCGCCTCAACACGTTCCTCACCGACCTGCGCGAGTTCGGTCATACCGTGGTGGACGGCAAGCGCCGCCTGCGTATGCACTACGTGACCCAGACGGGCGTCAACCCGCCGACGTTCACGTTCTTCGTCAACCACAGTGACCTGGTCAACGACACCTACCAGCGCTACGTGGAGAACCGCATGCGCTCGACCTTCGACTTTGCCGGCACGCCCATTCGACTCTTCTTTAGGAAGAAGGAGCAAAAGGATGCATAATCCGATTCTTCTGACCGCCATCTGCGCCGTGGTCTCGTTCTTTATCGGGGCGGTTCCGTTTGGTCTGATCCTGGGCCGTGTGTTCAACCACACGGACATTCGCAAGGCGGGCTCCGGCAACATCGGCACCACCAACGCACTGCGTGTGGCCGGTCCCAAGGTGGCCGCGCTCACCCTGCTGCTCGACTGCCTTAAGGGCGCCATCTGCGTCCTTATCGCGCGTCCGCTCATCGCGAGCGTGGGCTATGGCTTCCCCGTGAGCATCATGGCCCCCGGCGCCGCCGGTGACTGGATGATCGGCGTCATTTGCCTGGCTGCCGTGTGGGGACACATCTTCTCGCCCTACCTTAACTTCCACGGCGGCAAGGGTATCGCCGTGGGCTTGGGCGTGATTCTTGCCTGGTACTGGCCCATTGGTCTGTCGCTGCTGGGCATGTTTATCGTGGCCGTCGCCATCACCAAGTTCGTGTCGGTGGGCTCGCTTGCCGCGGCTATCGGCCTTCCCATCGCTGCCTGCGCGGTCTTTCCGTACAGCAGCCTAGGACTTAAGTTTTGCATGGCGATGATCGGCATCACCGTGGTGTGGGCCCATCGCGCGAACATCAAAAAGCTCATGACCGGTAAGGAGTCCAAGCTCTCGTTTACCAAGCGCGTCACCGAACCCGATGATAAGTAGGAGAGAGTCATGAATGTTGCGCTGATTGGCTCTGGCTCCTGGGGAACCGCCGTCGCCGGCCTTGCCGCCGCGCGAGCCGAGCGCGTGACCATGTGGGCCCATAGCGAGCAGACGGCCGCCGGCATCAATGGCGAACACCGCAACCCCCGCTACCTTGTGGACTACGTGCTGCCCGGCAACTCCGTCGCCACGACCGAGCTCGTGCAGGCGCTCGACGGCGCCGAGGCCATCATCTTTGCCGTTCCTTCGACGCACCTTCGCAGCGTGTGCCACCAGGCCGCGCCCTTTATCGCCGCCGATACCCCAGTGCTCTGCCTCACCAAGGGCATTGAGCCCGAGTCCGGCCTGCTCATGAGCGAGGTCATCGCCAGCGAGATCGGCAACGAGGCGCGTGTGGCGGCACTCTCGGGCCCCAACCATGCCGAAGAGATCTGCCGCGGCGGGCTTTCTGCCGCCGTCATCGCCAGCAAAGACCCGCAGATAGGGGAGACCTTTAAGGACCTGCTCCTATCCACGGCCTTCCGCATCTACCTGACGCAGGACATGACCGGCGTCGAGGTCTGCGGCGCCATGAAAAACGTCATCGCCATCGTGTGTGGCATTTCCGCCGGCTCCGGCGCGGGCGACAACACGCTCGCCCTTATCATGACGCGAGGTCTGGCCGAGATCAGCCGTCTGGTGCATGCCCGCGGCGGCCAGGCCATCACCTGCATGGGCCTTGCCGGCATGGGCGACCTCATTGCCACCTGCACTTCGGAGCATTCGCGCAACCGCACCTTTGGCTACGAGTTTGCCCACGGCGTGTCGCTCGACGAGTATCAGGAGCGCACGCATATGGTGGTCGAGGGCGCCGTCGCGGCCCGCAGCGTCAGCGAGCTTGCCCGCTCACTGGGCGTAGACATTCCGCTCACCTTTGCCGTGGAGCAAACGCTCTACAACGGTGTTACTTTGGATAGGGCGCTCGAGATTCTCACCGACCGCGTCCCCTCTCAAGAGTTCTACGGACTCACCGACTAGCGCAGAAAGGCTACTACCATGGGTTCCATCAAAATCGCTCCGTCCGTCCTTTCGGCCGACATGGCCAACCTGAAGGGCGAGCTCGACAAGATCGCCGGTGCCGACTACGTGCACTTCGACGTCATGGACGGCCACTTTACCGGCAACCTCACCTTTGGCGTTGACATCCTTAAGGCCGTCAAGCGCTCCACCAACGTGCCGGTCGACGCGCACCTGATGGTGTCGAACCCCGACGAGACCGTCGATTGGTACGCCGATGCCGGTGCCGACATGATCACCGTGCACTACGAGGCCTCCACGCACCTGCACCGCACGCTCACGCATCTGCAGCAGCGCGGCATCAAGGCCGGCGTGGTGCTCAACCCCGCCACCCCCGTGTGCGTACTCGAGAGCATCATCGACGTCGTCGATATGGTGCTGCTCATGAGCGTGAACCCCGGCTTTGGCGGCCAGAGCTTTATCCCGGGCACCATTGCCAAACTGCACGAGCTCAAGGCCATGTGCGAGCGTCACGGCGTTTCGCCTCTCATCGAAGTCGATGGCGGTATCTCTTCCAAGAACATCGCCGAGGTCGTCAAGGCTGGCGCCAACGTGCTCGTCGCAGGTTCCGCCGTATTTAAGTCCGAAGATCCCGCTGCCGAGGTTGCGCTGCTGCAGAAGCTGGGCAACGAGGCCGCACAGGAGGCATAAAACCTTATGACCGCAGGTCAAAACCGCATACCCGTGAATCTTGACTATGCCGCCTCGACGCCCATGCGCGTCGAGGCGCCTTGCGCAGCGCGAGTACGACGACAGCGAGCTTGCCGGCGTCAACCCCAACTCGCTGCATTCGCTCGGCCGCAAGGCCGCTGCACGCCTGGAAGTGGCGCGTCGCGAGATTGCCCGCAGCTTTGGCGCGCGCGTTCGCCCGTCCGAGATTGTTTTGACCAACGGCGGCACCGAAGCCAACCAGCTGGCGCTGCTCGGTCTTGCCGAGGGCGCTCGTCAGCGCGATCGCAAGCGTAACCGCGTGATCGTATCTGCCATCGAGCACGATTCGATTCTGGACAACCTGCCGCTGCTGCGTGCTGCCGGCTTTACCGTCGACCTGGTGCAGCCCTGCCGTGCAGGTTATATTGAGCCTGCCGCGCTGAGCGACTTGCTCGGCGACGACGTGGCGCTCGTGAGCATCATGGTTGCCAACAACGAGACCGGCGTGGTGCAGCCCATCCGCGAGCTGACCGCGGCCGCGCATACCGTGGGCGCTCTGTTCCACACCGATGCCATCCAGGGCTATCTGCACATTCCGCTCGATGCCGCCGAGCTGGGCGTCGATGCTATGACCGTTGCCGCGCACAAGATCGGCGGCCCCGTGGCATCCGGCGCACTCTACCTTAAGAACCGCACGCCGCTGCGTCCGCGCATCTTTGGCGGTGGACAGGAAGCCGGACGTCGTGCCGGCACGCAGGACCTGCGCACGCAGCTGGCCTTTGCCGCTGCCGCCCGCACGTTGGCGCCCCGCGTGGCCCAGGAGCGTACGACGCTGCAAGCTCTTTCCGACAAGCTCTACGCCACGCTTACGGCTCATCCGCGCATTCACGCCACCATGGGCGACTATGCGCATGCCGATCGTCTGCCCGGCATGGTGTCGATCTACATTGACGGCATGGACTCCGAGGAGCTCATCATCAAGCTCGACGCCGCCGGCTTTGAGGTATCGGCAGGCTCGGCGTGCTCGAGCGGCAGTATGGACCCCAGCCACGTTTTGAGCGCGATGGGCATCGGTCGCGAGCAAGCTCTCGGCGCTCTTCGCATCTCGTTCGATGACCGCGTGAACCCAGCCGATCTGGACGACTTTGCCCAAGCGCTGCTGACGATCGTGGGTGCCGCATGATCGTCGCCGAGCTCGAGCGCGCTCTGCTGGCACGCTATCCAAAGACGGACGCCGAGCCCTGGGACCACGTAGGCTTATCCGTGGGCGACCCTGCCACCGAGATTGCCGGCGTGGCCTGCGCACTCGATGCGACCGAAGCCAATGTGCACCGTGCTTTCGAGGCCGGTGTCAACGTGCTGCTGACGCATCATCCTGTCTATATCAAGGCGCCCGAGGCGTTTTGTCCAGCGGATGCCACTCGCCCCCAGTGCAGCGCGGCACTCTATGAGGCGGCCCGTTGCGGCGTGAGCATCATATCGCTCCACACCAACCTGGACCGCTCGAACGAAGCCCGTGTCTGCCTGAGCAAGCTGCTGGGTGCCGCACTCGTGAGCTCACTGGAGCACGTGGACGACCCCGAGGCAACCGGCCTGGGCGCGCTTGCAACGCTCAACGACCCGTGCACGCTGCGCGATCTTGCCACCCGTGCTGCCACGGCCTTCGGCAGCGACCCGCGTGTGTGGGGCGAAGCCGATCGCCCGTGCCGCACCGTCGCCATTTTGGGCGGCTCCCTGGGCGACTTTGGAGAGCTCGCCATCGCCGCGGGCGCGGACGTTGTCGTGACGGGCGAGGCGGGATACCACGTGGAGCAGGACCTCGCTCTGCGCGGTCTGGGCGTCATCTTGCTCGGCCACGACCGCTCCGAGGAGCCGTTCGTTGATATATTGATGAACTCTGCAGTTGACGCCGGGGTCAACCCCCGTCATGCGATTAAAATACTGAACCCTTGCCAATGGTGGACTGTGACAAAAGGAGAGAATTTATGAGCGCCGGCGCTACGCTACTCAAGCTGCAACAGATCGATTCGGAGCTCGCCCGCAACAAGAGCGAACTTGCCAATATGCCGGAGCTCAAGGAGCTCGCTTCCAAGCGCAAGACCTATGTGAAGCTCAAGTCCGAGATGACCAAGCTCTACGCCCAGCGCAAGGATCTGGACATTGAGCTCGACGATCTCAACACCACCGAGATCCAGACCAATAACGCCATCGAGGCCGCTAAGAAGCGCCACGTTGACGGCTCCGACTACCGCGAGGTACAGGACCTGGAAAACGAGCTCGCCACCCTGGCCAAGCGCCTGGACAAGATTGAGCACACCCGCAAGGATGTCGTTGTCGCCCATAAGGAGGCGCTCGACCGCGAGACCCGCGCACAGGCAATTATCGCCAAGTTCGAGGAGGGCGTGAAGGCCGATACCAAGGCCGCCCGCACTAAGGCTGCCGACCTGCAGGCTCAGATTGACGCCGCCACTAAGGAACGCACCGCGCTTGCCGCCACTCTGCCGGCCGACGTGCTCACCGACTACGAGCGTCTGCTCAAGCAGTTCCGCGGCCTGGCCGTCGAGACCATCCAGGGCAACATCCCCACAGTCTGCCACACCGCGCTGCAGGCATCGTCCATGAGCGACCTCAACCACGACGGTAGCGAGATTACGCACTGCCCGTACTGCCACCGCCTCCTGGTACTCCCGAGCAAGGAAGCTTAAACGATGGCGGCATCCAACAATTCAATGCAACTTGAGGGAAAAACGATCCTGCTGGGCATTACCGGCGGGATCGCCGCCTATAAGTCGTGCAATATCGTGCGCCTGCTGCAAAAGCGCGGTGCGCGCGTCAAGGTCGTTATGAGCGAGCATGCCACGGAGTTTGTGGGCCCGCTCACCTTCCGTGCGCTCACCAACGAGCCCGTTGCCGTGGGCCTATTCGACGATCCCTCCGACCCCATCCACCACATTTCGCTGGCGCAGGAACCCGACCTGGTGGTCGTGGCGCCCGCGACGGCCAATATCATCGCCAAGATGGCCACCGGCATCGCCGATGACCTTATCTCCACCACGCTGCTTGCAACGCCGCAACCCATCGTGATCGCACCCGCTATGAACAACGGCATGTGGAAGGCGCCGGCGACGCAGGCCAACATGGCCACGCTGCGCGAGCGCGGTGTCCATGTTGTGGGACCCGGCAGCGGCTACCTTGCCTGCGGCGACGTGGACACGGGACGCATGAGCGAGCCCGAGGACATCGTCGAGGCTGTCTGTGAGGTGCTCAAACCCGTGCCTCAGGACCTGGCAGGCAAGCGCGTCGTCATCACTGCCGGCCCCACGCACGAACCAATCGACCCGGTGCGATTCATTGGCAACCGCTCATCAGGCAAGATGGGCATCGCCCTGGCAGGGGAGGCCGCTCGCCGCGGTGCTGCGGTCAAGCTTGTGCTGGGACCGACATCGCTCAATGTCCCCCGCGGCGTGGAGTGCGTGCGCGTGCAGACCGCCGCTGAAATGCTGCAGGCAGCGCTCAGCGCCTTCCAGACGGCCGATGCGGCAATTTGTGCGGCCGCCGTCGCCGACTATACCCCCGCCACCCCTGCGGACCATAAGCTCAAAAAGGCCAACGAACGCCTGGATCGCATCGAGCTTGTCGAAACGGTCGATATTTTGGCCGAGCTCTCGCGCCAGAAGGGCGAGCGGTGCGTAATCGGATTTGCGGCCGAGACCGATAACGTTGTCGAGTACGCCGAGCGCAAATTGGCCCGCAAGGGCTGCGATGCCATTATCGCCAACGATGTCTCGCGCGCCGATTCGGGCTTTGGAACCGACACTAACAAGGCCTGGATTGTGAGCACAACGGGTACGCAAGAACTTCCCGTGCTAACAAAACCCCAGCTCGCAGATACAATTTTGGACTTGCTTCAAAATTTATAAAAAAGTTCTTGCACAAGTCTAAAGTTTCGGGTTAATATACTCCCTGTTGCGAGCGAGAGCAGAGCAACAAACATTAGCTTCGGGACGTGGCGCAGCTTGGTAGCGCACTTGACTGGGGGTCAAGGGGTCGCTGGTTCGAATCCAGTCGTCCCGACCAGAAGTTTGCAGGTCAGGCACCTAGTGCCTGACCTTTTTTGTTTTAAGCAATTGCTTAATTTTGATTAAGCAACAGGGTGCCAAAAATCTACCTGCGCGATAATCGCTTTTTGCGGTTACTTGCGCGTTTTGCACGCGCTTGTGCCGATTTATTAACGCGACATGAATCTACATACGCGTAGCTGGTATACAGACGAGTACAGGCTGTATTTATCGCGGCGATTTACGCAGATATGGCGACTGTAACGAACTAGTGTGTCGCTGTATTTATTCCAGCAGTTCACTTGATCTGTGGACAAGTGAGCGGTTACAACAAAACGCCAACCAGGATGGACTCCATACGAGGATGCCGCAAAGGTAATGGCGGGGAAGTGCGGCAGGCGCTCTGAGAGCCGCTGTATGCCCCCATTTCTCCTCAACCCGATTACCTGTACAATGAACCTCGAATTGTTTGAGTAATCGCCAAAAGAAAAGCCCTCGCAGGATTGCGAGGGCTTTGCGATGAAAGAGATCAGAAGCAGAAAGCGGGGAGGACATAAAACGAGTCCGTCGCGCTGTAGCTGTAGCAAATACCGCCGCTTTGAACATAGCGAAAGGATGTGGAGCTGCGCGGTCTCACGGAACGAGTCCAGTGGCTATAGCCTGATGCACCGGAATAGTTCGACCTCGTCACGCCCTTGGATTTGTAGCACTCGTACTGGATGCCGTCAGATTGCATATCCCCGTATACTTCGGTTGCCGAGAGCAGAAAAACCTTGTCGGTCGTCGCCGAGGGGGCACCGCCCCCGTTACCGCCAACGTTATCGGTTGTCTTTGTGACGGGTTTCACCTTTGACTGGAGCTCGCTGGGCAGGAGCAACCAGAGGTCACCGCTGTTGAGGCGGGTACGGAGCTCGGACTTATCCCAACCACCGGCATTGGTGTCCGTAGCGTTCATTCTCTGGCTACCCAAGGCAGAGTTGGTCGCCTCGAACGTCAAGCCTGCCATGCCGCTACCATCGGCCAAGTCGTCGTGGTTGATGCCGATGATACGGTACTCGAGCGTCTTGCCATTGGTCAGCTTCATCGAGAACTTGGTGCCGGCATCCATGGCGGCCTTGGCCTTGGCGTAGGCGATAGACGATGTACCGTTCTTGGCAATGTCTTTGGCAACCGCCTCCTGCTCGTCGAGGGTCCAGTCCTTCGCGTCCTTGGCGATGGCCACCTAGACGGCCGCGGAATCGGCGCCTGCGGAGCCGCCACCGGACGCGCCTCCCTCGACGCCGCCGACCGTCCCATTGTTCACCGTGTTGCCGACCAGGTTGGACTGGTTTCGGATGGCTCCGGCCACGCCGGGTCCCGCGAACACGATGACCAGGCCGATGACGGCAATGATCAGGACGTACTCGATAATTGATTGCCTTCGGAAGCGGGTCGTTTCAGGAGCGACCCCCCCCCCGAAGGTTAATTGCCGCTGCATGCATATACGGCTCCCTTCACTCGGGGTTTGCAATACGAGCCGAGCGTAGGGCTATTCCAAGTATTTGCAACGGTCTTGACGCTGCGGCAACGATGACGGCAGGGGAGAAAGTCATGCGCTATTAGCGCGGCTATAACGTCCGCTTCGAATGCCGACCGTATTCATATCGAGGCAGCCATTTCATACCTTCAGAAAGACAACTGAAAGCCGCAAAAAAGCGGGACCCGGCTATAAGCCGAACCCCGCCCAAGAGAAGCCTTTAGAGCCGAGACAGACAACGCGTGTGGACAATCACTCAGCCTCCACCGCCATGCGCACGACCTCTTCCATCGGGTAGCGAGTGCCGCCGTCCCCGTCCAAAGCCTCGTTGTAGGCCTCGATGTCCGCCATGTCCTCAGCCTTCTCGAACGCGGCCCTTCTCACGAACTCGGAAAAGGTCATGCCCGTGGCGTCCGCATGGCCCTGAATCAAGGCCATTTCGCCCTCATCGAACTTGACCGCGATCTCGCGCATCGCCATGGTCGCTCCCGTAAACGCCGTCATCGAAGTGAATCCATTATCCACCCACCGTATACGCCCCGAACTCGAAACACCAAGCAGGATGGACTCTATACGAGGACGCAGCAGAGGTAATGGCGGGGGAGTGCGGCAGGCGCTCTGAGAGCCGCTGTATGACCCCATTTCTCTTCAATCCGACTACCCGTGCCATGAACCTGAAGCCGTTCGTTCGGTCGCCAAAAGAAAGCACGCGCGGGGTAACGCGGGCTTTGCGCTAGACAAGCTAGAAGCACCAGGCGGGGGAGACGCAAAACCAGCCCGGCGCGGAGTTGCTGTCCGACGGATTGCCGCTGCTGTCGACATGGAGGAAGCCCTTCGAGGCGTTCGGAAACACCGAACGCTCCCACCAACCGCTGCCAATGGCAATGGCAGAGTTGGGATTATAGTTCTCCGTCACCTTGCCTTTGAAGGCCTCGTACTGGGTGCCCTCGGAGGAAGTCCAGGGATAGGATGCCCAATAGGAGGTGGGGGGCGATCTCAGAGTAGCTGAGCAGGAACAGCTTGTCCGAGGTAGCCGTCACGGCGGCGTTCTTGTTCTCATCACCGCCCCCGACATTGTTCGATAGCTTTTTGACGGCCTTCACCTTGGACTGGAAATCGGAGGGCATCAGATTCCAGATCTTGCCGGAGTTCATTTTCTGACGGAGTTCAGACTTCTCCCAACCGCCGGCGTTGGTGTCAATCGCGTTCATGGGGGACCAAATGCCCGTCGTGGTGGTGAGGAACGTGAGGCCCGCCTTGCCGGATCCGCCTGCAGGGTCATCATGATTGATGCCGATAATGCGGTAAGTCAGCGTCTTGCCATCGGTGAGCTTCATCGAGAACTCGGTGCCGGCATCCATCGCGGCCTTCGCCTTGGCGTAGGCGGGCGACGCCTCGCCCTTGGCGGCGATGTCCTCGGCAACTGCCTTCTGCTCACCGAGGGTCCAGTCCTTCGCGTGTCCTTCGCGTCCTTGGCGAGCGCCGCCTGGACGGTCGCGGAACCCGCGCCGTTACCGCTGCCGGAACCGCTCGGTTCCCAAGTCCCACCTGCTGTCCCGTTTACCAATACTCCCGCCACCGTGTTGAACTGGTTCCTGATTGCCGACGAGACCCAAGGGCCGGCTATCATCACAACCAGGACGATAATCGCGATGACCAGAACGTACTCGATGGCTCCTTGGCCTCGGAGGCGGGTATTCCTAGGAGATACCCACCCCCCGAAGGTTAATTGCCGCTGCATGCATATGCGACACTCCCTTCGCATGGGGATTGATATTGCATGCAGAGCGTACGTTAAATCGAACCGACTAGCCCGTAACGTGCCGCTGAGGCAACGGCGGCACGGGTGCCCGCGCCACATAAACTGCTTGCCGTTTTGTTTCTTCAGACCTACTGCCACGCCTTCGGGAGGATAACGCCGGGGGCGCAGTGATTGAAGTCACTATGATTGGCATAGGTTGGGACATTCCAATCGGAACAGTCGAGGTTTAGATTTTTGCAATAGCTAAACATGCCGAGCATATCCATAACATCTGAGGTCTTCCACCCTGGTCCAAATTTCACGCTTTTCAGCGAACTGTCGGTGGGAAAAAGGAGACGTAAATCGCCGGCTTTCCGCGTCGACCATCCGGAGATGTCAATCTCCTCGACCTTGTAAAGGTTTTTGAGCGCCGAGTCGAATTCGACGACCGAGGACGTATCCCAGCTTGAAATACTGAAGGAAGTCGCATTGCCGCAATACGCGAATGCGTGCTGCAGATTTGTGCAGTTCGACATGTCGAACTTTGCCAGATCAAAGCTCTTGCAGTTCTCCATGTACTGAAAGCAAAATGCCAACGAGTGGATTTCCATGCCATCGTCAATGGCCTTTACGGCCACGATATTATTTCTGTTAGGCCACCAGGGGGCAGTCGTCTTGCCGTCGTTTCCCACGGTCGCGGTGGCGTATCCATTTTCGAACCCCGTATACACCGCCGTCACGCGGCGGCTGTTGAGCATGTCACCGACTCTGGGGACCCCGCGGCGCTTGTAGAACATGAGGCTGTGGTCGTCCTCCGAGTACACGGCGAACGCTATCCCGTGAACGGGGTCCACGATGTCGGCGTCGGTCAACGACCCGTTGCCGCCGCCCGTGCCGCCCGACTCCCAGCTCCCCTTTGAGATTCCGTTGCCGAGCGTCCCCGCCACCGTGTTGAACTGGTTTGTGATCGCCGACGAGACCCACGGTCCCGCGATCAGCACCACCAGGACGATGATCGCGATGATCAGTACGTACTCGACTGTCGACTGCCCCTTCGGGCGGCGGGTAAATCTGGGAGATACCCCCCCCCGAAAGGAATTTCCGCTGCATGCATGTGCGGCTCCTCTCGGATTGCTTTGGCTGATGCTGCAGAGGATAGACGCGATTACTAAGGATGAGTCAACAATGATGCAGCGGCATTCACACTAAGAGGGTAAGGCGTTCGGAGTGACATCCCGTTCCAAAACGTATACTTGATTTAAGGCGGAGTGGAATGTGGGCGCGCAAGGAGATGCGGAATCGATGAGAGCCTCAAAAAAAACTACTGCAGTGTTATCATCTTTCATCCTCTCTATTCTTCCATTTCTGATTCTATGGGCGGCTTGGTCAGTCCTCCCTGATACAATTCCCGCTCATTGGAGTGGGGGTGTGGTTGATCGATGGGGTAATAAGCTTGAATTGCTGGTTGTTCCGCTGTTTTCTCTGATTGGTTCTATTGCAATTTCTGTGTACCTTATTGTTTCCACGCGGCGAAGAGAGTTCGCGGATTTCTCTGCTCGAATGCGACGGGACTTTGTTGCGTGCTATATTTCTAGTCTTCTTTTATCGACAACCTGCTCAGTGATAATTGCCGTTTGGGTTCAGTTGATTCTTACGCAAAGCACTGCGGTTGATGGGGGGCTTGGACTATCGATCCTGTATTCCCTTCCCGGGCTATATGTGATCTTGTGCGCTTTGCCGCCTTTTTATGCGAGCGGCGAGAGCAAAAAGGCGGAGCGCCTGATAACAGTTCTTATTGGCTGCGCGGAGATTGTTCTTTGTGGAATAGTGCTTGAAGGTTCGGCTGCCTCTTATACGATGATTGGACTGATGATTCTGTTCTGTGCGTTTGAGATTGTGTCACAGGTAAGGGATAGCCGGTCCTTATGAGTTGAATTACGCGCGTGCGGATATAAAGGTTGGCATGTTAAGCTGGTCGTTTTATCGTTCTGGGACATTTGCAGTAGGATGAGTGGGACTAGGCGCGCTGCGGTGTGATGGTGACGGTTGAGACTTGTATCGCTGCAAATCCGCTGATGCACATTTTGCTATTGGGCTTGAAGGTGGGACCGGCAGGCCTTTGTTTGGGATGTTCCGGTCGTCCAACGCGTGTTGCACGGCTTTATATTGTTACGCTCGTTCGGCGCTCCGTTGGAGCATTTCCGGGTTTGTCGGCATCATGACTTGGCCAAGTGACACGCTTGCCGGGACGGTTGTAACGCCGCGCCGGTTCCGTGTGCTCCTTCGTTGTTGGCCTGTCCAGCCGGGGGCGGATTCGGCCTCATGTTGTGGCGCACGGCCTTCAGGGGCTTCCCCTGGCGAGTTATGTTCGTCCGTATGGGTAAGGGTCGGGTTGAGCTGACAATCCCGTGTCGGAAGGGGCTTGGACCATGCGCGCGATGACAGAGATTGAGTGGCTGGACGGCCGTGTGACGAAGGTGCCGGAGCTCGCCCTGGGCGATGCGCTCGGCGAGAGCGTCCAGGCGGAGCTCGATTTCGGGTTCGACGACGTGTTGGAGGGCCTTTGGGTCGAGGTGCGCCATCATGAGCCGGATGAGGACTCGGACGGCGACCCGCGCGGGAGGGGCTGCGCACTGTACGCGGACTGCCGGTACAGCCTGGTCGAACCGTCGGACCTCGACCGTGTCTTCTGCATCCTTTACGAGGGGCAGCCGAGGGTCCAGCCGCGTCGCGGGGGAGCTCGTGAACCTTTCGCGGGCCTGCGCGTTGTCCTGCCTCATGCTCGGATCTCCCTACCCGCCAGGCGCCCTCGAGGCCCTGGCCGCGTGCGCTCGATACCTCTGCGGTCCGGCTTTCACGTCCGACCTCGCCGCCCGCGTCCGCGCGCGGATCTCATCCGGCCTCACGCGCTTGAATATCGAGCTGAGCCCAAACGATGACCCACACCCCATCGGTCTTCATGATGATGCCTCGATGAGCCAGCTCGCCCAGAGCTTTCGATACAGTCGGTTGAGTCGAACAGACTTTTTTTCGAGCTTGTCCTGACGCATGAAAAGACCTTTTGTAAGTTCTTTTCCGTTGGCATCCTTCCTATTAGGCCCTTTGGACGTCTGGAAGGAGCAAATCATGATCAGAATCGCAAGCTGGACGCGATTCTTCGCGACCGCAAATAATGAGTCGTAGGATGGCCTGTTGATTCCACTCAGGATCTCGCTCTTTGCAATCTCATCCTGTCGAACGTCAAGCGCCGCCTCCATCTCGCTAGGCGTCTCGGCCTGATCGGCAACCGATGGAGCGTCCGTGTCTAAAGGCCACGGGAGGCCACGGCCTTTTTGCGGTTTGTAGCTACTTGTACTCATGTTGATTCCTCTGGTGCGAGGCTATCCAACCCAATTGCCGACTGTGCCCATAATATGGTTGATTTCCGATCTCAGCCGAACACATTGAGCGGATAGGCCGTTCCCGCAGTTAGCCGAACGCCCCCGAGGCCCCATTCAGGCCACGGGGCGTCGTTTTCCCAGTTGAAGGAACGGTGGAGATGTG
>UQKW01000032.1 GCA_900541885.1 uncultured Collinsella sp.
CGGGATTGGTCAATCTCGGCCGACTATATTTGGCTAAATTATTCCGACGCTAACATCGTTCCTATTATCCTGATCATGTTTATGCGTTCCAAGCAGCTTAAAGCCATGGGCAAGGCATCGATTATCCCGGTGATTTTTGGAGTTAACGAGCCCGTTATCTTCGGTATGCCGATTGTTCTCAATCCCTATATGTTCGTGCCCTTCCTAGTGGCTCCTATGGTCAACGCCATTATCGGTAAATTTTTCATTGACGTCATTGGAATGAACGCCCCCATGTATACCATGCCGTGGGCGCTTCCCGGCCCAATCGGTGCGTTCCTCACCACGGGTCTCGATCTGCGTTCTCTCGTATTGATGGCAGTGCTGTTGGTCGTTGACTTTGTGATTTACTATCCGTTCTGCAAGGCGTATGACCATCAGCTTTGTTTGGAAGAGTCTGCAAAGGAGACTGCAGGAAACTCGGATGCAGATGCTATTGCCGCACAGGAAAATGTCGCAAAAGCTCTCGAGGCGGTAAAGGACAAGGCGGAGCAGATCCGCGTGCTTGTGCTTTGCCAGGGTGCCGGCACTTCGACTCTCTTGGCAAATGCTCTTCGCGAAGGTGCCGCTGCTAAGGGTGTCGATCTGGTTTCTCAGTCCGGTGCGTACGGAAGCCACTATGAGACGATGGATCAGTACAACGTGATTGTTCTGGCGCCCCAGGCACGCATGTACTATGACGCTATGAAGGCCGATACCGATCGCCTTGGAATTAAACTGCTCACCACAAGGGGCAAGGAGTATATCGACCTTACCAACGATCCCGAAGGTGCAATTGACTGGATCGTTCAGGAGCTGGCCAAATAGTGGATGCACTCCGTCGTTAATTCGTCGGTGTATAGTACGGCCCCGCAGCTTATTGAGCTGCGGGGCCGTATTTCGTTGAGTATCTAATTGAGACAATGAACGCAACCGTCGTGAGATCGCATTGGCGCTCTCCGAGTCACCGACAAACTGCCTTCCATCTATGTGACCAATTCGCTTTCGGTCTTTAGTCTGCTCGAGGCGCGCGAGGATTGCGAGCTGTGCCTGGTGGGCGGCATGTACCGTCGCCGCACCGCCGCCTTTGTGGGCCCCATGGCCGAGGATGCCCTGCGCGCACTAGGGATTGACACGGCGTTTATCGGTGCCAACGGCATTCTGGATGGCGACGTGTCCACGTCCAACATGGACGAGGGCCGCATCCAGCAGCTCGCCTTTAGCAAGGCCGATGCGCGCTATCTGATTGCCGACTCCAGCAGGATCGGCAGACGATACTTCTGCCCCCCCAGCCGGCGCAGGGGTACCGCTTTAAAATGACGCGCAAATAATTTTGGGCAACAAGGATGAGGCTATTCTGGGATATGACTAGACTCCGTATTTCGTCTTTATGTCCCTTGAGAATGAATCGTAGTCTTCATAGAGCCCCTCTCTGCTTTCATCCTCGGCGTGGCTTACACGTTCAAGGAGCTTATCCTTTGGGGCCTCTTTTGTTATTGCGGCCTCGCTATCGGGTATTGTGGATTGCAAGAATAGTTCTAGAGCATGGACGTCTTTGAGTATGTAGCCCGTCGAACGACCCGCCCCTGTTTTTTCGATTGCGCTGCAACTAACAAGCTGACTGAGGGTTCGTTTAACGGTAACCTCGCTGATATCGGGGCAGTTGGATCGGATGTCTGATTTCTTAATGACGCCGGGTCTCTGTTGAAATAGAACGGCGATGCGCGCTTGCTTCGACATGGGACGAGTGCTTGATTCAATTAAGGTACGCTGTTCGAGCTGTCGGTAGGCGGCCAGGGTTGTTCCGAGCATGAAACGGATAAAGGGTGCTTCGGTGTTTTGATTTTCATTCCATCCAGTGGAGCTTGCAGCGAGGGCGTTGTAGTAAAGCGCTTTGTTGTCTTCAATAAGTCGTTCGATGCTGATGTAACGCGCAACGTCGTATCCAGTCTTTTCGAGCAACAGCGTTGTAAGGAGCCGGCTCATCCTGCCATTGCCATCGTTGAAGGGATGAATACTGACAAAATCGAAGATAAAGCGGAGCGATATAAGGAGGGGATCGCAAACTTGGCGAGATAAAGCATCGTTGAGGGACTGGCAGGCTTCTTTAATAAGTCCCGGGGTTGCTAGAGCCGAAGGGGGCCTAAAGCGCACAAATCGATTACCTTGATCGTCAATGGAGACGATTTCGTTATCGCTATCCTTCCAATGGCCTCCATACGAGATTGCCGTGTGCGCCATGAGGTCACGATGCAACTGCAGAATGACCGATGGCGTTACGGGAATGGAATCGTGTTGCTCGTGAATAAGCGACAGCACATCTCGGTATCCAGCGATTTCTTCCTCTGCGCGGGAGCTTGGCTTGGCGGAATACGCCATGATCGCTTTGAGTCTTTTTTGGGTGGTAACAATTCCTTCAAGTCCGTTGGAGGATCGGGTGCTTTGGATCTTAGCCTCCTCCATTAGGGACGATAGAAGCTCGGGTTTGACTTGACTCAGAGCAAGCTGTCGGCCTTTATGCTCGCGTATCGAGAGGAGGAGGTTGGTGATTGGAGTTGCTTCGAGTTCCGCTGGGACTGTGGTGTAATCGAACTGGCGCATGCGGCTCCTTTCGGTATCACGAACATACTTTCGATATCATAATACCATTAAATGATACCGAAAGTATGTTCGTGATACCGAAAACTAGAAACCATGGTTCATAACTGCTTGGAAAGTTTGGATTTGACTATCTTATTGTCTTGATCTGTAACAGGTAGACGGTCGAAAGTGGGCTACGTGTTACAGATTGAGATATTTCTGCTCGGGCGTTCTGTTTGTCTTGATCTGTAACAGCTAGGGCCGGAATACTCGGTTACGTGTTACAGATCGAGATCTTCAAGTTCGGGCCGCTCGTTTGTCTTGATCTGTAACAGGTAGGGCCGAAATACTCGACTAGATGTTACAGATCGAGACAAACGGCCTGCTCGGGTCGAGCCAAAACAAAAAAGGCCGCATGCGAACCCGTGGAGGGATTCGCATGCGGCCGACAGGGGGTACGCGGCTTAAACTAGGCCATGAGCAGGCCGGTCTCTGCGACGTTCTTGTACCAGTACGCGCTCGCCTTGGGATAGCGCTTCTGAGTCTCAAAGTCGATGTAGAACAGGCCATAGCGCTTGTTATAGCCGTTGGTCCAGGAGAACTGGTCCTGCAGCGACCACACAAAGTAACCGTCGACGTTCACGCCGCCGTCGATTGCCTTGAGGATCCATGCGAGATGCTGACGCATGTAGTCGATGCGAGGGGCGTCGTCGATAAAGCCGTCCTCGAAGTCGTCCTTATAGCCCATGCCGTTCTCGGTGATGTAGATCTTCTTGTAGTTGGGGTAATCGTTCTTAATGCGGAGCAGCAGGTCGTAGAGGCCCTCGGGATAGATAATCCAGTCCCAATCGGTGGTGGGTACGCCTTCGCGCACGCATGACTCGCCCACGCCCTTGAGGAACCAGCGCGAGGAGCCCTTGTCGCCGGTGCCATTGTGGTTGATGTCGTTTTCGCCCTCGGCGGCACGCAGGAACTGGCACTTGTAGGTGTTGACGCCCAGGCAATCGTTGTAGGGGAGCGCGGCGGTCAGCGCGGCGATGTCCTCGTCGCGGACGTCGAGCTCGCCGCCGGCGATATGGGCCAGCTTGGTCGCAGCCTCCATGGTGTCGGCTGCATAGTGGCCGCGGAAGGTGGCGTCGAGTACCCAGCGGTTGTTGATGACGTCGGCCATGCGGGCGGCCTCGCAGTCGGCAGCACTGTTGGGATCGAGGGGATACTTGGGCTCCAGGTTCTGGACAATGCCGATCTCGCCCTCAAAGCCGCCCTCGTGGAAGGCGACGACGGCCTTGGCATGGGCCACCATCATGTTGTGCATGAGCTGGAAGGCCTTGTCCAGGCGATACTTCTCGCCGTGCGGCCAGTTGCCGACGATAAAGCTGCCCTCGGCGGTCGCGGGAATCTCGTTAAAGGTAAACCAGTGCTTGACCTCGGTGAACTCGGCAAAGCAGAACTTGGCGTACTCGACAAAGGCGTCGATCGTCGTGCGCGTCAGGAAGCCCTCTCCGCCGTCCTGGTAGAAGGCCTCGGGCGTGTCAAAGTGATCGAGCGTGACATAGGGGATAACGCCGGCTTTATTGCAGGTGGCAAAGAGCTCGTGATAGAAGGCAACACCCTCGGGGTTAATCTCACCGGTGCCGTTGGGGAAGATGCGGCTCCAAGCGATGGAGACACGGATACCGTTGATGCCGAAGCGCTGGCACAGGTCGATATCGACCGGGTACTTGTTGTAGAAATCGCTTGCGGGGTCGGGGGAGAAGCGACCCTGAGCAGACAGGAAATCGTCCCAGGGCACTTTGCCCTTGCCGTGCGTACGGGTCTCGCCCTCAACCTGGTAAGCGGCGGTGGCGCCGCCAAACACAAAGCCGTCGGGGAACTGCATGGGGTTGGTCATGAGTCGTCCTTTCTGTGGGATACGAATAGGGAGAGGTGCCCGAACTGGGGATCCGGGCACCAACAGAGGGAGGAACTAGTCGAGGTTCTCGCGGAGCCACTTGATGGCGCCAGCGGGGTCGCGGGTAAGGTCGATATATTCCTTACCGCGGGGAGCGAGCAGCTTAATGCCCAGACGATCGGTGTCGGCCTTCATGTCGTTGTAGTAGCTACGAACCTGCGGGGCGAGCACGATGACGTCGTACTGATCCATGATGGCTGTGTGCTGACCATAAGCGCCTGCGGAGGAAGCGATGTTCTCTCCGGTCTGCGCAGCACCTTCCTTGATGGCGTTGGCAAGCATGGCAGAGGTGCCGGCGCCGGCGCACAGGACGAGGACCTTCAGACCGTCGACGTCCTTCTTAGCGGATGCGTCGGCGGTGGGCTCGGGCTGATCGGCGACAGGCTTGCTGTCGGCGGCAGCGGCGGTCGGCTCGACGGAAGCGGTGGTCTGCTCGACAGCGGGAGCAGAGGTGCTGGCGGCGATGGCGGCAGCACCATCGGACTCGAGACCCAGCTCGGCGGCGCGCTCGGCCTCCTGGTCGCAGAGCAGCTTATCGTATGCCTTCAAGAACGGCAGGTAGATGATGGCGTCCAGCAAGATGATGATTGCGACAAACACCAGGGCGATAAGCTGGAAGTTCGTGGTGATGAAGATGCCGATGGGAGCGGGGGTAGCCCAAGGTACCACGAAGGAGAAGCCGTTCATGCCCACGTTGTCGATAAAGAACTTGGCAACACTCACGTTGACGCAGCCGGCGGCAACAAAGGGGATGAGCATGTAGGGGTTAAGGATCATCGGCGCGCCAAAGAGCAGCGGCTCGTTGACAGCAAAGGCAACAGGAACAATCGAGGCCTTACCGACGGCTTTGAGCTGCTTGGACTTCATAAAGAGAATCAGCAGAAGCGGCACGATGAACGTGGCGCCGGTGCCGCCGAACTCACCCACGAGCGACATGTTGAAGGTGAGGGAGTGGGCGGGGTGGCCACCGGCCAGCAGAACCTGCAGGTTCTCGGCCTGGTTGGCAAGACGGATGGGGTCGATGCCCGGCTGGACGATCGAGGGGCCGTGGACGCCGATGAACCAGAAGAACGCGGTGGCTGCCTGAATAAGGATAAGGCCAGGATAGGTTTCTGCAGCGGTAAAGAGCGGGGAGAGCAGCTTGATGAGCAGCTCGGAGAACGGAACGCCCATGAGGTTGCGCACGACAACATCGATGATGCCGCAGATGATGACAGCGCCGCCAAAGGGGATGATGTCGCGGAAGTTCTGAGCGATGGCGCCCGGAACCTCCTTGGGCAGCTTAATGGTCAGATCGCGCGAGACGCAGAACTTATAAACCCACACGGTAATGAATGCGGCGATATAGGCCGAGAACAGACCGCGCGTACCCATGCTGGTGCAATCGAAGACCGAAAGCTCGGAGCCGTTGAACTTGGTGGTGAACTGCGTAACAGCGAGCAGCAGCATGCTGCACTGGGCGGCAACCATGGTGGAGCCGTCGTTGAGCACCTTGCCGGCGGGCATGCGACGGTTCATGGACGCCGTGAAGTTCTTGGCAGTGGTGCCGGCAACCATGATGCCCATGACGCCCATGGTGAAGTTGTACAGCTTGTTGCACCAGTCGATGAGCGGCTGGGGCAGCGTGATGCCAACTACGCCAGGAAGGGTGGCGATCAACAGAAAGATCGAAGAGGTGAGGACGATGGGCATGCACCCAAGGAATCCGTCCTTAATGGCCTGGAGGTAGACGTTCCTCGAGATCTTCTCAAAGAACGGTTGATGCTTTTCGAGCATCTTTACGATGGCGTCCATAGAGCTCCTTTGCTACTTGATGCGCGATGCATGTGGATGGAACTGGTCGTCGATGGATGGTCAGGACTGCCCGGAAACCTTCCTGCTTAAGGAAGGCATTGCGAAATGACAACGTTGTCATTTCGTTAATGACAACGTAAGACATTTTTGGAAGAGCAACAAGGATATACGGGTGAGCGGTCGATATTGTCCGGTAAACGGTTGATTTGTCAGTCGGGCAGGTAGTGTATGCTAGAACGCAAAAAACAAGCGATGCAAAACCGACTGGAGAAGTAGTGGCAACGATGGACAAGAAAAATGTCTCAATGAACGATGTGGCGATTGCCGCGGGTGTTTCTCTCAAGACGGTGTCGCGTGTGATCAACGAGCCCGATAGCGTGCGAGAGTCGACACGCGATAGGGTCCATGCTGCCATGGAAGCGCTTGGGTTCCGGGCGAACTTTGCCGCGCGTTCACTCAAGTTGGGCCGTTACGGGTGCATCGGCGTGGTGCTGTTCCACTTGTCGGGCGGCAACGTGGACATGATTGACGGCATCGCCGATGCCGCCGCAGAGCGAGGCTTTGCGCTCACGATGATTAAAAAGCGGGCGGGGGAGAAGATGACCCTTGCCGAAGCGGCACGTAGGATGTCGCAGCTTCCCGTCGACGGCATGATTTTCAACCTGCGCCAGATGGTCGATGACTTTGATACCTTTGAGGCGCCGAAAGACCTCAAGACGGTGATTATCACGTCGATGGAACATCCTACCTGCTCTACCGTCAGTGACGACCAAGAGGGCGGCGCGCGCATGGCATGCGAGTACTTCTTGAATCGCGGACACAAGAATGTGTACTTCGTCTCTGGTAAGAAAGAGTCGCTGTCGAGCCAGTGCCGTATGAAAGGTTGGCGTGCGGCACTCGAGGCGCGTGGCATTGAGCCGCCCGAGCCTCTGCAAGGCGATTGGAATGCGGATAGTGGCTATGCTGCGGGCCTTGTGCTTGCCGATAAACCCGATTGCACGGCGGTCCTCGCGGCTAACGACTGCATGGCAAACGGCGTGATGATGGCTTTACGTGATAAAGGGCTCAGTGTGCCCGATGATGTGTCCGTGATCGGCTTTGATGACGAGCTTTACAAGACGATTCCCAACTCGATTCTGACGTCGGTGAAGTTCCGCCACCGCGAGCTGGGCGTCCGTGCGCTTAATGAGGTCGTCGCAGGTCTGGAAGCCCCGAGCTCCAGAAGCCGTACGCTCGTCTCGGGCGTGTTGGTCGAGCGCGCGAGCGTGCGGGATCTGCGGGCGTAGACGTGCTCGGCCTGTTCGTCTAAATCTGTAACAGGTGGGACCCAAAAACTCGGCTAGATGTTACAGATTTAGACAATTCGGCCCGGCTTATTCCGTTTGTCTCGATCTGTAACAGTTAGGAGTGAAATGACCAGCCAGGTGTTACAGATCTAGATTGATTGGATTGACCCATCTGTTTGTCTCGATCTGTAACATCTAAGCGGTCAAAAGCGGTCTACATGTTACAGATTGAGATTTTTGGCTTGGCCTGTGCGTTCACCTCGATCCGTAACAGCTGGGACCCAAAAACTCGGCTAGATGTTACAGATTGAGATGAACAGGAGGACGGGTGCGGTCTAAACAAAATGGCCCGCGCATCACACATCGATGCACGGGCCATTTATTGTCTGCAAGCGGCAGGTGGTGTCAGCGTCTTATGCCTCGAGGTTTTCCTCGATCCAGGCGACGGCACCCTTGGGATCCTTAGTGAGGTCGATGTACTGTTTGCCCTTGGGCGACAGCAGCGTGATGCCCAGGCGGTCGGTGTCGGCCTTCATCTCGTTGTAATAGGTGCGAACCTGCGGAGCCAGGACGATGACGTTGTACTGGTCCATGATGGCGTAGTGGCTGCCGTAGGCACCGGCGTTGGCGGTAATGTCGATGCCCAGCTCGTCGGCGCCTTCCTTAAGCGCGTTGGCGAGCAGTGCAGAGGTGCCGGCGCCAGCGCACAGAACCAGAACCCTCAGATCCTTGCCCTTAAGGGCGGACGGAGCTGCGGAGGCCTCAGTGGCAGAAGCGGTCTCGACAACAGGAGCCTCAACGGCGGGGGCGGCAGCGGTCTTGACGGCCTTGGTCTCCTCGGCCTCTTCTTCGGCCAGGGTCTCGGCCTCCTGCTTGCACAGGACGTTGTCGTAGGCCTTGCAGAACGGGTAGTAGATCAAGAAGTCAACGACCAGCAGGACGACAACCAGGACCAGAGAGATCGGCTGGAAGTTGGTGTCGATGAAGGTGCCGATCGGTCCGGGGAGTGCCCACGGCATGGCATAGATAAAGCCGTTCATGCCCAAAAAGTCGATGAAGAACTTACCAATGAGGACGTTGGCCACGGGGGCAAACAGGAACGGGATCAGGAAGTACGGGTTGAGGATGATGGGCGCGGCGAACAGCAGCGGCTCGTTGACGGCGAACATCACGGGCACGACAGAGGCTTTGCCGACGGCCTTGAGCTGCTTGGAGCGCATAAAGAGCAGGAAGATAATCGGGACAATGAACGTGGCGCCGGTGCCGCCGAGTTCGCCGATGTAGTTACCGAAGTTTTCGGTCAGGGCGAGGGCGGGGTGACCGCCGGCCTGCAGCGTGGCGAGGTTGGTAGTGATGTTGCCAAACAGCGCGGCGTTGAGGGCAGGCTTAACGACCGAGGGGCCGTGGATGCCCATGAACCAGAACAGCGGGATCATGAACCAGATGAGGGCGAGGCCGGCGTAGGAATCGGCAGCGGCGAACAGCGGGCTCACCAGCGTGGAGATGACGTTGGCAAACGGGACGGCCAAGCAGGTGCGGCAGATAACGTCGATGACGGCGACAAACAGGATGGAGAAGCTGAAGGCGAAGATGTCGCGGAAGTTCTGGGCGATGGCGCCGGGGACTTCTTTGGGCAGCTTGATGGTGATGTCTCGCTTAATGCAGAAGGCATAGATGTTGACCGTGGCAAATGCGGCGACAAAGGAGCTCAGCAGGCCCTTGGTGCCCATGTTGTCGGTAAAGAACACCGAGACATCGGCGCCGTCGATCTTGGCACTCGTCTGGGTAACGGCCAAGATGAGCATAGCGCACATGGCGGCGACCATGGTGCTCGTGGCGTTGATAGCCTTGCCGGCAGGCATGCGGCGGTTCTTGGAGCCGGTCAGCGCGCTTGCGGTGGTGCCGGCGACCATGATGCCCACGACGCCCATCGTGAAGTTGTAAACCTTGTTGCAGAAGTTCACGACGTCGACGTTCCACCAGTCGGGCAGCGTAAAGCCGCCGACCGTGGCGACAACGCCCGGCAGGGTCGAAATAAGCAGGAAGACAGAAGAAGACAGGATAATGGGCATTGCTGCCAAAAAGCCGTCTTTAATGGCCTGAAGGTAGATGTTCTTAGAGACCTTGTCGAAGTACGGCTGACCTTTCTCCAAGAACTTAACGATCGATTCCATAGTTCACGCTCCTCTTTGCATGAAATCTTAATGGCATGGACGTTGAAAACCTATATGGTCTCCCGCTTGCTAAAAGCCCGGGTGCAGGCGGGGCCGGTCCCAGGGGGAGAGAGGGGAGCGGCTGGGTTTGTATCGCATAGGGCCGCTCCCTTCTCGGGGGAAAGCGAGGCGATGCGCTACTGCGCGTCCGCCATAGTGTCGGCGAGCTCCTTGTACCAGAGTGCCGACTGCTTGATGTAGCGTTTTTGCGTGTCGAAGTCGATGTAGAACAGGCCGTAGCGCTTGTTATAGCCATTGGCCCACGAGAACTGGTCCTGCAGGCTCCAGATAAAGTAGCCCTGGACGTCGACGCCCTCGGCGCGCGCCTGGAGCACCTTCTCCATGTGCTGGTCGACAAAGTCGATGCGCTCGGGATCGGCGACGATGCCGTTTGCGTCGGGCTCGGGGTCCTTGTGGCCCAGGCCGTTTTCGGTGATATAGATGACGGGGAGGTTGGGATAGGTGGCGCTGATGTGCTTGAGCGTGTCGTAGAGGCCTTGCGGGTAGATGAGCCAATCCCAGTCGGTGGTGGGGATACCCGGCATATCGACCTGCTGCCCGACGCCCTTAAACTTAAAGCACGAGGTGCCCTTGTCTCCGGTGCCGTTAAAGCTGTTGGTTGACTCGCCATCGTAGGCGGCGATAAACGCCGACTGATAGTAGTTGAGGCCGAACATATCGTTGCGGGGCGCCGCCTTGGCGAGCTCCTCCATGTCGCTGTCCTCAACCGTAAGTGTGGCGTTGTTGGCACGCAGAATCTCGTTGATGAGTGAGAGGGTGCGCGCGGAGTAGTGACCCAGGAAGGCGCCGTCCATGATGAAGTCGGTGTAGAAGGCGTTGTACAGGTCGGCGGCGTGCTGGTCGGCGGGCGAGTCGGTGGCAGGATATGCCGGCGTCAGGACGTTGACCATGCCAATGCGTCCGCCCAGGTGCTCGGTCTCGTCAAGATCCTTATACAGGTTGACGGCGCGGGCGTGGGCAACGAGCTCGTTGTGCTGGCTCTGGATGCCGCTCGTCACATCAAAGTGATGGTTGGGCGGGAAGTTGCCTTGGATGTATTGGGAGTGCGAGAGGCTGATGAGCTCGTTGATGGTGAACCAATTCTTGACCTCGCGGAACTCGCGGAAGCAGAACTCGGCATAGCGCACATAGGCGTCGACGGTCTTGCGGTTGAGCCAGTCGCCCTGGTTGAACAGGGCGGCGGGGGAGTCAAAGTGATGCAGGGACACATAGGGCTCGACGCCATACTTTTTGCAGCAGGCGAACAGCTCGTGGTAGTGCTTAACGCCCTCGGCGAGGGGCTCGGCATCGTCGCCGTTGGGGAAGATGCGGGTCCAGGCGATGGACACACGGATGGCGTTGAGTCCATGCTCGGCAGAAAGGCGGATATCCTCCTCGTAGCGGTTGTAGAAATCACTGGCCGGGTCGGGCAAAAAGCGACCCTGGGCGACAAGGTAATCGTCCCACATGGTCTTACCCTTGCCTGCCACCTTCGTGGAACCTTCCGTTTGGTACGCGGCGGTTGCGGCGCCCCAAACAAAGCCCTTCGGCAGCTGCTGTACGCGGTTTAGCAAAGACATATGCATACACCCTCTCGTCTCGCTGTTCGATATTGTGCGTTTGCGCTCAGGAGGCTCCCTGGTTAGCGTTCAGCGGTGAAAAAGCCCGATAAACACTATCTTAAAATGATTAGAACCAAAATGAGCACGTGAACATTTGACAATGAGCACGTTAACATCCGGCTGGGATGTATAGAAACAAAACAACTTCAAACAGCCGCGAACGGTTGTATTTGTTCGGTAAGCGGTTTTGATTGACAGAAGTTTTCATGTTGTGGTATATGGCTCGGGTATCATGAGCACGTTATCGATGTATGTACGATGCGCCATGGGCGCGGGGAATAGTTGGGAAGCAGGTTAGCGTGGAAGGCATGGCTCAGCAGACAAGGAATGGTCATTCGGCGAGCGCGGCAGAGGTTGCGGCGCTCGCTGGCGTGAGCCGCCAGACTGTGTCTCGCGTGGTCAACGGTATGCCCAACGTGACGGAAAAGACGCGCAAGCGTGTGCTGGCCGCCATGGAAGAGCTGGGCTTTCGTCCCAATTTTGCTGGAGCGGCGTTGCGCGGCGGGTCGTATCGTTCTATTGGCCTGTGCATGTACAACATCACACGTGTCGGTAACCTGGCGACGCTCGAGGGTATCATGCAAGCGGCGCGCGAGCACGATTTTGCCGTCACTATGATCGAGATGGGCGGCGACAAGCCCTATACACTTGCCGATGCCTCGCGCCGCATGGTCGAGCGACCCGTCGACGGCATGATTCTCAACATGAACCGCATGGCTCCCGATTTTGAGGAGTTTGTTCCCCAGCCGGGAGTGCGAACGGTCATCCTGTCCATGTATGCGCATCCGCGCTGCACGACGATCGACTCCGACCAGTATGGTTCGTGCGAGCTGTTGACCAATTATCTGCTGGAACATGGTCACTCGAATATGCGGTTTGTGGCGGGTCCGGAAAACTCGATTTCCTCGCGTTTTCGTGAGGCCGGTTGGCGCGATACGCTGGGTCGTGCTCATGCCGATGCCGCTCCGATGCTGCGTGGCGATTGGAGTGCGGACAGTGGGTACGCCATGGGCGAGCGGATTGCGGCCGAGGTGCTTGCCGGCGGGTCGCAGGCGCCGACTGCCGTGCTTGCGGCAAATGACCAGATGGCGCTGGGCGTTATCGCCGCGCTCGAGAACGCGGGCCTGTCCGTGCCCGACGACGTGAGCGTGGTTGGTATCGACGACGCACTCGAGGGACTTGTTCCTCACAATCGACTGACGACGCTGCGATTTGATTTGCGCGGTGTCGGTAAGCTTGCGTTTGAGGCGGCGATTGGAGAGAGCTCGTCTATCGAGGCGATTCATGTGCCGAGTACGCTGGTCGAACGCTCGACTGTTAGGGACATACGGGGTTAGGTCCTACTCCGTTTGTCTCGATTTGTAACAGGTAGACGGTCAAAAGCGGGCTACGTGTTACAGATTTAGATTCTTCGGAAAGAGCAATCCTGTTCGTCTCAATCTGTAACAGCTAGGACCAAAAAACTCGGCTAGATGTTACAGATCGAGACAAACGGCTCCCGACCTGAACAAAAAGGTCGGGGGCGGCGCGCCGTGTGACGTGCCGCCCCCGGCTGAGAAATGGGGACAGGTTATGTGGGCGGGTAACCCCGCAAGCCGCTAGTCCAGACGACGGGTCTGCGCTACGTGCTTATACCAGTAGGCGCTTGCCTTGGGCGTGCGCTTCTGGGTTTCAAAGTCAACGTAGAAGAAGCCATAGCGCTTGTTGTATCCGTTGGTCCAGGAGAACTGGTCCTGCAGGCTCCACAGGAAGTAACCGCCCACGTTGACGCCCACCTCCATGGCCTTGAGCAACCAGCGCAGGTGCTGCTCGATGTAGTCGATGCGCGGCTGGTCGTCCACAAAGCCGTCTTTGTAGGGATCCTTGTAGCCCATGCCGTTTTCTGTAATGAAGATCTGCTTATAGTTGGGGTAGCGCTGCTTAATGTAGACGAGCAGATCGAACAGGCCCTCGGGATAGATGATCCAGTCCCAGTCGGTGGTGGGGATGCCAGGCTTGTTCACATGCTCGCCAATACCCTTAACGCGCCAGCGGCCGGTGCCCTTCTCGCCCGTACCGTTGTGGTGCAGGTCGTTCTCGCCATCGTAAGCCTTCAAAAAACGGCACTGATAGTTGTTAACGCCCAGGTAGTCGTTGTAGAGCGCGGCCTCGCGCATAATCTCGAGGTCCTCGTCCAGAATCTCGATGGTGCCGCCCGAGACGGCAGCCAGGCGGTTGGCGCACTCCAAGGTGTCAGGCGCGTAGTCGCCGCGGAAGGTGGCGTCGAGCAAGAACTGGTTCTGCAGCACGTGCTCGTTGTTGGCGGCCTTGATGTCGGCGGGGTCGTTCTCGTTGAGCGGGTACTTAAACTCCAGCGACTGAATGACCCCGATCTTGCCCTTAAAGCCGCCGTTGTGGAAGGCCAGCACGGCCTTGGCGTGGGCGAGCATCATGTTGTGCTCGCACTGGAAGGCTTCGGCAAGATGTGCCTTGACGCCACCGGGGAAAGTGCCCTCGATGTAGGTGTTGGAGGCGTCCGCCCAGATCTCGTTAAAGGTGAACCAATAGGTCACCTGGTCGGCGTACTCCTTAAAGCAGAAGGTGGCAAAGTCCACAAAGGCGTCGATGGTCTCGCGGTTGAGGAAGTCGCCCTTCTCAAAGAGGGACAGCGGCGTATCGAAGTGATGCAGCGTGACAAACGGCTCAACGTGGTGCTTGTGGCACTCGGCGAAGAGGTCGTGGTAGAACTGGACGCCCTCGGGGTTGATCTCGCCGGTCCCGTTGGGAAAGATGCGGCTCCAGGCAATGGAGAGACGGATGCCGTTGATGCCAAACTCCTCGCACAGTTCCAGGTCGACGGGGTACTGGTTGTAGAAGTCCGAAGCGGGATCGGGGGAAAAGCGCCCCTGGGCCTCCAGGAAGTCGTCCCAGGCGACCTTGCCCTTACCGTGAGTGCGGGTCGCGCCCTCTACTTGGTAGGCAGCGGTGGCGCCGCCAAAGACAAAGTCCTCGGGAAACTGCGCAGGCGGGTTAGTGACGCTAGCAGGGTTAACGGACATGATGATCCAATCGTCTAAATCGAAGGGCCAGCCGGTCTTGGATGGTCGGCTGGCCCTGAGCGTTACTTACTTCGAAAGCTGCTCGGAGACGAAGGCGAGAGACTTATCGCCGTTCTGGGAGAGCTCGATGTACTGCTTACCGCGGCAGGCGACGCACTTGTTGCCCACGCGCTCGCAGTCTTTCTGCAGGTCGGCCAGGTAGCTGGCGGCCTGCGGGGCCAGGACGACCAGGTCAAAGTCGGGGAGCATGTCAACGTGGTTGCCATAGGCCTCGGCAGCGGTCTCAAGATTGATGCCGCGCTCTTTGGCGGCCTTGGCCAGTGCGTTGGCGAGCAGGCCCGAGGTACCGCCGCCCTGGCAGAGCACGAGCACGCGCTTGCCGTTGAGGTCGCTGGCGGTCGTTGCCTCGGCAGCGGGCGCTGCGGGAACGGCGGGGGCATCGGACTTCACGGCCTCGGCAGCGGCGCCGGCGGCAACGCTCTTGGCGTCAGCCTTGCCCTGGAAGGCATCGTTGAGCTTGGCGGCCTTCTCGGCGTTCTTGGCGGCGAGCTCCTCCTGGGAGATCTCGGCCTCCTCGGCGCACTTCTGGGCGTCGTAGGCACGGAAGAACGGATAGTACAGAACAAAGTCGACGACCAGGATAAGGGCGAGCATCACAAAGGCGAGCGGCTGGAAGCCCAAGCCCATGATGGTGCCAATGGGGCCGGGGACAGTCCAGGGCAGGGTGTACATAAAGCCGTTCATGCCCAAAAAGTCGATAAAGATCTTGAGGATCCAGATGTTGGCGATCGGGGCAAAGACAAACGGGACAAAGAAGACGGGGTTGAGCACGATGGGTGCGGCGAACAGCAGCGGCTCGTTAACGGCAAAGCACACGGGGACGATGGCGGCCTTACCGACGGCGCGCATCTCCTGGGACTTGGCCAGGAAGCAGAACATAAAGACCAAGACGAGCGTGGCGCCGGTGCCGCCCATGCAGACGACGAAGTACTGGGCGCCCTGCGTCAGAACGGCGGAGGCGTGCTCGCCGGCCTGGAATGCAGCCAGGTTGTCGGTCATGTTGGCAACGAGGGCGGCGGCGATGGCGGGCTCGACGATCGAGGGGCCGTGGACGCCGACGAACCAGAACAGGCTCATGGCGCCGTAGATCACAGCGAGACCGATATAGCCGTCGGCAGCGGTGAACAGGGGCTGGAACACCTGGATGACGCCCTGGGCAAAGCAGAAGCCAAAGGCAGCGCGGAAGACGATGTCAAAGACCCAAAAGACGGTGATGCAGACGGAGAAGGGGATGATGTCCTTAAAGGTCTGCGAGATGTTGGGCGGAACCTGCTCGGGCATCTTGACGGTGATGTTGCGCTTGATAAAGAACTTGTAGATGATGCCGGTCACAAACGCAGCGATGAAGGCAGTCAGCAGGCCCTTGGAACCAAGGTAGGTGGTGTTGAAGCCGCTGGCGGCGTCCGTGGCGATGGTGTCGCTCGAAAGGAGCAAGAAGCCGATGATGGCCGCGCACATGCATGAGATAAAGTTGATCTGGTTGTTCTTGGGCAGGTCGCGGTTCTGAGCGTCGGCGAAGTGCTTGGCGGTGGTGGCGGCACAGGCGATTGCCAGGATGCCCATGGAGTAGTTGTAGCACTTCCACAGGGCGTTGTTGATGTCATCGGGCCAGTAGAAACCCCAGATGTTGGGGACCGAGGCTACGAGGCAGAAGATGGACGAGAAGATGATGATGGGGATGACGGAGATAAAACCGTCGCGGATCGCCTTGAGGTACTTGTTGCGGGCGATCGCGTTGAAAAAGGGCTGGCCCTTTTCGATAGTGGCGATGAGTTGCTCCATGCAAAGCTCCTAAGAGTCGGTGGGTTAGCAACGATGGTAGCTTTTGACGTTCGGTTGCCAAAATGTTGACGTTGCCATTTTGCGACACAAAAAAAGACGCGAACCGGTGGTTCCTGTGCCTGCGAACCGTCGATTCTTTGTGCGTAAACGTTTGAGCCGCCCGGTGGCTCTGTGTTTGCACAATGGCAACGTTAACATTTGGGCGACAAAAGCCGTTCGGGGAAGCAGAAATGTCGGTGAACGGTAGGTTTTGGGTGGTAAGCGTATTGCAGAGGCGGCGTTAGATATACTTGAAGGCGTTTAATATGACTGCGCAGGATGCCGTCAATGGCATCGTTGACACGGAAAGATCGACCAATGGCCGCTGTTAAAAAATCGGTTTCCGTTAAGGACGTGGCGCGTCTCGCGGGCGTCTCGGAGCAGACAGTCTCGCGTACGGTGCACGATTCACCCAGCGTGCGCCCCGAGACCAAGGAGCGCGTGCGTGCCGCCATGCGCGAGCTGGGGTATCGCCCCAATTTTGCCGGTCGATCGCTGCGCCGTGGCAAGTTTAAGACCGTCGGCGTCGCCATGTTCAACATTACCGGTACAGGCAACCTCGACCGTATGGAGGGCTTTGCTGCCGCCGCCGATAAGCACGGATACGCCATTACCCTCACGAAAGTAGATGGGCATCCGTATACCCTCGAGAGCGCATCGTCGCGCATGAGCGCACTGCCGGTGGATGGCATGGTCGTGATCATGAATCGCATGCCGGCGGACTTTGGAACCTTCGAGCCACTGCCCGGCATGCAGACAGTGCTCGTTACGATGTTGGAGCACCCACTCTGTTCAACGGTCGATAACGACCAGTTCGATTGCTCGCGCCAGGTTGTCGAGTACTTGCTGAGGCAGGGGCACAAGACCGTGCATTTCATCTCGTGTCCCGAGCGCTCGCTTTCGGGCATGCAGCGCGAGGAAGGCTGGCGCGAGACATTGCACGCACATGGTATTGAGCCGCCGCGACTCGTTCGTGGCGATTGGACGGCACAGAGCGGGTATGCTGCCGGTCGGGCTCTGGCGGACGATCCGACCTGTACGGCCATTTATGCTTCCAACGACGCCATGGCCTACGGCTGCATTCGCGGACTCGAGTCGCGCGGAAAGCACGTGCCCGAGGACGTGAGTGTGGTGGGTGTTGATGACAGTCTGGGCGACATCGTGCCCGATCGTCGCCTGGCCACCGTGCGCTTTGACAACAGGCGCGTCGGCATGTGGGCGGTCGACAAGATCGCCGGCGCCGAGGGCGTTGTGTCTGGCGTGGAGCACATGCTGATCCCCGGCGTGCTCGTGGAGGGCGATACGGTACGCGATTTGCGTTAGGGTGCGGTCCTGTTTGGGTTTCCGCTAATCATGTTTGATATTGTTCGAAATGGTTTGGAAACCGTTCACGGGAGAAAAAAGACCGTTCACGGCTCGAAATAACGGTTTGCATTGTTCCTTTTTGTTTGAATGTTATTGTTTCTGTCATACACAGCGCAGCGCGTATACCCGGACGCGATGCTCTCCATTGGTTCATATGTGAAAGGAACGCAATATGGCAACCAAAGAAGAAATCTCGATGGTTGGATTCGAGATCGTCGCATACGCAGGTGACGCCCAGACCGATCTGCTTGCAGCGCTCGATGCTGCTCGCGAGGGTGATTTTGAGAAGGCCGAGCAACTGCACAAGGATGCCAGCGATGCACTTATCGGCGCTCACGACACGCAGACCAAGCTGCTTTCGCAGGAGGCCGGCGGTGGCGAGATGGAGATGACCTTCATCATGGCTCACGCTCAGGATACCCTCATGACCACTATGATCTTGGAGAAGCAGACCCGCTTTACCATCGATGCCTATAAGCGCATCGCCCAGCTCGAGGCCAAGCTCGCCTAACGAGCCCTCACAACCAAGTCCCCTTCCAAAAGCCCTGCCGCTACCCGCGGCAGGGCTTTTTCTGTCCTCCTCCAAGTTGCGGTGAAATGGGGACTGAATAGGGGCCGGCGGGCGTAAAACAATCCCTATTCCACCGCAACTCATCCCGAGACAGTCATTGGGGACGTTCTTAAACGACTAGTCGTTGGGGGCAGTCTTGGAGCTTCTGCACGCCCTCCCGTTCGGTTTTTCGCTGGGTGGGTATACTTCCATCCGCAATACAGGCCGGAATAAGGAGGTATCCAAATGCCGGGCAACGGATTGATTCAAAAGGGAGACGCGCACGAGATGGCTCATGGGCGTCCTGTCCAGATAACCGAGCACACGACGGTAACCGAGCTGCAGCCCAGCCTGTCCGATGTCGTGTGCGCAAACAAAAAGCTGCAGATTGGCTTTATCGTTGCGCTCGTGGTACTGGCGCTGTTGTCGGGCTTTGTAGTTCGTCCGCATTTTGCCGATACCAAGACCTGGGACTCCACCATCGAGGTCATCGATCAAAAGAAGGGCAATGTTTTGGCGCTCACGACCTCGTGCGTCGCCCTATCTGCGGGTATCACTGCGCTGCCGGGCGATACGGGAACGCCAGTTGCCGAGCAGCTCGCGCAGCTTTCAGGCAACCTTGGTATCGTGCTTGCCGTGCTATACCTAGAGAAATACCTGCTAACTATTTTGTGGTCGGTTGGCTTGGGCATCTTAATCCCGATTGCGTTGGTGCTCTTTGCGGTGTCGCTCGGCATTCACGGGCGCTGGAGCACGAGCACTGTCCTGCGCCGCGTGGCGACACGCGTACTGGTGGTTGCCGTGATCGGCATGGCGCTCGTGCCCGCGAGCGTATGGGTGTCGCAAAAGGTCGATGAAACGTATCGCGTTAGCATCGAGGCGGCCGAGCAAAAGGCGGCCGACGCTGCGAGCGCGGCAGATAGCGATAGCTCCAAAACAAGCAAGAAAAAGACCGAGTCCACAGAGTCCAAGAACGTGCTTGAGCAGCTTGCCGACGGTGCCTCGGGTCTCGTCACGTCGGTGACCAGCGGCGCCAAGCAGATGACCGATGAGATCGTGCATCAGGTGACCGATCTGATCGAAGGCGTCATCGTGATGATCGTGACCTCGTGTGTGATTCCTCTACTGGTGCTCGTGGCGTTCCTATGGCTAGGACACGTGCTGCTGGGGATCGATATCTCCGGTCCCGCGAACTATCTGACGGGTCGTTTCTTGAGCGCTCCGTCCAGACATGCCAAGAAGAGCGGGCAGTCTGAGTAGGCGGCAAAGCGATCTTTGGAAGATCAACCGTAAGAAGGGCGGCCGAGACACGTTCTCGGTCGCCCTTTTGTTTGTTGAACACGTGGGCGCTACGTCCGCGCCGGGCTCAAACGGTCAGCAATCATCCGTGAATGGTGTTTGTTCAAAAAAGAACAAAGATAAACAAATTATTGTTGCAGTCGGTGTTCGAATGTGTTCAAATAAACACGAACAGTGAAGAACCGCACATTCAGATGCCCGGACCTGAACGCGATTCAACACTTCCAAACAGAAACTACGCACCTGCGTATCTCTCAAGGAGGATGTCATGAGGGTTGTAATCGCTTCCGATGCCGACGGTATGTCGATGAAGGAGTCCATCAAGGAGATGCTCATCGCCGACGGTCACGAGGTCGTCGACTATTCCGAGACCCCTGCCGCGGACTTTGTCGATTCCGCGACCGCCGTTGCCAAGGACCTGCTGGAGCACAAGGATTCCCAGGGCTTTGCATTCGATAAGTACGGCGTCGGCTCCTATATGGCCGCCGTCAAGATCAAGGGCATGGTCGTCGCCAACATTTCCGACGAGCGTTCCGCTTACATGACCCGCGAGCACAACGGCTCGCGCATGGTCACCATGGGCCCGGGCGTTGTGGGCACCGAGGTCGCCAAGAAGATCGCCCGCGAGTTCCTGCGTGCACAGTACGCCGGCGGCCGTCACCAGATCCGTGTCGACATGCTCAACAAGATGGCCTAACGAGAGCCACCGAGAACTCGAACTTCTACCTCAACTTGTGAATTCAGACGAAAGGACGTTCTGATGAAGAAGACCATCGCAATCGGTTGCGACCATATCGTTACGGACGAGAAGATCTATCTGGCCGACCGCCTGGAGCAGGCTGGCTACAAGGTGCTCGACTGCGGCACCTACAGCCACACCCGTACGCACTATCCCATCTACGGCAAGGCCGTGGGCGAGGCCGTTGCCAGCGGCAAGGCCGACTTTGGCGTGGCCCTGTGCGGCACCGGCATCGGCATCACCAACGCCGTCAACAAGGTTCCCGGCGCCCGTTGCGCCCTGGTCCGCGACATGACCTCTGCCCTGTATGCCCGTCGCGAGCTCAACGCCAACATCGTGGGCTTTGGCGGCAAGATCACCGGCGAGTTCCTGATGGCCGATATCATGCTTGCCTTCCTGGAGGAGCCCTACGAGAAGACTCCCGAGCACGACGCCCTGATCGCCAAGATCGATGCCTGCAACAAGGCCGACGCCGAGGCTCAGGCTGACCCGCACTTCTTTGACGAGTTCCTCGAGAAGTGGGACCGCGGCGAGTATCACGACTAATTAGGTTCCGGCGTTCTGCCGAACGCCGGACCGGTCGACGCTGCGCTCAGGCACCCCATCTCGCCGCTCAAACCGTCGCTCGCGTACATGAAGTACGCGTCGCTCCTCTTTCGCGGCGACCTAGGGCACCTGAGCGTCGCTCGCTGACGTTTGAGTGACCTGTGAGATCGCCCCTGTTGTTGCGAAGTGTTCTGGTACGGCGAGCTGCTCCGATAACACGTTTGCTTGCTTGGCTTGAGTGCTTCGCTCTTGGCTGTACTTGGCGATTTGCAGCTTTTCAATTGACGGCTCGCGTTTCTGTGAGGGGGCGCGGGCCGGTTTTCTATCAGCCCTATTGACTTGGCGGGCTGTCGTAAGAAAGGGAAGGCTCCTATGGAGTTTGTTCTTGATAACGGTTCTATCCGCGTGGCACTGAGCACGGCTGGCGGATCGTTCACTTCGATTAAAGCCAACGGTCGCGAGTACCTGTGGCAGGGCGATCCTTCGGTCTGGTCGGGCCAGGCACCCATTTGTTTCCCGATCTGCGGTGGCCTTCGTGGCGGTCACGCAATGACCATGGGCGGTCGCGAGGTCAAGCTCGCCCGCCACGGCTTTGCTCGCAAGCAGGAGTGGAAGCTCGAGGAGCAGAGCGACAACATGGTTGTGCTGAGCTTAAGCTCTGCCGACCATGCCGAGTTGCTCGAGCAGTACCCGTATCCGTTTAAGATCGTTGCTCGTTACACGATCGATGCGGAGAAGGTGGCCGTGTCGTACGAGGTGACCAATGAGGGCACCGAGGACATGCCGTTCTTTGTGGGCGGTCACCCTGGCTTTAAGTGCCCGCTTGACGAGGGCGAGTTCTACGACGACTACGAGCTCCGTTTTGAGCAGCGCGAGGCCGCCGAGCTCTGTACTGCCGTTCCCTCGACGGGCCTGATTGATGTTGAGCATCGCAGCAAGAACCCGATGGTTGGCCATGACCTGCCGCTGACCCACGAACTCTTTGACTTCGCAGAGACCATCTTTGACGTGCTCGAGAGCCACGTGGTTACGCTTACCAAGAAAACCGAGGACAAGGGCGTGCGCCTGACGTTCCCCGATATGCCATACCTGATTGTGTGGAGCAAGCCCGAGGGCGACTTTGTGGCCGTGGAACCGTGGGGCGGCCTGTCCACCTGCTCCGACGAGGACGATATTCTGGAGCACAAGCGCGGCTGCCTGGTGGCCAAGCCGGGAGAGACCGTCACCCGCGGCTTTGAGATCGAGATCCTTTAACGAGCTATCGTATGTTTGGGGCGGGTTATGCCGCCCCGGAACAGGAGTTCAACATGATTCTGACCGTTACCATGAACCCGTCGATTGATACGCGCTATCAGCTCGACAAGCTGATCATCGACGATGTTAACCGCGTGACACCCGAAAAGACCGCTGGCGGCAAGGGCCTCAACGTGAGTCGCGTGCTGCTGCAGCTGGGTGACGACGTGCTCGCGACCGGCCTGCTCGGCGGCCACATGGGTGCCTATATGGCCGAGCTTATGGATGCCGACGGCGTCAAGAACGACTTTGTGCCTATTGCCGGTGAGACGCGCATCTGCCTGAATATCCTGCACGAGGGTAATCAGACCGAGCTGCTGGAGAGCGGCCCGCAGATCGCCCCGGCCGAGCTCGAGGCCTTTACGGCCAAGTTCGCCGAGCTCGCAGCGAAGGCGGACGTCGTGACGCTTTCGGGCTCGCTGCCGCGTGGCGTCGATGCCGGCTACTATGCCGAGCTCGTCAAGATCGCCGAGGAGGCGGGCGCCAAGGTGCTGCTCGACACCTCGGGCGCATCGCTGGAGGCCGCGCTGGAGTCCGACGCTAAGCCTGAGCTCGTAAAGCCCAACCTGACCGAGATTAACGGCCTGCTGGGTACGTCCTTTACGACCGATGATGTCGATGCCCTGCGCGAGGCGCTTGCCGCCGATGACCGTTTTGCCGGTATCCCCTGGGTTGTCGTTTCGATGGGCGCTGCCGGTTCGGTGGGCTTCCATGAGGGCCGCGCGTTCCGCGCCAAGACGCCCGCGATTGCGGCTGTGAACGCGACGGGTTCCGGTGACTCGACCATCGCCGGCTTTGCGCATGCCATTGCGGCTGGTGCCGATGACGTCACGGTGCTCAAGACCGCCAATACCTGCGGCAAGCTCAACGCTATGGATCCCAAGACCGGCCACCTGGTCATGGATCGCTGGGACGAGATCTACAACAACGTTGAAGTAACGGAGCTTTAGGGTTACGCGGTTTTACCAAACCGCGTAACGGCTCGACGCTGCG
>UQKW01000033.1 GCA_900541885.1 uncultured Collinsella sp.
AGACGGCGAGTTAGCCGGCAGGTCGGCATGTCAATCCTGGTCTAACAGAGCCTTATTTAATCCCCGTCCCAGAATAATCATTTAGGTGGAAGGAAAGACGGATGTCCAAGCCGCGTCGTCGTAAGCAGAAAAAGCAGGTTAAGCCCGAGCTCAAGCTCAGGCAGTTTGCCGCTACCGAGCTTTCCGACCAGCTTGCCGCCCTTCCCTGCGCCGCCGACCTGCCGCGCTTTATGGTCGACACGGTCGCCGGCGCCTATGCGCCCGCCGATGCCGAGCTCATGATCGAGGGCTTCGGCGCCGCGGCCACACGCCCGGTCACGCTGCGCGCCAACACGCTCAAGGCGACCGCCGAGGACATCGCTGCGGCGCTCGGTGCCGCCGGCATCGCCCACAACCCCGTCGCTTGGTATCCGGACGCCTTTATCCTGCCCGAGGCCCAGGTTTCCGACCTATGGGACCTCGACATCTACCGCGACGGCAAGATCTACCTACAGAGCCTGTCGTCCATGATGCCGCCTTTGGTGTTGGGCGCCCAGGCAGGCGAGGACATCCTGGACATGTGCGCAGCCCCTGGCGGCAAGACGACGCAGATCGCCGCCCTCACCCAGGGCCAGGCACACCTCACGGCCTGCGAGATGAGCATTCCCCGCGCCGAAAAGCTTGAGTCCAACCTCCACCGCCAAGGTGCCAAAAACGTGCCCGTCATGCGCATCGACGCACGCGAGCTCGACGAGTTCTTCCGCTTTGACCGCATCCTGCTCGACGCTCCCTGCACCGGCACGGGCACCGTCATCAGTGGCAACGAGAAAAGCCTGCGCGGCCTCACCGAGCAGCTGCTCGTCAAGTGCGCCCGCTCGCAGCGCGCGCTTCTGGACCGCGCCATGGGAGCCCTCAAACCGGGCGGCACGCTCGTCTATTCCACCTGTTCGATCATGCCGCAGGAAAACGAGGACGCCCTGCAAGAGGCCCTCGACAAGCACATGGATTGCGAGCTTATCCCCCTCGACGGCACACCGAGCGAAAGTGAAGCGCGTCGCGCCCAGGATGCCGGCGAGGAGCCGCATATCGAGTGCAACGCCCTCACCGAGGCCATCGCCGCCGGCCATGTCTCGGCCATCGCCAACGGTATGCCCGGCACGCTGACCATTCCGCCTAGCCGCGATTTTGAGGGCTTCTACATTGCCCTGATCCGAAAACGCAGCTAGCGCACGGATCAAAAACTCAACAAGCTATCTCTGTGCGCGTTTGCCCTGCTGGTCGCGATGCTGTTTAAGCATCGCGCGCTCCTTGCGTTCGGCCCTTTTGCCCTTAATGGCCGTGACCACAAAGTAGATGACCGCGGCGGCAACGATTGCGCCCACGCACAGGCCAATCGAGCCAAACATTGCTGTCAATTCCATACCGCGTCACCTCTCTTTTAAACGGGACTTTCAAGATAGCACCTCGATCCTCGCCACCACAGCTCCTTCACGTTCTCCCGCCCTTCGGTCTAACGGATGGTGCGGCGGGGAAAAATCAACTCGTCAAACGATTTAGCATTCGCAATTCCGGCTGCATCGCGCCGGCCACCATCGCATAGAATCGAGCCTCCATGGATACCCTCAACGACCTAAACGAACGCGTCGACGCCTTTGTCGGCACCAGCTCCTTCGACACGCCTGCCGCGGCAAACGACCAAGCTCCCATCGATGTACCCGCCGAGGTTCACGAGGACATCGTCGCCTCGGTCAATTTCTCCGAGGTCGAGCTCGCAGACGAGTTCACCGAGCCCCAGGTAGCCGTGACCCCCAACGGACTGCTCCCCATGGAGCCCCTGCCCATCGACGGACGTCTGCGCAAGGCTGCTCTTCGCATGCCCGACGAGATCGAGGAGGCCAGCGGCTTCACGCTCTTCGGCCGCCGCATCAAGTCGCTCATTTACACTACCGATGTCGCGGTTATCCGCAACTCCAACGCCGATGCCGTTTTTGCGGTCTACCCTTTCACGCCGCAGCCCGCCATTACGCAAGCGCTGCTGACCGTCGCCGAGTGCCCGGTCTTTGTAGGCGTGGGCGGCGGAACTACGACCGGTAAGCGCTCCGTGCAGATGGCAGCCGTCTCCGAGATGCAGGGCGCGGCGGGCTGCGTGGTCAACTCCCCCGCTACTGCCGAGATGGTCGAGCACAGCACCAACATCGCCGACATCCCCGTCATCGCCACGGTCGTACGTTGCGACGACGATGCGCATGCCAAAGTGCGCGCCGGAGCCAAGATTCTCAACATCGCCGCCGGCAAAAACACGCCCCAGGTCCTGCGTGAACTGCGCGAGCACTATCCCAACCTGCCGCTCATCGCGCCGGGCGGCAAGACGCCCGAGAGCATCCGTGAGACCATCGCCGCCGGCGCCAACGCCATCATCTGGACGCCGCCTTCGGCACAGCAGCTACAGACCGACATGATGCAGCGTTATCGCAAGATGAAGGAAGAAGCCACACCTGTCATCTCGCGCGACGATGTGCCCATTATCGACCAGGTCGCCGCCGCCGAGGTCAGCCAGGTCGAGAACATGAATCCCGATGTGCCGATTCCCGACGAAGTCATCGAGCGCGTCGCTTCGATCCACGAGCGCGTCGAGGAGCATCGCGCCAACCGCGGCCTCAAGCCGTCACTGCACGGCTTCTTCTTCCGCGGAAAGAAACGCTAATCGTAACAGCAAGGCCCGCCCCACAAACGTGAGGCGGGCCGTTATCGTTTGAGCAATCATGCAGCGACGTGATGGGGCAAATTAATCCACGCGCTTGTCGCCCATAAAGAAGAGCGCCACCGTACCAGGTCCGGTATGCGAGCCAATCAGAGTACCGATGTCATTGATCTCAATCTTGCCTTTAAGCTGCGGAACCTGTTCCTCAATCAGCGCCGCAACTGCCTCGGCATCCTCGCGGCACGCCGAGTGCGACATGATGCACTTACCCGAATAATCCGCACCGTCCTGCACGTGTGCCATCATGGTCTTAGCCATCTCGGAAATCGCGCGCTTCTTAGTGCGAATCTTCTCACGTGGCGACAGCTTGCCGTCGCAATCGACCGTCATAAGCGGGCAAATCTTAAGCGCCGTGCCGATGATCGCGCTCGCAGCCGAAATGCGACCGCCTCGTAGGTAGCTCGACAGATCGGTCGAGAAGAACCAGTGGTGCAGGTTGAGTTTGTGCTCCTCGATCCAAGCAGCCGTCTCGTCGAGTGAAGCCCCGCTATCGCGCACGTCGGCGGCATATTCCAGCAACAGACCAAAGCCCGAAGACGCCCCCAGCGAATCGATGACGCGCACCTTGCCGCCCTCGGGATAGCGATCCGCAAGCATCTGCGCCGCGACGCAGGCCGATCCATACGTGCCCGAAATACCCGACGACAACGTCAGGTGCAGCACGTCTTTACCCTCGGCAACAAACGGCTCCCAAAACTCCTCGTACTCACCCACGCTCACCTGAGACGTCTTGGGCATGGCGCCCGCGGCAATCTGGGCAAAAAAACTTGTCCGGCGTAATCGACTGATACAGATCGTCCGTATAGACAACATCGTCGATCTCGTAATGAAAACACACGACAGGGATATTGCGCGACGCAAAGAACTCACGGGTTCGGTCGGCGGCGGATTCACAGGTCAGGACAAAATCACTCATATGAGGCTCCTTAAGTATTGCTACGCAAATTATCGCACAGCAAGCCTAAATACGATACAAATGTCCACTATTTACCAATTCGAACCATTGGCATTGAATATCTTTATCATCAACATCCCCATCCCAGCCATGGGCCAACATGGGCAAAATCATCCCCTTCGTCTCCACTTAACCGACACATCAACCTCAACTAAATCGATTTACCAAACCATTCAGCCGACAATTCAGCCGCTGGCGCAAAATCGAAACAAAAGCGGCGCATACTGATAAACGTTTGACGCTGTTTATCAGTTTTACCAGCCCCATCGGAAGGTGTTTCATGGTAGTATTCGATCGCAACCCGCAAGACTTTAAGTATCTGCGCCTGCTGTCGAGACAGTTCCCCACCGAACAATCCGCATTTACCGAAATTATCAACCTCTCGGCCATCCTCAACCTACCCAAGGGCACCGAGCATTTTATGAGCGACGTGCATGGCGAGTACGAAGCCTTTATGCACATCCTCAACAACTGCTCGGGCGTCGTGCGCGAACATGTCGACGAAATCTTTGGCGACACGCTCACCTTCGACGAAAAGGGCGAGCTGTGCACGCTCATCTACTACCCGCGCGAGAAGATCGAGCTGGCCCGCAGCCAGCACGAGGACTCCCCCACCTGGTACAAGACAATGCTCGACCAGCTCATCATGGTTGCCCGCTCCCTTTCGAGCCGCTACACCCGCTCCAAGGTGCGTAAGGCCATCCCGCGCGATTACGCCTACATCATCGACGAGTTGCTGCACACGCATCCGGACGAGAACAACTATCGTGTGCGCTATCACGAGCGCATTATCGAATCCATCTTGGAGACCGCCAGCGCCGACGACTTTATCGAGTCGCTCGCCTCGCTCATCAAGCGCCTGGCCGTCGACCACCTGCACCTAGTGGGCGATATCTTCGACCGTGGCGGCGGCGCTGCCAAGATTATGGACCGCCTGCTCACCTACCATTCGCTCGACATTCAGTGGGGCAACCACGACCTACTGTGGATGGGCGCCGCTGCCGGCGAGCCCGCCTGCATCGCCACGGTGCTGCGTAACAACCTGCGCTACGACAATTACGAGATCCTCGAGAACGACTACGGCATCTCGCTGCGCGAGCTCGTCGCCTTTGCCGATGCCACCTATACCGCCGGCGAGCCCATCACCCCGCTGATTAAAGCCGTCAACGTCCTGCTCTTTAAGCTCGAGGGCCAGATTATCCAGCGCCACCCCGAGTTCGATATGGCCGACCGCCTGCTGCTCGACAAGATCGATCACGGCGCCGGCACAGTCACGCTTGCCGACGGCAGCGTGTGGCCGCTCACGACCAACGACTTCCCCACCGTCGATCCGGCGGACCCCTACACGCTCACGTCCCAGGAGCAACACATCATCGACAAGCTCGTGTCCGAGTTTGTCACCGCCGATCACCTGCATCGCCATATCGATTTCCTCTACACCCACGGCTCGATGTACAAGGTCACCAACGGCAACCTACTGTTCCATGGCTGCGTGCCGCTCAACGAAGATGGTACCTTTAGCAGCATGAACTGCCTGGGTACCTGGCACGCCGGCCGCGATTATCTCGATTTTTGCGACCGCATTGCCCGCCGCGCCTGGCGCGAGGGCGACCGCGAGGCTCTCGACTGGATGTGGTACCTGTGGATCGGCTTTAACTCACCCGCCAGCGGACGCCTGGTGCGCACGTTCGAGCGCGCCTACATCGCCGACAAGAGCACGTGGGTCGAGCCGATGGACCCGTACTTTACGCTTACCAAGTCGCCCTCGGTCTGCGACGACATCATGCGCGAGTTCGGCGTTGCCCCCATGGCATGTTCGCCGACCGGCCACATCATCAACGGCCACACGCCCGTTAAAACCACCAAGGGCGAGCAGCCCATCCGCGCCGAGGGCAAGCTGCTGGTCATCGATGGCGGCTTCTGCCGCGCTTACCATCCCAAGACGGGCATCGCCGGCTATACGCTCATCTCGAGCTCGCGCGGCTGCCGCCTCAAGTCGCACCGGGCCTTTACGACGGTTGCCGAGGCACTCACGCGCAACGTGGACATCGAAAGCGAGACCAACCGTTTTGACCAAGCGGACCGTCGCCGCATGGTGAGCGACACCGATACTGGCGCCAAGATCCGCAGCCAAATCCAAGACCTGCGTCAGCTGCTCGATGCATATAGAAACGGTGCTATCGAGGAGCGCGCCTAGCACCACCCGCGGGGATTGGCTAAACTTGCTGAGTTTGTCATCCCCGCGGCGCTTCGGCGCCAGCTTAAGGCAGGTACCATGCAAAAGCTCCTTGCGCAGATCATGAAATTTGGCGTCGTCGGTGTCATTGCCACGGTTATCGACTTTGGCATTATGAATCTGCTCCACTACGGTCTGGGCCTCAACATCCTAATCGCCAACACCAGCGGCTTTATCATCTCACTCATCTTTAACTACCTCGCAAGCATGAAGTACGTGTTTGCGCACAAGGAAGGCATGAGCCGCCGCGAGTTCATCATCTTTGTCGTGCTGTCCGTGATCGGTTTGGTGCTCAACGACGGCATCGTGCTGGCGCTCAACGCCGGCCTGGGACTCGAGGCCAATATCGCCAAGATCTGCGCCACCGCGCTCGTCATGGTCTACAACTTTGTGACCCGAAAAATCTTCCTGGAGGGCGACGAGACAAAATAGCTCGAAACCCCTGCAGCATTACGGCGCCCACGGACGACGCGCACTCAGCGCAGTATCGTCCGTGGGTGTCGCTCGTTTACGGGCAAATTTTCAACGTTTGCGGATTAGCTCTTGAAAATTTGGCGAGTTCATATAGTTCTTGGCAAAGACCTTACGTTTCCCTTGTAAAAGCTCTAAAGTATCCTCTGCTCGATTCATCAACGCATTGGATGTGATTACGTGCGCAAGGCGCTGGCACAACCTCATACCAAGCAGTTCCTCAAGTTTGCCGTCGTGGGTCTTATCTCCTTTGGCATCGACTGGGGCATGCTCATTGCGCTCGTCGAGCTGTTCCACCTCGACTTTTTGATGAGCACCACGGTTTCGTTTATCACGTCCGTCGTGGTCAACTACTGGCTCAGCATGAAGTACGTGTTCGACCACCGCGAGGGCATGAGCCGCAAGCGCGAGTTCACGATCTTCACCATCCTGTCGGTGATCGGCCTGGGCCTCAACGACCTGTACATGTTTGTGGGCGTCACGTTTTTGAGCATCGGCTACCAGGCCATGAAGGCCATCGCCACGTTCCTCGTCACCTGGTACAACTACTTCAGCCGCCGCTTCTTCCTCGAGGGCGCACGGTCGTAGTCGATTCACTATTTGCTTGAATGTATAACCGGTTGGAATTCCCATTCCAACCGGTTTTTTGTTTGCCGAGAGACCCGGCGACCCAGTCCAATTCGCGTTAAAAACGGGCGGCCCGGATGTTTGTCCGAACCGCCCGTCTGACGCGCTATGTCGAGGCCTCTAGCCTGTAACGTAATACCAGACTACGTTGTCGCCGTTTGAGAGAACGTAGTTACTACAGGCCGTCATGGGCGTTGTGCCGTTGACGGAGTACATCCACCCGCTCGTGCCGCCGTACTGTTTCTCGGCCAAACCACCAATCGCGGAAACATACGTGCCGTACGACGAGCCGTGTGCGTTGACAGAAAGGCCTAGCGCGCACAGGGCATCGTAAACGGTAGCGCCTTCGTTAAAGGTAAAGGTGCCACCAGAGGACACAGGATTGCCCACAGCGCTCGATGTGACCGAAACCGTCACCGTAACGTAGTTGGACTCCTGCGAGCCGCCCTGGCCGTCCGAGGAAGCGCTTCCGCCATTAGAGGGTGAGGCTCCATCAGACGACTGACCGCCGCCCGAAGAAGCACCGCCAGACACATTGGAAGTATCACCGGCTCCCGTATTTTGGGCAGCGGATTTATCGCCAGACCTCTTGCTGTCCTGACCATCGGACTTCTTGCTATCCGAGTTTTTGTCCGATTCCTTGTTTGAAGACTCGGAATCGTCCTTGGCGTCGTTCGAACCCTTGGGCTCGTCTTTTGCATCATTCGAAGATTTGGAATCCTTGGAACTGGCCTCGCCCGAAGCGGCAGACGAGCCAGACCCCTTGGTGTCCTTGGCGACGACGCTCTCCCCCGTCACGGTCTGAACGATCCAGTCAATGGACCAGGCGCCGCTCTCGGAAGGATGGACGAAGCCCAGCGAGACGACGATCAGAATGGTGCACGCGGCAGCAAGAACGCCAAGGAGCGCCTTGCGACGAGAGGCGGACGCCGCCGAAGCGGCGCCCTGTTGCTTTGCATCGTCGAACTGAATGAACGAGGAATCTGGTTGCTTGGGGTCAGCGTCCTTGGATTTATTGGACACAGCCCTCACCTACCGACGTTTGGTGAACACGAACACGCCGACGATAGCGAGTCCGATGACGCCGGCGGCAACGCCAACAATGGCGAGCGGATTGGTGCCAGTCTCCTGCTCGGAAGCACCAGAGGGCTTCTTAGCAGTGGTCGTGGAAGCAGCACCCGTATCGGACTTGGAATCGGACTTCTTGTCGGACTTGCTGTCCTTCTTGTCAGACTTGTTGTCAGACTTCTTGTCGGACTTCTTGTCGGACTTGCTGTCCTTGGTCTCGGTCTTGGTCGACACCGTCGTCTTGGTCACCGGCTTCTTGCCCGGGGCAATAGCGCCGCCCTTCGAGCCGGAGCCAGAACCCGCGCCAGCGCCAGTGCCGGAATCAGTACCGGTACTAGAACCGCCGCCGCCATTCGAACCAACGCCACCGTTGCCACCATTAGTGCCAGAACCGCCATTACCGCCAGGGTTGGTGGCATTCTTGGTCCACTTGGCATACAGCGTCAGATCGGCCGTCACCGGCGTGGCGAAGTCATACGCCCGCGTGCAGGCTTCATCGGTATACCAACCGCCGAAAGTGTAGCCATCGCGTGTCGGATCGGCCGGCTTGACCAGCTTGCCATCGGCCGTAGCAACAAACTTAGTGTCGCAAGCAGACCCGCCGTTGGAATTAAAGGCAACCGTCCAAGACTCAACGGCCCCCAGCTTGAACAGCGTGCCTGAGTCATTGATGTAGTACAGGTTGCCAGATGCATCGGCAATGACCGGAGAGTCGCAGTGCTGGTAATGGCCAGCCGCATCATAAATCTGCGTCGCCTCTGCATCGCCGAGTGTATAGCGATACACGCCACCACCAGCAGAGTAGTTGACGTAATCCTTGCTATCCGCGCTGTTAACGGTAAAGTACACATAGGTCTTGCCGCCCTGAACACTCACCAGCGGAGTAGCAGCAATACCGTTAAATCCGGCCGGAAGTTCTTTACCGTCAGCAGCGGTGACCATCGTGGTCTTACCGGTCTTCAGATTATAGAGAGCCAGAGCAGAGCCAGTAGCCGTCTGTCCGCCGACAATCAAGTTTTCGCCAGCCACCGCCGGTGCGCTCAGATTATTCGTAAGGCCCAGGTCGACCGTCTTCCGCTCGCTCAGTACGCCCTTCGCCGAAAGCGAAATCACATGGAGCTTTCCATCGTGCGTCATCTGATAGAAGGTCGAACCATTGGACGGATCGGCGACACAGTCGGCGTTCGCGAGAGCACCGAGCTTCATGGTCGAAACAACATCGCCCGTCGTCTTATCAATGCACTTAAGCGTGCCCGCGCTCGTAGGAACGATGGCATACTTATCCGTCAAAGCCGCACCAGTCCAGTAATAGCCCTCGGCAGGGTCGATGTTCTGCCAAGAAACTTCGCCCGTGGCAATCTTAATGCGCGCAAAGGAGCCGTTGCCGTAGGTCGCGTTGTAGTTCTCGTCATACGAAATATCGACCGTACCTACATAGACGTACTCGCCGTCCGAAACGACGGTGCAGGAGCTCTGCGTCAAGTCCGTCAAACCAGGCGTCAGCCACTTGCAGATCAGCTTGTCTGCAGTAATCGCCTGGACCGCACCGCCGTTGAGCGGAACGATGATAAGGCCATTGGTATAGATCGGACGAGAGGTATAGCTCACCTTGGAGGCAAGCGGCGCAGAGGCAACCTTTTTGCCCGTGGACGAATCGATCTTAATGAGCTCGTTCTCGGTCGCGATGTACACAAAGCCGTTAGCAATGACAGGCTCGCTGCAGTTGGCATACTGCTGACCAGACTCGGCCTTCCAATCGAAGGCCCACTTAAGACCGGCGGCCTGCGCAGGCGTCTTGGCATCCGTTACGGTCGAACCGTTGCCACTGTTGCCGTAGCCGGCCCACTCGGCATCCCAATCAGGAGTCGTCGCACTCGGATCCACGACAATCTTGTCGGGATCGGGCATGGGCGAATTATCGGTGGTATAGGCAAGCGTGACCTTATCGCCGCTCTTGAGCGTAATCTGATTGGCGCAGAGTAAGGAGGGCTCTCCGTTGATATACAGATGCCAATATTTATTGGTCGCAGCATCCCAACCATACGGCTTGTGATCGAACGGCGAAGTAATGGAATTCAGGAACCAGTACTCACCACTCTGGGAGCCGTTGTACGCAACGCCCTTGGCCTTCAGAACTGCCTCAATAAGGTTCTGGGCCGTGGAGCCTTCGGGCAGAGAAACATTGCTTGCAGTGCCCCAACGCGTATTGTTCCCGTTGACATCGGGACCGATAACATCGGCGGATCCAAGCACCTGGCCAGGAAGGGCATCGGCGTCAGCACCATACATAAAGGTGACGGCGTCACCCTCTTGGAGCTTGTAGGCACCGGCGCCAACGTCGGCGAACTTGCCATTTACGTAGAAGCGCCAATAGCTATTGGTCGCAGCATCATAGCCACAATAGGACTTACCATCGAAGGGCGAATAAATGCCGTTGAGGAACCAGCCCCAAGACGATTCGCCAGCATCGAGAGTAAGGCCGACCTGCTCAAGGAGATCCTTGGCAGTGGAGCCTGCCTTGAGACTCGTCTGACCCGTCGAAGCCCAAACCTGCTGCTTGCCGTCCTTGTCCTTGCCAAGCACCTGAACGGAAGCATGGACAGAATCGGACGGCAACTGGTCGCCCCAGCCACCGTAGAACCACGTGACGGTATCGCCAGCATGGATGGTGACATTGTCCGCCGTATAGTCACTCGACTTGCCGTTGATAAACAGCTGCCAATAGGTCGAATAATCTTGGGGCGTACCCAGCTCAACACCGTTGTACTTAAGGCTCAGAATGAAGGAGCCCGCAGCAACGGCGTCAATATCATTCGCCTCAAGCGCGACCTTCGTAAGATCAAGCGCGCTCGAACCGGACGTCACCACATACTGCGCGTTGTCGACCCAGGTCTGAGTCTTGCCCTGGGCATCGCGACCAATGACGGTCACATTCGCAGCAAGCTGGTCCTTAACGACAGGGGACGCGCTACCACCCGTAAAGGCAAACTCAATCTTCTGCCCCTGGGTGAGTTTGACGCTGCTCGCGCCAACCGAGGAAGACGCGCCGTCGACGAACAGCTGCCAGTAGGCATGAGTCGCCGGATCGTAGGCAAGCGTGCGGCCATCGCTCGGGGAGGTGATGCTTTCGAGGTAGAAACCGTATGCCGTGTTCGGATCGTACTTCGCCTTGAAGCCCGTCTTCTCCTGCAGCTTAATGAAGGCATCCGCAGCCGTCGCGCCCTCGTCGAGCTTGAGCTGCGTAGGCGCCACCCAGGTCTGAGCCTTGCCGTCGGCATCGGTGCCGATAATCGAGAACGAGACCTCGATTTGCTTCTTGACGACATCGCCAGTTTCTGTCGGGTTCTCTGTCTGGACGGCAGCCGCGGCGGCAGATCCTGCTTGGCCAGCGGATGCCGTCGAAGACCGCTCGCTCGTGGCAGGGCTCTCCCCCGTCGCCGAGCCTTCGTCGCCAGTTGCTGCCTCTGTAGTGACGGCACTAGCTGCAGGCGCGCTCCCGGAATCCGAAACCTCGGCGCCGCTCTGCTCAGCGGTACCGCCCGCAAGCGCTGCGTCCTCGCCTGGCGTCGTAGCCTGAGCCACAGCGTCGGTAATGCCCTCGGCACCCTCGGCCCACAGCTGAGCCGGCGTGGTGCCAAAGGCCATCGCGAAGGCCAGGAATGCCACCAGGCAGCGCTTTGCCACGCCGCGCGCGATTACGCCACGGCGACGAAGCGAGGCACGCTGGCACTCGTCCTCAAACATATCCATTTGTCTCCTACTGTCTGTTCTTGGAGCGTTGCCTTGAAGCTGCCCCACGTCATCGCGCATGTTGCGCTCGAGTTCCCCCATCGGGGTCCCCCTTCCCTCCAGAGCCCTATGCACACCGGCGGCATACGCCGCAGCCGCATGCAAGATGGGAGGCGATCCGACTTAACCTTAACGACTCGGGCGCGCCGTCCGATCTGCGACGCGAACATCCCGAGCCAAGAGGAATTACGGTTACTGGTACAGCCGGGGACTTGCACCCCGATTCTCCCAAACGCGCAGGAAAACCGCGCATTCGTGCGTCTCCGCACCACCATCTAGGCCATCGATTAAAACCGTCAATATGCTATCACGCAAAAGGGCCTCGCACGCAGGCGAAGCCCAAGGTAAAAGCTATTGTTTGCGATAGGAAAATGCGGTGACGGCCGCAGCCTCTAGTGCTTGCCGCCGTGACTGTTGAGCCAGATATTGCGACCCAGCATAAGCGCCAGCACCAGCGCGCTCACGTAGCCCATAAAGCCAATGACTGGGATACCAAACACAACCGGCTCGATGCGTGCGTAGTACACCACCGACGAACCGATAAACAGGCCGGCGATAACGATAGCCATCGACATGCGGTCGATAATTCCGCCCAGCTGTCGCAGCGCCTTATCGCTGCTCATGATCTGCGTGTTTACCTTAAGCTGGCCGCGCGTAAGCATACGCGAAGCCAAGCCCAGATACTCGGCCGCCTCGAGCGAGCCTTTTGCCGCGCGATAGCTGCTCGCGGCAAGATCGCGGCTCATCTCGCGCATGCGGGCGTAGGTGCTCTTCTCGTTTTTGATGTGCGTCTGGATGATCTGGATCATGTTGACGTTGGGCATGTACTCGGTCAACAGGCCCTCGAGCGTCACCATGCCGCGGGCGAACATCGTCACCACGCTCGGCAGCTCAACGTCATTTTTGCGCGCGAGGTTTAACAGCGAAGTCAAAAACTCGCCGATATCCAGGTCTTTAAGGTCGAGCCCGGCAAAGTCGGCAACAATAAAGTCCAAGTCGGACAAAAAGGCCGAATGGTCAAGCTCGGCCGAATCGCCGCGCGTCACGGCAAAGCGCATGAGCGAATCCTTGAGCTTGGGCACGTCACCCTCGGCCACGGCGAAAATCATGTCCTTGACGATACCGCGATCGTGACTCGACATGCGTCCGACCATGCCCAAGTCGATAAAGTAGACGATGCCGTCCTTGAGAATGATGTTTCCCGCATGCGGGTCGGCATGGAAAAAACCGTCATCGAGCACCTGCGTAGAGTAGTCCTCGACAATCGCGGCACCGATCTTTTCCAAGTCATAGCCCTCGGCCACCAAGCGTTCGGGATCGGCGATCGAAATGCCGTCGACGTAGTCCATAACCACCACGTGCTCGGTGCACAGGTCCAGATAGGATTTAGGGCACGTCACGCCATGAACGCTCTTATGGAACTCGTAGAAGTCGTTGAGGTTTTTGGCCTCGGCCAAAAAGTTGGTCTCCTCGCGAAACGAGGTCCACAACTCCTCGACTACGCCGTGCAGATCAACGAATTGATCGGTGTTGACGAACTTGGAAACGATACGCACCACCGAGCGGATGATATCGATGTCCTGTGCCATAACCTGCTGCGCACCGGGGCGCTGCACCTTAACGGCCACGTCCTCGCCGGTCACCAGGCGGGCGCGGTGCACCTGCGCGAGCGATGCGCTACCAAGCGGATTGGGGTCGATCGCATCGAACATCTCCCCCAGGCGCAGGCCGTATTCCTCTTCCAAGCAGCGGAGCACTACCTCGTAGGGCACCGGCTCCACGTCGGAACGCAGACGGCGCAGCTCATCGCAAAAGCGCTGCGGCAGAATCTCGGACCGGTTGGCCAGAATCTGCCCCATCTTGACGAACATGGGGCCGAGCTCCTCGAGCAGGCGGCGCAAGCGAACCGGCGTGAGGTTATCCCACACACGGTACTTTTTGACCAAGCGAACAATCTGCCCGATGCGTTCGCGACGACCCGCCGGCGTGAGCTGGTATTCCTCGTCCGGCGCCATCGCGTCGGGCTCTTCGGGCACCATATCGACAGCGCGCGGCTTTTTGCGAGCGCCCGAGACGGCGGCATCGACCTCATCGACAACCGCCGCCTCGTCACCCAAAGGATCTAGATTGTTGTAATCGGTGGTGGAATCTGCCATCTGCGCTGCTACTCGGCCTCTTCGGTATCCTTCGCATCGTCGGGCTCAACGGACTCGACGGGCACCGAGGTCACGTTGTCCTCGACCGAATCGACGATGTCGCGCACATGGGCCAGGAAGGCCGTGCGCTCGGGGGCGGTCATGACGCGGACCCGGGCAAGGATGAGCTCGTCAAGCACGCGCTGGGCCGCGGTCTCGCCCTGCATGCCCAAGCGCTCGGTCAGATCGGAGATGGTACCGCCGGCCTGCTCGAACATGTCGGACACACTGCGGGCGATATCGGGGGTGGTGGTGTCCTTGCGGACCTGCTCGCCCTTGGTGTTAAGGTCGTCGAGGACCTTCTTGCCGCCTTCGACAGCAACGGCGGCAGCGCCAAAGCCCACGTTAATGGCGCCGTTAACAAGCTGATCGAGTTTCATAACCATGGTTATCTCCAATCACAAACAACTGCATTGGCGTTCTTGTACCCAAGATTGAGCGAAAGCGACAAAGCGTTTTAGCGCTATTCGATCGACGGGAAATCCCTACCTCACGTTGTCATTCATCGCGAAAGAGTTCTTCATGGCGCAGCTCGTGGTGTAAAGCACCTTGCCCAGCAGGGCATCGGTCTCCACGCGAACACGCTCGGCAAAGGCCTCGTTGGCGCGTGCAAGCTCGGCAGGCACCTCGACCTCGGGCAGAGCGGCTACGGCAGCGTCGACGTCATGGATCTGCTTGTGGCCCATGCCACCGACCTTCTCCTGGTAGTCCTCCACGGCGCGGCCGCACTCATGAAAACGGACGTCGGCCAGCGCGCCGATCAGGCGGTTGGCCCAGTAGAAGTTTTCGGACGTCACGCGAGACTGCGTGTCGGCATAGTACTCGGGCATGGTCTCGACATTGGCGTACAGCGGCACGAGCGCGTTAAACGAGTTGGAGCCAAACGCCATCCATTGCACGGCGCGGTAGGCCGGCTGCGCATAGGGGCGCAGCTGCAACACGGAAAGCTGGCTGTTGCGGTTGATGCCGATGGGGCGATAGGCGCCGCGCGTGGCGGGCGTACCCTTGCTGCCGTAGCAGTCGTACTCCGTGCCCTGGTAGTGGCTCGAGAGTACGTACTTAATGTCCTCGATGGTCACCTTGCGCTCGGGCACACGGCTCCAGGGGATGTCATCGCTCTCGGGCGTGTAGTCGGCGTCGGGACCATCCCACACGTCGCTGGGGTTGAGGCAGCGCTGCATGTACCAGGCGCGCGGCGTGTTGTAGACATGGTCGCTGTCGCTGTGCGAGCCAAAGGCCTCGCGCGGGTTAAAGACGGCAGCCGGGCCGTCGCTCTCGACGCCCAGCGTCAGGTCCAGATGCCACTCGGCCATCCAGGCGCGCAGGTCGGCGGAGCACATATGGTCGGCCTGGGCGCCCTCGGCGTCATCCAGGTCAAAGCTGTCGATGCCCAGCTGGTTGGGCATGGTCACATAGGCGTCGTCAGGCACGCGCTTGGCGATCCAGTGGTGACCGCCGATGGTCTCGAGCCACCAGATCTCGTCCACGTCGCTAAAGGCGATGCCGTTGTTCTCGTAAGTGCCGTAGCGCTCGAGCAGGTCGCCCAAGATACGCACGCCGTCGCGGGCGGACTTGGCATACGGCAGCACCAGGGTCACCATGTCCTCCTCGCCCAGGCCACCGGGCTGCGCCGGCACATAGCCGTCCTCACCCTCGTTGCCCTTGGCGGGCACGTAGTCCACGAGCGGATCGGCGCCGCGGACGCGCTCGTTGGTGGTAAGCGTCTCGGTTGCGGACATGCCAACATTGAGCTCGTTGAAACCGGCCTCGGCCCAGATACCGTGGCCCGGGACAACATCGGGGACGCTCGTATAGCGCATGGGGTTATCGGGCAGCTCAACGGTCAGGTGGCTCAGGACGCTCGTGTAGACACGCGGCTGCTCGTCGGGATGCACTACGCGCATGCGCTTGGGCTCAAATACCCCGTTGGACGAGTCCTCGTTACGCGCGACCAGGGTCGACCCGTCGTAGCTTGCGTTTTTACCGACCAGAATCGTTGTGCACGGCATGCGCATCCTCCTTGAGCGAAGAAATCAAACGGCAACAGTGTATCGCTTCGGCGCAGAAAGGGCGAAACCACGGCCTCGGCAGCCCCCGTGGTCAAAAAATGCCAAATATGAGTACTGTCACAAATTTAGTGGCAGCAAATTCAACTAGACTGGGCACTAAAAATCCCCACGTGTCCAAATGTTGTGCAAAGTAATTCCCCATAGGTCCAATAAAAGAGACTCCCTAACGATATTCACTATCATTAGGGAGTCCCAACAGTCTCAAAAATATGTAACCAACGAGACAACAGTACTCATATTTGGCATTTTCTGGCCACGGGGTATCTAACCAACCCCCTAAACGTCCTCCAAACGCCTATTTTACCGCGCGTTCGGCCGCCTCGATCACGTGCTTGGCGAGAATCGCCGTTGTCACGGCGCCCACGCCGCCCGGCACGGGGGTGATGGCACCAACAACCGGCTCCGCGGCAACAAAATCGACGTCACCCACCAGCTTGCCAGCGTCCTCATCCCAGTTAATGCCCACATCAATGATCGTCTGGTCCTCGCGAACGGCATCCACGCCAATCGTGCGCGCGCGTCCAACGGCGGCAACCACAATGTCAGCAGCACAGCACTCGGCGGCAAGATCGCGCGTATGCGTATGGCACGTCGTCACGGTTGCGTTGCGCGCCGTAAGCATGGCGGCAACGGGGCGGCCAATTACCAGTGAGCGTCCGACCACGGCAACTTTGGCGCCGTCCAGCTCAACGCCGTAATGATCCAGCAAAGCAAGCACGGCTTCAGCTGTGCAGGGGGCAAAACCCTCGCCGCGCCCCGAAAGCGTGGTGAGCAGCGAAGCCGGCGTCATGGAGTCAACGTCCTTGGCGGGATCGAGCGCTGCGGCGACGGCGTTCTCGTCAAGGCCGGCGGGCAGCGGGCGAAACATCAGACAGCCATGAACAGCCGAGTCGGCATTGATGTCCTCGATGGCCGTCAACAGCTCGTCTTGCGAAACACCGGCAGGAAGCAACACGCGACGCGCCTCGATGCCAACCTTTTCGCAGCGTTTAAGGGCGCCGCGCTCGTAGGATAGGTCGTCCTCGCGTTCACCCACACGCACGATAGCAAGCGTCGGAACAACACCGCGTTCGCGCAGCGCAGCGCAGCGGGCAGCGAGCTCCTCAGTCAAAGCGCGGGCGACGGGAGCACCCTTCAGTAGCTCAGCCATGGCTATCCCCTCTTTCTTGCAGCGTCGGAGGCGCGGCGCGCCAGCGCATCGGCGCGCGGCAACCATGTGTCGAGCAACTCATCACACGCCGTCTCGAGCTCCTCGGCGCGTGCACGATCCTTCATAGACGTGGTGTTCGCAAAGAGCGTCAAGCTCGCGCCCTGCATGGCGGCGCGGCAGAATACGGCGCCGCACGCCACATCGGACAGCAGCTGACGCGAACCCTTGTCGGCCATGTCCTCGAGCAGCGCCAGTGCGCGCCCGCAGGCATCCATAATGCGATACGGCGGCATAGCGGCCACATGCAGCGCATCCTGAATCGCAGCCGGTCGGGCCGGGTCCTCACGCGGAATACCGTACGCAGCGGACACCTGGCCGTACGCACGAACGTCCTCGGCGACCAGACCCACAAGCTCCTGCGCCAACTCGTCTGCCTGGGCAAACGCACGCGTCAGGTCATCCGCACGATCAGCAAGCGCGGGATTGGTCGCACCGTAGCGGGCAACCATTCCGCACAGCGAGGCGCCCAGCGCGCCCACAAAAGCGCTCGCGCTGCCACCACCGGGAACTGGCTCGCGCGCGGCCAGCGCCTCGGCAAAACCGCGACAGGTTTTATCCATCATCTCTTGGCTCATACGCACACGCACCTTCAAGTCATATATATCGGTCGGGCGGCCGACGTCGGCCGACCGCATCGATCACGTAATGGTGCTAAGTCTAGCCCATAAGTACGCGAGCGTCAGCGCACCTGGCCATCGCGGATTTCTATGGCACACGATAGGCCATGCCAACGCAAACATGGGACACATGGCCCACCTTTCGAGACTCCCGAGCAGCACAAGCTGGGGCATATCTATAAGTAAGGAACCCGTTGGGGAACGGCCGCGCAACGGCCACAAGCGATGAACGGAGGCATAAGTCGCACAGTACACAGAGACATCCGCCGCCAGCGCAATCAGTACCCCAACAGCATGCGGCGCCGTGATGTCATCAGCAGACAAGGAGGACGCCACCATGATGAAAAAGACCCTATCAATCCTTTCCCTTTGCATCGCCCTCTTTGCCGCGCTCGCCCTTGTGGGCTGCGGCGGGAGCGCATCGGGCGGCGGCAGCGCCCCCAAGAGCGAGAGCAAGGAAAAGGCCCCCGTCGCCAAGAAGACCGACTACATCTGGTTTAAGGTCGAGATGCCCGAGGGCGTCGGCGTAAGCGACTCTGCCGGCAAGAATGCCGACAGGGTCCAGCTCACCTTCCCCGAAGACGAGAACGCCTCGGCCGATCGCTTTATCCCCGTTTGGAAAAAAGCGCTGACGGCCGAGGAATCCCACGCCGACCAGGCGGAAAAGAAGGGGGATACGTTCCAGTGGAAGGATGGCGGGTCCGTCGAGTATAACGGCAGGACGTGGCTCGTCGGAACATACAAGGACAACAGCGGCATCTCAACCATGCTTTTTACCGATGTTGAGCCGGGAAGCGTCTACGTCCTCATCTCGAACTTCGACCAGCACAAGAAAGAAGCCGAGGCACTCCTCAACTCCATCGAGTTCCCCGATGACATGGAAGAGGCAGTTTCCGAGGCACGCGAAGTCGAGATTTCGAGCATCGAGATCAAGTAACGGGACACCCGCACGCGCCTACGCGCACCCGCGCACATGCGCCCCATTAAAACAACGGGCGCCCAACCCGGGGAGGGCCGACAGCATCGGCCCTCCCCTCTTTTGCGACCGCACATATTGCCACTTGTCGGCGCAATTCCAGCCCCCAGAATGGGACACATGGCCCACCCTAGCGAGCCGTCCACGCGTACAGTAAAGGCAGGTAATCCGTGGGCGGTTACAGATCGAGGAGGACACGACCATGAAAAAGAAGGCCTTTGCGATTCTCACCCTCTGCATAAGCCTCTTTGCCGCAGTTGCCCTGGTGGGCTGCGGTGGCAGCGGCGGCGCTACCGGAAGTGGCGGTGGCGGTGGAGCAGAAAAGCCAGCCGTGGATATGAGGACCGACTTCATTTGGTTTAAGGTCGAGGTCCCCGAGGGCGTCGAGATCACCGACGTCGCAGGCGACACCGCCGACAGGGCCCAGTTTAAGTTCACCGAGAGCGAGCACGCCAGCGATCGCTTCATCCCCGTCTTCGACTCTGACAAGAACGCCGATGAACTGTTCGACTACGAGGCAAAGTGGAAGGCCAACTCCGGATGGACCGAGAGCGATCCCGTTAAGTACAACGGCAAGACCTGGCGCAGCGCCTACTTTACGCACTCGGGCGGCGTGACGACCGAGTACTTCACCGACGTTGACGGTGGCAGCGTGTATGTGCGCATCGACAACGTCGAAGAGCACAAGGACGCCGTCGAGACCATGATGAAGTCCCTGGAATTTGCCGATGACATCGCCGAGGCCAAGACCGAGGCCATGGACGTCAAGCTCGACGATATCGAGATCAAGCGTTAAGCGACTGGCGAGCGCAGCGGGAAACACGGGCGCAGTGCAAACAAGCGACGGTACCCCAGCGCTTCGTACCCAGGGAGGGCCGGTAAACCGACCCTCCCTTTCTTATGCCGGTAGCCAACGAACGCGAGGATGCCGGACGCCGGAACCGCTCCAAATGTAGCAACAGTACGAAAACGACAAGCACCCCAACACGTCCGCCCGCCGATTTATTGCGCCGCGCAGACAATTAAACCAGCATCTTTAAACATCTGAGCAGTATAGTGACCAAAACTATCGCATAACCGCACTCTACGAATGGAGAAGTTATGACCGAACACCACGCCATCAGCCGCCGAGCATTTACGTTGGGCCTTGGACTCGCGGCGTTGTCGCCACTTGCAAGCCTGCCCGAAACCGCGGCATTGGGCCTTCCCATGCGCGCGGCATTTGCAGAAGACACGCCCACACCGGCGGCCAGCCTCGACAAGTTCGTCATTCGCCTTCGCCCCGCGGGCTATTTTCGTACCGCAAGCGTTAACGAAGACGGCAACGTCATCGGCAACGTCTGCCATCTGTTTAATGACGGCACATCCAGCAAGCTCATCCTTGAGAACGTAACGACCAAGAATGACGATACAAACTGGTATGCTATCCGCACCTTGCTCAATTTCGAAGAGCATAAAAAGACGGGCTACAGCATTTGGTCGGTCGATGGCGACTCGGACAAAGACGGAAAGGTCATCCACGTATGGAGTGGCGAGCATGACGGCAAGCCCAGCCGCTCTTTTGCGTTCGAGCGTCAATCAAACGGAACCTATATCATCCGAGACCGCACGGTCGAGAAAGAAACCGAGAAAAAAGACATTAAGTACCTGGCAATAGAATCGAACGGCGAAGACCAGGACAACAATAAGATCTGTCATAAGAGTAAGAGTAAGAGCATTCCGTGGGAGCTCGAACTTATCGGTTACGACATGAAAAAGAACGATGCCACGGTTAGCAGCCTCGACTGGATTACGTACAGCAGCTACGTCGACGGACCATGTTGGATGAAATACGTCGAGGACAACAAGTTCCTCGACGAGCTGAGCATCCCGGGCACGCACGATTCGGGCACCTGCAGCGTGGACAACGACACTGAGCCCCAATCCTCGCAAGTAAAATGCCAGCAGGATTACATTCCCACGCAGTTGCTCGAAGGCATTCGCTATTTTGATATCCGGCTCGGAAAGGGCGACAACCCTGGCATCGACCATGGGATGTACTACCTGCTCAAAAAAGACGCGTACTTTTTGCATCTTTCCGATGTCATAGGCTACTTCAAAACGTTTTTGAACGAAAACCCGACAGAAGCGCTCATCATGCTTGTATCACGAGGCAACGACGAGGCTACCGACGAAAGTGTTACGACGGCTTTCGCCAAGGTTTTGGACGACAACCCCAAACTGTTCTATACGTCGAGCCGCGTTCCCACACTGGGCGAGGTGCGCGGAAAGATCGTCCTGCTACGTCGATTTGGACTCGACGGCGACAGCGTAAGCGGCCACACGTGGGGACTCGACCTCACCGGATGGGATAACAAAATCGCAGCGCACACCGACAGCAGTTCCATGTGTCTCGTCCAAGACGCGCGGGGCTTTGAAGCCGCGGGGGAAACAGGCGACAAAGAGCCCTATTGCACCAAGGTATACGCCCAGGACAAGTACAAACTCACGGGAACCGACAAGCTCAGCTGGGTCGATAATGCGCTGAAGGAAACGACCGGGCGCACGCGCAACGAGGTAGATGTCGAAGACGATAACGGGGCCAAGGAGAAAGTCCTGGAGCGTTGCTGGTCTATCAACTACACCAGCTGCACGGGCTTGTCGCACGGAGGCAATCCTTTTACCTCGGCACGAGTAGTCAACGAGCATCTGTATAAGAGCCCGTACATCAATCCCAGCGGCATCGAGGATACAAAGTCAGATTACCTCAAGCACATTGGCATCATCGCATCCGACTTTGTTGATGCGGCGCTGGCCCGGAGCATCTACCAGCGCAATTACGATACGGAGCACAAGCAGACGGCTTCGTACTATCTCCCGTACTATCTCCCGACCCGCATGCGCATGACGTACGGCGACTCGCTGAGCGATGCCTCATTCCAGGATGGCAAGACCGTTGGCGAGGGCCGTTTCCGCCTCGTTAACAGCAGCAACGTACTCAACGTGGCCGCTTCTGGCAGCGCGTTTGCCATCGAATACGTGGATGTCGACGCCCTGGGCAACGAGACCGCTACAGGACTGCAGGGCTTCGTGCCCATCGATATCGATCCGCTCGCGCTGACGCCCCATTTTGAGGGACTCGAAGGCCTTAAGGCCGGCGAAGACGTGCGCGCCAAGATTGCGGCATCACTCGAGGGCAAGCTCGAAACCGACGCCTGCACCGCCCAGCTCGAGTTTGTGCACGACGCGGACGGCGCTCCGGGCACGGCAATGGCCGAGGGCGAGGCATTTGCCGCGGGGACGTATTGGGTGCGTGCGAAAGGTCTGTTGGGCGACGCGGCGCAGAACTACACGCTCGCCAGCGACGGAGCCGCAAACTTTACCGTAGCGGCCTCGGACAGTGCAGGCGGCACCGGCAGCGGCACGGGTTCCAGCGCAGGCAGCGCTGATAAGAATGGTAAGGGCAACAAGGGCAAGGGCTCGGGCGGAAAACTCGCCGACACGGGCGACGGCTCCGGCATTGCCGCCGGGCTCGCCGCTGCCGCCATGGCGACAACGGTCGCCGGCGCGGCGATGCTTGCCAATGACCGCGAAAACGTTGGGGACGACAGCGAATAGGCAAGCCCGCCTTTTAGACACATCGACTCAATTGGGGGGTGTTCCTATAGTTTTGTCAACTGGGCAATGCTGTTTTCGAGATTGAATC
>UQKW01000034.1 GCA_900541885.1 uncultured Collinsella sp.
CCGTCGAGCGCGCGGCCGAGGTGCTCGGCCGCGGCGGCCTGGCCTTGATCCCGACCGAGACCGTCTACGGTGTCGCCGTGGCAGTCAACGCCTTCTCGGACGCCGTGCCCCAAGATACAAGCGAATTCCCATCGTGGCCGCGCGATCCGCAGGCTGTCGTCAATGGCGCTGCGGTCCCTGCGCTCGGTACCGGCTACCGCCGCATCTTTACCCTCAAGCAGCGCAAGCTCACCCAAACGGTCGCCTGGCTGGTTGATAATGCCGAAGCACTCGACCGCTATGGCGTGGATATCCCCGAAGAGGCTCGCGTACTCGCACGACGATGCTGGCCGGGAGCCCTGACTATTGTGGTCAAGGCGGCCCCCTGCGTGCCGACCTTTATGCGTGCTGCCGACGACACCGTGGCCCTGCGCGCTTCGGCCTCTCCCGTGGTCCAAGCGCTCATCCGCGCCTGCGGCAGTCCCCTTGCCTGCACGAGCGCCAACACACACGGCGCGCCCTCGCCGGCAAGCTTTGCCGCCGTCGAAGGTCGCATCCTGGAGGGGGTCGATGTTGCCGTCGACGCCGGCGAGACCCCGTGTCGCGACGCCTCGACCATCGTGTCGTTCCAGCACGGCGGGCTCCAGATCCTGCGCCAAGGCGCACTTCCCGCATCAGAGATCGAACGGGTCCTGTCCGACCCGATGCAATAGAAAGGTGTAAGCGATGTCGTTGAATCTGGGCAGCCTGGGCATGGAAGATGCCTCGTTTAACTTTGGCGGTTCCTACATCATGGCGCTCGACTGCGGCACCACCTCGGTACTTGCGACCATCGTCGACGAGTACGGCTGCATCGTCGCGCAGGCACGTCGTAGCGTCAAAACCAGCTTCCCGCGTCCCGGCTGGGTGGAGCAAGACCCCATGACGGTCCTTGCCAGCCAGATCGCGGTCATGATGGAAGTCCAGTTTAAGAGCGGTATCCACTCCGACCGCATTGCCGCCATCGGCATCTCCAACCAGCGCGAGACCACGGTGGTCTGGGACCGCGTGAGCGGCCAGCCCATCTATAACGCCATCGTATGGCAGTGCCGTCGTACCGCGCCGGCGATCGACGCGTTGGTTGAACAGGGTTGCGAGGAGCTGGTGCGCTCCCGCACGGGGCTTACGCTTGACCCGTATTTCTCGGCCTCCAAGGTGCAGTGGATTCTCGACAACGTCGACGGCGCACGCGAGAGCGCGGCGGCGGGCGACCTCATGTTCGGCACCATCGACACCTGGCTCATCTACAACCTCACCGGCGGTCAGGTCTTTGCCACCGACTACACCAATGCCAGCCGCACCGCGCTCTTTAATATCCATGCGCTCGATTGGGACGACGATCTGCTGGCACTTTTCGACATCCCGCGTTCCATGATGCCCGAGGTTCGTTGGAGCTCGGGCGACTACGGCCGCGTCGCGAGCGACATCATGACCAACATGCCACCCATCATGGGCGTGGCGGGCGATCAGCAGGCGTCGCTGTTCGGCCACTGCTGCTTCCATCCCGGCCAGACCAAAAACACCTATGGCACGGGCTGCTTTATGCTCATGAACACCGGCGACGAGATCGTCGAATCCAAGAATGGCCTGGTCTCCACCATCGGTATCGCTGCGGACGGCAAAGTCAGCTATGCGCTCGAGGGCTCTATTTTTGCCGCCGGCTCAACGATGAACTGGCTTCGCAACAACATGGGCATCATCTCGAGCGTGAGCGAGTCGGCACAACTCGCCGCTTCGATTAGCGACAACGAGGGCTGCTACTTCGTTCCCGCCTTTGCGGGTTTGGGTGCTCCCTGGTGGGACCCGCATGCTCGCGGTATCGTGTGCGGTCTGACCGGCGCCTCGAGCCGTGCGACTGTCGTACGTGCCGCCTGCGAATCCATGGCATATCAGAGCTACGACGTGCTGCGCGCCATGGAGCAGGACGTGGGGCTTTCGATTGAGCGCCTGTCTGTCGATGGCGGTGCCTCGCGCAACGAGTTCATCATGCAATTCCAGGCCGATCTGCTGGATATCCCCGTGCTGCAGTGCGAGACGGTGGAGACCACGGCGATCGGTGCCGCGTACTTGGCGGGCCTTGCCGTCGGCTATTGGGAGGACCTGGAGGAGCTGGAGCAAAACGCTCAGATCGTTAAGACCTTCCTTCCCCATATGTCCGCCGAGCGCCGTGAGAGCAATCTCGCTGGTTGGCGTGATGCCGTCAAGCGCTCGCTCAGTGCTGCACAGTAGGGCTGCGATGGGCTGCTCGATACAACAAACCGTTAAACTTATGCACGGCGCGCGGCAACAACATCGCCATGCGCCTTGTCAGCAAGGCCATCTTCCGGCCGCAACGAAAGGGGCAATCAACCCATGACCGTCACCTACGATACGTCCCGTGTGACCCTTGTCGATCACCCGCTCGTCCAGCATAAGCTGTCGATTCTGCGCGACAAAAACACCGGCACCAACCAGTTTCGCCAGCTCGTGCGCGAACTCGCACTTTTTGACGGCTACGAGGCCATGCGCGACCTGCCCATGGAAGACGTCGAAGTCGAGACCCCCATCACCACCGCAACGTTTAAGCAGCTCGCCGGCAAAAAGCTCGCCATCGTTCCCATTCTGCGTGCAGGCCTTGGCATGGTCGATGGCATCCTCGACTTGGTACCCTCCGCTCGCGTGGGCCACATCGGTATGGAGCGCGACGAGGTTACCCACGAGCCGCATGAGTATTACTGCAAGATGCCCAAGGATATCGACCAGCGCATCTGCCTGGTCGTCGACCCCATGCTCGCCACGGGCGGTTCGGCCGAGATGGCCATCAGCTACCTGCGCGAGCGCGGTGTCAAGGACATCCGCATGCTGTGCATCGTCGCGGCCCCCGAGGGCCTCAAGTCGCTGACTGAGAAGGACCCCGATGTGCATATCTATACCTGCGCCATCGACGACCATCTCAACGAGGCCGCCTACATCGTTCCCGGCCTGGGCGACGCCGGCGACCGCATCTACGGCACGCTGTAATCTCTGGGCCATACCGGCCAACGTCGAAAATACGAAGAAATGGTGCGCGCGGGCGAGCAAAAGACGTCCACGCGCACTCCTGTTAACGGACGTTTTGCCCTGCAGGGTTCGAGAAAAACGTATTACCGTACCTGCGGCATAAAGAAGGTCTTAAGAAAACGAACAGGTGCGTATTAACCGATGCTTTTTCGGTTGTACTTTAGCGATTGGCTCGTACAATAGTCACCAATGTTTGGCGGGAACTGTCCTGTGAGGCGTTAAAAAGGAAAGTGAGGACGCCAATGTTTCAGATAGCCGATCTGCTCGCTATCGTTGCAGGCGCCATCGCGGGCGCGGTCGCCTTTCTTCCCTTTGTCTTTACGCTCAAGCCGGTTCTTGACGATAAGCAGAATGCGGACATGCTCAAGGGTATGGTGAGTCTGGCGGTCTCGGCAATCGCCCTGCTCGTCTTTACCTTGGTTGTGTTTGTGTTGTTCGGAGAGGCATTTCGCATGTTCCTCCTGGGCGAGGCGATCGGCTTCGTGGCCTTTATGGCCGCCTGCACGGTTCGCGTCGCCAAGGCGCTGCGAGATCCTCATGAGGTCGAAAGGTAAGTCGTGGAAATTTTTGAAAAGCTGCCTGATGAGATTAATCATCTGGTCAGCGAGTTCAGCTCCACCCCTGTCGTGGGCGATCTGAGCTGCGGCATCACGCAGTACTCGTTTTGGCTGATCGTCTCCACGATCGTGCTCCTGATCGTCCTGGCCGTGTTCAAGAAGAAGCAGACCCTGGTTCCCAAGGGCTTCTTCGTCAACGGTTTCGAGTACATCATCGAGTACGTCGAGAACGATATCGGCAAGGGCGTCGTGGGTGAGAACTGGAAGAAGCACTTCCCGTTCCTGTGCTCGCTTTTCCTGTTCATCCTGATCAATAACATGATCGGCCTGATCCCGGGAATGAAGCCCGGCACCGGCGCAATCGGCTCCACCGCCGCGCTCGCCATCTTCGCCTTCGTGTACTTCATCTACTACGGATGCAAGGCTCACGGCGTGATCGGCTACATCAAGAGCCTCGCCCCGCAGGGCGTGAGCTTCCCGATGAACGTGCTTGTGTGGGTCGTCGAGCTTTTCTCGACCTTCCTGCGCCTCATCACGCTCGCCGTCCGTCTGTTCTGCAACATGTTCGCAGGACACGTGGTCATGGGCTCGTTCGCCATCATGGCGAGCATGTTCATGCAGCCGCTGCTTCAGCAGGTTTCCGCGGCCCACGCCGTCGGCGCCCTGCCTTCGCTGGCCTGGCTTGCCATCCTCATCCTGATCTATGCGATCGAGCTTGTGGTCGGCGCCATCCAGGCTTACGTCTTCACGGTCCTTACCGCCGTGTATGTCTCCGAGGCAGAGGAGGTCGCGGAGGAGGAGTAGTCTTCCGTTCGCGCCTTAAAGGTAAGGTAATTCGTTAAACCGCCGGTGCCCGTACCCATGGAGCCCGGCAGTTATAAAAAGGTTATCCTGCGTGAAATAAGACACGCACGACAAAGGAGGAATCGTGGGAGTTATCGGTTACGGTCTCGGTGTTATCGGCGCTGGTCTTGCTATCGGCCTGTCTGCTCTGGGTGCTACGGGTGCTATGGCCCGTCAGCCTGAGGTCCAGGGCCGCGTGTTCACCGTCTTCATCATGGGCTCCGCCTTCGGCGAGGCTCTGGCTCTGATCGGCTTCGTTGTCGCGCTGATCGTTAAATAGCACGGAGCGTCAAGTATGAATCTTTCATCCCAGAAGAGCGCGATCGCACTCTCCGCGTCCGCGGCCGCGCTGCTCATGCCGGTTTCCGCGTTCGCCGAGGACGGCGCTGCCGGTGCGGACATCCTCATCCCTAAGATGGCGGAGTTCATCCCGGCGCTTATCGCCTTCCTGATTATCTGGATCGTGCTGGCCAAGGTCGCCCTGCCGGGCATCATGAAAACCATGGAGGAGCGCGGCAAGAAGATCGAGGAGAGCCTCGACGAGGCCGAGAAGACCAAGCAGGAGGCAATCGCCAAGCGCGCTGAGTCCGACTCGATCGTCACCGACGCCCGTCGTCAGGCTGCCGACATCGTTCTCGAGGCCCGTAAGGACGCCGAGTCCGAGCGCGCCCGTATCATCGAGGCTGCTCACAAGGAGGCCGAGGAGATCATCGCCAAGGCCCATACGACCGTCGAGGACGAGCGCAAGACCATCTACGCCGGTGCCGCGAGCTCCATCGCCGACCTGTCCGTTGCCGTTGCCACCAAGATCGTGGGCGAGGCACTCGAGGACGAGACCGAGCAGAAGAAGCTCATCGAGCGCTACATCCAGGAAGCAGGTAGCCTGAATGCCGACTAGCCGCTATCAGGACAAGGTGCTCGAGACCTACGCGCGCTCCCTTCTGGAAGCCGCCAAGGCCGAGAACCATGTGTTCGAGGACCTCGAGATGATCGAGCGCCTGGCTAGCGCCAGCCCCGAGATCATCGCCGTGCTCGACACCATGTCCAAGCGCGACCAGCTCGACCTTCTTCCCAAGGTGGCAGCTGCCTTTAAGTATGTTGCCGAGGAAGACGAGGATGTAGTGGGCGTGACCGTCACCACGGCGATCCCGCTCGACGACGAGCTGCGTCAAACCATCACTAAGAAATGCGAGCAGGACTTCGGCCGCAAGGTATTCCTTATCGAGCAGGTCGACCCGTCTATAGTAGGCGGCCTGGTGCTCGAGGCCCGCGGCGAGCGTCGTGACATCTCCGTCAAGACGCAGCTGCGCATCGCGCAGGAGACCCTCGCAAACTCTGCTAATTCGTACGGAGGTGAAGCCTAATGTCCGAAACCCTCAATGCCCAGGATATCGCCAAGAAACTGCAGGAGCAGCTCACGAGCCTCTCCGCGACGGTCGATACGCATGAGGTTTCAACGGTCGACGAGGTAGGCGACGGCATCGCGCGCGTCTCCGGCCTCAAGAGCGCCATGGCAGGCGAGCTTCTGGAGTTCAAGAGCTCCGATACCGGTGAGACCGTCTTCGGCCTTGCCCAGAACCTTGACCGTGACGAGGTCGGCGCCGTTCTGTTCGGTGCCGTCGACTCCATCAAGGAAGGCGACGAGTGCCGCACCACTGGCCGCATTATGGATATCCCTGTGAGCCGCGCCATGCTCGGCCGCGTCGTCAATCCGCTCGGCCAGCCCATCGACGGCCTGGGCGACATCGTCGCCACGCACCGTCGTCCCATTGAGTTCAAGGCCCCCGGCGTCATCGACCGTACCCCGGTGTGCGAGCCGGTTCAGACCGGCCTGTTGGCCATCGACTCCATGGTGCCTATTGGTCGCGGTCAGCGAGAGCTCATCATTGGCGACCGTAAGACCGGTAAGACCGCCATCGCCATCGACGCTATCCTCAACCAGCGCGGCAAGGGCATGGTCTGCATCTATGTCGCCGTCGGCCAGAAGGCCTCCACGGTTGCCAACATCCGCGAGACCCTCGCTCAGCACGGTGCGCTCGACTACACCATCATCGTTTCGGCAACCGCTGCCGATTCCGCCCCTATGCAGTACATCGCGCCTATGGCCGGTGCCGCTATCGGCGAGTTCTTCATGTACAACGGCGAGGATGGCAAGCCCGCTAGCGAGACCAACCCCGGCGGCCACGTGCTCGTCATCTACGATGACCTGTCCAAGCAGGCCGTGGCCTACCGTCAGATGTCGCTGACGCTGCATCGTCCGCCCGGACGCGAGGCCTATCCTGGCGACATCTTCTACCTGCACTCTCGTCTGCTCGAGCGTGCTGTCAAGATGTCCAAGAAGAACGGCTACGGCTCCATGACGGCACTGCCGATCATCGAGACCCAGGACGGCGACGTCTCGGCCTACATTCCGACCAACGTCATTTCCATTACCGATGGTCAGATCTATCTGCAGTCCGAGCTCTTCTTCCAGGGTCAGCGCCCGGCAGTCGACGTGGGCATTTCCGTGTCCCGCGTCGGTGGCGACGCGCAGACCAAGGCCATGAAGCAGGTCGCCGGTAACCTCCGTCTGGACCTCGCTTCGTACCAGGAGCTCGCCGGCTTTACGCAGTTCGGCTCCGACCTCGACGAGGCTACTCAGAAGCAGCTGACCCATGGTGCCCGCATGACCGAGCTCCTGAAGCAGCCGCGCTACAAGCCGTTTGAGGTTGGCGAGCAGATCGTTACGCTGTTCGCTGGCAACGAGGGCTTCCTGGATGACCTGGAGATTGCCGACGTGCTGCCTTTCCGTGCCGAGCTCATCGAGTACATGGACAATGGCTTTGGCTCGCTGCTCGATAAGGTTCGCGCCAAGAAGATCGATGATGACACCAAGGCTGAGCTCTTGCGCGTCATCGGCGACTTCAAGCAGCAGTTCATGGCCAAGCACCATTCGGATGTTTCTGGATCAGAGGAGAACTAAGCCCCATGGCCAACCTTCGCGACATTAAGAAGCGAATCTCCTCGGTTACCACGACCAAGCAGATCACGCGCACGATGGAGATGGTCTCTACGGCCAAGATCCGTCGTGCCCTCGATCGCTCCAAGCAGGCCGAGCCCTATAAGGAGGCGCTGACCGACGTCATGTTGACGGTCGCCGGCGACGCCTCCTGTTCGGGCACCGATCCCATGCTGCAGAAGCATGAGAGCGTCAAGCATGGCCTGATTGTCGTTATTGCCTCGGACCGCGGCCTTGCCGGCGGTTTCAATACGACGGTGGAGCGCACGGCCGAAAAGCTCGCCGCTTCTTGGGCGAACGACGGCATCGAGTGCGAGATCATCGCGTGCGGGCGTAAGCCGGCCACGTATTTCCGTGACCGCGCAAACGTCGTCATGCACTTTGAGGGCAACTCCTCTGAGCCCGATTTCAATCAGGCCCGCATGATCTCCTCTCATATCTGCGATGCGTATCGTGCCGGTGAGCTTGACCGCGTCGAGCTTGTCTACCACCACGCCAAGAATCGCGTGGATCAGGAGCTTCGCGTCGAGCATCTGTTGCCGCTCGACCCCGAGATGATCGCTATGGCCCACGGTCCGCGTAAGAACGAGACCGACGCCCCTAAGCGCATCTCGTCCACGTTCGAGTTCGTGCCCTCTCCCGAGCATGTTCTCGGCAAGCTTGTGCCGTCTTATATCCTGACGGTCATCTACCAGGCCCTGATCGATTCGGCGGCTGCCGAGCAGGGTGCACGCCGCAAGGCCATGCACTCCGCGACGGAAAACGCCACCGCGATCATCTCGACCCTTACCCGCACGTATAGTCGCGTGCGCCAGGCTTCGATCACGACCGAGATTAACGAGATCGTCGGCGGAGCCTCAGCATTGGAGGAACAGTAATGGCTAATAACACCGTAAAGCTTGCGGTCGAGGAAGCCACCAAGAAGACGACTGCCGGTGATGGTCGCATCGTGCGAATCATCGGTCCTGTCGTCGACGTCAAGTTTGACGGTGCGGTGCCCCCGATCTACAACGCGCTCACGGTCGAGGCCGAGACCCCGATCGGTCATCTGAGCACGATCCTCGAGGTCGAGAGCCAGCTTCCGGGCGGCGTCGTCCGCACGGTCGCCATGTCCTCGACCGACGGCCTGCAGCGCGGCCTCATCGCCACCGATACCGGTGAGCCCATGAAGATGCCCGTTGGCCCCAAGACGCTCGGCCGTATTTGGAACGTCATGGGCAAGCCCGTCGACGGCAAGCCCATGCCCGAGGTGGAGGAGTTCTACCCCATCCACCATGCAGCGCCCCGTTTCGACGAGCTCACCACCAAGACCGAGATCTTCGAGACCGGCATCAAGGCCGTCGACCTGCTCGAGCCCTACATCCGTGGCGGCAAGACAGGCCTGTTCGGCGGCGCCGGCGTCGGCAAGACCGTTCTGATTCAGGAGCTCATCAACAACCTCGCCCAGGAGCACGGCGGCACCTCGGTGTTCACCGGCGTCGGCGAGCGTACCCGCGAGGGCACCGACCTGTTCCTCGAGATGAGCGAGTCTGGCGTTATCGACAAGACCTGCTTGGTCTATGGTCAGATGAACGAGCCGCCCGGAGCGCGTCTGCGCATCGGTCTGGCCGGCCTTACCACCGCTGAGTATTTCCGTGATCGTGGCCAGGACGTTCTGCTGTTCATTGACAACATCTTCCGCTTCTCCCAGGCAGGTTCCGAGGTTTCCGCACTGCTGGGCCGTATGCCGTCCGCCGTTGGTTACCAGCCCACGCTGGCAACCGAGATGGGCGACCTCCAGGAGCGCATTACCTCGACCAAGACGGGCTCCATTACCTCCGTCCAGGCTGTCTACGTCCCCGCAGACGACCTGACCGACCCGGCGCCTGCCACGACGTTTACGCACCTCGATGCCACCACGGTTCTTTCGCGTAGTATTTCGTCGCTCGGCCTGTTCCCGGCTATCGACCCGCTCGCGTCTTCCTCCGACGCTCTCGATCCCTCGATCGTCGGCGAGGAGCACTACCGTGTCGCCGTCAAGGTCCAGGAGCTCCTGCAGGAGTACTCCGACCTTCAGGACATCATCGCCATCCTGGGTATGGACGAGCTGTCCGAGGAGCAGCGCCTTACGGTCAACCGTGCCCGTAAGATCCAGCAGTTCCTCTCGCAGTCCTTCCACGTCGCCGAGAAGTTCACCGGCAACCCCGGTGTCTACGTCCGCGTCGAGGATACCGTCCGCTCCTTCGCCGAGATTGTCGACGGCAAGGCCGATGACCTGCCCGAGCAGGCTTTCCGCTATGCTTCCACGATTGAGGACGTGCGCGAGCGCGCCCGCAAGATGGGGGAGAAGTAGGTTATGCGTATCCGCATCGTGTGCCCCGTGAGCTGCGCCTATGAGGGCGACGCTGCGTTTGTGTCGATTCCGTCCACGGATGGCGAGTTTGGCGTTCTGCCTGCTCACTCCAGCGAGATCTGCACGATCGACCGCGGTTACGTTCGCGTTTCCGATAAGGCCATGGGCACTGTCGACCACACGTTTGCCGTGGCCGGCGGCTATGCCCAGGTTGCGGACGATGTCGTGACCGTTCTCGCCGAGCGCGCTTGCGATTTGGCGACCGTCGATGCCGACAAGCTTAAAGCTGATATTCAAGGTTTTGAAGAGAAGCTGGGTAATTTGTCGGAGGATGATGCACGCCGCGCCTACCTCTATAATGAAATCGCATGGTGTAAGCTCAAGCTTGCCCAATAGTCAAACGATTTAGCGTTCGACCATTTGCGAACACATCATGCCCGGGATGGCCCAGCCATCCCGGGCATGCTTTTTGAAAGGGTAGACCTTGGATATTATCCGCGTTGAGGGTGGCCACGCCATCGGAGGCTCTGTGCCCGTTTCGGGCGCCAAGAACTCCGCGCTCAAACTCATGGCGGCAACGCTTCTGGCGCCGGGCAAGACGACGCTGCAGAACGTGCCCGATATTTCCGATGTCCACGTGATGGGCAAGGTGCTCAAGGGTATGGGCGCCACAATCGATGTCCTTGACGAGCACACGCTCGAGATTGATACCTCTCAGGTCGATTCTTGGGAGGCCCCCTACGAGCTCGTTGCCAAGATGCGTGCTTCCACCGCCGTGATGGGACCCCTGCTGGGTCGCTTCCATCGCGCCAAGATCGCCATGCCGGGCGGCTGCAACCTGGGTGCTCGCAAGATCGATATGCACATTCTTGGTCTTGAGGCCCTGGGCGTTGAGTTCGATACCGCCCACGGCTACATCAACGCTAATGCGCCCCAAGGTCTGCGCGGTACCACCGTCACGCTCGAGTTCGCCAGCGTCGGTGCGACCGAGAACCTCATCATGGCATCCGTGCGCGCGCAGGGCACCACGGTTATCGACAATGCCGCCCGCGAGCCCGAGATCGTCGATCTCGCCAACATGCTCAACGAGATGGGCGCCAAGATTGTCGGCGCGGGTACGCCCGTCGTGACCATCGAGGGCGTGGAAGAGCTGCATCCCGTTACCCATCGCGTGGTGGGCGACCGCATCGAGGCCGGTACCTTTATCGTTGCCGGTGCGTTGATGGCCGACGATCGCGGTGTCGATGTCACGGGCTTTTGCCCCATTCACTTGGGCATGGTGCTCAAGAAGATGGAGCTCATGGGTATCGACTGCGAGCGCGTCGAGGATGGCGTCCATGTAAACCGTGCCGAGCGTATCAAGCCGGTCGACATCCAGACGCTTCCGTTCCCCGGCTTCCCGACGGACATGCAGGCGCAGATTATGGTGCTCTCCGCCCTTGCCGACGGCAGTTCCGTTATTACCGAGAACATCTTCGAGAATCGCTTTATGTTTGCCTCTGAGCTGGTGCGCATGGGTGCCGACATTCGTATCGAGAGCCATCATGCCATGATTCATGGCGTCAAGGGCTTCTCGGGTGCACAGGTTACCTCGCCCGATCTGCGTGGCGGAGCGGCCCTCGTCGTAGCGGGCTTGATCGCCGACGGGACGACCGAGGTTTCGGCCATCCATCACATCAAGCGCGGCTACGAGCAGTTTGTCGAAAAGCTGCAGGCGCTCGGCGCGCATGTCGAGCATGCTTCCGTCCCCGATCCCGTCATCTACTAATACAGGTTGCCTATGTTTAATAAAAAGCCCCTCGCGGATACCACCGCCCGAAGACCCTCAACTGGTGCGCAGGCCAAGATCTACAGTCGCGATAACGTGGCTCGCTATTCCGAGCGCGCTCGTCAACGTCGTCGTAGCCACACGATTCGTCACGTCGCGCTCATTGTCGTGCTTGGTGTGCTGCTGAGTGCCACTACCGCTGCCGGCCTGTGGTTTGCTACCATTATGGGCAAGCTCGGCGATTCTAATGTCATTACCGATAATCTGCGTCGGGTTCTGGTTGACACCGATGAGGCAAAGGATCCGTTCTACGTGCTGCTTCTTGGCACCGACGGCCGTCCGGGCGAGGATACGTATCGTGCCGACTCGATTATCCTGGCACGCATCGACCCCACGCAAAAGCAGGCGACGCTCATTTCCGTTCCGCGCGACACCAAGGTCGAGTACAAGGGCGAGACCATGAAGATCAACGCCTGCCATACCGTTGGCGGCGCCGAGGCCATGGTCGAGGCGGTCAACGAGCTGTGCGGTGTTCAGATTTCCCACTATGCCGAGGTCAGCTTCGACGGTATGCAGGCGCTGATTGATTCGGTTGGCGGTATCGACATTAACGCAACCGATGATGTTGACGACCCCGAGCACCTGGATATTAAGATTACCGCTGGCCAGCAGCATATGGACGGTGCCACCGCCCTTACCTATGCCCGCTGCCGCTACACCTATGCCGACGGCGATTACACGCGCATGCGCCACCAGCGTCAGGTGCTTGGCGCCCTTGCCAACCAGATTCTCAATAACTTCGATGCCACGAAGATTTTTGGCCTGGTTAATTCGCTGTCCGATATGCTCGTAACCGATATGAGCGTTCAGGATATCGTGGCTACGGTCAACGCCATGCGCGGTATGGATGTCGACGGTATCTACTCGGCCAATCTGCCCTCGTACGCCGACGACAGCACCATGATCGACGGTGTGAGCTACGTCTTTGTCTACGAGGACGAGCTCAAGGAAATGATGGAGCGCGTCGATGCCGGCAAGGATCCCAAGGGTCCCAACACCATGGGTCTTTCCGACGGTTCCAGTTCTACGATCGGCGACCTGAACAACAACACGTCTGACGACTACGCAAACGGTACCGCAACTTCATCGGTCAGCTCTGACGATTCCGATGACTCAGGCGATTCGAGCGATTCGGACTACTACGAAGAGCCCACCGGCGACGGTAACGGCTACGAGGCCAACTACTAAGTTACGGCGTTTTACCAAACGCCGTAACGGCTCGACGCTGCGCGCCGCCCAAGGCGACAATTTGTCATTCAAAAGGCAGGGCATGACCAGAAGGTCAATGCCCTGCCTTTTTCATGCCAACTTGTTCGCCTTGGACGTCGCTCGCTGACGTTGGCTCAACCTGCGGTGCTGACTACTCCCCTTGCACCAAAAACCGCCCCGTTCTCGGTTTTGAGGACGGGGCGGTTTTGCTTACCTAGATTGTTCGAGTTCCCTATGCAAAGCGGGCGACGAGTTCCTGGAGGACGTCGGTCATCTTGACGAGCGAGCTGACCGGGACAAACTCGTTGACGCCGTGGTAGCAGTAGCCGCCCGTGGAAAGGTTGGGGCAGGGCAGGCCGCGGAACGACAGCTGCGCACCGTCGGTACCACCGCGAATCGGCAGCACCTGGGGCTCAATGTCGCAGGCAAGGTAGGCTTCCTTGGCGACATCGATAAGCTCGGGGTAGTCACGCACGATCTCGGCCATGTTGCGGTACTGCTGCTTGATCTCGACCGTCACGCGTTCATCGCCCAGGCGCTGGTTGAGCAGGGCTGCGGCGGAATCAATCAGTGCGAGCTTCTGCTGGAACTTTGTCGCGTCGTGGTCGCGAACGATATAGCGCGCCGTAGCGTGGTCGACGGTTGCAGACACGCCCTCAAGATGATAGAAGCCCTCGTAGCCCTCGGTGTATTCCGGGCGCTGCGCATAAGGGAGCAGCGCGTTAAAGTCGCAGAACAGATTGCCCGCGTTGACCATGCGGCCCTTGGCGTCACCGGGATGGATGGACTGGCCCTCAAAGTGAACGGTTGCCTCGGCGGCGTTAAAGCACTCCCACTCCAGCTCGCCAATGGGACCGCCGTCGACCGTGTAGGCGTACTTGCAGCCGAAGGCCTCGATGTCCAACAGCTCGGCGCCGTGACCGATCTCTTCGTCTGGGCAAAAACAAATGCCGAGTGCGGGGTGGGGCAGCGAGGGGTTCTGAGCGATACGCGCGACAAGTGCCATGATCTCGGCGACGCCGGCCTTGTCGTCGGCGCCCAGCAGCGTGGTGCCGTCACTGCAGACCAAGTCCTCACCCACAAGGTCGTTCAGGGCGGGAAGCTTGGCGGTGCTCATGGCCACGGGCTTGCCGTCAACGGTACCGCAGACCAGGTCGCCGCCTTCGTAGTGCACAATGTGCGGCTTCACACCGGCGCCCGGCGCAACCTCGGTGGTGTCGAGGTGTGCGATCAGGCCCAGGGCGGGCTTGTCCTCCGCGCCCGCGCTTGCAGGAATATGTGCGCAGACGTAGGCATGCTCGGTCACATGGGCATCGGCCGCGCCGAGCTCGCGCAGCTCCTCGGCCAGCACATTAGCAAGGTCAAACTGAACGGTGCTCGAAGGCACCTGGTCGCAGTTTGCATCCTCGGATTGCGTGTTGATTTGGACGTAGCGCAAAAAGCGCTCAAGGACGTCGGGGTTCGTGGTGTTGTTTTCCATAAAGACCGCTCCAATCTTGGTCGTCGTGTGCAACAAGAACTCTAGCACGGTATGCCACAGCATACCGCGACGGGCGGATGGGGTAGAATCAGCCTTTGAACGCAGAAGGGACGGAAGGTCATGGATACGACAAATAGCTCGCGCGAGCTGCACCTAACAGTGGCGAACGAAGACTACTTGGAGTGCATGGTTCGCATCGAAAACGAAGAAGGAGAGACCAATGGCGTGCGATCGGTCGACATCGCGCAGCGTCTTGGTGTCTCCAAGGCATCGGTCAATAAGGCGGTTTCGGCGCTTAAGGCGTCCGAGCTTGTCGAGCAATCGCATTACGGCAAGGTCATCCTGACCGACCGTGGTCGCGAGGTCGGCACGGCTATCTGGTACCGTCATCGCCTTATCCGCACGTTTTTGGTCCAGGAGCTCGGCGTCGATTTTGAGCGGGCCGATTCCGAGGCGTGCATGATGGAACATGCGCTTTCCGAGGACACGATGAGCCGCTGGCTCGCCTATCTCGAAAAGCAGGGAATCAGCGTCGAGGAATAGTGAAACACATATATGGATACGAGTTATTACAACCGCCCCGGCGGCGAGGAACTTATGCGCCGTATGTCGAGCGAGACCCTGTTAACGCAGGGCCCCATGGGCAGCGTGCTGATGAGTGAATATGACGCTGCCGACATCCCACCGGCGTTTTGGAACCTTGCCGAGCCGCAGACTGTTTCTCGTATCCATCGCCTGTATGTCGCCGCCGGTGCGCAGGTGCTCATTACCAATACCTTTCAGGCATCAAGCTACGCCCTCAAGCAAGATCAGATTACGCCGTCCGTGGCTGAGGTCAATCGCGGTGCCGTCGACGATGCGCGCCAGGCGCACCCTCAGCTGCTGCTGGGCTCGATGGGCCCGATCGGCATTGAGTGGTTTGCCGAAGACTCTGCCGAGTATCGAGAAATACGAAGCATTTCGCGAGAGCAGGCATACGCCCTGCTCAATGCTGGTGTTGACGGTCTGCTGATCGAGACGGTGACGTCTATCCGTAATTTGCAGCCCATGCTTGCCGGCGCCCAGGATGCCGCTGACGGCATGCCTGTTTTGGTGAGTTTTGTCGTTGACGATAAAGGCGACCTGTTAGGCGATGGCCTCAACATCGAGGCTGCTGTTTTGTACGCCGAAAAGCACGGTGCAAACTCGGTTGGCGTTAACTGCTGTTCACTTGCGGCCGCGAACGTGGCAGTGCCCAGGATGGTTGCATCGGCGACTACGCCCGTCACGGTACGCCCCAACGTGGGCGATCCGGTTCAAACTCAGGATGGCCCTGTGTGGCGCGAGAACCCCGAAGCCTTCGCGCGCGCTTGCATCGAATGGAGGCATGCCGGTGCCGCAATGGTGGGCAGTTGCTGTGGAACCACGGCGATCACCACGGCGGCGATGGCCGAGGCGCTCGATATATAAAGGTCAAAACCGCTCCATACGGGGCGGTTTTTTTATTGCTTGCACATCGTCAGTAGCATTTGCCCAAATAGTGAATGCCGGTTTTGGCAGGTTGCTGGGCGAGCGTTGCGGGTATACCCCATGCGTACCATGATTCAAACACTGTGAGGTGTCTGCGCGTGTGCGCGATAATTCATTTTGGAACTGACGGTTGGCGCGCCCGCGTCGACGACGACTTTACCGCCGACAACGTTGCCCGCATTGCCGATGCCGTCGGCGAGTTGTGGCAAAAGACCAATCCCGGCAAAACAGTATATATAGGGTTCGACACCCGGCCGCAGGCGCGCGAGTTCGCTGAGCTTGCGGCAGGCGTGCTTGCGGCTCACGGATTGGACGCAGTGCTCGCATCTCGGCCTGTCCCGACCCCCGCCCTCACGTGGGCGGCGGCGTATGACGGCGAGGCCTGCGGTGCGCTCATGGTGACGGGGTCCCATCATCCGCAGGGGTATCTGTGCCTTAAGTTGCGCATGGGAGATGGCTCGACGGCCAATCAGGATGTCATCGAAGAGCTCGAAGAGACCATGGCCCCCGAGCCGATGGGGATCGAGGAACGCTATCGCACCGCGGATATTATTCCTGACTATATGCAGGCGGTGGCATCGTTTGTCGATGCCGAGGCCATTCGAGCCGCTCACCTGCGTGTGGTAGTTGACCCCATGGGCGGTGCGGCCCAGGGATATCTTGCCGACCTGCTGCGGGAGCTAGGCGTCGAGGTGCACGAGATTCATGCCGGACAGCCGTCCGATCAAGAGGACATTTGCCCCGACCCTGTTGAGCCATGGGTGGACGCTTGCGAGCGTGCAGTTGTCGAGGACGGGGCGTGCGCGGGCCTGGTGACCGACGGCGATGCCGATCGTATTGGCGCGGTCGACGAACGCGGTAGATATATACATCCGCATCAAATCATGGCGCTTGTTTTGGGCGACCTCGTTCAATTCCGCAATTTGGAGGGGCGTGTCGTCGTCAATCTCTCGTGCTCGACACTCGTACGCCGCATTGCTGAGGCGCTTGGCTGTCGCGTGACCGTTAAGCCGGTCGGTTTCAAATATATAGCTGCAGAGATGAAGAAGGGCGGCGTCCTCATGGGAGGCGAGGAGGCCGGCGGCATCGGCATCGCCGCGCATATGCCCGAGCGCGATGGAATCCTTGCTTGTCTGATTCTGTGTGAGCTTATGGCAAAGACGGGCGCGCCCTTGGGCGTTTTGGTCGATCAGCTCGAGGCCAGTTTTGGTAAGACGAGCTACGGGCGTCGCGATTTGCGCCTTGAGGCCGAAGACGCCGAATCGCTGCGAACGCTGCTTCCTGGCATGAATCCCAAATCGATTTGCGGCAAGGCGCCGCAGACTGTAAGCCATATGGATGGTCTACGTTTGGCATTCGAGGATGACACCTGGCTGCTGATCCGCCCCAGCGGGACCGAACCGGTGGTTCGTGTATACGCCGAGGGGTTCTCGGTGGAGGAGCGCGATGAGTTGCTCGATGCCGGCTGTGCCTTGGCTAAGGGAGCCTATCAGCTTTAGCCATATGACGCTTCACTATAAAGAGACCCTCGGCGAGTGGTGGAGAACGGCCGGCAAACGTAAGCTGAGTATTAAAATGTGTAGGAAATGTGTACGCCCAGATTCCCGCCCCCGGGGCCCCTCCGGTCTGGCAATATATCTCCTTGCCGCGCGGCCCGGTCGGACCGGATGAGCCGCA
>UQKW01000035.1 GCA_900541885.1 uncultured Collinsella sp.
CCGCACATGTGCGGATGAATGTGGGAAGTGTTCGGATGAAGTTGATAATCAAGGCGGCTTTAACGAGAGCGACCTGTAATAGCGTTTTCGCGCAGCTTTATATCCCCACGCGCTACACTCATCCTGTAGACCAAACAACGCAAGGGGGACGTATGCTGCGCATCGCGACCATCGGCACATCCATGATCACCGACGACTTTATCCAAGTCGTCAACGCCAACGACCAAGCCGCGTTTGTGGGCACGCTTTCACGCGACGCCAATCGCGGTACCGCCTTTACCGCCGAGCGCGGTGGCGAGCGAAACTTTACGTCACTCGATGAGCTTGCGGCAGCCGCCGACGTCGACGCCGTCTATATCGGCAGCCCTAATGCACTTCACTACGAGCAGGCCCTTGCCTGCATCGCCGGTGGCAAGCATGTCATCGTCGAGAAGCCCTTCTGCGCCACCGAAGCGCAGGCGCTGGAAGTCTTCCGCGCTGCCGAGGCAGCAGGTGTTGTGGCCCTCGAGGCCATGCGTCCCCTCCACGATCCCGCCTTCCACGCCATCGAGGATGCCCTGGGCGAGATCGCCCCCATCCGCCGCGCCTCATTGCGCTTTGGCAAATATTCCTCGCGCTACAACGAGATTCTCGCGGGACGCGCCACCAATATCTTCGACTGCAATATGGCATCGGGTTCCCTCATGGACATTGGCGTCTACACCGTCGAGCCCATGGTCGAGATTTTCGGCATGCCCTCCGGCCTTACGAGCATGACTACTCTGCTCGACCCTACCACGCGACAGCTCACGCACGGCCCCATCGACGGCTGCGGTTCCATCCTCGCCAGCTACGGCGGTGGCCGCATCTCCGTCGAGCTCGCGCACTCCAAAATTACGAATGACCTGCTGCCCTCGCAGATAGAAGGCGAGCGTGGCACTATCCAGATCGACCATCTGTCCACGCCCCGCAACGTCCGCATCGACTATCGCGGCGACGTCGTACGCGGCTCGGCGACCGAGGCACCGCGCGAACAGGGCGAGAACGGCCGCGTGCTCGACCTGCCCAAATCGAGCAACACTATGGAATACGAACTCACAGACTTTATCACCGCCATCTGCGGCATCGATAACGTTAAGGAAGAGATTTGGGAGACCCCGGCGGGACGCCACGAGCTTGGCCACTACCGCGATGTCACGCTCGTCTCGCTGCGCATCATGGATGCCGTGCGCCAGCAGGCCGGCATTATCTTCCCGGCCGACGCAGGCAAGCAGGCATAGCGATGGGCCTCTTCGATACGTTCTTCTCCAGCGTCACCGGCGGCAGTCGAGAGCCTCAAAAACCATCAAACGTCGAGCTCGAGCTGCGCCGCAGGCTTACCGTACTCGCAAGCGACGAGGCCACTCAAGACACTCCCCTGCGCTATTTCCTGCACTGGACGGGGCAAGTCCAAGGCGTTGGTTTTCGCTTTACCAACACCAACCTCGCGCAGGCACGCTCCCTCACCGGCTGGGTGCGTAACATGGAAGACGGCTCAGTCGAGATGGAGATACAGGGAGCTCCGGCAAACATCCTATCTCATCTCGAGGCGCTTCATGCCTCCTACGAGTGCATGGGAACGCGTTTTCGCCTCGTAGACGCCCAGGCCCGAGCCCCACTTGCCAATGAAGACGGTTTCAGTCCTCATTATTAGTATTGTGTGCTAAATACGGTATCATTTACCTACGACCGTTAATAGAAAAGAGGCGAGGCGCATGGCGGTGCAAAGAAGGAATACCAGGCAGCGAAAGCTGGTTCTTGACGCCGTGCGCCAAAGTTATAACCATCCCACCGCCGACGAAATCTACAACGCCGTGCGCGAACAGGATGACAAGATCAGCCGCGGCACGGTCTACCGCAACCTCAATCTCTTGGCAGATGCCGGAGAAATCCTCTCGATCAAGACGCCGGGCGGGAGTCGCTTTGATCGCACCATCGAGCCGCACGCACATATCATCTGCACCTCGTGCAGCCGCGTCATCGACGTGCCGCTCCCCTTCGATGCCCAGCTCGACGCCGAGGCGTCCAAGCAAATCGGTTGGCACGTCACGTCGCACTACACCATCTTCGAGGGTCTCTGCCCCGACTGCCGGTAGATGTTTGGGGCATGCCTACTCGGCAAGTAGACGACGCAGTTCTTCTTCGACCGTGCGCACGTAGCGGACGCGGTCGTTGATGCCACGCATAGAGGGGTTGCAGCTCTCCATCAGATAGGGATGGCCCACGACGTTGAGCATGTCGCGGTCGTTTTCGTTATCGCCAAACGCCATCATCTCATCGGGCGAAATACCCAGGGCACGACCGTAGTCGGCAAGCGCGGAGCCCTTGCCCGAACCGAAACCGATAAAGTCCGTCCATTCGGTTCCCGACGTCATCACGTCAACACGGTCGCTAAAGAGGAGCTCGAGATACTCCAGGGCCGCCGGCTGATCCACCTCGGGCGTCTGGAAGGCGATCTTAATGACGTCCTCGTCGATGTCCTCGGGGCGGTCGACCACCGCCACATCACAATGGACCTCATAACGCAGGTGGTCAACAAACGCATCGTTGCCGCTCATGGTGTAGAGGTGTCCCTCGCACGAAAGGGTCACGTCGGCATGGGGGTACGCAACCACGGCATTCGCGATATCCATGGCCAGGCCACGCTCCATAGAACGCTTGACCACGGCACGCCCCTCGCTCATGACCAGGGCTCCGTTTTCGCATACATAGGCGAGTTCATCGGCCACCGGAGCAAACAGGTAGCGCAGGCTCGCGTATTGGCGACCGCTCGCCGGCATAAACACGATACCGCGACGATGCAGCTCATCGATAAGCTCAAAGGCCTCGGAACGCGGCTCGCGCTCCCCCGGATGCAGCAACGTGCCGTCCAAATCGCATGCAATCAGCTTGATTCCCTCAAGACCCATATGCTTCCCCCAAAGCCTCCTATCAACAGCAAGACGGACCTTGATCGGTCACCCCTCAAAGCCCGTCTTGCGCATACGCGCGCTTAGTCGCGCGTCTTTTTAACGATGGTAAAGTCCGGAGCCATGCTCACGACAACATCGGCCGCGCTCGACGCAAAGCGTCGACCCGCATCGAGCTCGTACGAAACAATCGAGATTCGAGCTCCCTCGACACCGCGAAGCATACGGCCCAAAACCGGCTGCACCGGCGTATACATGCGCACGGTATGCTCATCCGAGTCACCCCGGAAGAGCGGCGCATGCATGTTGCCGATCTCCCAGCACGCATGCGCGAGCGCAATCGGATCCATGCGGTCGACTTCGACCAAATAAACCTCGGCGCTGCGCAGGCGCACGACAACCGCCACGGGCACCATACCCGAACGGTCAATGGCGAGCACGTCGCCATCGGCAAGACGACCGCCGTCGGCAGTATCCAACCGAACATCGATCGTGCGCCCCAGCTCCGTCACGCCCACAAACGCGCATGCATCAACCTGGTCCCAATCGAGCAACAGCTCGTCAACTTCAAAGACACCGCCCAGCTCCCGGCGAAGCAGGAGTTCATAGGACGGATCGTTGAGATTTCCCAAGCATGTCGTCAAAACCAAGCGTTCAGGCATACTCTAGTCCTCGACCTCGACGAGCTCGATATCAAAGTTGAGATCCTTGCCGGCGAGCTCGTGGTTGGCGTCGAGCGTCACGGCCTCGGGCGTCACGTCTATGACCACGGCGGGGACGGGCATGCCGCTCGGCGTGGACAGGAAGAGCTTCATGCCCTTCTCGATCTGCTCGATATTGGGGACCTGCTCAGCCGGGAAGGTCAGGACCATCTCGGGATTGTGCTCGCCGTAGGCATCGGCAGCGGGAATGTGCACGGTCTTCTTCTCGCCCACCTGCATGTCGACAACAGCGGCGTCGAAGCCCTTGATCATCTGACCGGCGCCGCAGGTGAACTCCAGCGGCTCGCCGCGATCGTAGGAGCTATCGAACTGCGTGCCGTCGTCGAGCGTGCCACGATAATGGGTCTTGACCTTCTTGCCCTGGTTGGACATGGTAACCTCCGTGATAAGGGCGGCGCACAACGCGGGCCGCCATGAACATATGGCGCTAACTATACCCTAGTCATACAATTCAAAGACAGTTTGCAAAGAAACGCTGCAACCGGAGGAACCATGGCATATCCCGTATTTGACCTACACTGCGACACCGCTGACCGCATCGGCTGGGCCACGCTCGATCTCGACCTGCGCTTTACCGCCGGTACCGACGGTTATTTCCCCGGCGACGAAACGCATCCGCAAGATTTCGACCTCATCGAGGGCAACGCCTGCGCCATCTCGCTCGCAAAGATCGGCAACACGCCGTGGGCACAGTGCTTCGCCACGTTTGTCCCCGACGAGATTCCCACCGCCCACGCCGCGCGCTTCCAGGCGCAGATCATGGCGCATATGAGCGGCCAGGCAATGCTCAACCACGACCGCATGGTCAACGTACGCAGCGCGGCAGACATTCGCCCTGCGCTCAAAGACGGCAAGGTCGCCTGCATCCACACCATCGAAAACGCCACGTTCTTTGCCGAGGACCCCGCGCTGATCGAAGTGCTCAAGAGCCTGGGCGTGCTCATGTCATCACTCAGCTGGAACGCGCAGGGGCCGCTCGCGAGCGGCCACGACACCCACGCCGGCCTCACCGCCGCCGGCATCGAGGCCCTTACGCAGATGGAGCACGCCGGCATGGTGCTCGACGTCTCCCACCTCAACGACGAGTGCTTTGACGAGGTTGTCGCCCACGCCACGCGCCCGTTCGTCGCCAGCCACTCCAACTCCCGTGCGGTTTGCGGCGTCAAGCGCAACCTCACCGACGACCAGTTCCGCACCATTCGCGACATGGGTGGCATCGTCGGCCTCAACTACTGCAGCGAGTTCCTTTCCAACGACGCAACCGACAAAACCGCCGCAGACGTCACCTTCGACCAGCTAGCGGCACATATCGAGCACTGGCTCGACCTGGGCGGCGAGGACGTCATCGCGCTCGGCGGCGACTGGGACGGTGCCACGGTGCCCGCTTTCCTCTCCGATGCCAGTATGATGCCCGAGTTCCAGAACATGCTCTCCAAGCATTTTGGCAAGACCGTGATGCAAAAGCTCTGCAGCGACAACGCGCTTGCCTTCTTTGAGCGTTATTAATTTCACATCCCTTGAGCGGGCCGGCATGCCGAGCGGTCGACATGCCGGCCCGTCCCCAATCTGAAGGATCACATTTGACGCAGCAATTTACGATTTCCGCATCCCGACCGGATGGAACGCTCATCCCCGTCGTCGTTACCAAAAAGCGCGTCAAGAACTTTAACCTACGCGTCACATCGAGCGGCGAGGTCCACGCCAGCGCACCGCTCGGCGCCAGCCGCGAGCGCATCGAAGCGTTTGTGAAGCGCAACAGCGCCTGGATTATCAGCCGACTTGCCCAACGTGAGCAACGTCAGGCGACAGCGCAAGAGCCGCTCAGTCCCTCGTCCATCATTGCGCTTTGGGGCAAGCCCATCACGGTACAGGATGCACTCGATCACAACTTTGCATCACCCGCACCGCGACCCAAACAGGCCACCTTCGCAAGTTTTATGGGTACCGATGAGCCAAGTGGGCGCGCGCAGGCAAAGCAGTGCACGGCCCTCGACGGCCTAACGTCCGATGAGTTCCAAGCCCACATCGACCAGCTTTATACGTCCGAGGTCACATCGGCGCTGCGCGATATGGTGCACGCATACGAAATCGCAATGGGTGTCGCCGTTTCCCGCGTTTCCGTGCGCAGCATGAAGACGCGCTGGGGCTCCTGCACACCCAAAACCGGCGCCATTCGCATCGCGCGCGAGCTCGCCGCCTACCCCGTCGAATGCCTCGACATGGTTGTCGCCCACGAGCTTGTCCACTTGCTCGAGCCAAGCCACAATCGGCGGTTTCACACCCTGCTCGACACGTACTGCCCCAACAATAGAGCACTGTCTCAGCGACTCAAGCAGCCGCCCATAGAGACGTATTAGAACCGACTAGCGCACGCGCTCGATCTCGACACCGCAGCTTGCCAGGGGAAGACCGACGGGCGCCCAAGGCTTATCGAGCTTAACACGCACGCCAAGCAGCAGGGGGTAACGACGCAGCAGCATCTGGGCCACGCCCTCGGCTGCCGCCTCGATGAGCTTAAACGTATGCTCGCGCAGATAGCCATCGACATCGTGGCACACCGAGCCGTAGTCAATCGAGGCATCCAGGTTATCGTGCTCCCCCGCCGCGCGCAAGTCGGCATAGAGCACCAGAGAAACGATGAACTTCTGACCCAGCGCATTCTCCTCGGGATACACGCCATGGTTGGCAAAAACCTCAAGGCCGTCAATGACAATGCGATCGGCATGGCGCAGATCGTCATAGCTCACGTGAGGCACCGCCGTTGCGGTGGATATTTCGCCCCTTCCACGGCGGGCGAGCTCAGCACCTTCAGTCTTGGTTGCATTCTCGGGCAGTTTCTTGTTACTCAACGCGATCGTCTCCTTCGTTTAGAACCCCGACCGCGCAAACTAACTACACGCGAATCGACAGGTTCTTTTTATCATCGCTCCAGTTGCAAGCGTTGCGCGCGGGGCATGCAAAGCAGGCACGCGACGCTTTGTCGGCTGCATAGAGCAGACGCTCAAGCGGTTGGCTGTTCACGCGCAGCTTTCGATGGCCCAGAATGGCCGTCTTAATGGCTGCGGCATCGGCTGGCTCAAACGCCACGTCATCGGGCATGCCGCCGAGAATCGCATCAGCGACGCGTTCGCTTGCAACATCATGGGATATACCCGATTCATACTGTTCATCTTTGCCGATATCGTGAAGAAGTGCCGTGGCGTAGATGACCTCGCGGTCAAATTCGAGCTGCTCCTCGAGATTCTTGATCCACATAATGCGAGCGACATCGAGCAGATGGTCAATACCGTGGCGGCAGAAGATGCGCCCCGATTCCAACTGTGCGATGTTGCCCAGGTGCCGCCGGAACAGCCCGTTGGCACAAATGTAATCAATGCGAGGCATGGCACCAAAGGGGGCCAGGCCCGAAGCCATAAAGCCGCGACGCGACGTCCCCTCATCGGTCTTCGATGTAAAGTCGTTGACGACTCTCATGGTTAGCGGCCCAGCATCCTAAAGAAACGCTCCTCGAGCGCGGGATCGGTCTCAAAGACGCCGCGGCGAGCAAGCGTCACGGTCTTGGTGCCGGGCTTTTGCACGCCACGCATCGTCATGCACATATGCTCGGCCTCCATCAGCACAATCGCTCCCTGGGGAGCGAGATAATCCATGAGGGCATCGGCAACCTGTGCGCACAGTTGCTCCTGCAGCTGAAGACGGCGGGCATAAACCTCAACCGTGCGGGCGAGCTTGGAAAGCCCAGCCACCCGACCGTTAGGGATATAACCAATGGCGGCCTTGCCATAAAACGGCAGCAGATGATGTTCGCACAGCGAGTAGAACGTAATGTCGCGCTCGATAACCAAATCGTTCGAAGCGACGGCAAAGGTTTTGGACAGGTGCTCCTCGGCACTCTGGTTCATGCCGCCGGCGATCTCACCATACATACGGGCAACGCGCGCCGGGGTCTCCAGCAGGCCCTCACGAGTTGGGTCCTCGCCTATACCTTCAAGCAGCAGCTTAATGGCAGTCTCGACTTTTTCCTGATCGACCATCTGGGCCTCACTTTTTTCGATTTCGCGTTCGCGCTATGGTACCACGCCGGCACGCAACCTCTGCCAGCTACATAGTATGGGTCGAATAGACCGGATCGTCCCGCCAAAGCTCCACGGCGTCGCAAAGCGCAATGTTCTCACGCTCGGCACGGGCACGCGTGGCGTTCATATCAATCACGCGCTGATTGCTCGAGCCCCTAAAGCGCAACGAGATATCGTACAGATCCTGAACGAACGGACCGTCCACCAACATATCGAGGCAGGCAAGGATACGGTCCGTCACCTCAGTATGGTGACGACCGCCCGGCATAAGCTCCTCGAGCACATCGCCGGTGAAGCACCAAATAGTCTTTCCCGACCCCGATGGATAGGCCGCACGCACGCGTTCGATAAAGTCGACAAGCCCCGCTTGATTCTCAGGTTCCATAGGCTCGCCGCCCAAAATTGTCAGGCCATCAATAAAGGGATGGTCAAGACTGTCGATAATCTTGTCCTCGACGGCACGGTCGAACGGTTCACCCGCGGCAAAGTTCCACGCGACGGAGTTAAAGCAATTCTTGCACCCACGACGGCACCCACTCACAAACAGAGAAGTACGAACACCTTCCCCATCAGCAATGTCGAAATACTTAATGTTCGCGTAGTTCATAGGTAACCTTTCTGGGGGTCTGGAGTATATCATCCCGTCCTCAAACAGCTTCGCTCGCTGCGCTCGCTGCAGAACTGCGGGCGGGACGATATACTCCAGACCCCTCGCGAGCGATACTCGGTGAACAAAGCGAACATCGAGTATAGGGTTCGAGGTCCAATAAAAACTTTGTTGCAGCTCAACCGTCATCGCAAGCAAAGCGTTGTTGCAAGTCAACTCATTTCCGCTAAGAACTTCGAGGAGTGAGCAGACCGCATGATGCATCTCAGCTACGTCAACTTGACTGCCCCGTAGCGAGGCCCCGGACCTTTGCTCGATATGAGTTCCGCACGAACAGGAGGCGCCAGTGGCGCCTCCGTCGTGAGCCAGGACTGTCCGAAATAGCGAGTAAAGGTCCGGGGCCTCGCTACGGGGCAGTCTGGGATGATTATTAGAGATGCAGCACGCGGTCGCGGATCTCCTCGGTTCGACCCTGGTTCCAGAATTGGGTACCGATGTAGCCGCACGTACGACGGGCGACGTTCATCTTCTCCTGATCGCGGTTACCGCAGTTGGGGCACTCCCACACCAGCTTGCCGTCATCCTCGACAATCTTAATCTCACCGTCGTAGCCGCACACCTGGCAGTAATCGCTCTTGGTGTTAAGCTCGGCGTACATGATGTTGTCGTAGATGTACTGCATCACGCGAATGACAGCCTTAAGGTTGTCCTGCATGTTGGGAACCTCGACGTAGGAGATAGCACCGCCCGGCGAAAGCTGCTGGAACATGCCCTCAAACTTAAGCTTGTCGAAGGCATCGATCTCCTCGGACACGTGGACGTGATAGCTGTTAGTAATGTAGCCCTTGTCCGTCACGCCCGGAATAATGCCAAAACGGCGCTGCAAGCACTTGGCGAACTTGTAGGTCGTCGACTCAAGCGGGGTGCCGTACAGCGAGAAGTCGATATCGCTTTCGGCCTTCCACTCCGCACACTTGTCGTTCATGTGCTGCATGACGGCCATGGCAAAGGGCGTGCCCTCCTTCTCGGTGTGGCTGTGGCCCGTCATGTACTTGACGCACTCATACAGACCGGCATACCCCAGGCTGATGGTGGAATAGCCGCCCACGAGCAGCTTATCGATCGTCTCGCCCTTCTTAAGGCGCGCCAGGGCACCGTACTGCCAAAGAATCGGCGCGGCATCCGAAAGCGTGCCCATCAGGCGCTCATGACGGCACAGCAGGGCACGATGGCACAGCTCAAGGCGCTCGTCGAAAATCTTCCAGAACTTGTCCATGTCCTGATGCGAGCTCAGCGCGACATCGGGCAGGTTGATGGTCACAACACCCTGGTTAAAGCGACCATAGTACTTAGGCTTGGTCGGGTCATAGTTGAGCGCGTTGGCAACGTTGTTAAAGCCGTTGCCCGAGCGATCGGGCGTCAGGAAACTGCGGCAACCCATGCAGGTGTAGCAATCGCCGTTGCCGGCAGTCTCGCCCTTCGACAGCTTAAGCTCGCGCATCTTCTTCTCGGAGATGTAATCGGGCACCATGCGCTTGGCGGTGCACTTGGCAGCCAGCTGGGTCAGGTAGAAGTACGGGGAATTCTCGTGAACGTTATCGTCCTCGAGTACATAGATAAGCTTGGGGAATGCCGGGGTAATCCACACGCCGGCCTCGTTCTTAACGCCCTCGTAGCGCTGGCGAAGCGTCTCCTCCACAATCATGGCAAGGTCGTGCTTCTCCTGGGGCGTACGGGCCTCATTGAGATACATAAAGACCGTCACGAACGGCGCCTGGCCATTCGTGGTCATAAGGGTCACGACCTGATACTGAATCGTCTGGACGCCGCGACGGATCTCGTCACGCAGACGGTCCTCAACAACCTCGCGGACCTTTTCGGGAGATGCGGAAACGCCGAGCTCCTCGAGCTCGCGGGCGACCTCGCCGCGAATCTTTTGACGGCTCACCTCAACGAACGGGGCGAGGTGGGTCAGCGAAATCGACTGACCGCCGTACTGGGAAGAGGCGACCTGGGCGATAATCTGCGTCGCGATATTGCAAGCAGTCGAGAAGCTGTGCGGCTTTTCGATCAGCGTGCCCGAGATAACGGTGCCGTTCTGGAGCATATCCTCCAGGTTCACCAGGTCACAGTTATGCATGTGCTGGGCGAAGTAGTCCGAATCGTGGAAGTGAATCAGGCCCTCGTTGTGGGCGTCCACGATCTCCTGGGGCAGCAGCACGCGCTGCGTCAGGTCCTTGGAAATCTCGCCGGCCATGTAGTCGCGCTGAACGGAGTTGACGGTCGGGTTCTTGTTAGAGTTCTCCTGCTTGACCTCTTCGTTATTGCACTCAATCAGCGACAGGATCTTGTCGTCGGTCGTGTTCTTCTGGCGCTTCAGGCTCTGAACATAGCGATAGATGATGTAATGGCGAGCGACCTCGTAGCAGTCGAGACGCATGATCTCGTCCTCGACCAGATCCTGAATCTCCTCGACCGACACGGTGTGGCCCGCGTTCTCGCATGCCTCGGCGACGTTTTGTGCCGCATAAACCACCTGGCGGTCGGTTAGACGAGAGCTCTCCTCGACCTCCAAGTTGGCGGCGCGGATGGCATTGACGATCTTATCGATGTCAAAGACAACCTCGGTGCCGCTGCGCTTGATGATCTTCATCCTCTTGCCTCTTTCGCGTCGTAGTCTCATTGCGCTTCAGAGCCAAACGATGCCCGGCAGGGCCTGTCCCTGTCTTGCGGCGCCGTCGCGCAATCTGTGTTCTCGATAAACCATAAGCCTCCATGCGGACATTCCCAGGAGCCGATCAAGCGGCTCAAGGACACGTTCAAAAGAGGCAGTTAAGGTCTTCGTTCTCTGTCCGCCATCTATCATACGACAAAGAGGCATCTATATCCTGTATTCTTTTTTTAGGTCAAACACAACATATAGTGTTTCAGCAGGTCAAAGCAATTAGTCATTTTGCAGACGCATTAAAAATGAAGGGCTCTTGGCAGAGTGCTAAAACGTTATCAGCTCGACTACCTGCACGGCAGTTTTGAAACCCCCTCAACCGCGCCGCTGACAAATCCTACCAAAACCAAGCCGCTCGCGCCAAAAGAATCCAAAAGATTATGCTTGACCAACATGTTGCGGTCGAGCTGATATCAAGTCCGGCACAAGCGATCCTTCAAACTCAAAAGTCATCCATCAGCCACGGCCGAAGCATTTTGACTGAATTGCTCAAGAAAATCAAAACCACCCCTAAAAGGGGTGGTTTGCTCTTAGGGTATAACCCTTGGATTTCCGGCACGCGTCTAAAGGCGCCGGCCCTCACGGGGTTCGGGCCGCACTGCAGATTGACCCGTGACGGGCCGGTCAAACCGGCGCTATTTACGCCCCGGCCCCCTATCGAAGGGGTCCTCGTACTCCTTGACGCTCAGCCGGTCGATCGCGATGTCGGCCTTCTCCTGCTCCCGGATGTACTTCGCGATCGTGGCCTCGTTCAGGCCGACCGTGGACACGCAGTGGCCCTCGGCCCAGAACTTCCTGTTGCCGAACTTGTACTCCATGTTCGCGTGCCTGTCGAATACCATCAGCGAGCTCTTCCCCTTCAGGTAGCCCATCACGCTCGATACGCTGTACTTCGGCGGTATCGCCAGCAGCATGTGGACGTGGTCGGGCATCAGGTGCCCCTCGATGATCTCTATCCCCTTGTACTGGCAGAGCTTCCTGAAGATCTCCCCAAGGTCGGACCTTATTTGGTTGTAGATGACTTTGCGCCTATACTTCGGCGTGAACACGACGTGGTACTTGCACATCCACTTCGTGTGCGACAGGCCGTAGGCCTTCTGGGCCATACGCCACCACCGCCCTCTCGACTCGGATTCCTTGCGGCCTGAACAATCGCAAGTGTCCGGCGAGGGGGCGGCTTTGTAAAGCCGTTTGGCCCCACCCGCATAGCGGGTGGTTTCTGATGCGGCGCGCTGCGCGCCCCGCACAGGCTAAAGCCCGTAAAACAAAACAGCCTAGAGGCAAAGCCTCTAGGCTGCGAACATTTGGTGGGCGTTAGAAGATTTGAACTTCTGACCTCTTCCGTGTCAGCGCCCTGCCGCTCCGCCAACAGGCGTTTCCCAGTGAGTCAATCTTCACACTTCATGCATCCAGAGCGTCCGATTGGTCCGTCTATCTCGGCTTTTCTGATTCCCTATGATTCCAGACAGGCCGTCCGTTACGGTGAGTCCAAACCTATTTTGGACAGCGCTTGGACAGCAGACATCATTCATTTGGACAGACATTCGGAAGCTGGTCTCAGTGGCAACTTACTCGAAAGGAAGCCTGCGCGAGCGAAGCAAGGGGCACTGGCAGGCACGCTTCTGCCGGACCGACAGAAACGGCTCGAGCATCGTAACCAAATCGTTCGAAGCGACCTCTCGCCGAGCCGCGACCCTCATCATGGAGGACATCAGAAGGGAGCTGATCGAGCAGGACGGCGACGGCGCCTCAAGTTGCGAGCTCATTGCGTACATGTTGGATTACGCTGACGAGCTCGAGCGCTCCCAGCAGATAGAGGCGAGCACCGCAACCAACTACCGCAGTTCCATCAAGCATCTCGCACGCTATCTCGAGGGTTACTCAATCGAAGAGATAGCGCCGGAGAACGTCATGGACGTGCAGGTGGCCCTGCTCGCGGACGGCCTCGTCGTCGACACCGTTGCAAAGGACCATCGCTTCTTCAAGCAGGTTATGGACTACGCCTGCGAGATGGGCCATATCCATCGCAGCCCCTTCAACAAGGCGACCAAGCCGCCGAAGCGTCGGAAGCCTCGTCCGAACGCGCTCGACGAGAGGAGCCGTTCGATGCTTTTATCCGTCCTGGACGCGTCCCCCACGACCAAGCAGAGCGTTGCGGCGCGCCTCGGGCTGCTCGCCGGGCTCAGAAGGGAGGAGGTCGCTGGCCTCAGGTGGGGCGACGTTGACCTCGTCGCCAACAGAATCAGAGTCGGTCGCGCCGTCGGGATGTAGAATGGCAGGCCCTATCTCAAGGGCACGAAGACCGAGGCGGGCGAACGGGAGGCCGTCCTCGAGAAGGGGCTCGCCGATACTCTGCGCTCCCTCAGGAGCTCTCTCGGGGTAAGCGCGCGAGAGGACCGCTATGTCCTCGGAGACGGAGATTCGTTCTACACGCCCGACCGCATCACGAAAGACTTCACGTCGCTCGCCAAGGCGATGAACCTCATCGGGGTTGCCGGAAAGCGAGCCACGTTCCACGACCTCCGCGACACGTTCGCCACGCGCCTTATCTCCCAAGGGGTGAACGTGAAGACCGTCTCCTATCTTCTCGGTCACGCAAATGCGGCCATGACCCTCAACGTCTATACGTCCACCGGGACCCCGTAAAGGCGGAGGGGCATGGCTGTCGTCATTGCGTTCCTTTCTCCTCGGACGGATTTTGGGTATGCGTCACGGGCCCCGCGTAGGGCGGGGAGCGAATCGACGCAGGCTTGAGGCCGGTTGGGTTGAGGTTGAGGTTCGGGTTCCACAGGCTTGAACAGCCCGACGGACGGGGCGTCCGGGCGCGCTATGCCTAGGGAGCGGTGGGTGCCCCCGGGGCAGCAGGGGACTCGGACGCGGTGGTGCCGGAAGTGTCGACCTCGCCCAAATCTGCGAGCTGGCCGATGAACGGGATGCCCTCGGGGTCGCCCACCTCGACGCCGCCGAGGACGACGGTGTCGTCACGCATGTCGATTTGGGTCGTGAATACGGCCGGGTCGAAGCCCGAGGCGATAAAGCCAATGCCCGCGAGGACGACGCCCGCGGCAACGAGTCCGCCCGCCACGGCGAGGTAGATCTTCTTCGCGCTGGTCATGGTACTCGCTCCTTTCTACGCCGCGAGGTACGCGGCAGTGTCGTCCTTCTCGCCCTTGACCTTCCAGAAGGGCGAGGCGACCTTCCTCGCCCAGAGCGCCGAGAGGCGCGCAATCTGCTTGGAGGCCGCCCAGGCCCCCGCGCCCACGAGGAGTGCCGCCCCGATAAAGGCAAGGCCGCAGCCCAGCATCGCGAGCACATAGGGCACGTGGCCGACGGTCACGCCCGCCGCCGCGAGCGCGAGCGCCGCCGCGCCCACGGCGCCGAGCGCCACGGCGATGACCCACACGCAGAATGCCAGCACCCAGATGCAGACGTAGACGCTGAGAGCCACGGCGGCGAAGGCGACGAGCAGCGGCGCCCACACCGGCGACCCCACGATGGCGAGCACCCACAGCAGCGCGGTGCTGCGCCGGCGCGTCCTCGCGATCGCGCGCGGCACGGCGGGCAGGTCGTCGAGCGTGGCCTCGGCAACCTCGCCGGGCGTGCCCATGGCGGCCACGGCCTCCTCCTCGCTCATACCGTCCTCCATGCGGTCGGCGATGGCCTCCGCATAGAACGCCTTGGTCTCCTCCACCTGCTCGGCCGGCAGGCAGGCGAGCAGCTCGCCCAACCGGCCCAGAAACTCATCGCGCGTCATGGTGCGCCCCCTCAACGTATGCGTAAATCTCCCGTACGGACGGCCACTCGGCCAGGAACTCCTCGATGCGCGCACGCCCGGCGTCCGTGATGCGGTAGTACCGGCGCAGCCGCCCGTTGTGCTCGGCGGAGCGCGCCGTGATGCACCCGGCCTTCTCCAGGCGCTTGAGCAGCGGGTAGAGCGTCGACTCCGTGAGCCCCATGCTCGCCGGCACGTCCTTCACGATCTGGTAGCCGTAGGACTCCTCGCCGGAGACGGCCGCGAGCACGCAGGCCTCCAGGAAACCGCGCTTCATCTGGGCCTCCATCCGCACACCTTCCTTCGTCGTATACTGTGCTACACACACTATACGACGCTAGGTATCAGGCGTAAACATCTATCGAGAAGATTCTCCTGTCATAGGCGCTCGCAGCACCTTCCTCATGGCAGCCTCCGTCACCACCGTGGCAGGCTGAGAAGGTGTCCGATCGCGCCTTTGATCTCCAGTTCTTTCGTCCCGATTCTTCGCTGAGCTTCGTGCCTCATATGCAGAGAACTCAGGTCACATAGGCTACGTCAGCCGGTACTCCATAGGTACGACCCTATATTCACCTTGGCCGATTGGTGCATCCACCTCGACGAAGCCGCACTTCTCCCAGAAGCGGCGGGACTGCTCGTTCCCCTCGACGTAGGCGAGGCGCACACGAGAAACGCCCTCGCAGCGGAGGCGGTTGAGCAACTGTGAGATGAGCAGGCTCCCGACACCTGTCCCCTGCCGAGAGGCGTCGACCATGAAGAACCCGATGAAGGCACACCCCTCCGCTGGATAGCCCCGGACGAGGCCGAGTACGGCGATGAGATTCCCGCCGGCATCGAAGAAGCCAAGATAGGACTTTTGATCTGGGGAGCAGCCGGGAGGCAGCTCGACCATCTCGGCGGCGAGCGCGTCCAGCGTCGGCTCCTCGTCGAGGAATGCGTAGTATTGCGGGTTGCCGAGGCAGAGGGAGAGCAGTGCAGGAAGGTCAGAATGGGAGAGTTTCCTGACTGACGCGACTACACCGTTGAGCTCCTCGCCGTTCATCACATCACCCACCGGTTGTTCTCCTTGTCACCGTATGGCATCCAGCATCAATTCAGGTCCCATAAACAACTAGGGCCAGTCCCCGAGAGGACCGGCCCTTACAAAACCTCAAAGGTTTTTGCATCTGCGTACATCATGGCATCAGCCTCGTGCCACGTCAAGAACCCTCGCAAGAAACGCAAGGTGGGACACGAGGGGGTTCTGCGTCCCATAGCGCGCGATCGCGTCGTCCATTAGGGGACGGAGGCCAGCGACCGCGTCAAGCGCTGCCGGGGCGGCGCGCTTGCCCACAAGCATGTCATGCAGCGCCACGGTGGTCACGAGCTGTTGCGTGCGACGGTTGCGCAGTCTGGCTCGACGGCCCTTGCTGTTGCGGATGCCGTGGGCGTTCAGCCACTCGAGCGCGACTCCCGAGGTTGCGTGCCTCGTCTCGCGCTCGGGCACGAAGCCGTTGCATAGGCAGCCCGCATGGCTCGCGCAGTTGCGGACGGCCTTCACGTCCTTGAGAGCGTAGTGAATCTCCCGCCTACCCACCTCCTCCCAGCGCTCAACGCAGAAGAGGTAAAAGGCGAGCAGCGTCCCGAACGGTGCCACTTCCAACAGCACCCATACGGGCATGGCATCCCGGTAGTGGTCGATCAGCGACCCAGCGTACTCGTCCGCCTGGGACCGCGATACGAGGTCGCGTCTCAGCCCCTCGCGAAAGCCGCGCGGCAGGGAGGACACGAAGTCGGCGACGACGCCATAGCCGTCCTCCCCGCGCCCGGCGGCCTCGGACACGAGCCATGCCCTGACCGCGCGCTCGACGTCTTTCGCCATGAGGCGAAACGTCTCGCGTAGGACGTCGTCAAGAGAACTCACGTCCAAGAGGTCCCCGAAGTCGAGGCTCACGAACTTCCCAGCGTCGAAGCCGTCCTCATGGCGCTGGAAAAGCACCCGGTAGGCGGAGAGGTGTAGGTAGGTCTCAGCACTCGAAAGGATATCGAGCGCGCGCTCCTCCGCACAGCGCTCAAACGTGACGCCCTTGCCCTTGAGCAGATCGATCTGCTGCTCAGGAGTCGTTATGGGCTTAAGGGATAGCGCATCATGCACGCCGTCATCCATACCCCAAGCTGTGAGTTTCTTAGCATCATCCATCATGCAAACAATTCTACCCTACGACCAGAAACTGAAGAGTCCGGCTCCCGAATCACATGAACCGAATAATGGTTAGATGATTATGGAATATTGGTGGCATTATATCGGCACCTCAAGGTGCCGATACTCAAGTCCATGCATAACTTGACATTCCATATCGTCCGGTGAATCCCGCCGAATTTGGACAGCTGTTTGGACATCAGTTGGACAGATACAAAAACAGCCCAGAGGACATAGCCTCTGAGCTGCGAACATTTGGTGGGCGTTAGAAGATTTGAACTTCTG
>UQKW01000036.1 GCA_900541885.1 uncultured Collinsella sp.
CTTCATTACTCCAACGACGAATTCTAGGCGGTGTCCCCTCCCTTTCAAGAAAGGGAAGAGGCGGGGCATGCCCCGCCTCTTACACCACATCTCTGCGCGCTACCCTCTATACGCCTTCAAATTAATCAAAACGCCCGTTAGCAGGCTTCTGCGTGCCAACGTTAATGAACATATTTATTACTTTGTCTATTATCTCGCTAGACGGATATGTTAGTAGGTTAGCAACAGTACTCATATTTGGCATTTTTTGCCCACGGGGTGTTTCCTGGGGAACCGACAATAGCCTTAGTGTCCCGCGCGACGCCACTCCCTCCCGGTATCCGCCGACGTTCCCCCATATAAAACCTGCCAAAATAAACCTGTCCCTTTTGGCAGGTTTCGGGGTGGCAAGGGCTTGCACTTTAGCGTGCGACAGCGGATAATGCCGAGCATTCGAGAATACGCTTATTGCTCTTTCTATAGATTGAGGAGGCCCCTATGGCCATGGAATTCAAACGCAGGCTGCCGATCCCCATGGAGATCCGCGAGGAAATGCCGCTTTCTGCCGAGCTTACCGCCAAAAAGCAGGCATTTGACGCCGAGGTCGCCAAAGTCTTTACCGGCGAGGACGCACGTAAGGTGCTCATCATCGGCCCGTGCTCTGCCGACCGCGAGGATTCGGTGCTCGAGTACATGAACCGACTGGCCAAGACCGCCGAGGAGGTCAAGGACAAGCTCATCGTCATTCCGCGCGTCTACACCAATAAGCCGCGCACCAAGGGCACCGGCTACAAGGGTCTTCTGCACAACCCCAACCCCGAGGCTCCCGACGACCTGCTCGAGGGCGTCAAGGCCATCCGCCACATGCACCTGCGCGTCATCGAGGAGACCGGCTTCTTTACCGCCGATGAGATGCTCTATCCGTCCAACTACCAATACCTCGTTGACCTGCTGAGCTATGTTGCCGTGGGCGCACGCTCGGTCGAAAACCAGGAGCATCGCCTGGTGTCGAGCGGCATTTCGGTACCCGTCGGCATGAAGAATCCCACTGCCGGCTCTACCACCGTTATGCTCAACTCCATTTACGCCGCCCAGGCGCACCAGAGCTTCATCTTCCGCAACTGGGAGGTCGAGTGCGACGGCAATCCGCTCGCGCACGCCGTTATGCGTGGCTACATCGGTCTCGATGGCCGCACCTACCCCAATTACCACTACGAGCACCTGGAACGCCTGGCCGAGCGCTATACCGAGCACGCCGGCTATGCCAATCCGGCAGCGGTCATCGACTGCAACCACGACAACTCGGGTAAGCGTCCGCTTGAGCAGTATCGCATTTGCAAGGAGGTACTCGACAGCTGCCGCCGCAACGAGTCCATCTCCAAGCTGGTCAAGGGCTTTATGATCGAGTCCTACCTGGAGGACGGCAACCAGCCGGTCGACGGCGGTGTCTTTGGCAAGTCGATCACCGACCCGTGCCTGGGCTGGGAAAAGACCGACTACCTCATCCACGAAATCGCGGAGCGGGTTTAGTTACGCGGGCCGCATTTGGACAATCTGACGTTCAACTTCAAGGGCGCGACCAGAAGGTCAGCGCCCTTTCGTTTCACGTCACCTTGTCTCGAATGCGGCCCGCTCGCTGACTTATGCTCAACCTATGGCGTCATCTCGCCCCAAAAGGGCCTCCCTCGCTCTGGCGGGTTTTCGCTGTCGGTACCAAAACATCGGTGTTGTCGAAGTAGTCATTGGGGACGTTCTTAAATGACTACATAGCATGAGAGTGGATAATCTCCCGGTTTGAGCCTGCATCCAAGCTTAAAGTGGGAGATTCTCCACTCTCATTTCGTTTGTTGATTTCGATGCCTACATTTGTAGGAACAGTTCGTGGAGGCGGGTGTCTTCGTCGAATTCGGGGTGGAAGGTTACGCCGAGCTGGTTGTCTTGGCGGGCGGCGACGATGCGGCCATCGACTTCGGCCAGGGCCTCGGCATCGCCGTGCACCTCAACGATGCGGGGCGCGCGGATAAACGTCAGCGGCACTTCACCGTCGATGCCGGCTACCTGCCCCTTGGTTCGAAAGCTGCCGAGCTGCCTGCCGTAGGCATTGCGCTCGACGAACACATCCATGGTTGCCAGGCGCGGCGTCCCCTTATCGTCGTGGGCGGCAAGGTCGCGCGCCAGCAGAATCAAGCCGGCGCAGGTGCCCAGGACGGGCATGCCTTCAGCGATACGGGCACGAAGCTCCTCGAGCATGCCGAGCTCGGCAAGCAGCTTCCCTTGAACGGTGGACTCGCCGCCGGGAAGTACCAGACGGTCAAAGTCCTGCTTCAAATCAGCCGCCTGCCTCAGCTCAATACAGTGTGCGCCAAGCCCGGATAGCCTTGCCTCGTGCTCGGCAAAAGCACCTTGGACCGCCAGCACGGCGACTGTCTGGTCTGCGTAATCGCTCATGTGCGATCCTTTCTGCTGGACTAGCGCCCGCGCTCCTCCATGATAATCTCGATCTCGTCGGCGTTGATGCCCACCATGGCCTCGCCCAGGTCCTCCGAAAGCTCGGCGATGAGCTTGGCATCGGTGAAGTTTGCCACAGCCTTGACGATGGCGGCGGCGCGTTTGGCGGGGTCGCCGCTCTTAAAGATGCCCGAGCCGACAAAAACGCCCTCGGCGCCCAACTGCATCATCAGCGCGGCGTCGGCGGGGGTCGCTACACCGCCGGCGGCAAAGTTCACGACGGGAAGCTTGCCCGTGGCATGGACCTCGCGCACCAGCTCGACCGGAACCTGCAGTTGCTTGGCTGCCTCAAAGAGCTCATCGTCGCGCAGGGCAACAACGTCGCGGATTTGCTTTTGGATCTTGCGCATGTGACGCACGGCCTGAACGACGTCGCCCGTACCCGGCTCACCCTTGGTGCGAATCATCGTGGCGCCTTCGGCAACACGGCGCAGCGCCTCGCCCAGATCACGGGCGCCGCAGACAAACGGCACGTCAAACTGGGTCTTGTCGATGTGATAGACGTCATCGGCAGGGGAGAGAACCTCGGACTCGTCGATGTAATCGATCTCGATGGCCTGCAGGACCTGCGCCTCGACGATGTGACCGATGCGGCACTTGGCCATGACGGGGATGGAGACGGCCTCCTGGATGCCCTTGATCATCTTGGGGTCGCTCATGCGCGAGACGCCGCCTGCGGCACGGATGTCGGCCGGGATGCGCTCGAGAGCCATGACGGCGCAGGCGCCTGCCTCCTCGGCGATGCGTGCCTGCTCGGGCGTGGTGACGTCCATGATGACGCCGCCCTTGAGCATCTGCGCGAGTTCGCGATTGAGTTTGACGCGATCAGCCTTGCTGGTCTGTTCTGCCATGGTTGCTCCCTTGGTTGGCATGTGCATTGCTTGACGGAACATCCTATCGGGGAGCTGGGTATGGCAAAATACTCAGTTTTCGAGATAATAATAAGGTCAACTTAATACCAGATTGAACAGCTCGATAAGGTCAGGTGGTAAACTCATGCTTGACTACAATTTGGAAAAACGCGGCGAAGCATCGCTTTATGAGTATGTTTACCAGCAAATTCGAGATGATATTGTTGCTGGACGTATTGCGGCGGGGGAGCATCTGCCGTCTAAGCGCACCTTTGCCAGTCATCTGGGAATCAGCGTCATTACTATCGAGAATGCATATAGCCAGTTACTTGCCGAGGGTTATATTTGCTCAAAGCCGCGGCGTGGCTACTACGCTTGCAGGCTTCCGGATGCACCGGTTTTGGCTTCGGCTGCGGAGGGCATCGACCGAGATGCCGCCTCTGCGGGTCCCAGCGCGCATGATGTCAACGGACAGGTCGAGCGATTCGATGCACTTTCTCCTTCCGCTTTGGAGGCGGCGCGGCTTTGGCAAAGCGCACTACGGGCGACGCTGGCATCCGAAGATGAGCGCGAAATCTTTTCGCCCGCACCGGCGCAGGGCACCGCTCGGCTGCGACGCGCAATTGCTCACCATCTGCGTGGGACGAGGGGCATGAATGTCGATCCCAACAACATTGTTATCGGTGCAGGCGCCCAGCTGCTCGATACCATGTTGGTTCAGTTGCTTGGCGCTGACAAGGTGTATGCCGTTGAGGACCCGGGCTATTTGCGCCTGACGCGCATCTATCAGGCTATGGGCTGCAAAGTTCGACATATCCCGTTGGATGATGAGGGCGTGGACTTGAGCACTCTGCAGAAAAGCGGGACCGATGTCCTTCACCTGATGCCGTCCCATCAGTATCCGACTGGCCTTGTGACGAGCATTGCGCGGCGCTATGCGCTTCTGAGCTGGGCCGCCGAGCGACCAGGTCGGTATCTCATCGAAGATGACTTTGATTGTGAGTTTCGCCTTGCCGGCAAGCCGATTCCCGCGCTCGCGTCGATCGATGCCGCCCAGTCGGTTATCTACACCAACACGTTTTCGAAGAGCCTGTCATCGGCGTTGCGTCTAGCGTACATGGTGCTGCCCGATGAGCTAATGGAGCGGTTTAGGCGCAACCTTGGTTTTTACGCCTCGTCGGTGAGTTCTGTTGACCAGGTCGCTTTGGCTCGTTTGCTGGAATCGGGTGATTACGAGCGACATGTGAACCGCGTGCGCGTTCGTGCTCGCGAGGCGCGTGATGGCCTGGCGGCGCTTGTACGGAAGGCATTTCCGGCAGGGGAGGTCTCGATCGAGCAGGCAGATGCGGGCCTTTACTGTACCGTGGTTGCGGAGCGTGGAACGGGCGGAAGCTCTTTTGCGCAGGCTCTCGCGCGCTCGAGCATCCCTTTTGTCGATATCAGTGACTGTTATTGGTGTGCCGATGGCGCATCTGTCCCTGAAAACTCAACTCAAATTCTTGTCCAGTATGACGATCTGAGTCCAAAAGTGCTAACTACCTTGGAATTGCAGCTAATGGGGGGCACTCTGCAACCTAAGTGAGTAGACTTTTAGCACTTTGGCGACCAGGAAGTTTTGTAACAAGCTATCTACCTTCGGTTTTGAAAAGCAGGATGACCGGGCTGCTCGGGATGTTCAAAAAAGTCTACTCACTTGTCGCGCAAAGCTTCTGCTTGAGAAATAAAATGGGGTTTTCAACAGAGCTTCGTCCAGCTCTCGGCAAGCTTTTGGCCAGTTGGGGAGGGCTGTTGAAAACTTGGCAGTCCGTTCGGCGCCATTTTTGGTGCGTTCGCGCCAATGCGTGACTGACTGGGTTGAAATTCGTGTTCTCCTGTGCCTATGAAGGATCTACTTTGTGACATATCGGCTTTTAGGTACTGGCGTTTGCCTCCTCAAGTCCGCGCTTTGTGTCCGCCGCTTCCACGACCGGAAGAAGACCGGCAGCGATATGATCTCGCCCGCAACCCGACGGCTGCGGTCGCGCTCGGTTTTCCGTTGCATACATTGGTTCAGACGAGAAACAAACGGACTTGTCCTGCCAGCATTAGGCAGCGGCTGTTTCTTGGTGAGCTTCCCAGGGAATCCGTACTGGAAACGGAGCATGGATTTTTGATTACGTCTCCTCTACTGACGGCATTCATCATGTCACGGCATCTGACGGATCTTCAGCTTCTTTTGGTATTGGCGGAGATGTGTGGCTTGTTTGCGGTGTGTGCCCTGCCGGCGTTACTTGAGACGGAGCTTTCGCGTGCAATTGATTCGGGTGCGATTTCGACAACGTTCGGTTGGGCGCGCTGCCCGTCCGAGGACGGCACCGCCTCAAATTTATGGCGTCGAGACGCTTTGGTTTTGGGCGGAGACCTTGACCGTTTTTGTTCAGATGTTTGTGGGATGCGTTACGGCAATAGATTTATGGCGGTATCGCAACTCGTTCCATTGGGTGCCGCGTCGCCTTTTGAGGTCGAGGCGTATTTGCTACTTGCACTGCCGCGATCCCTGGGAGGCGAAGGTTTTTGCGGCATAGAGCTTAATGTTGAAGTGATGCTAAACACAAGTGCTCGAGCGATTGTGGGAAAGTCCCGTGTATATATCGACCTACTTCTTTCTTCACCGGACGGTAGGCGACAGGTGGCCATTGAATGTCAGGGAAAGGCCTCGCACGGACGCGCAGGGGATGGCTTGCGTGACGCTGACCGCATGACGGCCCTTCAGGCCATGGGCTACGATGTACTTCTCCTGACACACAGACAGATATCCGATGAGGGTAGATTCCGCGCGATCGTTAAGACCGTATGCAGGATGCTCGATGCTGAATATCGTGATAAAAGCTCAGATGAGCAAAGGGCTGAGGCATTACTCCGGTCTGAACTATTCGTTGACTGGACAAAATTGGGAGTAATCGACGGAAAGATGCCCGCTAGACACAAAATGGCTCGATCGTGGACGGCTGCGGTTCTAAGTGAGTAGGCTTTTAGCACTTTGGCGACCAGGCCGTTTTGAAACAAGTCATTTACCTGCGGCTTTATAAAGCAATATGGATGGCGTGCTCGGCAAGTTCCAAAAAGTCTACTCACTTAGTTTTGACGAGAAACCTATGCCGAAGGCGGTCCTATTTCAGGTAGTTAACAAGTTTGTGAGGCACGAAAAAGGCCCGAACCAATACGGTCCGGGCCTCATTGAGCTAGAGGTTATGTCTCAGGCGTTTGGCTTAGCCAAAGTAGCGCTTGAGCAGGCCGGCGAAAGCCTTGCCGTGGCGGGCCTCGTCGCGAGCCATCTCGTGCACGGTGTCGTGGATGGCATCAAGGCCAGCGGCCTTGGCACGCTTGGCAAGATCGGTCTTGCCGGCGGTGGCACCGTTCTCGGCCTCAACGCGCATCTCGAGGTTCTTCTTGGTGGAGTCGGTCACGACCTCGCCCAGGAGCTCAGCGAACTTGGCAGCGTGCTCGGCCTCCTCGTGGGCAGCCTTCTCCCAGTACAGGCCGATCTCGGGATAGCCCTCGCGATGAGCGACGCGCGCCATGGCCAGGTACATACCGACCTCGGAGCACTCGCCCTCAAAGTTGGCGCGCAGGTCGGCAACGATGTCCTCGGAGACGCCCTCCATCTTGGCGACGCCCACGACGTGCTCGGCAGCCCACTCGAGCTGGCCCTCCTCCTGCTTCAGGAAACGAGAACCGGGAACGCCGCACTGGGGGCACTTGAAGTCCTCGGGCAGCTGGTCGCCGTCGAACTCTTCCACATAACCGCAAATGGGGCAAACAAACTTCATGATTCGATCCTTTCGATCGATGGCGATTGTGCGCTCGTCCGGTCCCGTAGGGGCCCTCTCCGGACGTGCGTCTTGACGAGTTCTATTATCCATAAATGCAACCAAATGTGAAGCCTATTAGGAATGATTTTTAATAAAACAATTTCGAGATATGAAGATGTTGATTGATTAACGATTGGGAGGCCGTCTGCGATCTTTGCTGAGTACAATCGGGCGAGCAAATGTTGACCTATCAACAAATGAAGGAGTTTCCTTTATGCATCTAGCCCGTCGTGCCTGGTGCCGAACATATCAGACGGTTTTTCGCATTGCATTGCCGATCCTGCCCTATACCGAGCCGTGCATTTTAGAGCATGCCGAGGATGTGCCCGCGGTGCTTCAAAAGCGCTCGATCCAGAAGGTCCTTATCGTGACGGATCCCGGCATTGCCCGTCTGGGGCTCACGGCACCGCTCGAGGCGGCGCTCGCATCCAGGGGGATTGGCGTTACGGTCTATGCCGAAACGCGTACAAACCCCACGGTTTCAAACGTGGAGGAAGCGGCGTCCCTGTATCGAGAGAGTGCCTGCCGGGCCATTATCGGCTTTGGCGGTGGCTCGGCCATGGACTGTGCCAAGGGCGTGGGAGCACGCATCGCGCAGCCAAACAAGCCCATCAACAAGATGCGCGGCCTGTTGCGCGTCCACCGTCTCCTGCCGCTGCTTATTGCGGTTCCCACTACCGCCGGTACGGGAAGCGAAGTCACGCTCGCGGCGGTTATCACCGATGACGAGACGCACTATAAATACCCCATTAACGACTTTGTGCTTATCCCGCGCCTTGCGGTGCGCGACCCCGAGTTTACGCGCGGCCTGCCCGCCTCCATTACGGGGCAGACGGGGATGGACGCCCTGACGCATGCCGTCGAGGCCTTTATCGGGCGAAGCACCACGCCCTATACGCGCAAGATGGCGCGACAGGCGGTTCAGCTCATCCACGACAATTTGCTCGAGGCCTATGAGCATGGCGACAACATGCACGCACGTCGCAATATGCTTGCGGCGGCGTATAAGGCGGGTGTTGCCTTTACGCGCTCCTATGTTGGATACGTTCATGCCATCGCACACAGCTTGGGCGGGCGTTACGGGATTCCGCACGGCTTGGCTAACGCCATTATCCTGCCGCATATGCTTCGCGCCTATGGCGAAACTGCTGCTCCCAAGCTTGCCGATCTTGCTCGCATGGCGGGCATTGCGCCGGCTACCGCGCAGGACAGTCTTGCGGCCGAGGCCTTTATCGATTGGGTCGACCGCATAAACGAGGCCCTGGGAATCCCCAAATATGTCTCGGGTATTCGCCGCTCCGATATTCCGCAAATGGCGGCCCATGCCGATGCCGAGGCCAATCCCCTGTACCCCGTTCCACTTTTGATGGACCGCTCGGAGCTCGAGCATATGTACGAGGTCGTCGCGGGTGGTATGTTTGAGGACGAGAACTAGGAGGGTGCCATGAACACCGAGGAAATTGCGCGCATCGTCGGCGATCAGCGCGCCTACTTTAAGACGCACGCCACGTTTGATGTCGATGCTCGACGTCGCGCGCTCGTGAGTTTACGCGATGCGGTGCGGGCCCACGAGGCCGATATCGCTCATGCGCTCAAGACCGATTTGGGAAAGTCGCATGACGAGGCCTATATGTGCGAGATTGGCACATCGCTTTCCGAGATTCGACATCAGATCGCTCACGTGGTTCGATGGAGTCGTCCGCGCCTGCGTCCGTGCGACCTCGCTAACGCCGTGAGCGTGTGCAAAACGCAAACCGTGCCCTATGGCGTCACGCTCATCATGGCGCCCTGGAACTATCCGTTTTTGCTGACGCTCGAGCCGCTCGCTGGCGCCCTTGCCGCGGGCAATACCGTGGTCATCAAGCCGAGCGCCTATGCTCCGGCATCGAGCGCGGTGCTCAGGCAAATCTGTGAAGAGGCATTTGATCCGCGCCTGGTGACGGTTGTCGAGGGCGGGCGCGCCGAGAACGAAGCGCTGCTCGATGAGCACTGGGACAAGATCTTCTTTACCGGTAGCGTTCCGGTCGGCAAACTCGTTATGGAGCGCGCAAGTAAAAACCTTACGCCTGTGACGCTTGAGCTGGGCGGAAAGAGTCCCTGCATCGTGGATGCGACGGCAAACTTGAAGGTTGCGGCACGGCGTATCGCCTTTGGTAAATGGCTCAACGTGGGGCAGACCTGCGTGGCGCCCGACTACCTGCTGGTCGATACGCGCGTGCACGACGAGCTGCTGGGCCTCATCAAGGAGGAGGTCCGCCGTATGTTTGGCGAGTATCCGCTCGATAACGAGGACTACGGTCATATTGTCAACGCCAAGCATTTTGCGCGCGTGCGCGGGCTGATCGATCCCGATAAGGTCGTGCTTGGAGGTACCGCGCGCGAGGCCTCGCTCAAGATCGAGCCGACGATTTTGGACGGCGTGTCCCCCAATGACGCCGTGATGCAGGAGGAGATCTTCGGCCCCATTTTGCCAGTGCTGACGTTTGAGAGCCTTGACGAGGCCGAAGCGTTTATTACGGATCGTCCGACGCCGCTGGCCCTGTATATCTTTAGCCAGGACCGTTCGGTTCAGCAACGCTTTGTGCGCTACGTGCCCTTTGGCGGCGGCTGCGTCAACGACACCATCATGCACTTGGCTACGAGCCATATGGGCTTTGGCGGCATGGGCGCGAGCGGTATGGGGCAGTACCATGGCCGCGAGAGCTTCGATACGTTTAGCCACAAGAAGAGCATCGTGAACAAGGCAACCTGGCTGGACGTGCCGTTTCGGTATGCGCCCTACGCAAGCTGGAAGCACAAATTCGTGCGCATGTTTGTGCATTAGAATCAGATGGCGTAGCGACAAACGGTCGAAAGGCGCAGGCAGGATGAATTTGTGTCCGCACGAGTTCGTAGACTTCTCAATAAGGTTAAGCGCCGGTTTATCTGGCCGTTAGGGGAGTTGCTATGTACGAGCCTTCACGTGTTCTTCTGTCATTTCACATTGCAGGATTTCAGTATGCCGATGGCGCTTTGGTCCTAGGCGATCTTAAAGCGGGCGATAAACTGACGCTGTGTGCCGAGCGCGATAATCCCCATGACCCCGAGGCAGTTGCGATCTACTATGGCAAGACCAAACTTGGCTACGTTCCGGGAAACGAGGTCGGCCCACTGTCCTTGATGATGTATTACGGCCACGAGGACGTATTTGAGGCCCGTGTGCAACAGGTTGCCCCCGAGCGCAGCCCGTGGCATCAGGTGCGCGTTGGGCTCTACGTGGTGGATGCTCGCTAGTCGGCAATGGAGGCTGCCATGTTTGATGACGATGACCTGTTTGATCTGGCAGATGATCCGTTTGAGTGGGATGTGCTACTCGATGACGATGAGCTGGAACAGGACCGTAAGATGCGGCAGGACAAGAAAACTCAGGGTGACGCTTCGAAAAAGAAAGGCAAGCGCCGCCGTGGACTGTTTGGCGGGCTCTTTGGCTAACCGCCGCATCGCTGCGTCTGTATACTTAGCACGAGTTGAACGCGTTGCGAAATGAGGGCATAGACGATGATGTGGTTTACCGCCGACCTGCACCTGGGCGATACGAATATCTTGCACGACATGGATCGGCCGTTTGATTCGGTCGAGGAGATGAACCGCAAGGTCATCGATGCCGTCAATGAGTGCGTGGCGGCGGACGACCGTCTCTATATCTTGGGAGACTTTACCTATCGTTTGCCCCTGGCGGAGGCGGTGCGCCTGCGCGAGCGTATCGAATGCCAGAACGTGACGCTCATCCGCGGTAACCATGACGGCGACTGGGAAGATTCCGACGTACCGCAGATTTGGGAAGACGTGCGCGATTACCTGGAGATTGCTCCCGGCTATGCCAAGGGCCATCGTCTGGTTATGAGCCACTACCCCATGCTCAGCTGGAACGGCAAGGCGCGTGGCGCCGTCATGCTGCACGGGCATATCCACAGCAGGGGAGACCGCACCAACGTGCGCAACCGCGATCGCGAGCGCCCTATCTTTCGCTACGATGTCGGTCTCGATGCCAACGAGTACAAGCCCGTAAGCCGTGATCAGATTCTTAGCTTCTTTGGGTTATAGGGCGCCAGAGCCACCACAAAGGGGACAGGCACCTTTGTGGTGGCTCTGGCGCCGTTGCCATTATGGCAGCGGCGCCTTTTTTGTCCGTGCGGCGCGGTAGAGTGTAGGCGGTCGAAATTTGCGTCCATCGAGGAGCTGCTATGAACGAGATTAAGTGCCCGCATTGCGGCGAAGTTTTTAAGGTCGATGCGTCCGGCTATGCGGATATCGTCAAGCAAGTACGCGATGCCGAGTTTTCGCGCGACCTGGACGAGCGTGTGAAGGCAGTCCAGCGCGAGGGCGAGCAGGCGCTGGAGCTTGAGCGCTCGCGTTCGACGGCTGCCTTGCAAAAGGCAGAGTCTCAGCGCAACGCTCAGCTTGTCGAGCAGAAGAACGCTGCAGCTCAGCAGCTGGCACAAGAAGTCGCCAAGCGCGATGCCGAGCTTGCCGAGCTGCGTGCCAAGCTTGAGGGCGCTGCCGCAGAGCGCGAGAGTGCAAGCCAGCGCGCGGCGGTTGAGGCCCGTGCCGATGCTCAAAAGGAGAATGCCGAGCTGCAGCGCGAGATCGATAGCCTGCGTGCGCAGCTTGGGCGCAAAGATGACGAAGCAAAGCTTGCCGAAGCCGCGGTACGCAATGCGACTCAAAATGACCTCGCCGCGCGCGATGCTCAGATTGCGGAGTTGCAGGCAAAGCTTGCCGCCGCAGATAAGGCTCAAGAAATGGCACTCGCAACTGCTGCGGCCGAGGCGCAGCGTAAGCTCGAGGCTGCGCAAAACGAAGCGAATCGTAAGCTTTCCGATTACCAGACAGAAGTGCGTGAGAAGTTCTCGAATGCTAAGACTCAGTCCGAGCGCGAGGCCGAGGGCCTTCGTGCACAGCTTCGTGAGCAAGAACTTTCTGCAAAAATGGAGCTGTCGAAGGCGGTCGCCGCGGCGGAACGAGAGCGCGATGAGGCACGTGCCAAGCTGACGAGCGAGCTGGCGGTGCGCGATTCTCGCGAGGAACAGGTCAAGGCGGCGCATGAGCTCGAGCTCGCGCAGGCCAAGCGCGCGAGCGATGACCTGATTCGCTACAAGGACGAAGAGATTGAGCGTCTTAAGGACATGAAGGTACGCCTGTCCACCAAGATGGTGGGCGAGTCGCTCGAGCAGCACTGCGAGACCGAGTTCAATCGCCTGCGCATGACGGCGTTTCCCAACGCGTACTTCGAGAAGGATAACGATGCGTCCGAGGGCACCAAGGGCGACTTTATCTTCCGCGAGTGCGACGCAAGCGGTAACGAGGTCATTTCGATTATGTTCGAGATGAAAAACGAGAACGATGAGACCGCGACCAAGCACAAGAACGAGGACTTCTTTAAGAAACTCGACCACGATCGCCGCCAAAAGGGCTGCGAGTACGCGGTGCTCTGCACGTTGCTCGAACCCGAGAGCGAGCTTTACAACGCCGGCATCGTGGACGTGAGCTATCGCTACGAGAAGATGTACGTGATTCGCCCACAGTTCTTTATTCCCATGATCACGCTTCTTCGCAACGCCGCCATGGGTTCGCTGCGCTATAAGCAGGAACTGGCGGAGTACAAACAGCAGAATATCGACGTCACGAACTTCGAAGCCAAGATGGAAAAGTTCAAGAATGATTTCGGTCGCAACTACGAGATCGCGAGCCGCAAGTTCCAAACGGCGATTGATGAGATCGACAAGACGATTAGCCATCTGCAGAAAACCAAGGAGGCGTTGCTGTCCTCCGAGAACAATCTGCGCCTAGCCAACAAGAAGGCCGACGATCTTACCATTCGCAAACTCACGTGGGGCAACAAGACCATGAAGGCCGCGTTTGACGAGGCGCGCGGGGCTGCGACAGAGACAAACGATGAGCCAGCCGAGGCGGATTCGTATGAGGTCGAGGATACCGAGTAGGGGATAGCGTATCGCGCAAAAAGCGGGGCCGCTGGCGATGTTGCCAGCGACCCCGCTTCGTTTCGTTCCAGTATGTTCGGCTAGTCCTCGAGCAGGTCCTCGATAAAGCCGACGCGGTAGTTTTTGAAGATGACCTCGCCGCCGTCTTGCGTGGCGTCCAGATCGACATCGCCCATGATGCCAAAGTCGTGGTCGCCATCCTCGTCGGCAAAGATCTGGTGCACGTGCCATACGTGCGCGGTCTTCTCGTCGGACTCGTCAATGGAAAACATCGCGGCGCTGCGGGCATCTCCGTCGGTGAGGATTTCCTCGTGCTGCTCGTGGTAAGCGTCGAGTGCTTTTTGCCAGCGGATCTCGCTCATGCCCCAGTCGTCGTCGAGCTCGCCCAGGTCGCGAACGTGCTCGCGAGCGGCAAGGGTCACGCGGCGGAAGAGCGCGTTGCGCACCAACAGCGTGCAGCCGCGGCGGTCCGCCACGACCTCGTCGATGCCCTGCGGCGGCGCGGCGTCGAGGGCTGCCGGGTTGCCGGCGTTCTCCCACTCGTCCACCAGGCTCGAGTCCACCGAGCGCACCACAAAGCCCAGCCACGAGATAATGTCGCGCAGGCGCTCGTCGCGCTTCTCGATGGGCACGGTGCGGTCGAGTGAACGGTAGGCCTCGGCTAGGTAGCGCAGCAGAATGCCCTCGGAGCGGGCGATGCCGAGCTTTTGAATGTAGCCCTTAAAATCGCTCGCGCTTTCCAGCATATCGCGCAGGACGCTCTTGGGAGAGAGCTGATAGTCGTTTGCCCAGGGCACTTCCTGGCAGTACTTGTCAAAGGCGGCGTCGAGCAAATCCTCGAGCGGCGTTTCGTACGTGACGTCTTGAATGCGCTCCAAGCGCTCCTCATACTCGACGCCGTCAGCCTTCATTTCGGCCATCGCGCGGTCGCGCGCAGCGCGCTCCTGTGCGCGCAGCACCTGCTTGGGGTCCTCGAGCGTTGCCTCGACCATCGAGATCAGATCCATGGTATAGGTCTCGCTCTCGGGATCGAGCAGCTCCAACGCGGCAAGCAAGAACGGCGAGAGCGGCTGATCGAGCGCAAAGTCCTCGGGCAGATCGACCGTCAGTGCATAGTCAATGTCTGGTGCGGCGTCAGTCGGGGCGTCGGGTGCGGGCGGCACCTCGGTGCGAACGACGACGCCGGAATCGATGAGTGTGGCGAAGATTTCATCGGCGCGAACCTCGAGCTTGGCCTTTTCCTCGGGGGTCTGCAGGCTCGTCTCGATGAGGTCGTGTACGCGGGCACGGGCGTCGCCGCCCTGCTCGACCACGCTAATCACCATGGAGTGCGTGATGCGCAGGCGCGGCTTGAGCGTCTCGGGCTGCGTCTCAATCAGACGCTCAAAGGTCTGCTTGTTCCAGGTGACAAAGCCCTCGGGGGCCTTCTTCTTTTTAATCTTGCGGAGCTTCTTGGGGTCGTCACCCGCCTTGGCCATGAGCTTGGCGTTCTCGATCTCGTGCTCCGGGGCCTCGGCGATGACCATGCCCTCGGTATCGAAGCCCGAACGGCCGGCGCGACCGGCAATCTGATGGAACTCGCGGGCGCGCAGACGACGCATCTTGTAGCCATCGAACTTGGTGAGCGCGGTGAGGACCACGGTGTGGATGGGCACGTTGATGCCGACGCCGAGTGTGTCGGTGCCGCAGATGACGGGTAGCAGGCCCTGTTGCGCCAGGCGCTCGACCAGCAGGCGATAGCGTGGCAGCATGCCGGCGTGGTGCACGCCGACGCCGCAGCCGAGCAAACGCTTGAGGATCTTGCCGAAGGCCGTCGAGAAGCTCGTACCCTTGGCTGCCTCCTTGATGGCCTCGCGCTGCTCCTTGCTGGCAATGCCAAAGTTGGCGAGCGACTGTGCCGTCGCAAGTGCGGCGTCCTGGCTAAAGTGCACGATGTAGAGCGGGGCCTCGCCGCGGCGCATCGCGAGCTCGACGGTGCCCTCGAGCGAGGTCGTCACGTAGTCGTAGCTCAGCGGCACGGGGCGTGGGGCATCGACGACCAAGTCGCAGGTAGCGCCGGTGTGTTCCTCGAGCGAGGCGGCGATCGCGGTGACATCGCCGAGCGTGGCGCTCATGAGCATGAATTGCGTGTGGGGCAGGGTGAGCAGCGGCACCTGCCAGGCCCAACCGCGATCAGGGTCGGCAAAGTAGTGGAACTCGTCCATGGCGACGCAGCCAACATCGGCATCTTCGCCCTCGCGCAGTGCGTCGTTGGCAAGGATCTCTGCCGTGCAGCAGATGACGGGCGCCTTGGTGTTGATATGCGTATCGCCGGTGATCATGCCGACGTTATCGCGGCCGAGCACCTGCACAAGGTCGAAAAACTTCTCGCTGACCAGAGCCTTGATGGGGGCCGTGTAATAACAGCGCTTACCCTGCGCCATACCCATAAAGAGCATGCCCAGCGCGACGAGCGATTTACCCGATCCGGTCGGTGTGCCTAAAATGACGTGATCGCCGGCAGCCAGGTCCATGAGGGCTTCTTCTTGGTGGTCCCACAGCTCAATGCCGCGGTCGCTCGTCCATTCAAAGAAGCGTTCGAAGGCCTGATCAGGCGTGAGCCATGGTTCGGGCTCGCTGCCGTCCTCGGGCTCCCACCAGGTGGGGGAGAGCGCGCCGAGCGAGCCAAACTCGGCTTCGGTTCCCGTGCCGCCCGAGAATGAGCTGGCAGCGCCGGCGCCGGAGACGGTGCTGGCGGCGGTATCTGTCGTGGTCTGTGCCATATGGTTGCTTTCTCTCGCGATTGTCCGCCAACTATTATGGCGTAGCGGCGGCGTGGGGTGCCAGCGCGCGAGAAAATGCAGGAAATGGGCGTTCTGCCCAGCCGTTTAGTGTAGTCGCTAGCTAAGTGAGTAGACTTTTTGCGATATTGCGAGCACATCGCTTTTGCGCAAGGGTTCTACCTGCACTGATAATTGTTCTCGGGGGAAGCGGGCACTGCGGGGGCGCGTC
>UQKW01000037.1 GCA_900541885.1 uncultured Collinsella sp.
CGCCGGGCCGACTCGCTTCGGATCGGGCTCTACACCAACTTTCTCGACACTACCTAAGGTTCAGTATGCCTACGACGAGCCAGTGGGGCGTTTGGCTGCGCAGATGGACGACAAGCAGGTTGCGGCTTTTGTTACTGCTGTGGACGCGCTCGGTGCTAGTGAGTAGGGGCTTGGCTCGATAGGAGGTTGCACCATGAAAATCGAAGTCGATGTAGATCAGCTGCGTGAGAGCCTGATCGACCATGCGGGGAGTGCCTCCGGCGTGGGCTTTCCGGCCGCTATGCTCGACGTAGTGGATATCGAGGATGAGTCGCCCCAAGAGCTCCTAGCCCGAGCCGAACGCGAAGGCCTCGACCTCCGCGACTTTGCCGTCGATGACGACTGCGGAGCGTCTGACGACTGGTGACCCCGGGTCAGTTCATCCTTTTCTTCCTGAGATATAAGAGAAATCCCTTTTTGAACGTCCTTCGGGTTCCAAAAAATAGCCGATCAGTCTTTGTATCTTCCTTGCTGTCAAACTTGATAGCCGTTAGCTCGATCGTACAGATGTAGTCAGCAACTTGGAATAGCCGGTAGGCTCGTGGTGTGGCTTCTCGGTATACGATGACATCCCTTGCTAGAACGTACTCAAGCGCAGAATGAATGACCTCCGTTACAATCGGTTGGCCGTTGTCGTAGTAAATCTTAACGGTGTCGTATCGCTGGAAGAATTCCAGATGGTCGAAAAGTTCAACTGTGAGGTCTCGCCTCATTCTCTCCGCGAGACCGTTTTGATTGCCGGCGAATTCGCTCATTCGGTATTGCAGGCAGAGATAGCGTATGGGGAGATGCTGAATGAACGCGCGAAATGCGCTCAACATGTGCCTTCGCTGCTCCTTGGGAAGATCTTTGTAGTCGCCGTTTCCATTCAGTAGGGGTCCTGCATGAAAAGGCGTATTGGGAAGCGAGGACTGCGACAGGGCGCGCTCGTAGCGGTCAATGCGTTCAACGATTGCATCGTTTTGATCGTGAAAAACGAGGGTGACGAGGTAGTAGTTGGAGACGCCTCCGAGGTCGCCAGATTCGTCAACAAAGACGGAGAGTTCGCTCATGATGGGCCTCCATTTTTGCAAAAAAATGCCGGGGGTAAGACCCCGGCTCTTGGAGGCCCCTCTTTTGGAGGGAACCGTATTCTTTATACCATGAGATAAGGGGTGCTTTCAAGTAATATTATAATAAGCAAACATATGTTCGTCAAACTACCTGCGAAAAGTCCTTAGCCGTCCAGAGGTGGGTAGAGCGGCTCGTAAATTGCTGACGCAATGGGCCGGCGTTTTCCCGAGAAGTATTTAGTCTTGACTCGCATAAAAAATGCCGGGGGACATCCCCCGGCTCTTGGAGGTCCCTTTATTCGAGGGTACCGATTTCTTTATAGCATGAGATCGGACGGCTTTCAAATGGCGCCATGTGGATGGGATGGCGCGCCTGATAAAGCCCTCAATGAATGGCATCTAGCTAGCGTTCGTGATATAAAGAAATCGGTCATCTCAAAAGAGAGGGCTTCCAAGTGCCGGGGACGTTTTCCCCGGCTTTTTTCATTTCGGTGTCAATTCAAATGTTTTTCAACCCATCCCCTCAATAACTCGCGGTGAAATAGGGACTGAAATGGCTGTTCAGAAGCCTATTCAATCCCTATTTCACCGCAACTTATGGGTGGGGATGGCTACGACGCCAGCGCGGCGATGACGGCTTCGTCGCCGGCGTATATTAGGGTGTTGCCGTCGGGGATGATCGTTCGGCCGTCGCGCTTGAGCATCACGACGATAAACGGGTGCTTGCCTTGCGGAACGTCGCGCAGGCGCTGGCCGGCCAGGCGACCGTGGGGAGTCACGGTGACCTCGCGCAGCGTAACCTCGGCACGCTCCTCGAACGTTGGGGCGGCCATCACCAGCAGATCGCCTTCCTGGATCACGGTGTCGCCATTGGGCAGTACCGGGTGCGCCCCGTCGCGCAGCACCAGGACCACGAGCATGTCTGTGGCGCTGCCAATGTCCGCGAGCGAGCGTCCGGTAAACGGATGTCCAGCGCCCACCTTGAGCTTTACAAACGACATGCCGTCCTCGTCGCGGTAGTCGTTAAAGGTGCGGCGCACGTCACCGGTCTCATCGATCATATCGAGCTTCTTGGCCACCGCCGGCAGCAGCGAGCCCTGCACCACAATGCTCGACACGGCAATCACAAACACCAGGTCAAACAGGTCGTGACCGCCGGGAACACCGGCTACCACGGCAAAGAGGCTAAACACGACCGAAGCGGCGCCGCGCAAACCCGCCCAGCTTACAAGCGCGATCTGGCGAGGGTTCGTCTTAAAGGGCGCCAGGAGCACGCCGACGGCGATGGGACGGCTCACGAAGAGCATAAACGCCATGAGCGCCAGGCCCGGCAGCAGCATCTGCGGCAGGCGCGCGGGCGTCACGAGCAGGCCGAGCAAGAAGAAGATCGTCATCTCGGCCATCTCGGTGAGGGTGTCAAAGAAGTGCGCCATCTCGACTTTGCCAGTGACGTCACTGGCGCCCAGCACAATGCCGGTCAGGTATACAGCCAAAAAGCCGTTGCCGCCCAGATAGCTTGGTAGCGCGTAGGCGACGATCGCCACGGCGAACAAAAAGATGGTCTGCGCGTCCTTGGCCGTTGCGTGCGCGCGTTCAATCAGGCGGCCCGCCGCCCAGCCGATGGCAAGGCCCAGGCCCACGCCCAGGATGATCTGCTTGGCCAGCAGCACGGGAATGTCGATGTTGCCGCCCGCCGCGAGGGTCGCGAGCACCGCGGTGAGCATGTAGGCGACGGGGTCGTTGGAGCCCGATTCGACCTCGAGCAGCGAGTCGGTGCCGTCCCTCAGAGACAGGTTGTGCTCGCGCAGCACGCTAAAGACGCTTGCCGCATCGGTCGACGCCACGACCGAGCCCAGCAGCAGGCCGCCGATCCAGTCGAAGCCCAGCACGAAGTGGGCGAACATGCCGGTGATGCCTGCGGTGATGACGACGCCGAGCGTGCTCAGCAACACCGCGGGCGCGGCGACGGGCTTGGCGCGGTCGATGTTGGTGTTAAAGCCGCCGTAGAACATGATGAACAGCAGCGCCGTGCTGCAGACGGTTTCGGTGAGCGCATAGTCGCTAAAGTCGATGTGCGCCGGACCGTTGACGCCCAGCAGCATGCCGAGTGCGATAAAGATAAGCAGGGTGGGGAAGGGGAGCTTTTTGCCGACGGGTTTGATGGTCAGGCACAGAATAATGACGAGGCCGATAAAGAGAAGGATCTGGTTCATGGATGGTGTCCGCTCCTGGGTGGTTGGCGTGGCACGGTCAGTTGTCTGCGGTTATTTGTACCCAAAGATGGTGGGTTTATGGGGTTGGATTGCGGGCGTGCGTGATATCGTCATAGACGGCTGCCGTCTTTGCCTCTGCTCGGAAACCCTTTCCAGCTTTATTGCAACGGAGTACAATGGGTAACGTTTAAGTTCAACTTGAAGTTTTAGTTGCGGCACCGGGCTTCGGCCGCAATGCAAGGAGAGGCGTACCATGGCGATCTATGTGACATCTGACGCTCACGGGCACGTGCGTGCGCTTGACGAGGCCCTGTCTAAGATCTCGTTGACGTCCGACGACACACTGTACGTGCTGGGCGACATGATCGATCGCGGGCCCGATCCGGTCGGCGTTATTAAGCTCGTGCGCTCGCTGCCCAACGCCCGCGTGCTCAAGGGTAATCACGAGCAGATCATGCTCGATGCCATCATTGGCCAGGATCCGCTCGATGCCGAGACCTGGGATATCAACGGTGGCTGGACGACGCGCGAGCAGCTCAACGACATGGAATATGAGGCATACGAGGAACTCGTGCGATGGATGGCCGCGCTGCCGCTCTACGCGGTGGTCGAGACTGCCGAGTGGCCGTACCTGCTGGTGCACGCCGGCATTCAGACCGAGGCGGCGCGTGCGTTTTTGCTTGAGCATGGTGTCGATTGCGGCGACGGCAGGGGAGCGGTCGATGCCGATCGCGAGCTGCTGCAGCAAATGCTCGCCGTACAGTCATCCGATGACTTGCTCTGGATTCGTCACGGCTATTGGGATGTGCCGACCGGGCTGCTTTCTACCGAGGGTAGGGGCCCGGTCGTGGTGAGCGGTCACACTCCCACGGTATCGCTTGGTCGCTATTGCGAGGTCGGTGGTCTGGCGGGGCTCGATGAGGAATCGGGACGCGGGCAGATCGTGCGCTTGGGCGGCGAGGACACTGCCGGTGTGCCCGATCGCATCGACATCGACTGCGCCGCCGCCACCGGCTCCGAGTTCGGCCGCGTGGGCATCCTGCGCCTGGACGACGGGGCGGAGTTCTACGCGAACATCAACCCGGGCGAATAACCTTGTTCCGCCGTTCTACCGAACGACGGTCACGTTGACGCTGCGCAGCCCCGAAGCACCCCATCTTGTCGCTCAAACCGTCGCTCGCGTACAGAAGTACGCGTCGCTCCTCCTTCGCGCCAACCTGGGGCACTTCGAGACTGCTCGCTGTCGGTGCCTAAACATCGACGTTTCTTTTCTTCAAATTGATTCGAATTAGGCGCCGTATGGGTTGCGGTCGCGTTCGATGCGTTGGCGGATGCGGCGGTACTCGATAATCAGTAGCACCAGGAGTAGGGCCATGATGGCTAGGTAGCTCACCACAGCGCCCATCAGACCCAGCAGCTTAATCAGGATCACCGGCAGCACCATGCTTACGGCGAAGCAAATCAGGTAGATCTTGGTGACGTCTCCAGCGTGGCGCAGCACCGTGATGATGGCGTAGATAAAGTCGATGGCCGCGGTGACGCCGCCGGCGACGACCATCAGCAGCGCCAGCGTACGGTAGCGTTCAAAGCTGAGGCCGTACATAAAGCTCATGAGGGGAATACCGGGACCTGCCATAAATGCGGCGCACACGCTGGTGATGACCACGATCAGTGCCATAACGGCAACAATAATCAGGTCAAAGCGACGACGCTTGCGAGGATTAGCCCAAATGCTCGACAAACGCAGGAGCTGCGGTTTATAGATAAATCCAATGCTCAACAAAATGGCCTGCGCTGGAAAGAACAGGGCATTAAAGTACAGCTGATACTTGTAGGCCAGCGTGCCTTCCATCACGAACTTGGGCATGCTCTCGATAAGGTTGAACAGGAACAGCGCGCCAAAAAGCGGGGCGCACTGGATAAACAGGTGACCGACCTCGCGCAGGCTCACGCGGCGCGATTTTTCGGTTTCGAGCAGGGCGAGCGGCGCGGTGACCAGCACGAGCGAGGCGATCGCGGCGATGCCCATGGCCATGGCGGCGATGGGCATGCTGCGCGTGAGGAACAGTGCCACGCTAAAGACCGCGATGACGCCGACGGATCGTAGCGTTTGGCTCATGCCGGCCAGGTAGAGTTTGTCGGCCTGCTGCAGGCGGCCCTCGTACACGTCGGCAATGCCGTCGATCACCTTATACAGGTAGACGCCCAGGCCGATCGTGGCCATCTGCGCATCGTAGCCGCGGGCGCTGCTGTATACCAGGCCGCATGCCAGCGCGAGCGCTCCGCAGAGCCAGCGGTTGAGCTGGTAGGAGGCAAAGGAGGTTTTTTCGTCGATGTCCGAGACCTGAAAGTTGCGCACGCCGTAGTTGCACGCGATCATGATGAGCGTGCCGGTGACAAAGGCGATGGAGAACTTACCAGCTTCCTCGGCGCCCACGAGCTGTGTGGACACGATGGTGAGCAACGGAAACGCCATGCCCCACACGGCGGTGCCCAGGGTATTCCAAAGGTAGTCGCGACGGGTGGCGTGATCTTCGTACTCGGCTTCTTGCGTGGAGAAGCCGCCGCCGTAGACGGCTCCGAGCAGGCGGTTCCACCAGGCATTGACCATGCGGTGGATTGGGCCGGGTTGGCGATCGCGCTCACGGCGACGGCGTGTGGCCTGGCTGCTGTCGGGACCGCCGGCGTTACGCTGGCTTAGCTCTTGGATTCGTGCGAGCTCCTCGGCGGTGTGCGATGCGGGGAACAGGCCGTTCTCGATGCGTCCGCCCTGTCCGTGCGCCCCGCCCGATACGGTGGGGTCGGTGACGCCGCTGCGGCGGGCGATGGTGCGGCGGATGCTATCGAGGGGCGTGATGCTCAAGACGATTCCTTTCTATTGCTGTGCTCTAGTATAGCCGCGGTGGTATCGACTCGTGTTTTTGACCAGGTTGTTCATTGATTTCGGCGGCGCCATTCAGTAGTCGGCACTTGAGGACGTTCCTTATGTGCCGGCACTTTGGGAACGTCCCTAAGTGCCGGGATCTGGGGACATTCCTTGGCTGTTGCCTGTTCAAGAGTGTCCCCAACGACTAGTCGTTTAAGAACGTCCCCAATGACTACCCAATGACTAGGCCGCTTGCGTGCGATTTTTGACCGTTGGGCGGGCGCTTCGCCGTTGCCGCAAAAACGTTTTTGCATATCGGGTACAACGGGCTTTACGTGAGTAAAGTGTGCGCCGCGTCCACGTGTCGCGCTTTTAAAGGAGGCCCCATGCCCGGTGTTACCCCCGCAGAAGTTCTGTCCAACTTTGGCATCACGCTGGTCGAAGATCCCGCCGAGAACCAGCCCCGTCTGCTGGTTGACCTGCCGGCAGCCGAGCTCGTCGAGCATGCGATTCGCCGCGAAGAGGGCCGTATGGCCTCCAACGGCGCACTCGTGATCGAGACGGGGGAGCGTACCGGACGTTCGCCCAACGACCGCTTTATCGTTGACACCCCCGATGTCCACGACAAGATTGCCTGGGGCGCCGTCAACCGCCCGCTGTCCGTCGAAAGCTACGAGGTCATCAAAGCCGGCATCGTCGACTATCTCAACGAGCGCGACGTGTTCGTCACCCGCGGCATGGCCGGCGCCGATCGTAACCACACGCGTCGCCTGCTCGTCGCCTGCGAGCGTGCCAGCCAAGCGCTCTTTATTAAGCAGATGCTCGCCCGCCCGCTTGCCCGCGAAATCGCACGCACCGGCGAGCCGGACTTCTGCGTCCTTGCCGCACCCGGCTATCAGTGCGATCCTGCCGTCAAGGGGCTCAACTCCAGCGCCGCGGTGGTCATCAATTTCCAGGAGCGCGTGATTCTGGTCGCTGGCACCGGCTACTCCGGCGAGATCAAAAAGTCCATCTTCAGCGTTATGAATTATTTGCTGCCCGTCGAGGACGACGTTCTGCCCATGCATTGCTCCGCCAGTATGGATCCCGTCACGCATGAGACCGCGGTGTTCTTTGGCCTGTCCGGCACCGGCAAGACCACGCTTTCGGCCAATCCCACGCGCCTGCTGATCGGCGATGACGAGCACGGCTGGTCCGATATGGGCATCTTTAACGTCGAGGGCGGCTGCTACGCCAAGTGCGAGGGCCTGGACGCGTTCCACGAGCCCGAGATCTTCAACGCCGTTCGCTTTGGCGCCATCTGCGAAAACGTGGTTCTCGATGAGAATCGCAAGCCCAACTACGACGACGTCTCGATCACGCACAATACGCGCGTGGCCTACCCTGTGGAGCACATTCCCAACGCGTGGACCAAGGGCATGGGCACCACCCCGAGCGTCGTGCTGTTTTTGACCTGCGATGCCTTTGGCGTGTTGCCGCCCATCTCACGCCTGACGGCCGATGCCGCCATGTACCACTTTGTGACGGGCTTTACGGCCAAGATTCCCGGCACCGAGGTCGGCGTTACCGAGCCCACGCCCACGTTCTCCTCGCTGTTTGGCGAGCCGTTTATGCCGCTCGACCCCATGGTCTACGCCAAGATGCTCGGCGAGCGTATCGCCGACGGCCGCACGCGCGTCTACCTGGTCAATACCGGCTGGATTGGCGGCGGCTACGGCGTGGGTCATCGCATCGAGCTTGCCTACACGCGCTCGCTGGTCGCTCGCGCCCTCGACGGCACCATCGAGGACAGCGAGTTTGTGCACGACGATATCTTTAACGTCGACATTCCCACCACGTGCCATGGCGTGCCCGACGGCATCCTGGTGCCGCGCCAGTACTGGCAGAGCACCGCGCGCTACGACGAGGCCGCGCACAACCTGGCGGTGATGTTCGAGGAGAACTTCGAGAAGAAGTACTCGCACCTGCCCGAGTCCGTCAAAGCCGCCGGCCCTCACGCCCAGGTGCCCGTCGAGGCCCGCCATCGCGGCCGCGGCCTGCTGGGACTCCGCCACTAGCGTCGCCTCAGACCCAAAACCACCACAAAGGGGACAGGCACCTTTGTGGTGGTTTTGCTTGGGCGGATGACTCAGGTTACAATACGCCTGACATATCGCCCCCTTCTCCGGATGGGGGCAGCGTAAGCGCTCTTGTGGCGGCACCGTAGGACTTTGAAGGTGGCCGCTGTGAGGGCGCTTTTTGCTTAGACGCCCCCGCTCGGGCGCACGCTATGAAGGGAGAGCATATGAAGAGCTTTATTGCCGAGGATTCATTTTGGGAGCTGTTTCCACAGGCGGCGATTGGCGTCGTGGTCGTAAAGGGCATGAAGCCCGCGGCGCAGATTCCCCAGGAGGACGTGGATGCGATCGCCGCGCTGCTTGACCGCGCCAACATCGATGCGGAGCGTCATCTGACGAGCGATACCATCAGCGAAAATGCGCCGGTTAAGGCTTGGCGTGACGCGTACCGGCTGTTCAAGACTAAAAAGGGCGCGCGTTGCTCAGTTGAGAACCTGCTCAAGCGCGTGCTCAAAGGCAAGCCGGTCGGCCACATCACGCCGGCGGTGGATATCTACAACACGATTTCGTTGACTTATGCGCTGCCCGTTGGCGGTGAGGATTTGCATGCTATTGAGGGCAATCTGCGCCTGGCGGTGACCGACGGCGGCGACGCGTTCTTGCCACTTGGCGAGGAGGCGGACGATCCGACGCTGCCTGGCGAGCTCGCCTACATCGATGATGCGGGCGCCGTGTGCCGTTGCTGGAACTGGCGCGACGGCGTTCGAACGGCCCTGTCCGACGATTCGGCCGATGCGTTCCTGGCGATTGAGTGCGTGGAGCCCGAGCGGATGGGGGATTGCCAGGCCGCCATCGATCGCTTGGCCGAGCTGCTTGAGCGCTATCTGGGAGCGACGGTTGTCGTTAAGACGCTTGTAACCCGCGGCAATCCCTGCGTGGAGCTGTAGCGGCGCCTAGAACCTATTGATGCCCCAAACCACCACAAAGGTGCCTGTCCCTTTGTGGTGGTTTTTATGTTGATGGGTTAACAATTGGGATATTTGGGTACGGGGGTTCGGACATGCGGCTAAGATGTTTACCCGTTAGCATCATGTAAGCGAAAGGTGGTCGTCACCATGCAGTGGAACGACGAGACACGTTTTGAGGACTTTGTCGGACTGATCAGCGGCCTCTACAAGGAGATTCAGCGCATCAAGACGTCCGAAGGTGCAAGGCTGGGCCTCAAGGGCTCCGACGTCATGTGCCTGTACTATCTCGAGCGCAGCAAGGACGGCCTGACTGGCGCCGACCTCGCCCGCATGGCCGGCGTTACCCGTGCCGCCGTTTCGCGCACACTGGCACACCTGGAGGAGGGCGGCTACGTCGAGGTCGATGATTCGGGTGATGCGGCCGTCAAGTACCGTGCCCCGGTGCGCCTGACTGCCCTGGGCGGCGAGAGCATGAGCGAGGCCGATCGCATCATTCGCGAAGTGCTCGACACCACCGGTAAGGCCATGGGCGTGGAGCAGCGTGAGCAGATGTACGCGTCGCTGCGTACGATTCTCAACACCCTGCGTGAGATCTAAGACCGCCAAGGCATTTGCTTCCCATTAACAACTGCATCGTCCCGTTTGAGCGCGTCTACCGTGCAGGGGCATTGCTGTCAAAATTCCCCGCGCGAGGTCTGCGCAAGAAAGGATTTGCTATGTCCATTCGTATTATTACCGATTCCGCGAGCGATATGACGCCGGCTGAGCACCCCGCTCTGCGTGTTCTGCCGCTGTCCGTCACCTTTGGCTCCGACGTGTACATGGATGGCGTCGACATCGATCACCAGCGCTTTTACGAGATGCTCGTGGAGCGCGACGAGCTGCCGAAGACCGGCCAGGTCAACCCGTACGCCTTTTCGCAGGCGATTGCTGAGGCGCGTGAGGCCGGCGACGAGGCGGTGATTATTACCGTGGGCGCCAAGCTTTCGGGCACCAATCAGAGCGCTCGTACGGCACTTGCCGAGGCGCCGGGCGGCGACGTGTACGTGGTAGACAGCAATAACGTCACCTTGGGCGAGCGCGTGCTGGTCGAATATGCGCTGCGCCTGGTGGACGAGGGCCGTAGTGCGGCCCAGATCGCGACGGCGGTCGAGGCCGTGCGCGACCGCGTGGTGGTTATCGGCCTGCTCGAGACGCTGGAATACCTGGTGCGCGGCGGCCGCCTGTCTGCTGCGGCGGGCGCTGTGGGTACGCTGCTCAACGTGAAGCCGGTCGTGGCCGCCGAGGACGGCCTCATCGTGCAGTTGGGCAAGGCGCGCGGTTCCAAAAACGGTCGAAACCTGTTGAACCAGAAGGTCGAACAGGCGGGCGGCGTCGACTTCTCCATGCCGCTGGCGCTTGGTTATACGGGTCTTTCGGACGCGGTGCTCAAGAAGTATATCGAGGACAGCGCCGCGCTGTGGGCCGGCCATGCCGAGAACGAGCTGCCCATCCACACCATTGGCGCCACCATCGGCACCCACGTGGGTCCCGGCGCCGTAGCCGTAGCCTTCTTCCGCCCCGCCAACTAACTATCCGGTCAAAACCACCACAAAGGGGACAGGCACCTTTGTGGTGGTTTATGCTGGTTCCGGTTGAAAGGAGCATGCGATGGCATCTGAGGGCTTTTTTGAGCGTGTGTACGAGGTGGTCGAGCAGATTCCCGAGGGGATGGTCGCCACGTATGGTCAGGTGGCGCTGCTTGCCGGTCGTCCACGATGTGCGCGGTACGTGGGGTATGCGCTGCACAGCAATCCGCGCCCTGGTCAGATTCCCTGCCATCGTGTGGTGTTTGCCGACGGGCGCATATGCGAGGGTTTTGCTTTTGGCGGCCCCGATGCTCAGCGTGAGCTCTTAATGGGGGAGGGCGTGACGTTTACCGATCCCATGCACGTCGACTTGGCCGCCTGTCGCTGGCCAGTAGGGCTCTAACTGCTCTGCCGTGGCCAAAACCACCACAAAGGTGCCTGTCCCCTTTGCGGTGGTTTTACGTTGTAGGTTTACCGGGGTTAACTTATGGAGACGATGTGTTGGCGTATATTCTCGCCAGAAAGTAAACCATGGTGAACTATATTGGTTTCAGCAACGGAGCAGGCAATAGGCGATGAAAAAGCCTGCCCTGTTGAGTTTGATTCGCATCCCTCCCCTCTGTGCGATTCAACGGTGTACTTCGGGAACAGGCCCGCTGGCAACTAACTGCCAGCGGGCCTGTTCCCGTTTCGGTGAGGATTCAGCCTCACCGTCTATGTTGTGCGAAAGCGCTTTGTCTAGTACACCATGCCCATGGCGTCCCGAACCTCGGCCAGGGTTTGCTCGGCGATCTCGTTGGCGCGACGGTTGCCCTCGTGCAGTACGTCCTTGACGTAATCCAGGTCGTTCTCGTAGCGCTGGCGACGCTCACGGATTGGAGCGAAGTACTCGTTGACGGCCTCGGTCACGTACTTCTTGAGCTGGCCGGAGCCGCCCATGCCGATCTCCTCGGCAATCTCGACCTCGGAACGACCGGTGCAGATGGCAGCCGTCGAAAGCAGGCCGGACACGCCGGGGCGGTTCTCGGGATCAAACGTGATCATGCGCTCGGAGTCGGTCTGGCTCTTCTTGATGCGCTTGGCCGTCTCCTCGGCGGTCATCGAAATATTGATGGCGTTGCCGTAGCTCTTGCTCATCTTGCGACCGTCAAGGCCGGGCAGCAGCGGGGTCTCGGACAGCAGCGCTTCGACCTCGGGAAATACCTTGCCGTAGCGGTTGTTAAAGCGGCGTGCGATGGTGCGGGTAAGCTCGATGTGCGGCAGCTGGTCGCGGCCGACGGGCACCACATTGCCCTTGCAGAACAGGATGTCGCAGGCCTGGTGCACCGGGTAGGTGAGCAGAAGGCCGGTAAGCTCGTGGCCCGAGGCCTCCATCTCGGCCTTGACCGTGGGGTTGCGCGCCAGCTCGGCCTCGGACACCAGCGACAGGAACGGCAGCATGAGCTGGTTTGCGGCGGGCACGGCGGAGTGCGCGTAGATCATGGTCTTGTCGGGGTCGATGCCGCAGGCAAGGTAGTCCATGACCATGTTGTACACGTTGTCCTGGATGTGCTCGGTGGTGTCGCGGTCGGTGATGACCTGGTAGTCGGCGATGAGCACGTTGGTCTTGGCGCCCATGTTCTGCAGCTCCACGCGGCCTTTGAGGGTGCCGAAGTAGTGACCCAGGTGCAAGCGTCCGGTCGGGCGGTCGCCGGTGAGCATGGTGAACTTCTCGGGCGTCTTGGCCAGGCCCTCGCGAATGGCGTTGCTCTTTTGCAGCGCGACTTCGTAGCTGTTCTCGTTTGGCATGATTGCTCCTAACGTATGTTCATGGGTCAAGATGATAACGCGTTTATTGGAGGGCGGGGCGTAAGTAGGCGAGGGGCGGGAGAGGGGCGGCTTGTGCGATGGGTGCGGCGCGGCTGCGCTTGGCCAGCGTTGCCTGGGCGCATCCTCGGCAGCTTATCCTAGAGCTTGTGGTGGCGCTCTTCTTTACGTTCCTCGGCTGCCTGCTCCTCCTGTTTAAAGGCGGGGTCGTCGGGGGTTACCAGCTCGTCCTCGTGTGTGCGCTTGTTGTAATGGTGGCGCAGGACGGGTTCAAACAGGTGTAGGTGCTTGGCGAAGGCAGCCGAGCCAATGGCGAGCACGACAAAGATAAGCACGCGCGTGGGCACCTCGACCTGATTGATTGCGGCGGCGCCGGCCGAAAGCATGATGCACCAGGCGTAGATGAGCAGCACGGCCTGCTTTTGGTTGTAACCCTCTTGGATCAGTCGGTGGTGGATGTGGCCCTTGTCGGCCTGTCCGATGCTAATGTGGGCGCGCTTGCGACGCACGATGGCGCTGAACGTGTCGATGATGGGCACGCCTGCCACGATGAGCGGGATGATGAGCGAGGTGAGCGCGGCGGTGCGGCTCACGTTGAGCAGCGAGATGGAGCCCAAAGCGAAGCCCAGCAGCAGCGACCCCGAGTCGCCCAAGAAGATGCTCGCGGGGTTGAAGTTGTAATGCAGAAAAGCCACGCACGAGCCAAAGAGCGCGATGGAGAGCGCGGCGGCGTCGATACGGCCCGAAAGCATGGCCATCGTGAACATGGTGAACGATGCGATGCCGCAAATGCCCGTGGCCAGGCCGTCGAGGCCGTCGATGAGGTTGATGATGTTGGTGAACGCCACCAGGTAGATCACGGTGATGGGGTAGGCGAGCCAGCCAAGCATGATCTCGCCGGGGGCAAACGGGTTGATGATGACGCCGATTTTTAAGCCGCCGATGCAGGCGATGAGCGCGGCGAGCACCTGGCCGGCCAGCTTTTGCTTGGGCTTGAGCTGGAAGACGTCGTCAATCGCGCCGGTCGCAAAGATCACGGTAAAGGAGAGTGCCAGCACGGGGTAGCTGATGTGAAGGCGCGGGTGCGGTACCAAAACGGGCGGCCAGCCCAGGTACCAGGTGCCCAGGATCTGCACGATGCAGGCGACGACGAGGCCCAAAAAGACCGCCGTGCCGCCCATGCGCGGGATGGGTTTAGTGTTGATGCGGCGCTTGGAAGGATAGTCGACGGCGTCGAGCTTGATTGCCAGGCGCTTGACCAGGGGCACCGCAAGGAAGGTCGTGATAAAAGCCGCGACCGCCACGCAAAAGTACGGTATGAAGCTCGTGGAGAAAGCCATGAATCGATAAACCGCCAAGCGTCGAAGGAAAAGGTCAAAGGACGCTACGCGCAAAAGGGCATAGCTGACCCATGATACTCGACCGAGGGGGTGCGGGGGTTTGCACCGTGCGATTATCACGCGCTTACCAGATATTGGGATGTTGGCGGGGGTTCTGCCGAGTGCCGTTGGGTGTCATGCGGGATCTGCGATGGCAGTTTTTGGCAAAATCGGCAAAAGAAAACCACCCCCCACGTTACGAAAATGAACCCACCTAAAACAGGTGGGTGCCCTCATCGACTGTTCCAGCGTCCTTAACAACGAAGGATACCTGTACTAAGTCCGACTGTGTGGGCTCCCTAAATAAACGCGACGGTTCACCCAGTTGCTCCGCGGGGGGCGGAATACCTACATCATAAAGCGGCACTTTGTTGATTCCAGTCTTGACATTACAAAATTCGTGTCGGACGATTACGGCGCCTTGGGCTTGGAGCCGTCTGTGCGGTCCGGGCCTTTACGTTTGAGCTGCTGAATCGTTGTTTTGGAGCATGTTTTTATGCCGACGTCGTTGACCGAACTTTTTTCGCCTGCCTGCCATTTGTGTCCGCGCCGTTGCGGTGCGGCGCGCGATGAGGGCGCGCATGGCGTGTGCGGCGCCGACGACACGCTTAAGGTCGCCCGCGCGGCGCTCCATATGTGGGAGGAGCCGCCCATCTCGGGTGAGGCCGGCTCGGGCACGATCTTCTTTAGCGGCTGTTCGCTCAAATGCGTCTACTGCCAAAACCACGAGATCTCGACGGGTAATTTCGGTCTTGAGATTTCGCCCGAGCGCCTCGTCGAGATTATGCTGGAGTTACAGGACCAGGGCGCCAACAACATCAACCTGGTGACTGCGACACATTTTGCTCACCTGCTGCCGGCCGCGATTGCCGCAGCGCGGGAGCGCGGGCTGGACATCCCGATCGTCTACAACACGAGCGGCTATGAGCGGGCGAGTGCCGTTGCTGCCCTGGGTGACCTGGTTGATGTGTGGCTCACCGACTTTAAATATGCTGATGCCGAGCTTGCGCAGTCACTTTCTCATATTAAGGATTACCCGCGCGTGGCCGTGTCGGGTCTGGCACAGATGGCGCGCGAGGTCGAGCGCCGCGGGGGAGAGCTGGTGGACGACGAGGGGCTCATGAAGCGCGGCATCATCGTGCGTCACCTAGTGCTGCCGGGACATGCGGACGATTCGTGCCGCGTGCTGGACCTGGTGTGGCAGACGGTGGGCGACGTGCCGATTTCGGTCATGAACCAGTACACGCCCAATGCGCTCATGCGCGAGCAAGGCGGCGAGTTGGCACGCGCCGTGACGCGCGAGGAGTACGAGCAGGTGCTCGATCATGCCGACGACCTGGGCTTTACGACGATGTTCTGGCAAGAGGGCGGAGCGGTAGACGAGAGCTTCACCCCGGCCTTCGATACCACCGGTGTCCTTACCAGTGCAAAGTCGTGCGTTTGTCACTGATATTTCTGGGACGGGGATTAAAAAAGGCTCTGTTAGACCAGGATTGACATACATGTGTCCCCACGGTGCCATATCG
>UQKW01000038.1 GCA_900541885.1 uncultured Collinsella sp.
GGACTTGCAGCGACGGACCTCAGGACACTCTTACACCACGTCTGCGCGCGCGACCTTTCAATCAAGTGGTGGGCGATGAGGGATGTCCGCGTGCGGCTGGCGCCGCCCGCGCCCCGCTTCGTCGCCCCGCTCCTCGCGTGCTACGCTGGAAAACGCTTCGCGTTTCCTCAGCTCCGCACCCTTGCGGGTTCGAATCCCATGTGTTGGGCACAAAAAGGAAAGGCCCCCATCGCTGGGAGCCTTTTCAATCAAGTGGTGGGCGATGAGGGATTCGAACCCCCAGCCTTGTGCGTGTAAAGCACCTGCGCTAACCGTTGCGCCAATCGCCCGCAGGGATTGAGTATAGCGGAAACCCTGGGCTGTTCACCGCTAATTCATAACGAAACTTACGCGGCGACTTCGGCGCCCTTGTCCTCGTCGATAAAGAAGCGCTTGTACCAGATGAGGAACGTCAACGTGGTATAGATCTTGCGCTGGTTGAGCGCGCGACCCTCAAAGTGATCGTCGAGCAGTTTCATGAGCGCATCGGTGTCAAAGAAATCAGCAGCCCACGGTGCGGTGAAGTATTCCTTTACGTAGTCGTAGTATTTTTGCTCGCGCAGCCAGAACTTGACCGGTACGGGGAAGCCCACCTTCTTGCGCGTTGCCCACTCGTCGGGCAGCGTGCGGTTGGCGGCGTGACGCAGAACGAGCTTGCAGCCTTCTTCGTTAACACGGTAGTTGGCGGGAATGTGCTCGGCAAACTCCATGACCTTCTTGTCCAGGAACGGGACGCGAAGCTCCAGAGAATGCGCCATGCACATCTTGTCTGCCTTGAGCAGGATGTCGCCCGGTAGCCACATGTTCATATCCAGATACTGTTTCTTGGAAAGCTCACAGCAATCGGGAACCTGCTTGTAGTACTCGGCGCACATCTCGGCGGCGTTCTTGCCGGTGTCATAAGCGGGCTTGAGCACCTCGTCGACCTCGGAGGGATCGAACACCTTTGCCTGACCCACATACCAGCGCTCGGGAACCTCGGCGCATTTCGTCAGGAAGTTGTGGCCCTTAAAGTAGGGGAGATGCTGAACGAGCGAGCCCAGGGCGCGACGTACGCCGAGTGGCACGCGCTTCTTAAAGGAGCGCATCTCGGGGGTGTCCTCGTACCACTCATAGCCGGCAAACAGCTCGTCGGCACCCTCGCCCGAAAGGACGACGGTGACCTCCTCGGAAGCCATCTGCGCCAGATAGTACAGCGGCACGCTGGACAGGTTCGATTGCGGCTCGTCCATGTGGTACTGGATATCGGGCAGCGCATCGAAGAACTCGTCGGCGGTAATCATCTTGCGCACGTTCTTGATGCCCAGCTTGTCGGAAAGCTCGGCAGCGTAGTTGGTCTCGTTGAAGTTCTTGTAATCAAAGCCGACAGAATACGTGGTGTCGGGCATGAGACAGGCGGCAATGTAGCTGGAGTCCACGCCGCCAGAAAGGAACGAGCCCACCTTAACATCGGCGATTCGGTGTGCAGCGACGCTTTCGTGCACAACCTTGTCGCACTCGTCCACGTACTCCTCGAAGGTCTTGGAGTTGTCGTCGGTGAAGTCACAGCTCCAGTAACGCTTGATGTCCATGGTGTTGGTCGTCAGGTCATACGTAAAGCAATGCGCCGGGGCAAGCTTGAACACGCCCTTAAAGAAGGTCTCCTCCGTGGCGGGGAATTGCAGCGTCAGGTAGGGGCGCAGCGCGTCGTGGTTGACAGCCTTCTCAAACTTGGGATGGTCCAGGAAACTCTTGATCTCGGAGCCAAACAGCAGCGAGCCATCGGATGCCTGGTAGTAATAGAACGGCTTGATACCAAAGATGTCGCGAGCGCCAAAGAGTTTGTTCTTGTTCTGGTCGTGAATCACGAACGCGTACATGCCGCGCAGGCGGTTGACCAGGTCCTCGCCCCACTCCTCGTAACCGTGTACCAGGACCTCGGTATCAGCGTTGCAGTGGAAGGCGTAGCCGGCTGCCTCCAGCTCGGCGCGAAGCTCCTGGAAGTTGTAGATCTCTCCGTTGAAGACAATCGTGACCTTGCCGTCGTCGCTCGACATGGGCTGAGCTCCAGCTTCGGAAAGATCGAGAATCGAAAGACGACGGAAGCCAAGGGCAACGTTGTCAACGATATGCTGGCCGCCCATATCGGGACCACGGTGGATGATGCGATTCATCATGGCCGTGAGAACCAGCTCACTCTGTTCATCTGTACCGGTAAAACCGACAAAACCGCACATGCAAGATCCTTTCTGCTGACGGCTCAGGTGTACTGCCGCAAGGATCGCGGCAGCTGATGTCAAATAATCTTTACTATCATGCCAATCTTTTGTTTCGTGATAGGGCATAAGCGCCGAGCGAACCGAAAAAACCACGGCCCGATCTTCAGATGAAGCGGCGGGTCGTGGTTGTGAACGCTATGTATGAGCGGTTAGCGCTTGCTGCGCTCGGCGAGACGGTGCTCCACCTTGGTGACGATGTGGATGAGCGGAATCGTCACGACCAGATAGTAAAGTGCGGCGCAAATGTAGGGCGTAATGTTGCCCGTGGTGGCCGTGAGGTTTTTGGAGAACAGCATGAGCTCCATGACGCCAACGCTCGAAAGCAGCGACGTGTCCTTGTACAGCATAACGAACTCGCTGGTCATAGTCGGTATAACGTAACGTACAGCCTGCGGGACCACGATGCGCGACATAACTTGGGACCAAGTCATGCCAAGCGAGTAGGCAGCTTCCGCTTGACCATGCGGTACGCTTTCGATGCCGGCACGGAAAATCTCGGCAAGATAGGCCGAACAGTTGATGGCGAGCACGCCAACGCCAAGCGGCAGATTGGGCACGTTGAGACCGATCATAGGGAACCCAAAGAACGCAATGTAGATCTGCAGGAAGAGCGGGGTTCCGCGCAGGACGTTGATGTATGTCACGGCGATGCCGCGCAGCATACGACTATGACTGATTTTCATAAAGGCAAACAGCAAGCCGATGGGGATGGCGAGCGGAAAACCGATGGCGGTCACGGCAAGTGCTATGCCCCAGCCCTTAAAGAGCGAGGCGATTGAGGTGACGATAATCTGCGGCTTGCAGAACATGCCCAAAAACGGGTTGGAGTTCCATGTGGCAACCCAAGGCTGGGCATCGAGCTAGGCGACGATTTCTTGCACCATGGTGCTCTCCGAGACGCTGATGGTGGGGCTCTCGGGAAGATCTCGCTTGTCGCCGTCGGTGACATAGCTGCCGGTGACGGCATAGGCACCCGCGTTGCTCGGGAATACGACGTCGGGGACGACAACGCGAATCTGCGAGCCGGCAGCGACGGGATCGGCGAACTTGATGACGAGCTTTGAGCCGTCCAGCGAGCACGATGCCTTGACACCCGTCTGGTTCAGTCCGTCGAGCAGCGTGACCTTAACATCGGTGCTTTCAAATGACCCGCCTTCGGGCAGCTCAAGCTCAATTTGCGAAACGTCGCCCTCGTCGCTACCCGTTGTCGCTTCCCAGGTCAGGCGGGTTGCGATGCCGCCGAGCACGCCGTTGCCGCCGTCTTCGTTTGACTTGGCGGTCGCCGAGGTGACGGCGAGTGAAGCGCCCGTCGCGTCGTCTGGGCTCGAGGCATCCTCGTTATCGGACCCGCTCGTGGGTGCCATGCCAAACCACTTCTCGTACAGTTTGTCATAGGCGCCGGAGCTCTTGATCTTGGCAAGGGCATCGTTGATGGCCTGTGTCAGCTCGGGGTTGTCTTTAGAGACGGCAATGCCAAACTGCTCGCCCGTCGGAACCTCTTTGATGATCTCCATACCGGTAAAGGAGTTCGAAACCATCCACTGCTCAACGGGAAGATCGCATACGACCGCCTGGCACTGACTACTCATGACGGCGGTGAAGGCTGCCGTCCAGTCGTCAAAGTTGACGGTGGTTGCCTGTGGCAGGTTCTCGATTGCCCACTCCTCGGATGTGGTGCCCGACTGCACGGCAATTTTGACGCCCGGTGCGTTGAGGCTGTCGACCGTGTCGTATCCAGTGTTCTTTGCAACTGCGACGCCCTGGTTGGAGTCGATATAGGGATCGGTGAAGTCGACCTCTTCCTTGCGCTCGTCGGTAATCGTGATGTTGCATGCGCCGACATCGGTCTTTACACCCTGTTTGACCATGGGGATAATGCCGTCGAACTTTTGCGCCGGCAAGTAGTTGAGCTCCAGACCGAGCTCGTCCGCGATCATGCCCATGAGTTCATAGGTAAAGCCCTGGTCTTCGCCGGAATCGTTGACGTATTCAAACGGGGGTGTGGCCAAGTCACTTGCGACGGTGAACTTGCCATTCTCGACGAGTGTGTAGGTGCTCGAGGCGTTCTGGGAGGACGAACAGCCGCTCGCGCCGATGGTGGTGGCAAGGGCCACAACGACCGTCGCGAAGGCGCAGACGATGTGCCGGGTCAACTGGACGCGTGCCGAGCGGCGGCGACGTTCGAAATGTCGTTTCATCTGGAATCCTTTGCTTGGGCATGATGGGTCGGCATTGTGAGTCAATGAGGCACATCAAGACATTTGGATAAAGAATAGCACCCAGATTTCCTTGTTTTTACACGGGGTGGACACTGTTGTCATTTATTAACCCACGGCACAGTCCATGCAATTTTTTAGAAGGCTGCAGTGCGCGCAAGGTCAGGTGGCATATTAGGATGGTTGATAATACAGAATGTTTCATCGTTTCTGCCGCGGGACGTCTTTTGCCCTTTAAGGCTGAATTTAGCGAGAGAGGTCTTTGTATGTCGAGTCCGACACAAGAGAAGCTAACTCTGATGCGCTATATAGAGTTGCTCGAGGAAGATGACCTTGTTGTTTCCAGACCGAGCGCTTCGTGCGACCAGCGCATTGAGTTTGCGACTGACGACTCGCGCCAGGTGCGTCCGGGCACGTTGTTTGTCTGCAAGGGCCGCGCGTTTAAGCGTGAGTACCTGCTTTCGGCAATCGCCGATGGCGCCGTGGCCTACGTTTCCGAGGTCGATTACGATGTTGATCTTCCCGCGGTGATTGTGAGTGATATTCGTCGCACGCTCGCCGTGGTGGCAGATGCCTTTTATGGGCATCCGTCGGGTAGGGTGAAGGTCTGCGCCTTTACAGGCACCAAGGGCAAGTCGACCTGTAGCTTTTATCTGCGCGGCATTCTCGCCAACGAGGCCAAGCTTACGGGCTGTCATCGACCCGCTCTTAATACGGGCATTGAGTTCGACGACGGCATCGAGACGGGTCCTTCCAAGCTGACGACTCCCGAATCCTTTCTGCTGCAGTCTCGCATCGCACATGCTGCGGAGGCGGGTGCTCCGTGGCTGGTTATGGAGGCATCGAGCCAGGGCCTCAAATACGAGCGCACGGGCAAAATCGCCTTTGAAGTCGGCGCCTTTACCAATATCGGCGAGGATCACATTTCGCCGATTGAGCATCCGACACTCGAGGATTACTTTGCCAGCAAGCTCAAAATCTTCTCGCAGAGCCGCTTTGCCGTGGTCAATCTCGATATGGATAAGGTCGATCGTGTGCTCGAGGCGGCATCTCGTTGCGAACGTACGGTGACGTTCTCCCTGACCGACGAGCGTGCCGACGTGCTTGCGCTGGCGATTCGTAACGGTGACTGCGGCGTGGTGGCAACGGTGCGCACGCCCCGCTTTACGCGCGACATTGTGATTCCCACGCCGGTTAAGTTCAATGTGTCCAACGCGCTTGCCGCTATTGCCTGCGCCGAGGCTCTGGGCATTTCCGAAGAGGGTATTGTCCACGGCTTTGAGGGCGTCTTCGTTCCCGGCCGTATGGAGCTCTATCCGTCCGTATCGGGCAAAATCCTGGGCATCGTCGATTTTGCACATAACGGCATGAGCCTCGAGACGCTCCTGCGCGACTTGCGCGAGAACTATCCCGAGCGCGAGCTGGCGGTTGTATTTGGCGCTACGGGCGGTAAGGGTGTCGATCGACGCACCACGATGGGCATCGCCGCTGGCAAGTATGCCGACCGAATCGTGATTACCGAGGACGACCCCGGCCCCGAGAATGTCGAGGACATCTGCACCGAGATCGCGCGCAACGTTCAAGCGCAGGGAAATGATAACTGGCAAATCGTGACTGATCGCGTTGCCGCTATCGAGACTGTCGTGCGCGAAACTGTTCGTCCTGCCGTGGTCATCGTGACCGGTAAGGGCGAGGAAGAGCGTATGCTGCGCAAGAACGGACCCGAGCCTTGTGAGCGCGACGGCTCGATTCTCAAGCGCACCCTTGCGGCGTACGACGCCTAAGACCAGAAGCCCCTTCTACGTAAATGGAGTGACCATGTCCCACAATACCCTGCCGACCGTCGCTGAGCTTTCGGGCGAGATGCGCGAGCGTCTTGCCAAGGTTAAGTACGTCTTTACCGACCTGGACGCCACCATGCTCGCGCCCGGCTCGTGCGTGCTGCGCGACAACGACGGCAACCCTTCGACCAAGCTCGTCGAGGCTGTCGTGGCACTTGCCCGCGCCGGCATCCAGGTGGTCCCCACCTCGGGCCGCAACCGCACCATGATCCACGAGGATGCGCGCGTGCTTGGCCTCAACTCCTACATCGGCGAGATGGGTGGCCTGGTCATGTACGATCTCAAGGCCAACGACTGGGAGTATCTGACCGGCGATATGCCCTACGACCCCGCCTGCGGCCTCACGCCGCATCAGGTGATCGAGCAGACCGGCGTGTGCGAGAAGATTCTCGCTCGCTGGCCGCATAAGATCGAGTACCACAACGACATGTCGACTGGCTACAAGTACCGCGAGGTCACCGTCGGCATGCGCGGCGATGTGCCCGACGAGGAGGTCCAGACCATCCTGGACGAGGCCGGCTGCGGCCTGGTCTGGGCCTGCAACGGTCACCTGACGCATCTGTCCAAGCCGACGACGCTCGAGCTCGAACGCGTCGAGGATGGCCGCGCGTTTAACATCAATCCCGCCGGCCTCAACAAGGGCGTTGCCATCGCACGTTTCTGCGAGCACCTGGGTATCGAGCGCGAGGAGACGCTGGCGCTCGGCGATTCCGAGTCCGACTTCTACATGGCTGACCACGTGGGCACGTTCTGCCTGGTCGAGAACGGTTTGACCAGCGCCGGCGCGCCCGAGTTCCTGGATGCCTGCGATAACGCCTACGTCACGCGCGGAAAGATTGTCGACGGCTGGGCGGCAACGGCAGAGCTGCTCGTCGCGGCCCGTTCGTAGTGCGGTCCTATCGTTCTGAGCCATATCTTTTCGAGAGAGAATCTGGTGAGGTAATGTCCGATATCGAGAATCTGGCTGGCGACACACGCCCCATTGGCGTATTCGACTCGGGACTGGGTGGTCTGACGGTTGCGCGCGCGATTGCGACGGCGTTGCCGCACGAGTCCGTCTACTACTTTGGCGACACCAAGCGCTGCCCTTACGGCACCCGCACCGAGGACGAGGTGCGCTCGTTTGCACTGCAGGCGGGCCGTTGGCTGTCGAAGCATGACGTCAAGATCATGGTCATCGCCTGCAATACGGCGACCGCTGCGGCCTTGCGTTTGGCCCAGCAGGTGCTCGACGTCCCCGTCATCGGCGTGATCGCACCTGGCGCACGCGCGGCAATTAACAGCACCCGCACGCGCCGGGTGGGCGTGCTCGCCACCAACCTCACCATTCGCTCAGGCGCTTACACGCGTGCCATTCAGGACCTGGATGCCGGCGTCGACGTATACGGCTGCCCTGCCTCGAGCTTTGTAGAGGTCGTTGAGCACGAGCTCGCCTCGGGCGCGCATCTGCAAGAGCAGTGGCTCGAGAACGAGGACATCTTTGATACGCCTGCCGTACGCGCGCTGGTCGGCGCCACGGTTGAACCGCTGCGCGACCACGGCATCGATACCGTGGTACTCGGCTGCACGCATTTTCCGCTGCTCGTGGGGCCTATTCGCCATGCGCTGGGTCCCGGAGTGCGCGTGGTGAGCTCCGCCGAGGAGACCACGCGTGAGTTGACCGATATTCTCACGCGCCGCGAGCAGCTGGCGGGCGACGCAGCCGAGCCGCAGCATCGTTTTGCAACGACGTCCGATAACATTGCCGAGTTTGCGGTGGCGGGCAGTTTTATCTTTGGCCAGCCGCTCAAGAGCATTGAGCATATCGATATCGACGAACTGAAATAGATACAAGGTCACCGACCAAAGGCTCACGTTCACCTTTTGCCGAAAGGATTTTTCCATGGAGTATATGCAGGTCAATCGCGCCAACGGCCGCGCCGCCGATGAGCTGCGCCCCATCAAGCTTACTCGCGGCGTCATGAAACACGCCCACGGTTCGTGCCTGGCCGAGTTTGGCGATACTCACGTGCTGTGCGCCGCCACCATCGAGGAGGGCGTGCCGGGCTGGCGCAAGGGCGCCAAGGCCGGTTGGGTAACGGCGGAGTACGCCATGCTGCCGGCATCGACCGGCAAGCGCTGCAAGCGCGAGCATGCCAACCGTAAGGGCCGCTCCATGGAGATCGAGCGCCTCATCGGTCGCAGCCTGCGTACCGTCGTCAACATGAAGGCACTCGGCGAGTACACCGTTACCGTCGACTGCGACGTGATTCAGGCAGACGGCGGCACACGAACGGCGAGCATTACCGGCGCCTGGGTGGCACTGCACGACGCCCTTGCCATGTGGGTCGAGGCGGGTAAGCTCGAGCGCATCCCGCTCACGGGCCAGGTCGCCGCGATTTCCATGGGCGTTGTCGACGGCAACACCCTGCTCGACCTGGATTATTCCGAGGACAGTCACGCCGAGGTCGACATGAACCTTGTCGCCACCGATACCGGTGAGATGATCGAGCTCCAGGGTACTGGCGAGCAGGCACCCTTCGACCGCAAGCGCCTCAATTCCCTGCTCGATTTGGGCGACAAGGGCATTGCCGAGCTCATCGAGCTCCAGCGCCAAGTCCTCGCCTAACCTGCCAAAAAGGGACAGGTTTATTTTGGCAGGTTTTATCTGCGGAAACGCCGATAGATAAGGTTGATGCCACATGAAAGGGGAGATGCCGACAGACCGGTCCCTTTTACGTGACTTTGCTATACGGACAAGGAGGCCACTCATGGCACTTGAGAAGATCGACATCGACACCCTCGACCCGGCGGCGACCATCGTCGTGGCAACGGGCAACGCCCATAAGCTCACCGAGATCGAGGCCATTTTGGGCAAGGTTATGCCCGAGGTTCGCTTTGTGGCGCTCGGCCAGCTGGGCGATTTTGAGGACCCCGAGGAAAACGGCACGACGTTTTTGGAGAACGCCATCATCAAGGCGCAGGCTGCCGTCGAAGAGACGGGGCTCATGGCCATTGCCGACGATTCGGGCCTGGTCGTCGACGCGCTGGACGGTGAGCCCGGTGTATATAGCGCGCGCTACGCGGGCGTTCACGGCGACGATGCCGCCAACAATGCCAAGCTCCTCGTTAACCTGGAAGGCGTGGCCGACGAGGACCGCACTGCGCGCTTTATGAGCGTCGTCGCGCTCATCGACACGGACGGTTTGGTCACCTATGGTGAGGGTGCCTGCGAGGGCGTTATCGCACACGAGGGCCGCGGCGATCACGGCTTTGGCTACGACCCGCTGTTCCTGCCGGTCGACACGCCGGGCAAGACCATGGCCGAGCTGACGGCGGACGAGAAGAACGCCATCAGCCATCGTTTCCACGCGCTCGAGCACCTATCCGCCAAACTGACGGGCGAGGAGTAGGCCGTGCGTGCGGTGGTGCAGCGCGTGCTCAACGCCGGCGTGACGGTCGACGGCGAGTGCGTGGGTAAAATTGGGCGCGGCTATCTGGTGCTGCTGGGCGTGGGCCACGGCGACACGCGCGCCGAGGCCGATAAGCTGTGGAGCAAGCTCCGGGGCTTGCGCATTAACGAGGACGAGAACGGCAAGACCAACCTGGCGCTTGCCGATGTCGACGGCGAGGTTCTCGTGGTGTCGCAGTTCACGCTGTTCGCTGATTGCCGTCACGGCCGCCGTCCATCGTTTACGGATGCCGGCGCCCCCGATGTCGCCAACGAGCTCTACGAGTACTTCCTGACGCTTGTGCGCGAGGACGTCGAGCACGTAGCGCATGGCATTTTCGGCGCCGATATGAAAGTCGACTTGGTCAACGACGGTCCGTTCACCATCGTCCTGGACACCGATACTCTGTAAGTAGCTAATTAGCTACTTGCGTATGGCCACAACAGGGTGCTATAGTATTAGAGTTTTGTCTATCTTAGGGGTATTATCCCCTTTTTGAATTGCACCTTCTGGAGGCCCTGTTCATGGAAGAGATGGAAGTCAATCACGTCGACGACATCCACGAGAAGCTGACCGATATGGTGGGCGATCGCGTCAAGGTTAAGGCCAACATGGGCCGCACCCGCGTCGTCGAGCGCATGGGCACCATCAAGAGCGTCCACCCCGCCGTCTTTATCGTCGAGGTCGACGAGCGTCGCGGTCGCAAGTCGCGTCAGTCCTACCAGTATATCGATGTCCTCACCGGTCAGGTCGAGCTGTTCGACCCTGAGAGCGGCGAGCATATCTTTACCCCGCTCGGCAATCAGCTCGAGGAGCACTAACGGTGACCGATCGGTCCCTGACTCTTTCCGCGCCGGCAAAGATTAACTTCTACCTGGGGGTTCATACCGAGCGCGATGACCGCGGCTACCACAGGGTCGATTCCCTGATGGCAGCCGTCGGTCTTTCCGATACCGTGACGGTCACGCCGGCGCAGGCGCTGACTGTCCAGACGGTTCCGGCATCAGATTTTCCCATGCAAAAGAATACGGCGTATCGGGCTGCGGTTGCTATGGCCGAGCATTATGGTCGCGAGGCAAACATCTGCGTGACGATTGAGAAGCGCATTCCATTGTGCGCCGGCTTGGGCGGCCCCTCGACGGATGCGGCCGCGGTCATTGTCGCCTTGGCGGAGCTCTGGGGCATTGATCGCACCGACCCAGCGCTCGACGATATTGCGCGGGGCATTGGTGCTGACGTCCCGTTCTTTTTGCACGCGAGTCCTGCGTTCTACGTAGGTGGGGGAGACGTGCTGGCAACTGAGTACCCCGCGCTGCCCGCGACGCCTGTCGTACTGGTTAAGCCGCGGGAGGCGAGCGTTTCGACAATTGAAGCCTATCGACGTTTTGACGAGGCCCCGGTGCCTGCGGACAAGCTCGGCGCGATAGCTTCTGCCTTGCGTGCTGGTGATGCCGAGACGGCATATGCGCTCATCCATAACAACCTGGGTATCATTTCCGCACAGATGGAGCCGCAGATTCAAACGGTTCTCGATTGGCTGCGTAAACAGGACGGCACCGTTGCTGTAGATGTGTGCGGATCGGGTGCCTGCTCGTTTGCCATTTGCGACACCGCCGCCACGGCCGAAAGGCTTGCCGACGCTGTCCAGCAAAATGGCTGGTGGGCCTGCGCGACTGAGCTCATTCCCAACACGGTTCAAATCGACGCGCCAAAGAAATAAAAATTTCTCTAGCACGCGGCGAAAATCTTTGTTACTATAGTCGAGCTAACGGGTTGTGGCTCAGTTTGGTAGAGCACTGCGTTCGGGACGCAGGGGTCGCTGGTTCAAATCCAGTCAACCCGACCAGAGCATGAGGAGGGACCGCTTCTTGCGGTCCCTTTTTTTAGCTAGTGTTGTGATACCGCGATACCCGCGGTATACTCATTCGAGCTTGTCTCGCTGTATTGTGGAGGTCTACATGTTTGGACTGAGGGCTCCTGAGCTCATCATTATTCTCGTCGTTGTCCTGATTATCTTCGGGCCCAAGAACCTGCCGAAGCTCGGCAAGTCCCTCGGCTCTACCGTCAAGAATATCCGCGAGGGTATGGAGGGCGACGATAAGGCCGAGACCAAGCAGGCCGAGGAGGTCGTGGTCGAGCAGTCCGAGGAGGACAAGGAGATCGCTGAGCTCGAGGCCAAGCTCGCTGCTGCCAAGAAGAAGCAGGCAGAGGACAGCGACGCGGACGCAGAGTAGTCCCATCCCTTTGGGGTGAGCACCTGACCGGCTTGCCCGCAGGCTAGCCGGTCTTTTTCGTTTTGTTGACAGTTGATTGTTTGATCAGAGTTGGGGAGATATCCGTATGGACGCAAGCCAGATCGTACTGACCGCTGAGGGCCGCCAGAAGCTCGTCGAGGAGCTCGCTTGGCGTGAGGGCGATTACGCCAAGGAGATCGTCGAGGACATCAAGGAAGCCCGCGCGTTCGGCGACCTTTCGGAGAACTCCGAGTACGACGCCGCTAAGGACAAGCAGGCCCAGAACGCCGCTCGTATTGCCGAGATCCAGGCCATCCTCGCCAACGCTCAGGTTGCTGCCACCACGGGCGACCTGACCGTCTCCATCGGTTCCACCGTTTCGCTGATTGATCCCAACGGCGAGGTCATGGAAGTCACGCTCGTCGGTACCACCGAGACCAACTCGCTCGAGCACAAGATTTCCAACGAGTCTCCGGTCGGTCACGCCATCATTGGTCACGGCGAGGGCGACTCCGTCGAGGTCGTTACGCCTTCCGGCAAGACTCGCGTCTACACCATCGCCAAGATCGCACGCTAGACCACGGTCCCGCGTAAAGGTATGTTTTCGCTCCCTGGGACCGAATCCTGGGGAGCGTTTTAGTTTGAGGAGCTAACTTATGGCAGAGAACCAGAACGCCGCCGATCAGGCATCGACGCTCAACGACGAGCGCGCCACCCGCCTGGCCAAGCGCGCCGCCCTGTTCGAGGCGGGCCAGAACCCCTATCCTGAGCACTCTGAGCTTGAGGACTACGTCGCCGATATCGAGGCTAAGTACGCCGAGCTTGCCGATGGCGAGGACACCGAGGACGTCGTGAAGATCGCTGGCCGTGTGGTCGCCAAGCGCGGTCAGGGCAAGATCATGTTCATCGTCGTGCGCGATGCGACTGCCGAGATTCAGCTGTTCTGCCGCATCAACGACATGGACGAGGCTGCCTGGAGTACGCTCAAGGCCCTCGACCTGGGCGACATCCTGGGCGTGACCGGCGTGGTCGTGCGCACCCAGCGTGGCCAGCTTTCCGTTGCCCCTAAGAGCGCGACTCTGCTTGCCAAGGCCGTTCGTCCGCTGCCCGAGAAGTTCCACGGTCTTTCCGATAAGGAGACCCGCTATCGCCAGCGCTATGTCGACCTGATCGCCAACGACGACGTTCGCGAGACCTTCCGTAAGCGTTCGCAGATTCTCTCCACCTTCCGTCGCTTTATGGAGTCCGACGGCTACATGGAGGTCGAGACCCCCATCCTGCAGACCATCCAAGGCGGCGCTACTGCCAAGCCGTTCATTACCCACTTCAACGCGCTCGATCAGGAGTGCTACCTGCGTATTGCCACCGAGCTGCACCTCAAGCGCTGCATCGTCGGTGGTTTTGAGCGCGTGTTCGAGATCGGCCGCATCTTCCGTAACGAGGGCATGGACCTTACCCACAACCCCGAGTTCACCACGATGGAGGCCTACCGTGCCTTCTCCGACCTCGAGGGCATGAAGGCACTCGCCCAAGGTGTCATCAAGGCTGCCAACAAGGCCATCGGCAACCCCGAGGTCATCGAGTACCAGGGCCAGACCATCGACCTTTCTGGTGAGTGGGCCAGCCGTCCCATGACCGACATCGTCTCCGACGTGCTCGGCAAGCAGGTCACCATCGACACGCCGGTCGAGGAGCTTGCTGCCGCCGCGCGCGAGAAGGGCCTGGAGATCAAGCCCGAGTGGACTGCCGGCAAGATCATCGCCGAGATTTACGATGAGCTGGGCGAGGACACCATCGTCAACCCCACGTTCGTGTGCGATTACCCCATCGAGGTCAGCCCGCTCGCCAAGCGTTTTGAGGACGACCCGCGTTTGACCCACCGCTTTGAGCTGGTCATCGCCGGCCACGAGTACGCCAACGCATTCTCCGAGCTCAACGACCCGGTCGACCAGGCTGAGCGCTTTGCTGCCCAGATGGCCGAGAAGGCCGGCGGCGACGATGAGGCTATGGAGTATGACGAGGACTACGTGCGCGCCCTCGAGTACGGTATGCCTCCCGCGGGCGGCATTGGCATTGGTATCGACCGCGTGGTCATGCTGCTTACTAACCAGGCTTCTATCCGCGACGTCCTGCTGTTCCCGCATATGAAGCCCGAGAAGGGTTTCCAGTCCGGTGCCGCTGCCGCCAAGGCTGCAGAGGCCGGCAACGCCGCGAGCCCGTTCGTTACGTCGCTTAAGCCCACGCTCGATTACTCCAAGATCGCCGTTGAGCCGCTGTTCGAGGAGTTCGTCGACTTCGATACCTTCTCCAAGAGCGATTTCCGCGCTGTGAAAGTCAGGGCATGCGAGGCCGTCAAGAAGTCCAAGAAGCTGCTGAACTTTACGCTCGACGACGGTACCGGTACCGACCGCACCATCCTCTCCGGTATTCACGCTTATTACGAGCCCGAGGACCTGGTCGGCAAGACCTTGCTCGCCATCACTAACCTGCCTCCGCGCAAGATGATGGGTATTCCCAGCTGCGGCATGCTGATCAGCGCTGTCCACGAGGAGGAGGGCGAGGAGCGCCTCAACCTGATCCAGCTCGACGCCTCCATCCCCGCCGGCGCAAAGATGTACTAATTGGTTCCGCCGTTCTACCGAACGGCGGACCAGCCGACGCTGCGCGACGCCCAGGGCGACAATTTGTCATTCAAAAGGCAAGGCATGACCAGAAGGTCTATGCCTTGCCTT
>UQKW01000039.1 GCA_900541885.1 uncultured Collinsella sp.
AGCTGCGGGAACGGCCTATTTGCTCAATGTGTTCGGCTGAGATCGGAAATCAACCACGCGATAAACGGTAGTTCGCTGCGGCAACTGCGACACATTCCGCCCAGCAAGTCCAATCGTGTTCCACGCACGGTTAATGCGCGAGACGGTAGAAATCCATCGACGCCGCACCCTCGGCATGCAACCCCATCGCCGAAACCGCCGGCGAATAGGTACGGCTCGTAAGTGCTGCCTCGCCGCCGTTGGCAAAAATCTCGACCATCGTAGTGTCCGAAAGCACGCGCAGGTCGCGAAGCTCGCTGAGCTCGATCGACCTCTGGTCGCGCCCATAGTCTTCGTCACCCATGTCGAGGGTAAGCATCCCGTCTGCATAGCGCACAAAGACACCCTTGCGAATCTCGAGCTCGACCATCTTGGCGCCCTCACAGGAAACCACAAGATCAAACAGGCGGCCCGGCTCCTCAACGGTTTCACCGCCTGTCGCGCGAACGCAGTCGCCGCGCATCCTCTCAATCTCGTGCGCCGGCTGCTGGCAGAGCTTACCATCGCGCATGCTCAGCTCTCGCGGCACCGTCAACGCGCACTGCCACCCGCGCGCCACCGTCGGGTTTTCTGCCGTCGCATCGGGGCAACCCGACCATCCGATCATCAAACGCCGGCCTGCAGCATCCTCAAAGGACTGCGGAGCATAGAAATCAAAACCGGCATCGACCATCGGGGGCATGCCCTGCCCGACGATTTTAAAGCTCGGCGCCTCCCAATCGGCCTCGATAGGGAACCACACGCACTGATGCGGATTGCGGTAACGCCAACCATCGGCAGGCACACCCTGCGGACAGCAAACGAGAATAAGCTCGCCATCGAGCTCAAACAGATCGGGGCACTCCCACATAAAGCCAAAGTTCTCGTCCAGCTCAATGCGCGTCGCATAGCTCCAGACCCCTAAATCACGCGAAGTATAGACAAGCACGCAGCCACGGTCGTCTTTCGTACGAGCGCCCAGAACCATGTAGTAGATACCATCGTGCTCAAGGATCTTGGGGTCGCGCACGTGCGTACCGATATCGTCGGGGTAATCGACTGGTCCAACAGCCATGCGCTTCTCGCCCAATTCGTCGGGATTCTCGGCAACCATATGAATCTGGTTTTGCTCACGGCCCGTCAACACGTAGTCGTAATCATCGCGGTCAAAATGCTTGACGTTGCCGGTATAGAAGTAGTGAATCTTGCCATCACGTACAAAGGCAGAACCAGAATACGCTCCGCTCGAATCCAAATCGGAATCGGGGAACAGCACGGGGCCGTGATTCTCGTACGTCACAAAATCCTTTGTCGTCAGATGGTTCCAAAGCACTGGACCGCCATGCGCAGCATCGAAAGGATCGTATTGATGATAGATGTGATACGTATCACCAATCTGAACCAAACCGTTGGGGTCGTTGAGCCAGCCAAGCTCAGGCTCCACATGGAACAGAAGCCTATCGGGGTCGGACGCGATGCGAGCCGCCGTCTCATCCTGTCCGGCACGCCACTGCTCATAGTCCGCGCGTGTCACCTTGTTTTTTTGATTTAACATCGCCGTTGACTTTCTCGTCTATGGGGAAGGACGCTCGACTCACACGAGTCGAACGCCCTTCCTCAAATGAACTTATCCTCAGATTACACTGAACGGCTCAACTAGAAGCTAACGTCGAAGCCAGCGCCAGCGCCCTCTTCATCGGTGGTCGGCACGCCCTTTGCCTTGTTGTAGGCAAAGATCAAGACGATCGGCACGATAAAGGCGATGAGATTGCCAGCCACATACCACACGAGGGTCTCGGGCGTGACGATGAGCAGGCCAAGCACGCCGGTCAGACCCTGACCGATAGCGCGCACCTCAAAGAGCTTGACGAAGGCACCGCCGCAGCCTGCACCGATGCATGCGCAGATGAACGGAATGATCGAATAGCGCATGTTTGCAGCAAAGATAGCGGGCTCGGAGATTCCGACCAGCGTCGGGATAAAGGACGACATGCAAATGTTGCGCTCTTTGGAGTGCTTCTTGTGAATGAGGTACATACCGATGGCGCCGCCGCCCTGGGCGATGATGGAAACCGACCAGATGGCCTGGATGTAGTTGAAGCCAGTCGTGGCAACAAGGTTTGCCTCGATACCCTGGATGAACTGATGCGTACCGGTAACGACGAGCGGCTGCAGGAACGCGGCGAAGACAAAGGCACCAAAGACGCCCATCCTGTTGTACAGGATATCGATTACGCCGGCGAGGACGTCACCGATCAGGTTACCGAGCGGGCCGAACACGGTGAACAGGGCGACGTTAGCAAGAATCAGGGTAACGGTCGGGACAAAGACGAACGAAACGACCTCGGGGATGTACTTCTGGGCAATCTTTTCGACCTTGGCCATAAACCAGGCGGTCAGAATTGCAGGGAACACGCCGCCCTGGAAAGCAACCATGGGAATGGAGAGCGGACCAAAGTTCCAGTACTCAGCACCCGTCGGGTCCATAACGAACGTGTTGCGGTTCATAAGGCTCGGGTGAACCATGACGATACCGACGAGGATGCCCAGGATCGGGTTACCGCCAAAACGCTTGACTGCGCTGTACATAACCAGGACAGGCAGGTAGTCGAACGTGGTGGCGATAATGGCAAAGAAGCTTGCGAGGTTCTTGAGGAACTCGCTGTGATCGGCGAGGCTGCCCTCCATGCCAAAGAGGCCGTTGGCAACGATCAGCGACTTAAGGCCGATGATGATTGCAGCGCCGACGAAGGCGGGAATGATGGGGATAAAGATGTCCGAGAATACCTTGAGGACCGAGAAGAACTTGCCCTTCTTGTCCGCCTCGGCGCCCTTGACCTCGGAAGCGCTGATCTCCTTAACGCCCGTCAGAGCCATAAACTCATCGTAAACCTTGTTGACGGTACCGGTACCGAAGATGATCATGAGCTGGCCGCTGTTGTACAGCACGCCCTTGACGCCATCGATGTTCTCGAGCTCGGCCTTGTTGTATTTGCTCGTATCCTTGAGCACCAGACGCAGACGGGTCACGCAATGCGTGGCGCCCTCGATGTTCTCCAGTCCGCCGACGTTGTCGACGACTTGCTGGGACACTGCCTTGTAGTCCATGTTCCTCTCCATTCCTTTTCTAAATCATAAAACGGTTCGTTGCCGCTACAGAGACGCGATCGTTGCGTTTGCGCACTTGAGCGCACCGTCGGTGACGGTAAGCGCCACACCCTGGCCCTGCTTGTTGCAGAAGCGAGCGTTGAGCGCAACATCATCGACAAAGATGGTCGCGATGTCGTCGTCGACGACCAGACGCACATGGTGAGTGCCCTCGCCCTTAAAGAACAACGGACGCTCGAGGCCCATGTTGTTGACCTGGAACCACGGGTACTGGGGAGCCGGCGTGAACTCGAGCTTGCCCTCGCGCAGGTTGGCGCGGAACTCATAGGCAAGACCAGTCTCGGCGTCCTCGGCGAACTTGACCGAGAAGCCGGCAGCGTTACCGCCGAGCTCAATGTCGGCATCGAGCAAGTAGGTGGAGCCGGCATCCGCGGCGAGCACCTGCTCGACCTTGCCCGACTCGCAGGAAAGCTCAAAGGTCTCGACTGCCTTAGCCTCGCCAAAGGCGCCAAGCATGCTGTCGGGGAGCTTGGTGCCGAGCGTTCCGTCGGCACGCTGAACGATCTCGAGGGGCATAAAAGTGCCACCCCACAGGTAAGAGCTGGGGTCGCCGCCCTCGTCGCGCGTCGGGACCCAACCAAAGAGAACGCGGCGCTCGCCATCGAATGCGGTGCGAGCGGCGTAGTACGCGCGGCCGTCGAAGGAGTCGTCAGCGGGGGTAATCCAAGGACCGTTGATGGACTTGGACATGCGGTAACGGGTCTTGTTGCCGTCGCTGTACTCGGAAAAGACGAGGTACCACCAGTCGCCCATCTTAAAGAGATCAGGCATTTCAAACATGGTGTACAGGCCCGGGTTCCACCAGTCGCCCTGGAACTCCCAGTTGGTCAGATCCTTGGAGGTGAACTTGACCAGGCGGCCGGTCATCAGACGCTTGTCCTCGCCCACACGCGTGCCGAGGATGAGCATGTACTCTTCGTTCTCCTCATCCCAAAGCACAAAGGGATCGCGCCAGTTGCGGTCATCGTAACCCTCCTGGGGCGGAAGCAGCGTCTCGGCGATGTTCTTCTCCCACTTGACGGCGTCGTCGCTCGTCGCGTGAAGAAGAACCTGCTTCATCAAACGTGCGCGGACCTTATCGCGATTGCAACCAGTGTAGAGCGCATGGTACTTGTCGCCCACCTTAAACACCGTGCCGGCATAAATGTACTGGTCGACTTCCTCGTCGCCGCCGCGCTCAAGGCTCTCGCCAAAGTCCTTGTAGTTGACGAAATCCTTGGTCGTAGCGAGTGCCCAGCCAAACGGCTCTCCGAAAGGTTCGGGGTTACGCGTGTCACGCTGATGATAGAGATAGAACGTGCCGTCCTCGCCGTACGGCATGATGTCGCCTACCCAAATTCCCTCAGGCTGGTAATACACCTTGTGCATCCGAGACTTCCTTTCCACGACATACTAACTCGGTACAATGGCAAGATATGTCAATCGTTTTCATATGTCAAACGTTTTCACACCAATACGTCTTTTCGCAGTTCCAGTCGTCGGCAAACGGTTGACATATGCCGGTGAACGGTCATCAGAGGCGTTTGAGGAATTCTTTTGGCACGGGATGAACTACGCGGTTTTGCCCTCAATGAGTTCAACGGGGAGCTTGATATTCGATTCGGGATTATCGCCGTTAATAAGAGCGATGATGGATTGCGCCGCGAGCTCTCCGATGCGATCGATATCTTGACGTACGGTTGTTAAGTCAGGCATAAACGTCATAGTTCGGCGGGCACCATCCGCGCCCACGACCTTAATATCGTCTGGAGCGCTCAAGCCGCGCTGCTTCATCACGTTGAGACAGATGGCCGCCATCGTATCGTCTCCCGCAAAGATGCCGTCAATATCGGGGTTCTCATCGAGGATCTTCGCAACGACCGCGCCCTTTTCGTCGTCGGGCTTAACGAACTCAACCTCACGGACAAGCGCGGACAAACCGGCCTGCTCAACAACATCGAGGTAGGCATCGGTACGCTTATTGGCAGGCATGCGCATGCGGCTATTGCTGCGCAGGCACAGGATACGCCTGCAGCCGTCATCAATCAGACGGCGCGTGGCGAGCTCGCCAATGCCATAGCTGTCACTTGCAATCTGGACAGAGCCCTCGCCAAGATCGCAGTCGATGCCAACCAGGCTCAAGCCCATCTCGGCATATGCCTCGGCACCGATATTGAGGGAGTTGACGATGACGCCGTCGACCATATTGCGGCGGAGCATGTCAATATAGGAACGCTCAAGATCGGGTCGATTGGCGCTGTTGCACAGCAACATCTTAAAGCCGTTTTCCGCTAACGTGCGCTCGACCGCCTGCACAACCTGAGCATGGAACGGGCTGCTCACAAAGGGAACGATCATACCGATAAGATTCAGGCGACCGTTGAGCATGGCACGGGCGATATCGTTGGGCGTATAGTTGATGCGCTCCATCGCGGCATGGACCTTATCGCGGGTCTCTTGGCTAATATAGCCGCGATTATTAAGCACGCGAGATACCGTAGTAGGCGAAACCCCCGCCACCGCTGCAACTTCCTTGATGCCAGGCTTAGCAGAATCCTTAGAACGAGCGCCCTCGCGAGCCATAGCACCCTCCCCCATCAACATGTCAAACGTTTACATACGAACAAAGCATACCCCAACAACAGCGGGAAGACGGTAACAGCACAAGCAAGTAAACGACTCATCCAAATAATTAGGAGAGTTCCGCCTAAAGGGTGACTACACAGGACCCCCGCCGGGCCGCTTTGGGTTACTTTCCAAAACATTTCCGCAGGACGCAAAGGGCTCCGCCGCGCGAAGCGCGCAGCGGAGCCCTTTGCATGTCCGAGGACGTTTTGGAAAGTAACCCAAAGCGGCCCGGCGATCCTGCGGGAGTTAAACCCCTTTAGAACTTGTCGTGGAAGGTACGCGAAATGACCTCGTCCTGCTGCTCCTTGGTGAGCGTGTGGAAGTTCACGGCATAGCCGGAAACGCGGATGGTCAGCTGCGGGTACTTCTCGGGGTGAGCCTGAGCGTCAAGCAGCGTCTCACGGTTGAAGACGTTGATGTTCAGGTGGTGGCCACCCTTCTCGGCGTAAGCGTCGAGCATGTGGACCAGGTTATCGGCCTGAGTCTCGGAAACTTCAGAAACCTTCATAATGTGTCTCCTTCGATCGATAGGCGCCGGCCGAAACCGGCGCACTAATCAGTAATCGTTATTGTTAGTATAGCACTAACAATAGTTACTCGCCCAGCTGATCAAGGTCGATATCGCCAAAGAACACCTGGTCCTCCTTGCCGAGCGCACTCGGGATAATGGAGAAGGTGTTGGAGATGCCGTCCTGAGCATCGCGGAACGGGAGCTTGGAAACCGAAGACAGCGAAGCGATGGCGCCGTGGCTATCGCGCTTGTGCATAGGGTTAGCACCCGGGGCGAACGGCTGACCAGCCTTGCGGCCGTCAGGCGTGGAACCGGTCTTCTTACCGTACACGACGTTGGAGGTAATGGTCAGAACCGAGGTCGTGGGCACGGAGTTGCGGTAGGTGTCGTTCATGCGGATGTACTCCATGAACTGGTGCACAACGTCGTGAGCGATCTGGTCGACGCGGTCGTCGTCGTTACCGTACTTGGGGAACTCGCCCTCGGTCTCGAAGTCGACGATGATGCCGTTCTCGTCACGGACGGGGTGGACCTTGGCGTACTTGATGGCGGACAGGGAGTCAGCCACGACGGAAAGGCCAGCGATGCCCGTAGCGAACCAGCGGTGCACGTGCTTGTCGTGCAGAGCCATCTGGATACGCTCGTAGCAATACTTGTCGTGCATGTAGTGAATGATGTTCAGCGAGTTGACGTACACGCCAGCGAGCCACTTCATCATGTCGTTGTACTTGGCCACAACGTCGTCGTAATCGAGCGTATCGCCCTCGACGGCGCGATACTTGGGGCCGACCTGCTTCTTGGAGACCTCGTCAACACCGCCGTTGAGTGCGTACAGCAGGCACTTGGCCAGGTTGGCGCGAGCGCCGAAGAACTGCATCTCCTTGCCGATGCGCATGGAGGACACGCAGCAGGCAATGCCGTAGTCGTCGCCGTGATAGACGCGCATGAGGTCGTCGTTCTCGTACTGGATCGAGGAGCTGGCGACGGAAGTCTTGGCGCAGAACTTCTTGAAGTTCTCGGGCAGACGGGTCGACCACAGAACGGTCATGTTGGGCTCGGGGCTGGTGCCCATGTTCTCGAGCGTGTGCAGATAGCGGTAGCTCATCTTGGTAACGAGCGTACGGCCGTCAACACCCATGCCGCCGATGGACTCGGTGACCCACTGCGGGTCGCCGGTGAACAGGGCCTGGTACTCGGGGGTACGGGCAAACTTGACCATGCGGAGCTTCATGATGAAGTGATCCACGAACTCCTGGATCTGCTCCTCGGTGAAGGTACCGTTGGCAAGGTCGCGCTCAGCGTAGATGTCAATGAACGTGGAGGTACGGCCGATGGACATAGCGGCGCCGTTCTGCTCCTTGACGGCAGCGAGGTAGGCGAAGTACATCCACTGGATGGCCTCCTGCGTGTTGGTAGCAGGGTTGGAAATATCGAAACCATAGGTCTCGGCCATCATCTTGAGCTCGCCGAGGGCGCGGATCTGCTCCTGCAGCTCCTCACGGTCGCGGATGTTGTCGGCGGTCATGACCGTCGGGGTGGAAGCCTTCTGGGCCTCCTTGTCCTTGATCAGGTAGTCGACGCCGTACAGGGCAACACGACGGTAGTCGCCGATGATGCGGCCGCGGCCATAGCCATCGGGCAGACCGGTGATGATGTGGGCCGAACGGCAAGCACGCATCTCGGGGGTGTAGACATCGAAGACGCCGGCGTTGTGGGTCTTGCGCTCGAAGGTGTAGCGCTCGACAACGTTCTCGTCGACCTTATAGCCGTGCTGGCTGGCAGCCTGGCAAGCGATGCGGATACCGCCGTTGACGTGCAGCGCGCGCTTGAGCGGCTTGTCGGTCTGGAGACCGACGATGGTCTCCTTCTCGCGGTGGGCGTTATCGATGTAGCCAGCGGGGTGGCTCACGATACCCGTGACGGTCTTGGTGTCCATATCGAGGACACCGCCCTGCTCGCGCTCCTTAAGCAGCAGGTCGAGAACCTCGCCCCACAGCTCCTTGGTACGCTCGGTCGGGCCGGCGAGGAACGACTCGTCGCCCTCGTAGGGGGTGTAGTTCTTCTGGATGAAGTCTCGGACGTCCACCTCTCCCGTCCAAATGCCTTCCTTGAAGCCTTCCCATGCCTCCTGCATTGTGTAACCACGCTCCTAGTTACGTGTAATGCGGCGCTCTCTCACACCGCTGCTTATTGAATTCTTGAATTATCGGCTTGCACTACCGGCTTCTTCCGTTCTTCGCCACATGTCGGTGCAGGGAAAAACGTTTGTCCACCTTGGAACTGCAACCCAAAACCCAAGATTTCACCCGTTTGAGAAGGATAACATAGCGACCCTCTCCATCTGGGCTGTTATATGTTTCTTTTTTTATATCATAATGGCGTTTTTTACAAATCCGCAGGAAATGCGAGCACAAACAACTACCGTTCACCGATTTGTTTAGTTTTTTTCCTTGCCTTTGTACGACGTTCACTCTAGCTGTTATGCCAGCTTTAGCAGGGTAAAGTACCTCTGAGTAGGCTTTAGGACATGCCCAACGATCTGCCCCTAACTTTGTTGGTACCGACGGTGTACGGAGATCGCCTAAAGGTAGTTTTCTAGGCATGACCCAAAAATCTACCGTATAGGGCGCGCGTGCAAGGGTATCATCTTTCACCGAAAATAGTTTCTAGTGTTAGGGGTTTTCGGTGGAAGATACCGATTTCCGTGAACTTGGACGTCAGCTCCTTACCGAGTTTGGCAGCATGCATCAGCGCATTTCGCGCTTTGCGGACAAAGCCCTCGGTGGCGAGATGGCCGTCATGCGCGCCCTCATACTCGCTGGCGGTTCGCTCACGCCGAGCGAACTCGCTGATCGCGCCTGGGTCTCGAGCGCCCGCATCGCCAATATTCTGCGCGCCCTCGAGGCCAAGGGCTGGGTTGAGCGCGAGCACTCAAAAACCGACCGTCGTCGCGTACACGTCACAGTGACCGACAAGGGATTCCAGGACCTCGAAATCAAACGTCGGGAATTCGAGGACCGCACCACGGCTTTCCTCGAGCAGCTCGGCGAAACAGATACCCAAGAGATGGTGCGTCTTCTAAGGCGTGCCAACGAAATTATCGACCGCAATCAAGAAAGGAGAGATGCCGAGTGAGGATTCTCAAGCTCTTTAAAAAACATGTCCTGGCACTGTTCGCAGCTATCGTGCTTATCGTAATCAGCTGCAACGCCGATCTGGCGCTGCCTACCTATATGAGCGACATCGTCGACGTGGGCGTGCAGCAAGGCGGCATCGCCTCGCCCGTACCCGACACCATCCGCGCCGAATCGCTCGACGACCTTGAACTCTTTATGAGCACCAAGGACGCCAAAGCTGTGGAGGCCGTGTTTAGCAAGGCTGACAAAAATGGCATTCGAACGTATAAGGGTACCGAGGAAGAGCGTGCCGATGGAGGCAAGATTGCCGACATTATGAGCCTGCCCGAGACTGTCGTCCTTTCGCTCGACCAGGGCATTGACGCCGACTCCATGGGCGACATGACCGGCACGTCCACCGAGGCAAGCGATGGCGGCGCCGCTCAGGCCATGCCCACCCCCGAGCAGATGGCGGCGATGACGCCCGAGCAGCTCGCCGAGATGCAGCAGAAGGCCGCAGCCGCGCAGAGCATGCAAAAGCAGATCGACGCCGACGGCGGCAAGATCACCATGAAGAGCCTGCGCCTAGGCGTTGAAGGCGGTCTTATCGATCAGGGCAAGCTCGTCGAGGGCGCCAACGATATGGCAGACAAAATGGGCTCCATGTCGGGCTCCATCGTCACCCAGCGCGCCGTGAGCTATGTACAGGACGAGTACAAGGCGCAGGGCATCGACCCCGCCGACGTGCAGAACGCCTACCTGAGCCGCATGGCGACCACGATGTTTGGACTGTGCCTCGTGTCGCTCGTCGCCACCATCCTGACCGGTGCCGTGGCTTCGCGCACCGCCTGCTCCATCGCCCGCGACCTGCGCCGCGAGACCTTCGACAAGGTTATGCACTTCTCGCCGGCCGAGGTGGGCAAGTTTAGCCAGGCCTCGCTCATTACCCGCTGCACCAACGACATTCAGCAGATCCAGATGGCTGCAACCCTGTTTATCCGCATGTGTCTGATGGCCCCCGTCATGGGCATCGTCGCCGTCATGCGCGTCCTGGCCAACCACACCGGTCTGGAGTGGACCATCGCCGTGGCCATCATCGCGGTCTCGGCCGTTGTCGGCGTGCTCATGGGCCTCACCATGCCCAAGTTCAAAAAGATGCAGAGCTTTGTGGACCGCGTGAACCTTACCGCCCGCGAGCTGCTCGACGGCCTTATGCCCATCCGCTCGTTCAACCGCGAGGAACATGAGCTCGAGCGTTTTGACAAGGCTTCGCTCGACCTAATGACCACGCAGCTTTACACCAACCGCGCCATGAGCTTTATGATGCCGCTCATGATGCTCGTCATGAACTGCATCACCGTGCTTATCGTCTGGTTTGGCGCGCAGGGCGTGTCCGACGGCGTGATGCAGGTCGGCAACATGATGGCGTTTATCTCCTATACCATGCAGATTGTCATGGCGTTTATGATCCTCACCATGGTTTCGGTTATCCTGCCCCGCGCCGAGGTCGCAGCCGAGCGTGTGGAAGAGGTCATCACTTGCCCCACGAGCATCAACGACCCTGTCTCGCCCAAACTGCCCGTGGCCAGCGCGCCGCGCGGTGAGCTCACCTTCCGCGACGTGAGCTTCCAGTATCCCGATGCCCGCGCCGATGTCATCAGCGGCGTGAACTTCACCACGCATGCCGGTCAGATGCTCGGCATCATTGGCTCCACGGGCTCGGGCAAGTCCACGCTTGTACAGCTGATTCCGCGCCTGTACGACGTCACGGGCGGCAGCATTTCGCTTGACGGCATCGACGTGCGCGATATGACCCTTTCCGAGCTGCGCCGCCGCATTGGCTATATTCCTCAGCAGGGTCGCCTGTTCTCGGGCACCGTCGAGAGCAACCTCAAGTTTGCCGGCGACATGGTAAGCGATGATGACATGCACCAGGCAGCGCGCATCGCACAGGCCGAGGACTTTATCGCCGAGCGTGAGGGCGGTTACGACTCCCCCATCAGCCAGGGCGGCTCCAATGTCTCGGGCGGCCAGCGTCAGCGCCTGGCCATCGCCCGCGCTTTGGCCAAGAAGCCCGAGGTCGTAGTTTTCGATGACTCGTTTAGCGCCCTCGACTACAAGACCGACGCGCGTCTGCGTGAAGAGCTGGCTAAAAACGTTACCGACGCCGCACTCGTGGTCGTGGCCCAGCGCATCGCGACCATCATGCACGCCGACCAGATCATCGTGCTCGACGACGGTCACGTGGTGGGCACCGGCACGCACGAGGCGCTGCTGCACAACTGCCCGGCGTACCTGGAGATTGCACAGTCGCAACTTTCCGCCGAGGAGCTGGGACTTACCCAAGAAGAGATTGCAGCCGTTATGGAAGGAGGCGAGCGCTAATGGCAGACGAGACCAAGACTCAAATTCCCAAGCCCACCCGTCAGCGTGGACCCATGGGCCGCATGGGTGGCATGCGCCGTGGCGAAAAGGCCAAGGACTTTAAGGGCACCATGAGGCAGCTGCTCGGCTATATCGGCCAGCACAAGATTGCCGTGTTTGCCGCCGTCGCCTTTGCCGTGTGCTCGGTCATCTTTAACATTGTGGGGCCCAAGGTGCTCGGCCAGGTTACCACCAAACTGTTCGAGGGCCTGGTTGCCAAGGTCAACGGTACCGGCGATGTCGACTTTAACTGGATCGCCAAGACGCTCGGCTTTTTGCTCTGCCTGTATCTGGCGAGCTCTGTTTGCAGCCTCATCCAGGGCTGGCTCATGACCGGCGTCACGCAAAAGATTTGCTACCGCATGCGCAAGGAGATCGCCGCCAAGATCGCCGTCGTGCCGATGAGCTACTTCAACGGTCACAGCAAGGGCGATGTGCTCAGCCGCATCACCAACGACGTCGATACACTCGGCCAGTCGCTCAACCAGAGCGTGACGCAGCTTATTACGTCCGTCACGCAGATTATCGGCGTGCTCGTCATGATGCTTTCGATCAGCCTGCCGCTCACCGGCGTCACCGTGCTCACGCTGCCGGCCGCCGCGATTATCTTGATGGTGATGATTCACTTCTCGCAGCCGTACTTCCGCGAGCAGCAGCAGGTTCTGGGCGCCGTCAACGGCATTATCGAGGAGGATTTTGCCGGCCAGAACGTCATTCAGGTGTTCGACCGCGCCGAAGCTTCGATCGAGGAGTTCGACCGTCAAAACGACCGCCTGTTTATTAGTGGCTGGCGCTCGCAGTTCCTGTCGGGCCTGATGATGCCGCTTATGAGCCTGGTAGGCAACATGGGTTACGTGGGCGTTGTCGTAGTGGGCGCGCAGCTCGCGCTGACCGGCAATGCCACGCCCGGCGACATCCAGAGCTTTATCCAGTACGTGCGCAACTTTACGCAGCCGGTGCAGCAGCTGGGCAACGTGAGCAACACGATGCAGTCGATGGCCGCTGCCACCGAGCGCGTCTTTGAGTTCCTGGCCGCGCCCGAAGAGGAGCAGAAGGCCGACGCGCAGATCCCCGAAAAGCGTCCCGGCCACGTGGAATTTGACCATGTGAAGTTTGGCTACACGCCCGACAAGACCATCATCCACGACTTTAGCTGCGAGGCGCAGCCCGGCCAGACCATCGCCATCGTCGGTCCCACCGGCGCCGGCAAGACCACGCTCATCAAGCTGCTGCAGCGCTTCTACGATGTGGACGGCGGCTCGCTGCGCGTCGAGGGCATCGACGTGCGCGACTGGGACCGCGCGGCACTTCGCGGCGAGTTTGCCATGGTGCTGCAGGATACCTGGCTGTTTAACGGCACCATCCGCGAGAACATCCGCTACGGACGACCCGATGCAAGCGATGACGAGGTCGAGGCCGCTGCACGCGCCGCACGCTGCGATCACTTTATCCATACGCTCGCCGGCGGCTACGACTTTATGATCAACGAGGAGGGCACCAACCTGTCGCAGGGTCAGCGCCAGCTCGTGACCATCGCCCGTGCCATTTTGGCCGACCGCCCGGCGCTGATTCTGGACGAGGCGACCTCCAACGTGGATACCCGCACCGAGGAGCTCATCCAGCGTGCCATGGATGCACTGATGCAGGGCCGTACCAGCTTTGTCATCGCGCACCGTCTGTCCACGATCCGCAACGCCGACGTGATCTTGGTAATCCGCGACGGCGACATCGTCGAGAAGGGCACGCACGACGAGTTGCTCGCCCAGGGCGGCTTCTACGCCGACCTGTACAACTCGCAGTTCGACGAAGCGGCGTAAAAACCGGCGGCAAACAACCGCAATGCCAAGAAAACGGGGGCGCAGGACAACCTGCGCCCCCGTTTTGTGTCCTTCGAGCCTCGAAACGCCTTCCCTGAGACCTCACTGACGGCGCTTTCCAGACCCCGTGGGCAAAAAAGGGCAAATATGAGTACTGTTACCTTTTTAGTAACAGCCAAAACCGCCTCAAACGACCTCTTTGCGGGCTCTATACGGGTGGCGCGCGCAGACGTGGTGTAAGAGTGTCCTGAGGTCCGTCGCTGCAAGTCCCGAT
>UQKW01000040.1 GCA_900541885.1 uncultured Collinsella sp.
CCCGCTTTTTCATCGCGCTAGCGCTTCTTTGGGGTCGACCTAAGGCGAGCGAACCATAGGGCTGCGGCACCCGAGGTCAGGAGCGCGGTGATGCAAGCGGCGATGGGAACTGATCCTGTTGCCGGTAGGTCCTGCAGTAGGGTACAGCGTTGAATGACACGGTCCTCGTCATGTGACTCAAGTTTATCGCCGCCGCCGTTGCGGCAAAGATCGACGCGTGCGCTGTTGGTGAGTGCGGTTTGGGGCGTATAAGCCGACGTCGCCTGCATGTGCACGATTGCGCCCCGAGCGTCTGTGCCAAGGATTGCTTTGGCATCGTCAAGGTCGTCGTGCTCATCTTTGAGATCATCGCGGGTCCAAGAATCCGCATCGCTTCGAGTCGTAAAGTCGGCGGCTACCGCACCGTATTCAATTCGAATGCCCGTTACGACGGTATTGGGTGTAAGGTCGAGCTCTTCCGCCTCGAGTGTGGTGGATTCCGTGGTCGAGACATCCGCCTTCCAGAGGCGCCAGCCGTCGTAATCGACGAGGCGACAGTCCTCACCAAGGCTCTCTTTTACTTCGTCGGACTCAAGCCAAGGATTTTCGTGTCCATCGTCAAGTGTCGCGTTCGCCGGTTCATCGACGTCTGTCGAGTCCAACGGCGTCGTGCGATACCACACGTTGCACAGACCGTTGAGGTCGCCGATGGCGACGGGGGTTTCGATTGAGATGAATCTCGCCGTGCCGTCTTTGGCGCACTCAAGATCATCGGTAATCGTAAACTCATCAACCCAAGTAGCGGAATCGTTTCGAGCATCGATGGTATAGGAGAAAAGCCCATCACTATTGGTTTGCGTCGTGGCGCGGTTTTTACCATCGCCGTTAGCCAACAGGCCCTTTTCGATAGGTTGGACAAGTTCCTGACGCTTGTCGACCTGCCCCTTGATTTCGATGGGCGCATCCTTCATCGCGACGGATTGGACTTCTCCCGTATCCTTTATTTCAAACGTTATCTCCTCGGCAAGGTCATAGGTCCGCGGAGACATCATTTCGCGCAACGAGTAGGTGCCGGGTGCAAGATGTTCGACGCGGTGTGGCTTGTCGGATGAGGTCCAGGAGTCTATTTCGGTTTTATCGGGACCATATAAGGTGAGCTGTGCGCCTTCCACTTCCTGCTCACCGCTTGCATCGACCTTGGAGATATCAACCTTGGTGTAATCGTCGGATACGTTAAGCCGTGCTTCTACAACGGGTGTTTTCTGGTCGGCATAAGTAAGGTCGACAATATGGGTTGTCTGATCGAGCAAGAAGCCTGCCGGCGCTTGAGTCTCGACAACCTCGTAGCGTGCGGTGTCAGATCCCAGTGGGAGGTTGTCCGCGCGTGCTTCTCCAGTTTCATCCGTCGTGACGGTCGCGACAGTCTCACCGTCGAGCGCGGCAATGCTACCGTCGGGGCGCACGATATCACCCGAGGCACGGATCTCAAAGACGGCGCCCGCGAGGCCGCTCCCGTCTATGGCATCGGTTTTAACGATCCTGATGTTTCCGGTCGCGGCGTGGTCATAATACGAGGCGATTGCAACGGGCGTTAGGTTCATGTCGGTGGGTATGTTTACCTCGATCTCTTCGCCGACAAGATAGGGCTCTTTGGCCGAGGTTTCGCGTACATAATAGGTGCCCGGCACGAGCGATTCGGGCAGTGTGACGGTCCCGGTCGCGTCAGTCGTAAAGGTGTCCATTACGTTATGTGCTGGATACCAGCAAGTTTGTGAGACAGGTTCGTGATTGCTGTCGAGGAGTTGGAAGGTGAATCCGGCTAGGGGAACAGAAGCGCCTGTTTGGGCATCGCGTTTTACAATCTGGAGATGCGTCGACAGAGCGTGGTTGTCTACGATATATTGAAGCTCGGCGCCGTCGGAAATCTGATTGGCCCCGACGGTCCATTCCCCTGCACGTTTAAAACCCTCGGGGACGGTTTCCGGAACCTCGCGAACCGTGTAGCCGGCACGGTCGTATGGGATGGCTCCGTGGGCGCCGTCGGGCCGCTTGCCCGCGCCGAACCATGCTCCGGGCTGGTCTTTGGTGGAGGCAAAACCATAGATATTTGTGGTTAACGTTCCAACAACCTGTTGTGAGCTATTGCTGATGACTTCAAAGACAACGCCTTCCGCGGGCTGCTCCAAGCCAGACTGATCGCTGTTGCCATGATCTTTGAATTTGGAAATCTCAAGGTCAAATGCAATCGGAATATCGGAAACGCGAGATTCGAGCTCGACGACGCCCGAGTCGCCCAGCTGGTCGGCTCCAACGGTGTAGGTCCAGCTGTCGCTGGGCAGCAGGTAGCCCTCGGGGGCCTTCGACTCATAGATGGTGAAGGTTCCCAGGGGAACGTTATCAAGGGCCGCTCGACCGTTTTCGTCGGTCGTGAGGGTTTGCGTCCATCCGGGGGTGGATTGAGAGACGCAGGTAAACTCGGCACCGGCAAGCGAGGTCCCCGCTTGGGCTCCGGCGCCCGTTGCGGCGTCGGTCTTTACGATGCGCAACGTGATGGTGCCTGGCTGCTCATCGATTGTGACATGACCACCATTGCCTTCCGTGGTAAAGGGGATGCGGTCGCGTCGAGGGATATAGCCTGCCGGTGCCTTTGTCTCTACCAGGTAATATGCTGTGTTGGGTAAAAGTGTTGCCTGTGCTCGGCCGTTGCCGTCCATTTTGAGCGTGCCCACGCGCGCGTCGCTCATGCTCTCGAAGATATCGAATGTTGCCCCGTCAAACTGATAGGTGTCGTTTCCGCTGGTAATGGCGGTGTTCGCGGACTTCTTTTGGAAAGAAACAGAGACCGCTGGCAGCACGTAGAGCATGTCTTGACGTTTGCTGCCGCCCGATATGGGTCCCAAATAGCGCCGTGCGCGGTGCGGAGCGGCTTTGATGCTTCCTGATTTTGCGCTGTCGTGGAGCCACCGCGCAGCCGCCACGACTTCATTGTCGGAGGTAAAGTGTCCGCTCTTGGTTTTACCCTGAGCGGTCGTGTAGGAGTAGGTGCCGTCGACATGGGTAGTGCCGTTGAGCATCCATACGGCAAGCTGGGTGGCGGCGCGGGCGCGATCGGGTGAAAGATGGTAACCGCCAAACGACGTGGCGGTAGGATATCCGTGACAAACGATTGCCGCGAACTCGTCGTCGAGCCACACCCAGCCTTGATCAAAGTTGAGCCATGGGCCGCCCGGCTTGGTGGGGCCGGGGCGCTCCTGGTTCATGCAGTAGGCAATCGAGGCGTCTTGAGCTTCATACTTGCCGATAAAGAAGGGCCCACAATCATCGCTAATAGTGCGGAAGCCGAGCTGGTCGTAGCCATCAACGGCAAATGCGGCTCCCGGTGCCAGGCAGCCGAAAAGCAGGAAGAGGAGCAGGAGCAGCGGACCTGTTGCGATTGCGCTGTGGACAGAGTGCGTGGGTGCGTTGGACATGGCTGCTCCTTATCCCTCGTGCGCCGCACGGGGAGGCTGCGGCGCTTGGGACGAGGCTACCCCCGAGGTTCATGCGGGTAAGTACCGGAAGCTGACCAAAAGCTTGCCCGATTTCCGACAAATTGGGTTCATATGGAACAATCAAATAAAACCGCAGGTAAAAGATGGTGAAATAAGGACACCAGAGGTCCCTGTCTCCACAATTGGACTGTTTTTCAGACGATTCTCCACAGCTAAAACAAGCATCGACACCCTTGTATCGAACAAGACAACCGCGTTATACTAGCCAACACACAAGCGGGCATCGCCAAGTGGTAAGGCATCAGCTTCCCAAGCTGACACTCGCGGGTTCGAGTCCCGTTGCCCGCTCCAGTAAAAAGCACAAGCACGACACCGTTCCGGTGCCGTGCTTTTTTCAATATAGTGCCGGGACTCGAACCCGACAGGGTGCGAGCGCTAAATAAACGCGAAGCGTTTATAGCGAGCAGGCAAGGTCGCCGATAGGCGACCGTAGCCGGTGCGGATTTGCGAAGCAAATACGCGGACGTCCCGTTGCCCGCTCCACCGAGCGCGGGAGAACTCGGGACGGCCAATTCAACAAAGTTTTCCCCATCGTCTCCGTGAATCCGAGGAGATCGCCGCAGCCGGTGCGCGTCCGCGACGCGGGCGCGCGGACGTCCCGTTGCCCGCTCCATCGAGTACGGGGGACCTCGGGAACGTCGGGTCCAACCCGCTGTGCCCGTGCGTGTGCGCGGACCGGGTCTGCCGACCGCAGCCGGTGCGGATTTGCGAAGCAAATACGCGGATGTCCCCATGGCTGCTCTTGCGGCAAAATGTTAGGTTAATGCCTGCTGCCCATACTTGCACCTGCGCACGGTACAATGGATGGGTTACGACCAACGTGCCAATAACCAAAAAGGAGCCGCTATGATCGATCGCTATACCCGCCCGGAGATGGGACACATCTTCTCCCTCGAGAACAAGTACGCCATTTGGCAGGAGATCGAGGTTCTGGCCTGCGAGGCCCAGGCGGAGCTCGGCAAGATCGGTATTTCCAAAGAAGAGGCCCAGTGGATTCGCGACCACGCCAACTTTGAGAAGGAGAAGGTTGACGAGATCGAGGAGGTCACGCGCCACGATGTCATCGCCTTCCTGACCAACATGAAGGAGTACATCGACGCCGACGTCCCCGAGGGCGAGCCCAAGCCCAGCCGCTGGGTTCACTACGGTATGACCAGCTCTGACCTGGGTGATACGGCTCTGTGCTACCAGCTCACTCAGGCTTGCGACCTTATCATCGAGGACGTCAAGAAGCTCGGCGAGATCTGCAAGCGCCGTGCCTTCGAGGAGCGCAACACGCTCTGCGCCGGCCGTACTCACGGTATTCACGCCGAGCCGATGACCTTCGGCATGAAGTTTGGCTCTTGGGCTTGGGAGCTCAAGCGCGATTTGGACCGTCTTGAGGATGCCCGCAAGAACGTCGCCTTCGGTGCCATCTCGGGCGCTGTCGGCACGTACAGCTCCATCGAGCCGTTCGTGGAGGAGTATGTCTGCGAGCACCTTGGTCTGGTTCACGATCCGCTGTCTACGCAGGTCATCAGCCGTGACCACCACGCCTACCTTGCCGGCGTGCTCGCTACCACGGCAGCTACCTGCGAGCGCATTGCGACCGAGGTTCGCAACCTGCAGAAGACCGATACGCTCGAGGCCGAGGAGCCGTTCCGCAAGGGTCAAAAGGGCAGCTCCGCCATGCCGCACAAGCGCAACCCCATCACTATGGAGAAGGTCTGCGGCCTTTCGCGCATCGTCAAGTCCAACGCCCAGGTCGCCTTCGACAACGTTGCCCTGTGGCACGAGCGCGACATTTCGCACTCCTCTGCCGAGCGCGTCGCCCAGGCCGATAGCTTCATCGCCCTTGACCACATGTTCCAGTGCCTCATCCGCGTCATCGACGGCCTGCAGCTGTACCCTGCCCGCATGATGGCCAATCTCAACAAGACCCGCGGCCTCATCTTCTCCTCCAAGGTGCTGCTGGCTCTCGTCGATACAGGCATCACCCGCGAGGATGCCTATGCCATCGTGCAGGAAAACGCCATGGCCACGTGGCACGAGGTGCAGGATTGCGTCTCCGGTCCTACCTTTAAGGAGCGCCTCGAGGCCGATCCGCGCTGCACCGTCAGCCAGGAGAAGCTCGACGAGATCTTTGACCCGTGGGACTTCCTCACCCGTATCGACACGGTCTTTGATCGTCTGGAGCAGCTGAGCTTCGAGTAGGTTCGGGCATAACGTTAGCTTTTTAGGGCGCTTTGCTGGTAATGTGTGTTGCCGGCAAAGCGCCTCGTTGCATTTAGGGAAAGACGGGGATAATAGTCGTCTCGAATAACATTCTGAGAGGGGATCGCATGATTTCGTTTGATTACAAGCCTCAGGGCGTGTGTGCTCGCAATATTCACCTTGACCTTTCCGATGACGGCAACAAGGTGGTGGGCGTTGAGTTTACCGGCGGCTGCGACGGCAATCTCAAGGCTATCTCCAAGCTGGTCGAGGGCGCTCCCGCCGATCGTGTAATCGAGGTTCTCGCCGGTAATACCTGCGGTATGAAAAAGACCTCCTGCGCCGACCAGCTTACGCGCGCTATCGAGGCCGCTCGCGCCGAGATCGCCTAATGGGTATCGCCGATCACATCAAGAACGGAATATCGCGTCGCGGCTTTGTACTCGGTGGGGCTGCCGCGGGCGCTGCCACGGTGCTTGCCGGATGCTCGAAAAAAACGGGTACCAGCGATGATGCCGCCGGCGAGCCGCAGGTTATCAAGGACGATTCCAAAATCATCTCGATTACGGATGAGTATGAGGCTGTCGACATCGATCTTGAGCCGGCGTCATCGTGGACGCTGCCTCTGGGTACGCTGCTGTACTACTGCGACGGCGATTACGCCGCGGCGATGATGGCGCCCGCATCGGCACTGCACGCCAACACACTCGGCGTGCTCAACCTGGGCGATGGCTCGCTTACCACATTAATCGAGGATCCTATCGAGGGCACGGGATACGCATTCTACGATGTCCGTGCCGGCGACGGCGTATTCGCGTGGGTTGAGATGAACTTTGCCAATTCATCGTGGAAGCTCTACGCTCAAAATCTGTCGGGCGCTTCGCTCTCTGGCGACGTGGTTGAGCTCGATCGAGGTGGCAAGGACTATGATCCGCCCCTGTTCACGGCGTTCGGGTCATCAGTCATCTGGTATAAAATGCCTTCGGCAGGCGGCAATAAAACGAGTAGTGATTCGTTTTGCTATCGTCGCTCGCTTGATGAATCCAAGGCCGAGGTAATTTGGAAATCGACGGGCCGCTTTGCATCGGCCCCGCGCGCGAGCGACGGCATTTTGACCATCTCGCCGCGTGTCCGCAACGACGAGGGCGTCTACTACGGCATAACGGCAATCGATCTGACCGACGGCAACAACACCAAACGTGCCCAGCTAGTTCTTCCCTCGTCAGTCTCGCCTTTCGAGGCCGTATATATGGGCGATACCTTCGTGTTTTCTATCGAGGCGACCTATAGTGGCGTGGGCAGCCTGGGCAACATGGGCACGTATATCGGTAATGAGGGAGGGCCGTATCTCTTCCTGTCCCGCGAGCCGCTTGCATGTGCGGCTGGCAAGAAGAATAAATACCTTGTTAAGGTACAGGCGTCGCATTTCCTGATCGACACCTCTGCCAAGACCTATGGCTCGCTGCTGTCGCCCGACCGCGCTTTGGAGTATGGCGATTATCCAGCTACGGCGGGAAAGTCGGACTCATTCCTTACGTACGCCACGGTGCGCAACAGCCAGGGTATACCAGAGACGGTCACTGCACGCCTATTCTCTCTTTAAGCTTAGAGGGGTTAAAAAGGCGCCAACAGGGGAATAAACGCGTTGTAATTGTGAGTACCGCCCGCCGAGCTGCCGCGTCATAGCGGCATCCGGCGGGCTCAGGTGCGTTAAAATGGGCTTGTTCTTAGCTAATTGAGACAGGGGGGCCGTGTTATGGCTTCAGATGCAAAAAAGATTCTGCTGGTCGAGGATGAGAAGGCAATCCGTGACGCCGTCGCTGCCTATCTCGAGCGCGAAGGCTACTGGGTTGTGGGCGTCGGCGACGGCCAGTCCGCGATCGAGGAGTTCGAGAAGCATCAGTTCGACCTGGTCGTGCTCGACCTTATGCTCCCCAAGATTCCCGGCGAGCGCGTTTGCCGCACCATTCGCGATACCTCGGATGTCCCCATCATCATGCTGACGGCTAAGGGCGAGATCGAGGACCGTATTATCGGTCTTGAGCTCGGCGCCGACGACTATCTGATTAAGCCGTTCTCGCCGCGCGAGCTCGTCGCCCGCGTTCGCGCTCTGTTCCGCCGTGCCCATCAGGCCGACGAGCCCGCCGTCGAGGTACTCGACTTCGGCGATCTGGTCATCGATATCTCGGGCCACAAGATCTTGGTCGAGGGCAAGGAAGTCGATCTGACGGCTTCCGAGTTTAAGCTGCTTACCACGCTTGCCCGCCATCCCGGCCGTGTGTATAACCGCATGGAGCTGGTCGAGAAAGTGCTCGGGTATGACTTTGAGGGCTATGAGCGCACCATCGATAGCCACGTGAAGAATCTTCGCGCCAAGCTGGGCGATGATCCCAAGAAGCCCAAGTGGCTCTACACCGTCCATGGTGTCGGCTATCGCTTCGAGGCTCCGGCCAAGACCGATAAGTCGGACGAGAAATAGGGAAATCACATATGACACCTGCGCGCTTTGAAATCGGACAAAAGCACAAGCAGGAGAGCGAGGCGGGTTCCAAGGCTAGTTGGAACACGCCTCGTTCCGATTCACGGCCAACGATGAGCTATCCCTCGCGCATGGCACTTGCTTTTGCTCTGACATCGCTCATGACGGTATTGGTGCTGGTGGGCGTTGTCTCTGTTGTGTGGGGCACGGTCTTTTCGGATTACACACGCTCCAATATCGTCGAAATCGCAAACTCCGCTGCCGAGAAGTTGGCGACCTCATATGAGGAAAACGGCTCTTGGACCGCGGGAGAACTGCGCACGGTCGCAACGTCGAGTTTAGTTTCCGACGATCTGGGCATGCAGGTCGTCAATAAAAAGGGTGTGATCGTTTATGACGATTCCTGGCCCTCGGCAAGCGCCACCGCCGATGTACGCGAAAACCAGGCTACGACCGACGACACGAGCGGCAAGAGGGCATCGCATAGCCCTGTCTCGTCTGCTCCAACCGACTCCGATAGCGTTGCTAACGTCGAGATTGTAACGTCTTCCGGCGAGCATGTCGGACAGGTAAAGCTGTGGGCCATCGGCTCCGACGCTCTGCTCACCAAGGCGGACTCTGCGTTTAGGGAGAAGACCTTTAACGCCATGGCCCTCGCCGCGGTTGTTGCAATCTGCATTTCGGTCGTTATCGGATCGCTCGTGTCGCGCATGCTCACCAAACCGATTCATCGCATCACCAGTACCGCAAAGCAAATCCGTGACGGCGACCTGTCGGCTCGCACGGGGCTGCGCGGCGATGACGAGATCGATCAGCTGGGAGAGACCTTCGACGAGATGGCCACCTCACTCGAAAAGGATATGAAGCACGAAAAGCGCCTGACCTCTGATGTTGCCCACGAGCTGCGCACGCCGCTCATGGCCATGCTGGCAACGGTCGAGGCCATGCAAGACGGTGTGTATCCCACCGACGATGAGCATTTGGAGACCGTTGCTTCCGAGACGCGTCGCCTGGCTCGTCTGGTGCAGCAGATGCTCGACCTATCGCGTATGGAAAACAGCACGGCTCCGCTCAATCTAGAACCGGTGGACATGGTTCCGTTCGTGCGATCGATTGTGAACGGCCAGGAGCGTCTGTTTGCCGACCGTGACCTTCGTCTTCGCTTTGCAGATGAAACCCAAGGGCACGACGATGTCGTCGAGGCCGATCCCGACATGATCACGCAATGTGTTATCAACCTCATGAGTAACGCCATGCGCTATACCCCCGAGGGGGGTTGGGTCGTGGTGTCGGTGCTTAGCGACCGCAAGCACGTCGATATCGCGGTTTCGGATACGGGCATCGGTATCGCCAAGGATGATTTGTCGCGCATCTTCGGTCGTTTTTGGCGTGCCGACGCTAGTCGCGCCCGCGAGGCGGGTGGCCTGGGCGTGGGGCTCGCCGTGACCAAGCAGATTGTCGAACGTCATCACGGCTACATATCCGTGGAGTCGGAGCTTGGAAAGGGTACGACTTTTACGATTCATCTGCCTCGCGAGCACACGGCGGACGCGGCATCTACTACAATGGAGCACTAGCTTTTCGCTATTCGGTGAAGGAGGGGTTTCGTCTCTGCCGCTCCGAGTTTGCGAAAACGTGCGGGAAAGAACCCGCATTACTGTCGTATTTTGGTAAGGAGTGACTCACGTGACTACGATGGAGCGTCGTCCGGATTCCCGTGGCAAGGTTCGTGATATCTATGATGCCGGTGAAAACCTGCTGATGGTCGCCACCGACCGCATTTCTGCGTTCGACTTCATTCTTCCCGACGAGATTCCGTTTAAGGGAGAGGTGCTCAACCGCATCTCGGCATTCTGGTTCGATAAGTTTGCCGACATTGTTCCCAACCACCTCGTCTCCATCGACCCGGCGGATTTCCCCGAGGAGTTTGCCGAGTATCGTGACTACCTCGCAGGCCGCGCCATGCTGGTCAAGAAGGCCCAGACGATTCCTATCGAGTGCATCGTCCGCGGCTATCTGACCGGTTCGGGCAAGAAGACCTATGACGAGAACGGCACCGTCTGCGGCATTCAGCTGCCCGAGGGTCTGACCGAGGCCTCCAAGCTTCCCGAGCCGCTGTTCACGCCGTCCACGAAGGCCGAGATCGGCGACCACGACGAGAACATTTCGTTCGAGCGTTGCTGCGAGATCGTGGGTGAGGATATCGCAGCGCAGATTCGCGACCTGTCCCTCAAGATTTACAAGGCTGCCGCCGAGTATGCAGCGACCCGTGGCATCATCATTGCCGACACCAAGTTCGAGTTCGGTGTCATCGATGGCAAGGTTACGCTGATCGACGAGTGCCTCACGCCCGACTCCAGCCGTTTCTGGCCTGCTGCCAGCTACGAGGAGGGCAAGATCCAGCCCAGCTACGACAAACAATTCGTCCGCAATTGGCTCAAAGCCAACTGGGATATGACGGGGGAGACCCCGCACCTGCCCGCCGAGGTCATCGATGGCACGTCCGAGCGCTATCGCGAGGCCTTCCAGATCATCACGGGCTCCCAGTTCACAAGCATGAAGGAGAACGCATAAGTGAGTACCCGTAGCGCCACGAACAAGCGCACGCAATCCCACGAAGTTACCGGGGTTGCGCGCAAGTCCGCCGCATCTGCTAAGCCCGCCCGCCAGGCAGCGAGCTCCGTTCGCGTCGTGCCGGCATCATCCAAGGCACGCCGCAAGGAGCTCGAGAAGGGCGAAAACCTGGAAGGTCTTTCCAAGGAGGAAAAGCGCGCCCGCAAGGCCAAACAGCGTGCCCGCGAGGATCGCATCTACACGGTGTCGAATATCCTCCTCAAGCAGGATGAGGACTACACCAAGCGCCGTCGTATCTGGTGGGCCGTGCTCGCCATCGGCATGGTACTCGTCGTGGCAATTTGGGCTTCGCTCTACTTCGCTCCCGGCGGCACGGTGTCCAGCCCCGTCCAGATGGTCGGCATCGTTTTGTCCTATGTCATCATTCTGGGTGATTTTATCTACGACTTCGTTCGTATTCGTCCCCTGCGCAACATGTACCGCGCGCAGGCCGAGGGCATGTCCGAGAACAAGCTTAACGCTCTTATTGAGCGTGCGGCTGCCGAGGAGGACAAGAAGGACTCCAAGAAGAAGTAGCGTTTGCATTCATACTTATCGCTAAGATATAAGGCGCGTCGTTTTTGCGGCGCGCCTTTTTACTGTTCTATAGATAGATGGAGTGGCACATGATTCGAGCTGCCCTGACGGTCGAAGAGGCTCTGGAGGGCATGAAGGCCCTGGAGCCCAAGATTAAAAACTACGCGCGCCTGGTCGTCTGCAAGGGCGTAAACGTCAAACCCGGCCAGGAGGTTGTCGTTCAGTCTCCGGTCGAGTGCGCGCCGTTTGCCCGCGTGGTGGTCGCGGAGGCTTATGCCGCCGGCGCTGGCCACGTGACGGTCATTTGGGCCGATGATGCCGTGACGAGGCTCACGTACGAGCATGTCGATAAAAGCTATTTTGAGCAGACGCCCGAGTGGAAGCGCCTGCAGCTGGATTCCCTGGCCCAGGATGGTGCCTGCTTTATCTTTATCGAGGGTGCGGATCCTGCGGCTCTCAAGGGTATCGATCCCGCCAAGCCCGCTGCAGCTTCTAAGGCAAGGAACACGCAGTGCAAGGTCTTGCGCCGTGGACTGGACTACAACATCAACCCGTGGTGTATCGCCGGCGCTCCGGTCGTGGCTTGGGCGCGCGAGGTGTTCCCGGGAGACGCCGATGAGGTTGCAATCTATAAGCTGTGGAATGCGATTCTGCACACCGCTCGTGCCGATGGCCAGGACCCGGAGAGCGACTGGGAGCTTCATGACGCGGCGTTCGAAAAGAACTTGCGCTTCCTGAACGACAATCGTTTTGACCGCCTGCATTACACCTCGGCAAATGGAACCGATCTGACGATTGGTATGACGAAGGGTCACGAGTGGGCCGGCGGCAAGGGCAAGACGCCCGATGGGCACCCCTTCTTCCCCAACATTCCCACCGAGGAAGTCTTCACTTCGCCCGATCGCATGCGCGCCGACGGTATCGTGTACTCGGCCATGCCGCTCATCCATCACGGCAATAAGGTCGAAGATTTTTGGATTAAGTTCGAGGGCGGCCGCGTGGTGGACTACGACGCCCGCGTGGGCAAGGCAACGCTCGCAAGTATCATCGATACTGACGAGGGCGCTGCTCACCTGGGAGAGGTCGCGCTCATTTCCAAGAACACGCCGATCCGCGAAAGTGGTGTTCTGTTCTACGATACGCTCTATGACGAGAACGCTAGCTGCCATCTCGCGCTAGGTGTCGGTTTCCCCGAATGCATCGAGGGTGGGTATGACATGTCCAAGGAGGAGCTTCTGGAGCATGGCGTTAACGTCTCGAGCACGCACGTCGATTTTATGATCGGCACGGACGACATCGATATTGTGGGCATTACGCCTGATGGACGTGAAGTTGTGATTTTCCAGAACGGCCAATGGAGTTGGGAATAGTCCCAGACCGTGGTACAATGCCACCCGCGGGCCGTTAGCTCAGCTGGCAGAGCAGGGGACTTTTAATCCCAAGGTCCAGGGTTCGAACCCCTGACGGCCCACCCAAAGATTGTTGAGACGGTCAACTTCGGTTGGCCGTCTTTTTTGTCGCCCTTTCATGGGTTCGGACCCGTCGGGGCGCGGAGCTGAGTAAACGCGTGAGCGTTTGCCAGCGCAGCGCGCAAGGCGCGAAAGCGCCGCAGCGGCCGCCTGCGAAGCAGGCTGAACCCCTGACGGCCCACCATGGAATAGAAAGCGATCAACTCCGGTTGGTCGCTTTTTTGTTGCCGGTGCACGGGTTCGAACCCGTATCTAGCTATATATAAGAACGCTTGGCGAACAAAACCCGCCTTTTACCGATGGGAAACAAATAACTGATGCCTTTGGAGTAAAGTAGCGCTCCAGAGATGACCGATGTCTCAATACACATAAAACAGCTGGTCATCGCCAATATCAGAAGCCAATGCTTCAGTTTTAACCTCAGTGATGCGACTGAGGGACCTATTCATTTGTGAACAAAATATGGAGTGCGCGATTCCCGCCCCCGGGGCCCCTCCGGTCTGGCAATATATCTCCTTGCCGCGCGGC
>UQKW01000041.1 GCA_900541885.1 uncultured Collinsella sp.
CGCACGACGGGGCAATTCATGATCGAGGACGTTTTCAGGGGAAGCCCCAAGGGGGCCGGTGAGAGCAATGAGACAGGGCGCTACAGGTACTCGATCTGGGCGCCCTCGGTGTCGCACGTCAGAATATGCGTGTCACACTTGGGGAACTGCTCACGCAGCTTGACCTGCAGGAACTTTGCCACGATGGTGTCGTCAGTCACGGCCATGAGGGTCGAGCCGGAGCCACTGATCCAGATGGTCTTGGCGCCTCCGTTAAGGCAGGTGTCGCGCACGGCGTTGTAGTCGGGGATGAGGCGGCGGCGATAGGGCTCCTGGATGCGGTCGTCATTGGCGGCGGCAATCAGGTCAAGGTCGCCGGTCTCCAGGCCGCGCGTCATGCCGGCGATGCGGCCCATTTGCCATACGGCGGTGGAGAGTGGAATCTCCTGCGGCACAACCTTGCGCGCTTCGCTCGTATGCACCTCGTAGGGCGGAATCACGGTAATAAAACGCAAGCGATCGCTCACCTCGTAGCGCAGGCACTGGGGGAGCGAATCGGTCGGCGTAAAGGAGCAGACGGCGCCGCCCAGGATAGCAGGGGCGACGTTATCGGGATGGCCCTCGACCTCGGTGGCAATGCGGACAAGCTCAGCGCGGTCGACGGTGTGGCCTGTCAGTGCGGCGGCGGCCATAATGCCGGCGACGACGCAGGTGGAGCTGGAACCCAGGCCACGGGCGACGGGCACGTCGGTCTGAATGTCGATAGCAACGGGAAAAGCCGGCTCGCCCCACGCGGCCAGAGCATCGACAAAGCTCACATAGACCAGGTTATTCTCGTTTTGGAACTCCTCGGGGCAGCCCGTGATGGTGAGCTTGTCGGCGCGCTCGAAGGTGAAGTGCGAGTAGAGGCTGACGGCCATGCCGAGGGTGTCGTAGCCAATGCCCAAGTTGGCGCTTGTTGCTGGGACGGTGATCTTGATCATGTGAGTCCTCCTGGCGTGCCTGGCTGTTTAGTTCGCTGCTCGGGCAGTCCTGCGCAAGACGGAAAGCACATTAAGTGCTTTCCTTTGCGTGCGGAACTCGCGACGAACTAAACAGCCAGGCACGCTGTGTGCGTTCGTCATCATCCCGGTGGGTATCTGATAAAAGAAGGTGCGCCGGCTTTCGCCGGCGCCTTATAAGGGGTTTAGTTGGTAGCCATCTTTTTTGCAGCCTGCTCCACGTAGTTAGCCATGTCGGCTACGTCACAGACGTCTTCGAAGCGGACGGGCTTGGATTCGAGTTCGGCGAGCTGGGTCGGGGCGACCGTGTTGGTGGCCTGCTCGAGCACACGCATAGCCTCAAAATCATCTTCGGGAACGTCGAGGCCCAGGGCGTCGCAGCAGGCGCGCGGGAACTTGTAGGGGCTGGCGGTCGAAAGCAGCACGCGGGCCTTGGCACCCTCGGCGGGAACGACCTGCTCAAAGACGTGATAGCCGCAAGCGGTGTGCGGGTCGATCACGTAGCCGTTCGCGTCCCAGCAGCTCTTGATGGCAGCGCGGACCTCGTCCTCGCTGGCCCAACCGCAGCCAAAGACGCTCTGAATCTTTGCCAGCAGGTCGGCGGGAACCTCGTAGCGACCCGTCTGGGCAAGCTGCTCCATAAGGCCGGCAACGAGCTCGCAGTCGCCGTCGGACAGGAAGTACAGCATGCGCTCCAGGTTGGAGCTAATAAGGATGTCCATCGACGGCGAGATGGTCGTGAAGAACGGGCGGTTACGGTCGTAAACGCCGGTGGTCAGGAAGTCGGCAAGCACGTTGTTCTTGTCGCTCGCCACGACGAGCTTGGCGACGGGCAGACCCATACGCTTGGCATAGTAGCCGGCCAGGATATCGCCAAAATTGCCGGTCGGTACGCAGAACTCCACGGCGTCGCCGGCCTCGATGGCGCCGGCGCGCAGCAGCTGCGCATAGGCGGCAAAGTAGTAGACGACCTGCGGTACCAGGCGGCCGACGTTGATGGAGTTGGCGCTCGAAAGCACCGTGCCGGCGGCCTCCAGGCGCTCGGCAAGCTCCTTATCGGCAAAGATGCGCTTGACGGCGCTCTGGGCGTCGTCAAAGTTGCCGCGGATGCCGCAGACGGCGACGTTGTCGCCCTCCTGCGTGGACATCTGCAGGTTCTGGACGCGGCTGACCTTGCCCTCGGGATAAAAGACGGTGATGCCCGTGCCCGGAGCGTCGGCAAAACCGGCGAGTGCGGCCTTGCCCGTGTCGCCCGACGTGGCGGTGACGATCATGATGCGCTCGGCGCCGCCGTCCTTGGCGGAAGTGCGGGCCATCAGACGGGGGAGCATCTGCAGGGCGACGTCCTTGAAGGCGCTTGTGGGGCCGCCAAAGAGCTCCATCACATAGGTCTGGGGGGCGTCAGCGCCCGGCGCAGCGTCGAGTTTGACGAGCGGCGTAACCTCTTCACTCGTGAACGTGCCGCGGTATGCCTCGTCGACACACGCCGAAATTTCTTCGGCCGTGTAATCATTCAGTAACATTCCCAACACATCTTGAGCGATTTCAAAGTACGATTTATCTGCAAGCGAGCTGATATCGACCTGCTGGGTGCCGAGCTCGTCCGAGACAAACAAACCCCCGTCGGGAGCGATGCCGGTGCGGATTGCCACCTTACTTGAGCACGATAAAGTGCGTCCTCGTGTACTATGATAAGTTCCCATATAACACTGCTCCTCGGATGCCTTGGACCCAATCGGTGAAACCATGGTATCAGAGCGCGCAAAACAGGTTTGCAGAGGCTTTTAGAAAGGTAACCTCAAGCCCATGATTAAGATTGCCAAGTTTGGCGGCTCGTCGGTCGCCGACGCCGAACACTTCAAGAAGATCAAGGCCATCGTCGATGCCGACCCTGCCCGCCGTTTTGTGGTGGTTTCCGCCTGCGGCCGCCGCTTTAAGGGCGACACTAAGGTAACCGACCTGCTCTACCTGGTTAACGCGCACGTTAAGTATCACGTGTCGTGCGAGGAACTACTCGAGGACATCGGCCAGCGCTATTTTGATATCGCTGACGAGTTGGAGCTCACCTATCCCATCCGCGAGGAGTTCGCGGCCTTTGCCGAGCGCGCCCGCTCGGGCGGCTACTCTACCGAGGAGCTCGTGAGCCGTGGCGAGTACTTCACCGCTCGCCTGATGGCGGAGTACCTGGGCCTGCCGTTCTTGGACGCCGCGACGGTTGTGGCGTTCCATCACGACGGTACGCTCAGCATGAATCGCACCTCCGAGCTGGTGCAGGAGTACGGTCAACAGGGCGGCTTTGTTATGCCTGGTTTCTACGGCGCGACGCGAGAGGGCCAGATCAAGCTGCTCGACCGTGGCGGCGGCGATATCTCGGGCTCGATCCTGGCCAAGTGCCTGGGCGCCGATCTGTACGAGAACTGGACCGACGTTTCGGGTTTCTATTCTGCCGATCCGCGTATTGTTCCCGAGGCTCAGCCCATTGCGCGCGTTACCTACGAGGAGCTGCGCGAGCTTTCGTACATGGGTGCGAGCGTCCTGCACGAGGAGGCCGTGTTCCCCGTGCGCGAGGCAGGCATTCCGCTGGTCATCAAGAACACCAATGCGCCGCAGGACCCCGGCACCATCATTAGCGAGACGGCTGATGAGGGCGAGGCAGAGCCCATCATTACCGGCGTGACCGGCAAGCGCGGTTTTGTCGCCATCAACGTGGCCCGCGACCGCACCAAGCCCCGCGTTGGCTTTATGCGCCGTGCGCTTTCGGTCTTCGAGCGCTATGACGTTTCCGTCGAGCACATGCCCACCGGTGTCGACCGCTTTGGCGCCGTGGTGCAGGAGCAGGACGTGCACGACTCGCTGTACTCGCTCGTGGGCGACATTCAGCAGGAGGTCGAGCCGCTCGAGATCGAGGTTGTCGAGGGCCTGGCGCTCATCGCGACCGTCGGCCGTAACCTGCGTGGCCGCGCAGGTATCTCGGGCCATCTGTTTGGCATGCTTGGCCAGGCCGGCGTGAGCGTGCGCATGATTTCGCAGAGCTGCGACGAGATCAACATCATTATCGGTGTCGAGGAGAAGGACTTCGACCTGGCGATTCAGACCATCTACCGTGCCTTCTCCGATGAGAACGGCATTGTGAAGGTCTCCGACCTGGAGGTCCCCGCACCGGTCGATCCCGCCCTGGCCGCGCTCCACAAGTAGTTACCATCCTGGTAGATTTTTAGGATGTCCCAAAAATCTACTGTCGGGCGTTTCGTTTCGGTTTCGTTTCGACGGGGCGGGTTTTGTATCCGCCCCGTTCTTGTATAAACTGGGCAAGAATATCCGGCCTGCTTGGCGTGCGGGCGATAGCCACAACCTTTAAAGGGGGAAGCATGAAACAGTACACGGTTGCTATTTTGGGCGCGACGGGAGCCGTGGGCACCCAGATGCTCGAGTGCCTGAACGAGCAGGAGTTTCCGGTCGGCAAGCTCAAGTTGCTTGCGAGTGCACGTTCTGCGGGCAAGACCGTCGAGTTCCGCGGCGAGCAGGTTGTGATTGAGGAAGCTTGCCCCGAGGCCTTTGAGGGCTGTGACATCGTACTCGGTGCTGCCGGCGACGATATCGCCAAGGAGCTGCTGCCCGAGGCCGTCAAGCGCGGTGCCGTCGTGGTCGACAACAGCCATGCCTTCCGCCTGGATCCCGAGGTGCCGCTGGTCGTGCCCGAGATTAACGCCGACGACATCAAGTGGCACCACGGCCTCATTGCCAACCCCAACTGCGCGACCATCATTGGCCTGGTTCCCACCTGGCCGCTGCACCAGCTCGCAGGCGTAAAGCGCATGATTGTCTCGACGTATCAGGCTGCTTCGGGCGCCGGCGCGCCCGGCATGGCCGAGCTCGAGGCCCAGCTGGCCGCCCTGGGCCGTGGCGAGGAGATCCCCGAGCCGCGCGCGTTTGCCGCCCAGCTGGCGAGCAACCTGATTCCGCAGATCGGTGGCGTTAAGGAGGAGGGCTTTACTTCCGAGGAAATGAAGCTGCAAAACGAGGGCCGCAAGATTATGCACCTGCCCGAGCTGCGCGTGAACTGCACCTGCGTGCGCGTGCCGGTGCTGCGTTCGCATTCCGAGAGCATTACGCTCGAGTTTGAGCGCGACATTACGGTCGAGGAGGCTCGTGCCGCGCTGGCTGCCGCTCCGGGCGTGAAGCTGGTTGACGATATGAGCGCCGAGGATGCGCACGATCGCTTCCCCATGCCGATGGATACCTCCGACCAGGACCTGATTTGGGTCGGCCGCGTGCGTCGCGACATCTCGAACCCCGAGGCCGCGCGCGGCATCACCTTCTGGTGCTGCGGCGACCAAATCCGTAAGGGCGCGGCAACCAACGCCGTCCAGATCGCTAAGCTGCTCTGCGAGTAGCGGTGGACCTGTCCGGCGGGGGCCGGGCTTAGTTTTCAGAACGTCCTCGACCATGTGTGGCGTCTTGTCCTGCTCCTTCGGAGCCGCGGACAAGGCGCCACACTGGTCTGCGGAGTGTTCTGAAAACTAAGCCCGGCCCCCGCCTGCGGTGACGCTGCTGCGAGCGGCCTGCGATGGGGCCGTTGTTGGTTGGGGCCGCTGGGCTGATGTGGGGGCACGTTGCTGTTGCGGGCCCTGGTCTCGGCGGCGGCCTCGGCGCTTCGCGCCTGCCGCCTTGGGGGACCTTGGGGTCGTGCAGCAGCGGCGGCGCTGACGCGCCTGCTGCCTGAGGTGACTTTGGGGCTGAGTAGGGTTGTCTGCACAATTCGCGGTATCATGTTGCGGAGTTTTGAAAGGGGCCGCTGGTGGTCACGACGACGTTTGCTTCGCCTTTGGGCGAAATCCTGCTTGCCGCTGATGGCCGCGGTTTGACGGGGCTTTGGTTTGAGGGGCAGAGCCACTTTGGCTCTACGCTGCTCAAAGAGAATGCAGAGCATGTCGAGGGTGCCGATGCGGTTTCTGGTGCTGGGGAAATGTCTTCGGTGAATCCGGCGAATGGCGCGGCCTCATCGGTGCTTGAGCGTTCTTGGGCTTGGCTGAATGCTTATTTTGCGGGTCAGGAGCCTCGGTTTACGCCACCGTTGCATATGATCGGCACGGCGTTTCAGCGTGAAGTTTGGTACGAGCTGCTTTCCATTCCGCGTGGCGAGGTCGCTACGTATGGCGAGATCGCCCAGCGTGTTGCGGCGCGGCATCGTGTGCCGGGTAACGAGGCCCCCGTTGTATCTCCCCGTGCTGTGGGGGCTGCGGTCGCGCGCAATCCTATTTCGATCATCGTGCCGTGCCATCGCGTGGTCGCTGCCGACGGCTCGCTCAATGGATATGCCGGCGGGCTTGATCGCAAAGAGTGGCTGCTTCGGCTTGAGGGCGCGTACGAGGAGTAACGCTCGAGCGCTTTGCATAGCCAAGATGCCGTGAAAGAACGGGACATGCTTTCCGAATGGAGGCTCAGACGGAAACTACGTCCCGGAATTCCGTTTTAAAGCGGGATGCGCTTTCCGAATGGCGTTCCAAGCGGAAACCGTGTCCCGGAATACAGCCTCAGAGTGGGACACCGTTTCCGGCTGAGACCACCTGCCTGGACATCGATCTACGCCCGCTCCTGCAGGGCGTAGATGGACTTATCCATGTTGAACAGGTAAGCCACAACGCAGACAATAATGAACATCGGCAAGTTACCAAAGCCGAAGACTTCGCAGCCAATAAGGATGGGTGCGAGCAGCGTATTGGTGGCGCTGCCAAAGACGGCTGCGTAGCCCAGTGCGGCGCAGAGCTCGACGGGCATGCCGAGTTGAGCCTCGTTATGGCGACATCTGGGTAACAGAAAGGCCCGCGTTCCTCAGAGGCAAGATAGGCAATTCTGCTTCTGAGGTAGATCTCAATTCTGCCGACCGCACTGCCGACCGCATCAAACATTAACTGCCGGAGGGCTCGGTCAAATTCATACGTGTAGATGATGGTTTCGAATGTTGTGCCTTCGCGAAAGATGGTAATCCCGGACTTGCATTTGGTTTTGTAGGGAAACCAGTAGGCCGACAGTCTGTAGTGGTTGGCTTCGACCAAAGCTCGCTCGAGTTCGCTTTGATCAGAGCACTTAAGACCCTTGTTTTCTGTCAATAGTGCTATTTGTTCGTTGATGGATATCCGCGACTTCTGGTATTTCATTAAGCCTCTTGATAGAAAAAGAGCTGGAGTTGCGCATCGTTGAGAGGCTTTCCAACTTTAGCAAAACAAACTTATAAGATGCGACGGGCCGCGTCAAGATAATTACCGGACGGCCTAGGAGGCGGCTGGTTGGCTGGCTTAAAACCCAGCGCGTGAAATGACGCTCCACGCTATTCAGCGCGCTTGATAGGATGACGAACCACAGTCTTAAGTTTCTCCGGCGCACACTTGCGTGGATCGGAAAGATAGATTTCGTGATGTAAACGGGTGTCTGAGAAGTCGGGGACATAGCCCTGCTCGGTCGCATATTCATGCATGGCGTCTACGGTTGCCGGCTCGCTGTCGTAGGGTCCGGTATGCATGCATTGAACGCAGAGACCCTCGTCAACTTTAAGCAGCTCGACGGCAGAAAAGTCCAGTTTCTTTTTGGCCGTGGCTTCCGCGACCGCCCAGTCAAAGTCATCCTGAGTGACGAAATCGGGCAGGCGGATGCACGAGATAAAGTTGAAATCGTCCTTGCGTACATAATCGATGTCGCCGCTCGGGGAGTCTTGCCACCAGAAGCCCTCGAGCGGCGGTACCACAAAGTCGAAATAGCCCTCGATACTCCTTGAGCCTTTCTTTGACATCTTGACGGTATAGGCGATGCCGTAAAGCAGCGGCAGGGCATTTTGATACTCGCCACCTTCGGTATTTGGGTCGCCCTTTCCGCGAACGGCAACGTAGCTCATAGGCGGGACAGTTACGATACTCGGCTTGCTCGCAGGTCTGTAGAGCTCCTTGCATTCCTTCTTAAAGTCGAACGCCATGTTGGCCGCCTTTCTGCGTATTGGCCTGCTTAGATAGCTGAATCATATCATAGAAACGAACAGCTGTTCGAATGATTTGGCTGACAGATTGAGATGCGTGCGTTGTGTTTGGCGGTCGGCCTGACCCCATCGATGATTTCTCTGCCTCCCCGGCGCCTCATCTATAGCTGCCGTTTCCCCATATAGAACCTGCCAAAATAAACCCGTCCCTTTTTAGTCGGTGCGAAATGGGTAATACTAAAGAGTTATCCGACCAGATGGGAACCGATCGATGGCTTATATCGAATTCAAAGACGTCATCAAGGCATACGGCGAGGGCGACGCCCGCATTCACGCACTCGACGGCGCGAGCTTTACGGTCGAGCGCGGCGAGCTCGCCATCATTTTGGGTGCTTCGGGTGCCGGCAAGACCACGGCGCTCAACATTCTGGGCGGCATGGATACGGCGACTTCCGGCACCGTGACGGTGGACGGGCGCGATGTGAGCTCCGCTAACGAGGCGCAGCTCGTGGAATACCGCCGCGCCGACGTCGGCTTTGTCTTCCAGTTCTACAATCTGGTCCCCAACCTGACGGCGCTCGAAAATGTTGAGCTTGCGGCGCAAATCTGCCCTGATTCGCTCGATGCCGAGCAAACGCTTTGCCAGGTTGGCTTGGGTGAGCGCCTCGCCAACTTCCCCGCGCAGCTTTCGGGCGGCGAGCAGCAGCGCGTGTCCATTGCCCGCGCACTGGCAAAGAACCCCAAGCTGCTTTTGTGCGACGAGCCCACGGGCGCACTTGACTATAAAACCGGCAAGCAGATCTTGCAGCTGCTGCAGGACACTTGCCGCAAGCAGGGCATTACGGTCATCATCATCACCCACAACTCCGCGCTGGCGCCCATGGCCGATCGCCTGATCCGCTTTAAGAACGGTCGCGTGGAGAGCGAGACGGTCCAGCAAAATCCCGTGCCTATCGAGACGATCGAGTGGTAGCGCCCATGGACCAAGACCGCCAAAACAGCCTACGCCGCGACGCGCAGAACACGGAGCGCGAGCAGGATTTTACGACCTACCGCACTGCCCAAAGCTCAAACGATATGGTGCCGACGGTTTTTCGCCGTGGCATCTACCGCACAATCCGAGGCAGTCTTAAGCGCTTTTTGTCAATCGTGGTCATCACCGCGCTTGGCGTGAGCGTGATGTGCGGCCTTAAGGCGGGTTGCGAGGACCTGTGTGATTCGGTTGATGCCTACTTCGACCAGCAAAATGTCTATGACATTAACGTGCAGTCGACCTATGGCCTGACTGACGATGATCTCGACGCCATACAAGAGGTCGATGGCGTCGAAACGGCCGAGGGCATCTACACCGAGACCGCCTACACCGCCGTGGGCACAACGCGCGAGCGCGTGGTCGTGCAGAGTCTCTCCAAGGAGAACATCGATCAGCCGGTGCTCGTGAACGGCGATTTGCCCGAGAGCGCCGATGAAGTCGCGGTGACTTCGAAGTTCCTGAAGGCATCGGGCAAGAAAATCGGCGATACGGTGAGTTTTGCCGCCAATGACGCGAGCTCGTCCAATCAAAGCGCCAAGGACCAGTTTGCCGCGGGCGATTACACCATTACGGCTGAGGTCCTCGACCCCACTGATGTAAGTTCTGACTCGACAGTCAACGCCTTTCGCGCTGCTTCGGCGGCGGACTATAAGTTCTATGTGAGCGAGGACGCCGCGACATCTTCTTCCTACTCCGCGGTCCACGTGATCGTCGAGGGAGCCAAGAGCCTCAACTCCTATTCGGATTCCTACGCGGCAAAGATCAATGAGGTCAAGGGCAATATCGAGAAGATCCGCGAGGAGCGTGAGAAGGCGCGCGCCCAGGAGCTGACGGTCGACACGCCGGCGAGCTTGGACGCGGCTGAGCGTCAGGCGAATATGCTCTTTGGGATTGAGCAGGACAACATCAATCGCATGGCAGAGGGCAGCGAGGAGCGCGTGCAAGCGCAGACCGACCTGGATCAGCGCCGCGCCGCCGCCGACCAGCAGTTTGCCGATGCCCGCGCCGAGCTTTCCGACCTAGGCGAATGCACCTGGTACATCCAGGACCGCGGCAATATCGCAAGCTACTCGAGCGTGGAAAGCGATAGCTCGTCAATTGAGGCCATCGCCACGGTGTTCCCGTTCATCTTCTTTATCGTCGCCGTGCTCATCAGCCTTACCACCGCCACACGTATGGTCGAGGAGGAGCGCACGCTCATTGGCCTGTACAAGGCGCTCGGCTATTCACGCGGGCGTATCCTGTCCAAATACGTGGACTATGCGCTGTGGGCTTGTCTGATCGGCGGCGTGCTCGGCAACATCATCGGCTTTGTGGGGCTGCCGCTGTTCCTGTTTACGGTGTTCGATGACATGTACTCTCTGCCCCAGATGCTGCTTTCGTACGACATCGTGTCGTCGCTCGTGTCGGTTGCGCTGTTTGCCGTGGGCGTGGTGGGCGCCACGATTATCGCCTGCCGCCACGAGATGGCCGAGACGCCGGCTTCGCTCATGCGCCCCAAGGCGCCGCGTGCCGGCTCGCGCATCTTGCTTGAGCGCATCGGCTTTATCTGGCACCGCATGGGCTTTTTGAACAAGGTGGCAGCGCGTAACCTGTTCCGCTACAAAAAGCGTGCCCTTATGACCATCTTCGGTATCGCCGGCTGCACGGCGCTCGTGATCTGCGGCATGGGCATCCGCGATACGTCGGTGGCGCTTTCGCCCAAACAGTACGGGCATATCACGCGCTATGACCTGCTGGCGGTTGCCAATCCCGATGACTTTACGCAGACGTGCGCGGCGCTCGACGAGCGAAGCGCGGCCAAGGATTCCGACGTGACCGTGACTTCGACGCTGCCGATCATGACCGACAACGTCACTTTTACGTTTGGCGGCAAGAGCGAGACCGTACAGCTCATTGTGATTCCCGACGACCGCACGGGTGACTTGGGTGACTACGTGCGCCTGGAGGATGAGTCCAAAGAACCGCTCGCCTTGTGTGACGGGGACGTGTACTTGAGCAAGAGCTCGCAACTGGTGCTGGGGATTCAGCCGGGCGACACAGCACACGTCCAGGATTCGTCGCTCAACGTCGCCAAGGTCAAGGTTAGCGACATTTCGCTCAACTATCTGGGCAACACGCTCTATATGACGCAGAGCACCTATGAGCGCGCGTTCGACCGAAGCGCGCGTCTTAACGGCATCTTTGCGCTGCTTAAGGGCTCATCTTCTGACCAGATTGCGTTTAGCAAGAAGCTTAAGAGCGACGGTTGGCTCACCATCTCGAGCACGGCCGAGCATTGGGAAAATTATGAGGCGAACTTCACTATCATCAATTCCGTCGTGGTACTTGTGACCTTTATGGCGGCGTGCCTGTCGTTTGTGGTGGTGTTTACGCTGTCCAACACCAACATCTCCGAGCGCGAGCGCGAGCTGGCGACCATCAAGGTGCTGGGCTTCCGCCGTGGCGAGGTGCACCACTACGTCAACAAGGAGACGTTGATCCTCACGGCGATTGGCGCCGCGCTGGGCGTGCCGCTGGGTAGCCTGCTGGCCGAGAGCTTTACGTACATTCTGCAGATGCCGTCGCTCTACTTTGACGTTGAGGTCGAGCCGCTGAGTTATGTGCTCGCCGTAGTGCTTTCCTTTGTCTTTACGTTTATCGTCAACCTCGTCACCAACCGAACGCTCAACAAGATCGACATGGTCGGCGCCCTCAAGAGCGCCGAGTAACCTGCCAAAAAGGGACAGGTTTATTTTGGCAGGTTTTATCTGGGCAAACGCCGGGCACCCACGGGCGACCCGGCGTTTGCCCCGTTTTGCTGGGGATGTTTGTCGCTCAGTGCCCTTACTGGCCAATCCAGTGCCGCGCATAGCTCTTAATGTCCTCGGTAAAACCGTCAAGGTCGTCAAGGGTGATCACGCTGTCGATAAGCAAATTGGCTATCTCGCGGTGCATTGTGCTGCGGCGAATGTCGTTTGCAATTACGCCTGAGGACAGCTTGTCTCTATTGAGGCGCTCTTCTAGTGCCCAAAATCTACTGGACGCTTCGCTGTCGCCGTTCAACATCTCGATGTATTGGTCGATGAGCTTTTCCATATAACGTTCTTGCCATTGAGGAAGCATTTTCTTAAACAGCTTCCAGTCGCTTTCGGCTACGTCGCGCATATGTCCTCCGCTCGTCAAATGGGCTTTCCATTTGCCCTTTATTTTATTTGTTTTCGCTCACGGGCGTGGATGAGAGGCTCTCTTCGGCCTTCGAGATTGGGCTTGAATGGGTCGTATGCCACAAAACGGGCCTATCTACTACGTTTAATTGGATATCCTCAACCATGCCGGGAAAACGAAAAATAAAACCGACGCTCCTATAAGTTGTCAAGAGGCAGTTTGCGGGAGCGCTCCCTT
>UQKW01000042.1 GCA_900541885.1 uncultured Collinsella sp.
GCGCCCCCGCAGTGCCCGCTTCCCCCGAGAACAATTATCAGTGCAGGTAGAAGGCCTGTCGATTTTCGAAAAAGGCGGTCATGGTTGGCCCCGCCGAGTTAAACGTAGTAGATGGCCCCTTTTCGTGGCGCGCGGTCAGCTCAATGCTAATCTTCGTGCCGGAACTGACCCAGTTGTTTGTAAGTTGCGGTGATATACGGACTGTTTGGCGCTTTGGAGTCTCAAAACAGCCCCTATATCACCGCAACTTGGAAGGGGCGGGCGGTGTCGGATGAGTGGCGCTGGCTGGTTGGGGCGGTTTAGGCCTGTTTGCGGCACTTCCATTGTTTGCGACACCAGCGCATGAGCGCCTTTACGATGGGAATCGTGATGAGGATGATCCATGCAGGATGGGGCTGTCCCAAACAGAGCCACATGTAGAGGAACCATGCAATGGCGGCTGCTGGATAGACGCATTCAATGAGCTTTGACAAATGGCGTTGGTCGATAAAGTCGCCAAGCGCGTAATAGACGGGAATCAAAAAGACGAGGAAGAGCCCCGTAGCCCATGTGCCGTAGACGATGCCGAGCACCAGATAGGCGAGGGCGACAAGCGCGGGGAAGGGGAATTTGTTCCATGTACGTCCGACCTTGGTGTGGAAATGCTTGCCATGATGGTCGAGCTTGTCGTGTGCTTCCTTCCAGCTGGAAAACGTCTCGTCGTCGATGGTGACGGTGCCGTCGTCATTGGTATACACGCTATGTCCATCGTCCTCAAGCGTATCGATATGCAATCCGCCTGGCCCCACATGCACCTCTTCGCCCTTGCGCTCGTTGGTCACATGGATGCCGCTCCAGCCAACATGGACTTCCTCGCCTTTATTGGGATCAATGACGTGGATGCCGCGCGCGAGGGAAATATCGACAAGTGGTTTGTCGCCGCAATCGGCGTGCTCAGTAGAAGCCTCAGCCTCCTCAGCCCTATCTGAAGCTTTGGCGCCGGCGTCGCTGTCCTGTGCCTCATCATCAGCCTGCGAGTCGTCAGTGCTATCCACTGCCTCCCCATACAACAGCTCATCCAGCGACACGCCATACAGCGCGGCGAGCGCAATAAGGTTATCGGTATCGGGCGAGGATTCGCTGCGTTCCCATTTACTGACAGCCTGACGACTCACACCCAGCTGGGCGGCAAGCGCCTCCTGAGAAAGCCCGGCAGCCTTGCGGCGATCAACGAGCCGCTGCGTCATCGCAAGATCCATGGCAGTTCCTTTCATGTGGTGACCGTAATCGAATGAGCCGAGTATGCCGAGAACAACCGGTAGCGACCACCATTTCTAGTTAGAATCTGCCCCAACCCTACCGCAACTACCGGTAGCAACCCCTAACGACCAGCCATTTCAGGACAAATGTCAGTGCAAGTAGCGGCCAAGAGCCCCCACTCAGTAAGTTGCGGTGGAATAGTTTCTAGATTCAGCCATTTGAGGGCTAAGCTGGAACTATTTCACCGCAACTTAATTTCAGGCTAGGCACCTGTAGCAAGAAGGCGAATAGCCTCGGCGAGTATGTAAACGAAGGGCCCTCCGACCCCGCCCGACGATTTCGATTGGCGACCTTTGACGGAGTCAAGGGAGGAGCCAAATCGAAATACGTCGGGCGGGGTCGGAGGGCCCGATGGGATGGATTTCGGCCGAGGCTATTCGTCGCCGAAGCTGATGCCCAACGCCTTGGCCTCGTACACCAGATCGCTCTGGGGGTCGACATACTTGAGCTTGCCGGCGACCTCCTCGAGCGGAATGTGGCACATCTTGCCGTCGCGCAGGGCAATCATGTAGCCAAACTCGCCGCGCAGGCAGCCAAGCGCGGCCTCGACGCCGCACTGGGTCGCAAAGATGCGGTCCTGGGCGTCGGGCTGACCGCCGCGCTGCGTGTGGCCGGGGATGGCGACGCGAGTCTCGCGACCGGTCTTGGCCTCGATCTCCTTGGCGATGTCGTAGACGATCGACGGGCTCGTGCGCTCGGCGAGTTTCTTCTTGTACTCCTTCTTGGACAGCGCCGCGTCCTCCTTGGAGATAGCGCCCTCGGCGACGGCCACGATGGTAAAGCGGCTGCCGGTCTCCATGCGATGCTCGATGGTCTTGATGACGTTATCCATGTCGTAGGGGATCTCGGGAATCAAGATGACATCCGCGCCGCCCGCGACGCCGGCGTATAGCGGGATCCAGCCAACCTTGTGGCCCATGATCTCGATAACGAACACGCGGCCGTGGCTCGAAGCGGTGGTGTGAATGTCGTCGATGCACTTGGTGGCGACGTCGATGGCGCTCGTAAAGCCAAACGTCAGCTCGGTGCCCCAGGTGTCGTTATCGATGGTCTTAGGCAGGGCGATAACGTTGAGGCCCTCTTCGCGCAGACGGTTGGCGGTCTTGGTGGAGCCGTTGCCGCCCAGCATAAACAGGCAGTCGAGCTGCAGCTTATGATAGGTGTGGACCATTGCCGGCACCTTCTCGACGCCGTCGGCCTCGGGAATATCCAGGCGCTTGAACGGCGTACGGCTCGTGCCCAGGATGGTGCCGCCACGGGTAAGGATGCCGCTAAAATCGGCGGGCGTCATGACGCGGAACCGGCTGTAGATAAGGCCCTGGTAGCCGTCCTCAAAACCATAGATCTCAATAGGCTCTTCGCTATTGGTCATAAGCGTTTTGACAATGCCGCGCATGGTGGCGTTGAGCGCCTGGCAGTCGCCGCCACTGGTAAGAAGACCGATCCTAAGCATGATGAATCCTTCCGGGCAAGTTATAACATGCGCATAAGTTTACCCCCGCACACTGTTGATACGGGGGTAAAACGTGTTAGCTCAAGCGTATAGAAATGTAAACAACGTCAGGCGAGCGTAAGGTCGACGAGCCTGGGTCCTTACAGTGCGAAGGCGTCGACGTCGCCCCAGTGGCGGCGCAGCGTAATGGCGGCGGCGGGTTCGGTATTGTCAAAGACGACCGACCATTGCGTATTGCTGGTGATGTCTTTCGGATTGGGTTCTTGCGCTGCAGCGCGTAGGGCCTTCCAAGCGACTGCCTCGTCCTGGGCACCGACATGGGCGTCAAGGACATCGGCGATTGCGATGGCGCGCTCTTTACCATGGCCCAGCTCGCCATTCTTTTGGTTGGGCAGCACTTCGTCGCCATAGCAGGCGTAGAAGTTCGTAACCTGGCGTACAGGAGTCGCTTTGAAAGCACGGTCCGGATCGCGCGGATCCCACTCTACTACGCGCGCGTCACCGGCGGCGTCGTTGATAAAGAAGTGGTAATCGCGTCCTGCCATGGCGTGCATGTCGTAGGCGGAAAGCAGGTCGACAGCTTCTTGCGTGGTGGCGGCACGGTCGAGCACCAGACGGATGGCGAGCGAGGTATTGATGACGGGGCGTTGCGCGTCCTGGTCACAGGGCTTGGAATCCAGGGTGAGTACGGCAATGGACACGCCGCATTCGTTAACACCGTCGAGCTGGCCAAACGGGCCCATGAGTGCGGCGGCCCGTCCGGCGACGGAGTCAAGCGGAGTGTTATCGCCCAGGTTGTTAAGGGCGGCAAACCCGATGGAGGCATAGCCGCCGCGTGGGTGATTGCGCACCAGCAGCGCCGAGGTGTCGTCCTTAAAGTCGTAATTGCGACCGGTGCGCACGCGGCCTTCGGCATCTACGGCGACAAAAGCGCTGCAGGCAAACTGGGGCGCCTGGACATGTACCGGCACACCGGGCAGCACCTGCGCCACCACGGCATCGATGTAGGCCTGGTCGTCGCGCACGCCAGCGGCGATGATGCGATTAAGATCGTAGTCGTAGGCGATGTCGATTGCGTACAGGTCATAGCCATCCGCGTAGCCGGTCAAGCGTTTGAGCGACGCGGCGGACTTGATTTGCTTGTGATAAACGATACCGGTGGCAGCGGCAAGGCTGACGGCGACTCCCGCGACACCGCAGGCGATGGCAATGTTACGTGGCTTCATGGCGGCTCCTCTCGTCCTGTTAGCGTAATTGTCGCAAAAGGTGCACGGGCATGATGGCTCAACTTGGTGAGCGGTGCGGGATTAAACACGGAATGAAGAGTGCAGCGCTGGCGTGGCGGGGTATGCTGGAGGGGACCATCAACCCAGCGAAAGGGGAGAGCATGACGGATCAGGAAACGCCCGAGCGCGCGCACGTGACGGCCGACGATATCGAGGCTGCCAACGACCTTATCGACTTTATCGAGGCATGCCCCAGCATGTTCCATACGGCAGCGACCATTATGGCCGAGCTCGACGAGGCGGGCTTTACCTACCTGCCCGAGAATGCGGCGTGGGACATCGAGCCGGGCGGGCGTTATTACACGCAGCGCAACACCTCGAGCGTTGTTGCCTTTAAGGTGGGCGAGGACCTGGCCGCGACGTGGGGCGAGGACGGCGTTGCCGGCGACTACCATTTTCAGCTGACGGCGTCGCACAGCGACTCGCCTACGTTTAAGGTTAAGGCCGTCCCCGAGCTCGACGGCGCAGGCGAGACGCTGCGTCTGAACACCGAGGCCTACGGCGGCATGATCGACTACACCTGGTTCGATCGTCCGCTGGCGCTCGCGGGCCGCGTACTGGTGCGCGAGGGCGACCGTATTGAGAGCCGCCTGCTTACCACCGAGCGCGAGGTTGCCATTATTCCGAGCCTTGCCATCCATATGAACCGTGGCGTTAACGAGAGCTTTGCTCCCAACCGAGCCGTTGACCTGTGCCCGCTCATCAGCGCCGGTGAACTCAAGCAGGGAGATTTTGACGCTCTGATTGCCGATGAGCTGGACGTTGAGCCCGAGCAAATTTTGGGCCGCGATCTGTTCCTGGTCAATCGTCAGGATGCGCGCATTTGGGGCTGGGCCGACGAGTTTATCTCGACGCCCAAGCTCGACGACCTTGCCTGCGCCTATACCTCGCTGCAGGCATTTTTGGGTGCTGAGAACGCGCGCGATATCTCGGTCTTCTGCTGCTTTGATAACGAGGAGGTTGGCTCCGAGACCAAGCAGGGAGCCATGTCGACGTTCTTGGCCGATGCGCTGCGCCGCATTAACGGCTCGCTGGGCTTTGACGACGAGTCGTACCACCGCGCGCTTGCCGCCTCGATGCTCGTGAGCTGCGACAACGCACATGCCGTGCACCCCAACCACGCCGAGAAGTGCGACGCCCGCAATCAGGTTGTGCTCAACGGCGGTATCGTTATCAAGGAAGCCGCCAACCAGCATTACTGCACCGATGCCTTTAGCCGCGCGGTGTTCCAGGCCATCTGCGATGACGCCGACGTGCCCGCGCAGGCCTTCGCCAACAAGAGTGATATGGCCGGCGGCTCCACCCTGGGCAACCTGTCGAACATGCAGGCGAGCATGCACGCCGTAGACGTGGGCCTGCCGCAGCTGGCCATGCACTCGAGCTACGAGACCGGCGGCGTGCGCGACGTTATGTACGCCATCCGCGCCCTCACCGCCTTCTACGAGCGAAACCTAATCATCAACGGCGCCGAAAGTGTGGAGCTCTAAAACCTACCAAAAAGGGACAGGTTCATTTTGGCAGGCTTTATCTGGGCAAATGCCGCAATGCCAACAGCTGGACAGAATTGTTAAGACACCGCAGGTTGAGCAAACGTCAGCGAGCGACGTCCAGAGCGAACAAGTTGGCATGAAAAAGGCAAGGCATAGATCTTCTGGTCATGCCTTGCCTTTTGAATGACAAATTGTCGCTCTGGGCGGCGCGCAGCGTCGAGGGGTTCCGGCGTTTGGCAAAACGCCGGAACAAATTAGTGCTCGATCCAGCAGCGCAGGGTCTCGCCAGCCTGCAGGTGACGCAGATTCTCTGCGGCAATGTCGACCACATTGTTGAGCGTAGCCTCCAAGTGGAACCAACCGGAGACGTGCGGCGTGATGAGCATGTTGGGCGCATCCCACAGGGGGCTTGTCTCAGGCAGCGGCTCGGGGTCGGTGACGTCGACCGCGGCGCCGGCGAGATGTTCCGACTCCAGAGCGGCAACCAAATCGTCGGCGACCACAAGATCGCCGCGGCCGCCGTTGGCAAAGAAGGCGCCCGGCTTCATCGCGGCGAAGAACTCGGCATTCGCCAGACCGCGGGTCTCGGGCGTGCTCGGCATAAAGGATGCGACGACATCGGCCTCGGCCAGGCGCTCAGACAGGGCATCCATGCCGTCCATGTCCTCAAATACAATGGGGTAGACGAGCGGATGGCGCTTGATGCCGCGGACGTGCGCGCCCATGTCGCGGCAGAGCGTGGCGAAGTGGCCGCCGATATCGCCCGCGCCCAGCACCAGCACATTGGCGTTTTTGAGCGAGGTGACCGGTCCCAAATCCTCCCAGCGATGCTCGCGCTGCAAGTCGTGATAGCCGGGCAGGTGCTTCATCATGGAAAGGACCATGGCAAACATGTGCTCGCTTACGGCCTGACCGTAGGCGCCGATCGAGCAAGACAGCTTGACGTCAGCCGGCACGGTGCCGGCAGCAAGGTAGTCGTCATAGCCGGCGGTCTGCAATTGCAACAGCTGGAGATGCTCGCATGCCGTGAGCATGTCAGGGTCGATGTTGCCCAGGATCACGTCGGCATCGGCGACCTGCTCGCGCGTGGCGGCGTCGGCGCTCGTGTAGATAAAGTCCTCGCCCGGAGTGCTCGACTCAAGAATTACGCGATGACGGTCGTTGACGGGCAGCAAAACCAGGATGTTCACAAGCAGTCCTCTCCGCTCGACCTGCCAAAAAGGGACAGGTTTATTTTGGCAGGTTATATCAGGCAAAACGCTAAAAAACGCCGGATGCAAGACGAGCGTGCCCGTCAGCATCCGGCGCATCCACGGCTACCAGCTCAGCAGCTCGTAACCGTCCTCGGTCACCACGAGCTGTACCTCGCACTGGGCCGAATCGCTGCCGTCCTTGGTGCGCACACACCAACCGTCACCCTTGCTAATCTTGATGTCGGGCGCTCCGGCATTGACCATGGGCTCGATGGTAAAGACCATGCCCGGGGCCATGATGGTGTCCACATCGGGTGCCTCGGTGGTAAAGCCCACAAACGGGTCCTCGTGGAACTCCTTGCCAATGCCGTGTCCGCCGTACTCGCGCACCACGCTAAAGCCGGCGTCCTCGACGGTCTTTTGCACGGCCTCGGCCATAACGGACAGCGGTAGCCATGGCTTGACGGCCGCCAGACCCGCCTCCACGCTGGCGCGGGTGACGTCGACCAGGCGTTGGCGCTCGGCCGAGACCTCGCCGATGCAGAACATGCGGCTCGAGTCGCTAAAGTAGCCGTCCAAGATCGTGGAGCAATCCACGTTGATGATGTCGCCTTCGTGCAGCACATCCGTATCGCAGGGGATACCGTGACAGACCACGTCGTTGATTGAGGTGCACACGCTCTTGGGATAGCCCTCGTAGTTGAGATCGGCCGGCGTGCCACCGTGCTCGACGGTGTAGTCGTAGATCATCTGGTCGATCTGGTTGGTGGTCATGCCTGCGGCGATATGCTCGCCTACGTAGTCGAGCACGCCCACGTTGATGGCAGCGGAGCGCTTGATGCCCTCGATGTCGGCGGGCGTCTTGTAGAGTGTGCGGGGCAGAACCTCCCAGCCCTCTTCCCACAAGCGCTCGAGGCGCTCATCAAAGGCGCTATGGCATTTCTTATATTTTTTGCCGCTGCCGCACCAGCAGGCGTCGTTGCGGCCGGGCACGGGTCCATTGTCAAACATGGCTAACTTCCTTTCATTCGCAGCTAGTATAGCCCACCCACGCGTCCATAAAAGTTGCGGTGATATAGTTCCGATTTAAGCGGTTTAACAGCATAAATAGGAACTATATCACCGCAACTGATGGAGCGGGATGGCAGGCACTAGCTGCTGCGTGGTTTTGCTAGTAGCTCACCTGGCAGGGAATGCCGAGGGCGCGCACGCGCGCGGCAATGGCGTCAAGCACCTCGGGTGCTGCTTTGGCAAGGCCTGCGACCGGTGTCTCGCGCGCCACCGTGTAGATGGTCGCTTCTTGTGGGCGAATGCGCTCAAGCGCCGCGAGCCAGGGGGCGACGTACTCCTCGCCGGTGTTGTCGATGAGCTTGCCCTGATACTCGCCGTTCAAAAAGATCGTCTGGATAATAACGTGACCGTCAAAGCTTGCGAACGTCTCGATCTGGTGCTCGACGTCGTAGGGGCCAACAGGCTGGTCGAGCAGCTGGATAAACGCCGGGTCGACCGTATCGAGCTTGAGGATGTTGTCGTCGACCATCATGAGCGCATTGTGTACCTCGGGGCGGTCGGCGCGCGTGCCGTTGGAGAGCACGGCAATCTTGGAGTTTGGGGCCAGCTGGTCGCGAAGCGCGACGGCACCGGCGATGGCCTGCGGAAACTCCGGTGCGGCGGTGGGTTCGCCGTTGCCTGCGAAGGTGATCACATCGGGGAGCTCGCCCTCGGCTGCCATATCGCGCAGCTTTGCCTCGAGCGCGTCGAGTACCACGGCGGTTGTGTTGTACGGCTCGTGGCAGGGGCGCTCGGCGTTGAGGCCGTTTTCGCAGTAAATGCAGTCGAACGTGCAGATTTTGCCGCTGGCCGGCATCATGTTGACGCCGAGCGAGAGACCAAGGCGACGGCTGCGAACGGGCCCAAAGATGGGGCTGGCATTCAAAAACGTAGACATAGGCATATGCTCCTCAAGACAATTGTGCCTAAGCATAGCATCGGCTCCAAAGCAGGGTGCGGGCTCTTGCTTTACAAGTTTCGTTTTTTCACGTCGCTCATGATGCCGTGTCATGAAAAGCCTCGGGTCGGGTAAAGTTAATCTGTTAACAAGGCGTAAAGCAATGCAGGTCTATCCAGCCGTACTGACGCGCAACTGGATGGGCGTTGATGATGGGGGCACAACATGGATTTTACGGTCGAGAATGCGGGCACCACGATTGCCTGTCGCGAATATGCCGGCCCGGATGTGTCGCCTGATGCTCCTGCCTTGGTGTGCGTGCACGGCGCTTGTGTCGACGGCACATTTTTTGACGGTATCGCTTGTGAGCTCAGTCGCAACTACCGCGTAATTGCCTACGACCGCCGCGGCTGTGGCGGCAGCAGCGAAGCGGCAGACGGCAGCTATGATCTTGCCGCTCAGGCCGCCGACCTGCAGGCCGCGATCGAACACGTTGGCGCTCCGACAAATGTGCTTGCGCACAGCGCCGGTACGTTGGTGGCGCTGGAGCTTCTTCGCACCGAACCCCATCTCGTCGCCCGTGCGATTCTGCATGAGCCGGCTGTGTCGGCCGAAGGCGTCGGCATGGGCGCAGCTCCGATTTTGCTCGATATGATTGCGGCTGGAAAGGTTTCAAGGGCGCTTCGGCTTTTCTTGGGAGCTCTCGGCGACTTGGACCCCGAGGCTCCTGGGACGACCGAAGCGGAAGCCAAACATGCCCTGCGCAATGGTCGTTGCTTTATGGCCAATGAATACGGAACAAATATGACATATGCTCCCGACTGGGAGCGCGCCCGCGCGTCAAAGGCGGTGTCGGCTGTGTTTTTGGGCGAGCTTTCGGTCGATACGCCCCGCGAGGCTGGCACGCGAGCGGCTGCCGAATATCTCGATTGCCCCCTTGTGATGATCCCGGGCGCGCATAACGGTCTGCGCGATCGTCCCGTTACGGCGGCAAACGCCGTTCGCGATATCTTGGAGCGTTAGCACGCTCGATGACCTGCGGGGAGGGGGACTGTTAGCGTTTCGTCATTGTTAACGAATGCGCCCATAACCGCGCGCCCGCGGCTCCATTACCGCCGTTTGCCAGGTCATAAAAATGTAACAGCATTCATGTGCTTACCTGCATCGGCAAGGTGTTACCCTTGTAGCATTTGGAACCCACCGCTACCATGCGAAACTATCGAAAGGGCCCCATATGCTCAATAATCACGAGGTCAATCTAACCGACGAGGAGGCTGCCGCTGAGGTCGCCCGCGTCGCGAAGACCTACCCCGTGGTGCGTTTGCTGTCGGCCGATCAGATTAAGAGCGAGCCTAACTGCCTGCTCGCCGGCGATTGCTGCCCTTGTCTGCGTCAGTCGAGTCTTGAGGCTTTGGCAGACTCCGATGAGGTGTCGGAGCAACTGCTCAACGATGGTGTTGAGTACCGCGCTCGCCTACGCCCTCTAAAGGTCGAGGGTGAGCCTCGTGTCTTGCTGATGGTGCGTCCGATCGATGAACAAGAAGCTACAGAAGAGGACCTTGTCTACACCGACGTGCTGACGAGTGTGCGCAATCGCCGATATTACGAGGAAAAGCTCCGCAACGCCCGCATGAATGCCGGCGTTGCGGTGATCGACCTTGATGATTTTAGGGTCTTCAACGATACGTGTGGCCGTCATGCCGGCGACCTTGCGCTCGGTGCTGTGGCGACAGCCATACGCAGCGGAATTCGTTCGACTGACGAGCTCGTACGCTATGGCTGCGACAAGTTTGTGGTCGTCATGCCCAATATTCCTTCCGATGACTTCACCCGTCGCCTGCATCAGGTGTCCGATGCCGTTCATGCCACGATTGTTCCGGGCCATGAGTACGTGAGCCTGACGGCATGTGTTGGTGGCGTTCGTATTCATGGCGAGACGGTTGATGAGGGCGTTGGCCGCGCTGTCCAGTTACTGAGCCGTGCTAAGGCAAAAGCCGGTACGGTCGTGACCGATGGCGATTTCATCGAGGCCTTCCAAAACGAAAAAGCCTTTGGTGCTTATCATCGATGACTCCGAGATGAACCGAGCCATTCTCAACGAGATGCTCAAGGACGAGTATTGCATCCTCGAGGCTGATAACGGTCGTACGGCGCTCGATATGGTCGACCGCTATGGCGATGAGTTGTCGCTCGTGCTACTGGACATTGTCATGCCGGACGTGAGCGGCTTTGAGGTGCTGGCCGATCTGTCGCGCCGATCGGTTGTTGACAAACTACCTGTCATCATGATCTCGAGCGAAGATTCCGACGATGTGGTTCTGCGCGCGTACGAGCTGGGCGCCTCGGACTATATCAGCCGCCCGTTTGACTCCCGTGTCGTGCGCCGCCGTGTAAGCAACACCATCCGCCTATACGCCAAGCAGCGCCGCCTGACGAGCCTGCTGTCCCAGCAGTACAACGAGCGCGTCAAGAACAGTCGCATGCTCATCGACATCATGGCCGGCGTCATGGAGCTTCGCAACGGCGAGAGCGGCAGGCACGTTACGAATATCGAAAAGCTGACCGAGCTGCTGCTTGACTGTCTGGTCCAGCGTAGCGACACGATCTCCCTCGACAATGAGGAGCGCTCCACGATTGCCCTGGCTTCGGCGCTGCACGATATCGGCAAGATGTCGATTGACGATGCGATTCTCAACAAACCCGGACGCCTTACGTCCGAGGAGTTCGAGATTATGAAGACGCATACCACGATCGGCGCCGACATGTTGCTTGAGCTGGGTTGCCATCACGTCGGCAATGCGCTTATGGAATATGCGTACCAAATTGCGCGTTGGCACCACGAGCGCTGGGACGGCAAGGGCTATCCCGATGGCCTTAAGGGCGACGATATTCCCATTGCCGCGCAGGTGGTCTCGGTGGCCGACGTGGTAGTGTCGAGAAAGTTGGTGTAGAGCCCGATCCGAAGCGAGTCGGCCCGGCGT
>UQKW01000043.1 GCA_900541885.1 uncultured Collinsella sp.
ACGATATGGCACCGTGGGGACACATGTATGTCAATCCTGGTCTAACAGAGCCTTATTTAATCCCCGTCCCAGAAAAATCATCCCGCGTGGGCCTGTAACTCACGCGGGATGATGGCGTCTTATTTGTCCTGCTCCAGCAGATCGGACGGCGTGCGGTCGGGCTTGCCACCGCGGAAGATCTCGCGACCGTGCAGGCGATGCTCCAGGTCACGTTCGGCCTTTTCCTCGTCAATCTTGGTCTGGCTCACCGACGGGTCCTCAATCAGCGACGACACCGAGTTCACCTGCTTTTGAATGCGCTCGGAAATCGTGTCGTCCATACTCACGATATGCATCTTCCAGTCGATGTTCGTGGCGGTCGATGAGCTCTTGGTCCACACGAACGTCAGAATGGCGCTCTGATGACCCCTCGCGGGGAACATGCCAAAGAAGGAATCGTGCTGAATGTTGCTGTCCTCATCGATATAGGCGTGCACGTTGTACACCACGCGGTCAATCTTATCGTTGAGCAGCGCGTTGGTCGCAAGTGCCGCAGCCTGAATCTGCCCGTTGGACAGCAGCTCGAGCTCGTTGGCAGACGATGTGTCCAACACCGTTACCTCGACCGTGCCTGTGCGCTCGTCCGCCTCGTCGACGGTAAAGTCGAGCGGGAACTGCGTAAAGCCGTTACCCCACTCAAGGCCGCCCTTCAGTGCCGTGGAAACGGTATCCACCGAAACACTCTCGGACAGGTTGGCAGTGTTCAGGCGGCGCATCACGCCGTAGCCAATCTGCATGCCCACGATCAGTACAAGGATGCCGATGACCACAGCCATAGCGGTCTTCGTAATGGTATGGCTCACCTGCGAGCCCGAAGGGTCGTCCTCGGACAGCGGGTCGATCTGTTTTGTCTGGCTTGCGCGATCTTCGCTGCGAAGCTGCGCCAGCGCCGCCTTGTCGCCGCGCTTGGCCGCTGCCTCTTTTTCGCGCATGCGCTCGGTGCGCTTTTTGGCAAGCGTCGGATCCAAAACGCCGGATGCGTCGATCTCGGAGAATAACTCCGTCACTTCTTCCGGAGTCAAAGGGTTCTTCTCAGCCATATACTTCCTGTCATATCAATCAGTCGAGCTCGTGCGCACGCGCACCTTCGAACTGCATTCGATAGTAACGGGCATAGGTGCCACCACGGGCGAGAAGCTGCTCATGCGTACCACGTTCCACAACGCGACCATGCTCGACGGTCGCAATCTCGTCGGCATGCTTAATGGTCGAGAGACGATGAGCGATGATGATCGTGGTGCGACCGCGCGCCAGGCGCTCGAGCGACTCCTGCACCGCCTCCTCGCTCTCGTTATCCAAGGCGCTCGTCGCCTCGTCCAGGATCAGAATCTTGGGGTTCTTGAGAAACACGCGTGCAATGGCTACGCGCTGCTTCTGACCGCCCGAAAGACGGCTGCCGCGCTCGCCCACGACCGTGTCGTAGCCCTGCGGCAGGGACTCAATGAAGGCATCAATATTGGCGCGGCGGGCGGCCTCGGCGACCTCTTCTGCCGTGGCGCCTGGCTTGCCGTAGGCGATGTTCTCGCCAATCGTACCGTCAAACAGATAGACATCCTGCTGCACCAGGCCAATGGCGCGGCGCAGACTCTGTTGCGTCACGTCGCGCACGTCCTGGCCGTCGATGCTGATGGATCCGTCCGCCACGTCGTAAAAGCGCGGCAGCAGCGAACACGTTGTGGACTTGCCACCGCCCGAGGGGCCAACCAGGGCAATGGTCTGTCCGGGCTTGATGGACAGATCCATATGGTCGATCACGGGACGAGCCTCTTCGCTGCCGCCCAGCTCAACATCCTCATAGCTAAAGCACACGTCGCGATATTCAACCGCGCCAGCCGTCACCTGCAGGTCCTCGGCATCCGGCTTATCCTGGATATCCGGGGCGGTCGAAAGCACCTCGTCCATACGCTTAAAGCCGGCGATGGCCTTCTGATACGTTTCGGCCGAATTGACGAGCGTCTCGAGCGGCGTGCAGAACAGTGAAATGTAGAGCGCGAAGGTCGCCATATCGACCGCCTGCAGCTGTCCCTGGGCCACCAGCCAACCACCCAGCAGCACCACGATCACGTACAACACGCCCGAGAGCAGGCCATACGTCGCAGTGTAGACGCCCATGGCGTGATACATATTCTCCTTGGACGAAAGATAGCGGTCGTTAGAGGCGCGGAACTTGGAGCGCTCAGCCTCCTCGTTCGCAAAACTCTTGACCACGCGCATGCCTGCCAGCGAATCCTGCAGCTGAGCATTAATACCGCTGATCTTTTTGCGGTTGTCGCTAAAGACCTCGCGCATGCGCATGTTCTGCCAAAACATGATGACCGCAAACACCGCCGTCACCACGGCCATAGCAAGCGCCAGCACCGGGGCAATAGCAAAGAGGATCACAAACGAGCCGACGATCTCGATGCCGCAGATGATAATCCACTCGGGCACGTGGTGTGCCGCCTCGCAGATATCGAACAGGTCGTTGACCACGCGGCTCATCATGTCACCCGAGCTGTTGCGATCGAAGTACGCAAAGCTAAAGCGCTCGTACTGATCGAACAGGTCCTCGCGCATCTTGGACTCCATGCGCGCGCCCATCACGTGGCCCCAGTAACTCACAAAGTAGCGACAGACGCAACGGATGGCATACATCAGTACCAGGCCAACCGCGATCATGCCGAGTGCCTGCATAATAGCAGCCTGACCCTGGGTAAAGAGCCCGCCGGTCAGATTGCGCAGAATGATAGGAAACGCCAGGTCAATGGCGGCAAGCACCAGGGCACAAACAGTATCGGCAACAAAAAGCCCCATCTGGGGCTTGTAATACGAAAGAAACCTCTTAAACATAATCACCTTACGCGGTTTTACCAAACCGCGTTTCGTCTCGACGCTGCAAGTGCCCCATTTGGACAATCTGGCCTTCAATCGTCGGTCGCGTATATCCATACGCTTCCCTCCTCTTTTAGGCCACCTTGTCTCAAATGGAGCACTTTCGCTGACTTACACAAACCTGCGGGATCATCCCCGCTCGTTAAAGCTCCGCGCCCCCAAGGCGATGCGCGATGCTGTCACAGGCCAAGGCGCCTACGACGGTCTTGGCATCTTCGATCTTGCCGTCGAGCACGGCGTCGATCAGCTCGTGCAGCGGCACCAGATCCACGTTGACAAACTCGTCATCATCGGGGTTGGGTGCATCGAACTCGAGCTTGGTGGCCAGGTAGATGTGAATGATCTCGTCACAGAAGCCGCAGGACGTGACAATCGACGTCAAAAAGCGAATGCGACCGGCCCTAAAGCCCGTCTCCTCATGCAGCTCGCGCTTGGCGCAATCGAGCGGGTCCTCGCCCGGGTCGAGCTTGCCGGCGGGAATCTCGACCGTCACGCGGTCGATGGCGGTGCGGTACTGACGCACCAGTACGATCTTGCCGCTCTCGGTCAGTGCCACAACGGCCGCCGCACCCGGATGGCGAACGATATCGCGAGCGCTGCGGTGACCGTTGGGCAGCTCAACCTCAAGACGGTGGACGTCGAGGATCTTGCCTTTCCAGGCGCACTCCTCCGAAAGAATCTTCTCGTGCAGCTCGGCATCGTGCGGGTCGTCGTCGCCCAGCACCAGCGCCGGCTCGTCAGCGACCTCGCCACCAGGCTCGCCCTCGGCGTGCCCATATATGCGGCTATCTTCCTCGACGATCTGCGCATCCACGAGCTCTTCGTTCTTCTCGTCCATCCGTCTCATCCCTCTCGGACTTTAGGCATCCCAGGCGTCACGGCCACGCAGCGCGCGCAGACCGATGTCATGACGCAGAGTCTTGCCCTCAAAATCAATCTTCTCGCAGGCCTCGTAGGCAAGGTTGCGGGCGTTCTCGAACGTGTCGCCCAGCGCGGTCACGGCAAGCACACGGCCGCCGTTGGTCACAAGCTGGCCATCCACCACGGCGGTGCCGGCATGATACACGGTCACGTTCTCCATGGCCTCGGCGTCGGCGATACCGGTGATGACTTTGCCCTTCTCGTAGCTGCCGGGGTAGCCCGCGCTCGTCAGGACAACAGCCACGGCCCACTCGTCGCGCCAATCGAGCTCAATCTGATCAAGCTCGCAGTTGGCGCAGGCGAGCATAACCTCGACCAGGTCGTTCTTGAGGCGCGGCAGCACGACCTGCGTCTCGGGGTCGCCAAAGCGGGCGTTGAACTCCAGCACCTTGGGGCCGGCGGGGGTAAGCATAAAGCCGCCGTACAGGCAGCCGCGGTAGTCGATGCCCTCGGCGGCGAGCTCGGCCACGGTCTGCTCCATGACCTTCACCATGGTGGCGTGCTCCTCGTCGGTCACGATGGGCACCGGGCTGTAGACGCCCATGCCACCGGTGTTGGGGCCCTTGTCGCCCTCGAGTGCACGCTTGTGATCCTGCGAGGTGGCCATGGGGCGCACGGTCTTGCCGTCGGTAAAGGCCAGCAGCGAGCACTCGGGGCCGGTCAGCATTTCCTCAATGACAACGGTGTTGCCGGCATCGCCAAAGGTGCCGCCAAAGCACTCGCGCACGGCCTCCTCGGCCTGCGCAAGCTCAGTCGCCACGATAACGCCCTTGCCTGCGGCCAGGCCGTCAGCCTTCACGACCAGCGGGGCACCCTGCTCGCGCACATAGGCGAGAGCCGAAGCCTCGTCAGTAAATGAGCCGTAGGCGGCCGTCGGAATGCCGGCACGCTCCATGAGCTGCTTGGAGAATAGCTTGGAACCCTCCATCTGGGCGCCCTCGGCACCCGGGCCAAAGCAGGGAATGCCCGCCGCGCGCACGGCATCGGCAACGCCCGCCACGAGCGGAGCCTCGGGGCCAATCACCACGAGTCCGCATCCGTGGCTCTGGGCAAACGCCGCCACGGCCGCAGGATCGCAATCGTCGAGAACCACGTTCTCGCCGCAGCTCGCGGTGCCGCCGTTACCCGGCGCAATGTAGAGCTTGCCGGCGCGCGGTGATGCTGCGAGCTTAGCCGCCAGAGCATGCTCGCGGCCGCCGCTGCCCAACAACAGGATGTCGATGGTTTGAGTGTCCGCCTTCAAGGGTGCCTCCTCTATGGATGAACGGCCCGCTCCGCGCGAGCCCTTTGCAAGCAAATATACCCCTCGGCCGCCCGTCCGGGTTGCAAAGGGGTATATCGCAATAACCGTATAAACCGATTACTTCCAGAATCGGTTGATGATCTGCTCGCGATCGGCGCCGACGCCAATGAACGTCACGCGGGTGTGTGCCAGATCCTCGATAAACGCCACGTAGTCCTGAGCCTCCTGCGGCAGCTCCTCAAAGCTGCGGCAACCGGTGATGTCGCACTTCCAGCCCGGAAGCTCCTCGTAGATGGGCTTGGCGTGCTCAAAGCGAACCTGATGCTCGGGCACGCTCGTGTAGCGCTCGCCGTCGACGTCGTAGGCCACGCACACCTTGATGGTGTCGAAAGCCGAAAGCACGTCGAGCTTGGTCATGGCGATATCGGTGAGGCCGTTGACACGCGAGGCGTAGTTGGCGATGGGGCCATCGAACCAACCACAGCGACGACGACGGCCGGTAGTCACGCCGTACTCATAGCCTTCCTCGGTCAGCGTATGGCCGGCCTCGGACTCATAGGAAAGCTCGGTGGGCATGGGGCCCGACCCGACACGGGTGATATAGGCCTTCATGACGCCCAGCACGCGGTCGACATTCTTCATACCGACGCCGGAGCCGGTGATGGCGCCGCCGGCGGTGCAGTTGGAAGACGTCACGTACGGATAGGTTCCGTGGTCGATGTCGAGCAGCGTCGCCTGGGCGCCTTCAAACAGCAGGTTCTTGCCCTCATCGATCATGTTGTTGAGCAGCAGGCTCGTCTCGGTGATGTAGGGACGCAGGCGCTCGGCCATCGGCAGGTACTCGTCGCAAATCTGGTCCACGGTGTAGGTGGGCAGGTTGTAGATGAGCTCGAGCTCGGGGTTCACGCGGGCGAGAGCGGTCTCCAACTTGTCGCGGAACAGCGTCTCGTCCAGCATGTCCTGCATGCGCAGGCCAATGCGGGCCATCTTGTCCTGATAGCACGGACCAATGCCGCGCTTGGTGGTACCGATGTTCTTCTTGCCGAGCTTCTGCTCAAAGGCGCCATCCAGATCGATGTGGTACGGCATGATGACATGCGCGTTGCCGCTAATCTTGAGGTTCTTGGTGGTGATGCCGTCGGCCTCGAACATGTCGATCTCCTCAAGGACAACCTTGGGGTTGACGACGCAGCCGTTACCGATCACCGACACGTGGTCGGAATACATGATGCCGGAGGGCACCTGGTGCAGGCCGTACTTTTTGCCGTTGACGACGATGGTGTGGCCGGCGTTGTTGCCGCCCGAATAGCGCACGACGGCATCAAAGTCGCCGGCGACCAGGTCGCAGATCTTACCCTTGCCCTCATCGCCCCACTGGGCACCGACCAAAACGGTTGACGGCATGTTTACTCCTCACATTCATGGACTGTCTACGCGCCATGCCGGCACGCAGAAGCACAAAACATTCCCAGTATACCCGTGCAACGGGCGCCTGTCCTACTCCTCGGCATGTGCCCCATCAAGCTCATAGAACTTGGTGGATGCCGGCAGGAACATCAGGTCGACGTCGCCGATCGGGCCCGAACGGTTCTTGGCCACGACGATACGCGTAACGCCCTCGTCGGGTCGATCGTCGCGCGAGGCTTCGGCCTCGTCGGCGGAGCGGTCCAAGAACATGACGATATCGGCGTCCTGCTCGATGGAGCCCGATTCACGAAGGTCGGAAAGCTGCGGGCGCTTGCCGGTACGGGATTCGACCTGACGCGAGAGCTGCGACAGCGCGATGAGCGGGATCTTGAGCTCCTTGGCCATGATCTTCAGACCACGCGACATCTCCGAAACCTCGACGGTACGGCTCTCGGAGCGGCGTCCCGGCGGAGGACTCACCAGCTGCAGGTAGTCCAGGATGATGATTGCCTTCTCCTTGTTATGGAGCATACGGCGGCTCTTGGCGCGAATCTCGGTCACTGTGGTGCCGGGCGTATCGTCAATCAGAATATCGAGCTTGGACAAGGTCTGCGTGGCCTCGTTGATATTGGCCCACTGTTCGGGGCTAATACGGCCCATGCGGAAGTCACTGATCGAGATCATGGCGTAGGCGCAAATCAGACGCTGGGCAATTTCCTTGCCCGACATCTCCAGCGAGAAGAAGCCGACGGTATAACCAGCAGCGGCAGCGTTAAGTGCCAGGTTCAGAGCGAACGACGTCTTACCTACAGCAGGACGGGCGCCGATAATGATGAGCTGACCCTCGCGGAAGCCCATGAGCATGCGGTCGAGCGACGGGAAGCCCGTGGGCACGCCCGCAGCCTGGCCACCGGCCTGGCACACTTCCTCGGCCTCGTTATAGGCCTCGACCATAAACTCGGTCAACGTCTTGTAACTCGACTTGACCTCGCGCGCCGTAACCTTGAGCAGCTTGCTCTCGGCCAGCTCGACAACCTCTTTGGTGTCGGTGGGGGCATTATATGCCAGCGCGTTGATCTCGTTGGTGGCGCCGATCAGCTCACGCAGCATCGAATCGCGGCGAACGATGGCGGCATGATGCTGCCAGTTGACGAGCGACAGGGTCTGACCCATCAACTCCAAAATGTACGCTTCGCCGCCCACGGCATCGAGCTTGTTGATGCTTCGCAGGTAATCGATCAGCGAGATGGAGTCGATGGGAATGCGGCTGTTGTACATATCGACCATCGCGGTATAGATGGTCTTATGAATGGGCCGGTAGAAGTCATCGGGCTGCAGCTCGACCTGGGCTTCTTCGACCACCTCGGGCGATAGCAGCATAGCGGCCAGCACATTGGCCTCTGCATCTTGGTTTTGGGGAAGACCCAACTTTGAGCCGCGGTCCTCGACCGTCAGCCCGGTCTCCCTATCGTCATATGCCATGAGCATCCTCATTCATATCGCTTGCGAGCATCCATAGTATCAGCTACGGTCCCAAAACGCGCCGCGCGCCGCCAATCATCACCGAACCAAACGGATGAACGGTCCTGTATATAGGACTTCGACGCAACGTTCACCATGACACTCACTCAGCGCAAAAAACAAAAGGGCGCCCTGGTTTCCCAGAGCGCCCTTCTTAGAACAAGATTGTTGCGTTGCAGCAAATGCTACTCGGCAGCAGCCTCAGTCTCGACCTCGGCGGTCTCGGCCTCGGCGACCTCAGCGGCCTCCTCGACCTCAGCCTCGGCAGCGAGCTCCTCGGCGGTAACGCCGACGAGAACGACAACCTCGGCCTTGATCTCGCGGTACAGCGAGATGGCAACGGTGTGGGCACCGGCAACCTTGATGGGCTTACCGAGCTCGACGCGCTTGCGGTCGATGTCCATACCGAGCTGAGCCTTGATGGCGTCAGCGATCATAGCGGCGGTAACGGAGCCAAAGAGGATGCCCTCGTCGCCGACCTTGACGTCAACGGTGACCGTCTTGCCCTCGAAGGCAGCCTTGGTCTCGTTGGCGGTAGCCAGACGGACGGCCTCGCGCTTGGCGATGCTGTTGCGACGCTCGTCAAGCTGCTTGAGGTTGCCCTTGGTGGCGGCAACAGCGAGCTTCTTGGGGAACAGGAAGTTCTCAGCGTAACCCTGAGCGACCTCTACGACGTCACCCTCGCCGCCCTTGCCCTTGATCTCATCGAGAAGAATAACCTTCATGATGCGTCTCCCTTCTTAGCCGCGGTCGCGGTTGCCACGAGAGGAAACCACGGGGACGGTGTACGGCAGGAGAGCCATCTCGCGGGCGCGCTTGATGGCGTTGGCGATGTCATGCTGATGCTGCGTGCAAGCGCCAGTGACGCGACGGGGCTTGATCTTGCCACGATCGGTCATGTACTTACGGAGAAGCTGAGTGTCCTTATAGTCGATGAACTCAGTGTTCTCCTTGCAGAACTGGCAGTACTTACGACGCGGCTGACGTGCAGAAAAATCATTAGCCATGTCAAAATACCTTTCATTTGGCACCTTCGGCGAACCGAAGCCGCCTCTCACTCAAAAATAGGTGAACAACCCTTAGAACGGGATGTCCTCATCGTAGACGTCGACCGCGGGCGGCGTGGCCACCGGCGCGGCAGGACGTGCTGCGGGCGCGGGAGCTGCGGGGGCGTAACCGCCCTGATCGTAGCCACCCTGGCTACCACGGGAGCTCATAAACTCGATCTCATCGACGATGACCTCAAGCTTGCTCCTGCGCTGACCGTCGCGCTCCCAAGAGCTGTAGCGCAGCTTGCCCTCGATCGCGACCTTGTTTCCCTTTGCCAGGAAACGGCTCACGGCCTCGGCGCGGGTGCCGAACATGGTGCAGTCGACAAAGTTGGGATAGTCCTCCCACTCGCCAGTCTGCGCGTTGCGGCGACGATCGTTCACGGCGACGCCAAAGGACAGAACCTGGGTTCCGCCGGCGGTGGCGCGCAGCTCGGGATCGCGGGTGAGGTTACCGGTGATGTTCACTCGATTGATGCTCATAACTCACTACTTCCTCTTGGGGCACAAGCCCAGTCCAAAACGACAGTCTTACTCCTGGTCGTCGCGACGGACGATCATGTGGCGGACCACAGCGTCGGTGATGCGCAGGACGCGATCAAGCTCGGCGATCTGGGTAGGATCTGCGTGGAAGTTGATGAGGGTGTAGTCACCATCGGTGAGGTCGTTGATCTCGTAGGCGAGCTTGCGCTTGCCCCACTCGTCAACGGAGTCGACCTTGCCAGCGCCCTCAGCGATCGTGGTATCGATACGCTTCATAACAGCGAGACGAGTCTCGGGGTCGAGCGACGGGTCAACAAAGAACAGCAGTTCATAAGCCTTCATATTGTCACCTCCTCTGGGCAAATGTGGCTTCAGGTCGTGAAGGTGCGCCTGAAGCAGGAAAAGACTTGGTAATAATATCTTTCAACCTCCTAGGCTGCAAGAATATGCAGCTACAACCTCATGACCTCCACATATGCCCATACTCGCACGCTGTTTCATGCGCATTCCAACCAAATGCCGACCAAATGCTTGACGGATTTGTGGACAAGATACGGTGCCGCGGGGACAAGCTGAGCCAAGCCGCAGGTCAACGGGCACAAGGCTGTGGTCGCAAAATGCATACCAGTGGCCCACAGCACCAACCAAAGATTTTTAAATTCATTGCCAAGTCGCTTATGAATACCCTTTTTGAACAATTGAGTTGATCAACCACGCTGGTCGGAAGCCGTTTTTTGGCACCTCAAACCCCACTGCAACGCCAAGTGCGGCCAAGCGTTTGGTTGATTTCCGATCTCAGCCGAACACATTGAGCAAATAGGCCGTTCCCGCAGC
>UQKW01000044.1 GCA_900541885.1 uncultured Collinsella sp.
GAGCGTCCGGCTGATAACCGGGAGGTCACAAGTTCGAATCTTGTCAGGTCCACCACTTTCTTTCGCAATAAACACCCCAGCGAGAGCCGAGTCGCCGCTGGGGTGTTTATTACTGTCTCCGTGGGGGTTTAGCTCAGCTGGGAGAGCGCGGGCTTTGCAAGCCTGAGGTCAGGGGTTCGATCCCCCTAACCTCCACCATGATGGACCTGTAGCTCAGTTGGTTAGAGCGTCCGGCTGATAACCGGGAGGTCACAAGTTCGAATCTTGTCAGGTCCACCATCAAAACTGTGAAGAGCCCTGGGGCATTGCCTCGGGGCTTTTTTCTTGTCTGCGATAAATCTCATTTTGGTTTTGTGTGCTGTGCGAAAGTTTGGGTAGTATAGCTATTCAATGCGGCGGACTGCCGCGTGTTAACCGCTACGTACCGGAGGTGTTCCATGGTTCGTGTCGACATAGAGACCATCGTCATGGCCGCCGGTCCCGTGCCATCGCTTATCGTGCTTCGCGAGCGCTGCAGCAAATCGGACTCGCCCGCGCCACTGCGTTCCCTTTCCATTCAGACTGGTTCGTTTGAAGCTGCTGCCATCAGCCGCGGCATCGATAGCGGTCGCGCCGAGCGCCCGATTACCCATGACCTGTTGCTCGATACTGTTGGTGCCCTGGGTGCCAAGCTCGAACGCATCGAAATCGTTCGCGCCGAGCCGCCCGTGTTTTACGCGACGGTTGTCGTGTTGGCCGATGGCAACGAGCATAAGATCGATGCGCGTCCGAGCGACGCCATCGCCCTCGCCGTACGCAGTAATGCCCCCATGTTCGTTGAAGACGACATCATGAATCGCCTGGGCACTGTTTCTACCCACGCCGAGGAAGTCGACGACGAGCAGGAGTTCGAGAAGTTCGACGAGTTCGTCCATACGCTCTCCCCCGATGACTTCTAAATGCGGGGCGTCCAGGTTGCGGAGCGTTCGCTGATGGCCGGCGGTATGTCGGCTGAGGCGGCTGCGATCGCCCGCGAGGCCCAGATGCGCTCGGAGGCTTCTGAGGCGGCTCGCATTGCCTATGTGACGCAGGCCCGCACGCTTCGCGAGCGCCGCGGCTCGTTTATCAAGATGGTTGTCGTCTCCGTCCTTGTCGCGGCAATCTGCTCGCGCCTTCGTGGTACAGTTGGTGCGCTTGGGTTTTCGATCTCTACGGGCCTTGTGATCTGGGGTGTGGTCGATGCGGTAATGCTGACCAGTCAGATCAAGGTGCTCGACAAGCGCGCAGCGGACATGATGCGCGCCCGCGACGCTGCCGCCAGGATCGCCGCCGAGGCACAAGAACTGTAATGACGCCAGACTCGATGGGAAGGTCTAAAGATGGCACAGGATATGCAGGACGCCGGTAACGTCTCCGCCGAGCTCGACGCCATGGTGTGCGATCTGATCGGCGCGTTCTTGGACGACCTTGCCGCCGGTGAAAACCCTGGCGTGGTCGTGGCAATTGAGGACGCCGCTTCCAACCGTTATCTGGCGGCGCTCGACGAGGACGGCGAAGAGGCGTGCCTCGAGGCGGCCACCAACTTTATCTCCGAGCACAAGATGGGTCTTAAGGACGAGGGCCTGGGCCGTATCGCTCGCTATGCCATCGGCTACACCGGCTGCGTCGAGATTGACGGCGGCTATCACGATGCTCTGCTCGTGAGCTTCTTCGAAACCACGCTCGAGAGCGGTTTTTCGGCATATGTGCTGTATGAGGGCATGGGCGCCGGCGATGGTTTTATGTGGAGCGACCCTGAACCTGCAGGTGAGGAAACCCCTCTCATCTAAAATCGCTAAAATAAACGAGTTTTCGGTAAAAGGCTCAATATTCCCGCCGAGCGTTGCATTGCTGGGTGGGTCGCATACGCGTGCCGGTTGTATATAGATAGAAGATAGGGGAACTACATGCGCGTAGACAATCTGAGGAACATCGCCATCATCGCTCACGTCGACCACGGCAAGACGACGATGGTCGACAAGCTCCTGCGTGCCACGGACGCCTTCCGTGCCAACCAGCAGGTCGAGGACCGCGTCCTGGATTCCAACGACCAGGAGCGCGAGCGCGGCATTACGATTCTCGCCAAGAACATTTCTATCGAGTACAAGGACGTCAAGATCAACGTCATCGACACCCCGGGCCACGCCGACTTTGGCGGCGAGGTCGAGCGCGTGCTGCGTATGGCCGACGGCGCCCTGCTGCTGGTCGACGCCTTTGAGGGCCCCATGCCCCAGACCCGCTTCGTGCTGCGTCACGCTATCGACACCGGCCTTAAGATCATGATCGTCATCAACAAGATCGACCGTCCGGGCGCCAACCCCGAGAAGGCCTACAACGACTGCCTGGACCTCATGGCCGACCTGGGCGCCACCGACGACCAGCTTGAGTTCGCCATGGAGCACGTGGTCTACGCCAGCGCCATGAACGGCTTTGCCCGCCTTGACCCCAACGACGGCAACATGGACATGTACCCGCTGCTCGACATGATCATCGACGACATGCCTGCGCCCGAGGTTGACGAGAACGCCCCGCTGGCCATGCAGTGCGTGACCATCGACCACTCCAACTTCGTCGGTCGCATCGGTATCGGCCGCGTGTACTCTGGCACCATCCACCAGGGCGACCAGATTCTGGTCGTCAAGAACGACGGCTCCAGCGCCACCGCTACCGTCAAGCAGCTCTTTACCTTCGACTACCTGGGCCGCACCGAGTGCCAGGAAGTCGGCGCCGGCGATATCGCTGCTGTCGTGGGTATTGACCGCACCGATATCGGCGATGTCTACACCGATCCCGAGAACCCCGTCGAGCTCGAGCCCATCGAGATCGACCCGCCGACCCTGTCCATCGTCTTTGAGGCTTCGACCTCCCCGCTCGTCGGCCGTGACGGCGACATCGTGGGCGCCCGTCAGCTTAAGGAGCGCCTGTTCAACGAGGCCGAGAACAACGTGACCATGAAGATCGAGGAGCTCGAGGACAAGAGCGGCGTCGAGGTCTCGGGCCGCGGCATTCTGCACCTGTCTGTTCTGATGGAGTCCATGCGCCGCGAGGGCTTTGAGTTCCAGGTCGGCCGTCCCCGCGTTCTGTTTAAGAAGGACGAGAACGGTAACAAGATGGAGCCCGTCGAGCAGGCCGTCGTCGAGTGCCCGGACGAATATTCGGGCAAGGTCGTTGAGGTCTTCGGTACCTCCGGCGGCATCATGACGAGCATGGATACCTCGGGCATCGTGACGCACCTTGAGTTTAAGATCCCGACGCGTGGCATCATGGGCCTTAAGAACCGCATCATGAACGTCACCCACGGCGAGGGCGTGTTCTACCACACCTTCCTGGAGTACGGCCCCTATGCCGGCGAGATCGGCAACCGTCAGAACGGCGCCATGATCTCCATGACCACCGAGAAGGCCGTTGCCTACGCTCTGGGTACGCTGCAGGAGCGCGGCCAGCTGTTCGTTGAGCCGGGCACCGAGTGCTACGAGGGCATGATCGTGGGCGAGCGCAGCAAGGCCGGCGACATGGTCGTCAACATCGCCCGTACCAAGAACCTGGGCAACCAGCGTTCCTCGACCTCCGATATCTCCGTCCAGCTGGTGCCGCCTCGCACCTTCTCGCTGGAGGAGGCGCTGGAGTATATCGCCGACGACGAGCTGGTCGAGATTACTCCCAAGAACATCCGCCTGCGCAAGCGTCTGCTCAACGCCACCGACCGCAAGAAGGCTGCCGTCCGCGCCGGCCAGGTCAACAAATAAGCGCTGGACTTTATAGCGTCTAACAAGAAAGGGCGTCGACCGTAATGGTCGGCGCCCTTTTTGGTTCAGGGGGCAGGTTCGTTTGCGCCGCCACAAAGGTGCTTGGCATCTTTGTGGCAGTTAGCTGCTAAGCGGTGGGGAGTCCCGGCGTGTTAGTCGGCTGCTGCGGCTTGAGGCGGGCGTTGCGCCAGATGATCTGGATGATGTAGCCGAGCATAAAGACAAAGGCCACACCGCTGATGAAGCCGCCTACGAGGGGAAGCCCTGTGAGGGCGCCTGCGGCGATGCCACCCACGGCTGCCATGGCGTAGCGGTTTTGGCTGTGTCCGACCATGCGGGCGATCGCGCACCCCGCAAAGGCGTTCGACACCAATGCGATGCCGATAACGCCGCACATGAGGGCTCCGGCAAGCGATAGACCAGCGATGGAGATAATCAGCAGTAGGACGGCGGGGACGATAGCAATCGTGCCCAGAAGACCGCTCACCCACAGGGGCGTGGGGCGCTGGTGGAGCATGCCGGCGGCGCTGGCGGTCGCGCGCGGAAAGACGAGCTCGAGTAGCAGGGCGACAAAGCAGGTGGAAAGCGCCGCGGCGACGGTGCCGCCGATGACATCGTTAACGGTGGAAGTATCCTCGTTTTCGGTGCGGTCGATCTTGAGCGCACCGAGAACGGCTCCCGCGGCACGCTCGGGGTCCTCGGAGACGTGAGCGTTCACGGTGCCGGTGATGCGGGCGTTCTTGCCCAGGATGAGCTTGTCGGCCCAAACCTCGACATCGCCATCGACGGTGCCGTCGATGGTTACCGTATCGCCTGCAAGTGCTGCCGACTTGGTGGAGCCTCGCAGGGCAACCGTCTCGCCTATCGCATAGAAACAGTTGGCAGAGCTGTCGGTGTTGAGCACAACGTGCTGACCGGCCACCGTGGCGCTGCCATTAACCGTGGTCTTGGCGATATCGATGGTGCGTGCCGCCAGACGGACGGCACCGCCCACCGTGCAGTCGCGAATCGAGAGGGTATCGCCCGCGGCGATGATATCGCGGTCGATAGAGACATCGTCCAGTTCGAGACTCTGACCGGCCCAATACAGGTCGCCTTCGACACCGGACGGATTAGAGTCGTTGTCGGTTGCAAGTACGTTGCCTGCCGTGTCCGTGCCGGCAAATGACGCCGTGGGAAGAGCGATGAGCGCGAGCGCGATGAGTGTGAATGCCATAAGCAGGCAGCGACGCATCTTGTGTGACGGCGCCGCCGCGGTTTGATTGAAAGCCATGGTTGATCCTTTTGTTAGGTGTTCGGCATATACCTAACAGGGTACCCAACGTGCGGGCGCTCTAAAAGAACCTCTCGGTTGCATTTCGAAGGATGAGCCCGCGCTACCTACTTTTTGCGATGCAAAAAGCGCGCGATGTCTTCTTCGGTGGGGCTTTTGATGTCAAAGCGCAGCGAGAGCCAGCGCAGACCCATGGTCACGACAACGCATACGATCAGCGCGGCGACATTGCTCATGATGCCGCTCATAACGAGACACACGTAGCTTGTCGATCCGGCGATGGCAGCGATGGCATAAAAGTTAGTACGTTGGAAAATGCCCGGAACCACGCCCATAAAGCCGTCGCGCAACATGCCGCCGCCCACCGCGGTAAAAAAGCCCATCATGATGCACACCGCCGGTGCAAAGCCGTAGACCAGCGCCTTGTCCGCTCCGGTGGCGGCATAGATGCCGACCGAGATGATGTCGAGCAGGGGAATGAGTTTTTCGGGTTTGTCGACGATTGCCGGGAAAATGTAGATGATGGCTGCCGTGGCGATGGAAAGCGGCAGTGCCATCGGCTGGTTGAGGATGTAGACGTTGCCCACCTGCAGCGTCATATCGCGCAAAAGACCGCCGCCCAGACCGCAGACCACCGCGAGCGCGACCGCGCCCACCAGGTCGAGCTTGTGCTCGCGCGCAACCAGTACACCCGAGATCGATGCAGCGACAACAGCGAACATCTCGAGCCAAAACGGAATGGCGACCATGGCATCCGATGCATGTGAGGTAATGGTCATAGCGGCGACGACGGGCAAGATGGGGTCCTTTGGATTACGGATTTGGACAATGCCCGTACATAGTACATGTTCGGCGCCGATTGCGACCCTATTGCTCGGCAAACGGTCGGGACTGGGTGGGGGCATGGCGTTGCTGGAATGCCAGGGGTCCAGAACATGTACGTCACCCTCCAAAAACGACATTTTCCGACATCTTTGGAGGCTGACGTACATGTTTGGATTGAGCTCACAGCATGAGTGAGTTGATTTACTCACATCCGGTATATTTCCCCACTTCAACGGACATAAGAGTTGGATACCGGCTCAGAGCGAGAGGCCCTCAATGGATACCCCTGTTCTCATTTCGCATAAAACCGCATGGCTTGTCCATCATGCACCCCAGAATTTGGTTCAGTCTCTTGCGCGGCACGACTACCAGATAGGCGCACAAGGCATCTCCACCCAGCAACGTGTTGCGCGCATACGACAGGCCCTTACCGACTGCGGCATTCCGTCCGATATGCTTAAGACTATCGATATCGCGGTTGTATTCGAATTTGAGCGAATTCGTACCAAAGGCGTCGTTTGCCACATTCTTGGACAAAATCTTCCCTACGAGCATATTAACGAGTTGACGCCCGGAATCTTCATCACCGACGAAGCCTTCACCTTCGCGCTCGCTGCCGAGTGGATGGATAGGATCGAATATCTCGAATATGGCTATGAAGTTTGCGGCGATTATCGCATGAGGCTCAATCCCGCCGACCCTTATACCGAGCAACCAGCCACCACCTCCAAGGATGAAATAACCGAACTGCTCGATCGGCACCCCGGCAAACCCGGTGCCACACGTGCACGGCTTGCGCTCAGGCACATCTACGATCACTCGGCCTCGCCTATGGAGACCGCTTCGGCAATCGCCCTCTCGCTCCCAACAAGCGAAGGCGGCGTTGGCATTCGAGGCATCGAGCTCAACAAACCGCTTGAAATCCCTCAACGTCTTTGGCACTGCGCCAAAGCTCGAACGCTCAAAATCGACACGCTCGTTACCTATAAGCGCAGGGAGCTCGGTATTGAATATAAGGGCGGCTTTCACGATGAGTTCGAGCGCAAGGGAGCAGATGCGGAACGAGAGGCCGTTCTCGCCCAAATGGGATATCGAATCGTTACGCTCACTTCGGCTCAGTTCGGCAGCCAGCTTGCCTTTCACCGCGCCATGAACAACATTCGCGAAGCACTCGGCATGCCTCGACGCACCGATACCGAGTACCAACGAAAGCAAAATGAACTGCGCAAGGCGCTTATCCGTAACTGGAAAGGCATGCGAGACGAGGAGGCACCTTCCGAATAGTGCCACTCCCGTGAGTCAATCCAAACGTGTACGTCAGCCTCCAAAGATGTCGAAAAATGTCGGTTTTGGAGGCTGACGTACATGTTTTTGAGGGAGGGACGGGTTCGAATCCCTCCTCCTCCGCCGTATTTGCTTGTAAGGGACTTAAAAGAAAAAAGCCCCCAATCTGGGAGCTTTCTCAATCTAAATGGCGGAGGAGGAGGGATTCGAACCCTCGTGACCTTATACAGGCCAAACGGTTTTCGAGACCGCCGCATTCAACCACTCTGCCACCCCTCCGCGTGGGGTAAAAACAAAGCAGGCTCGAAGGCCTGCTTTGGAATTAACTGGCGGAGAGTCAGGGATTTGAACCCTGGAGACGCTTTTGACGCCTACACGATTTCCAATCGTGCTCCTTCGGCCACTCGGACAACTCTCCGTTAAATGCGAAAGTTAGTATACACGAGGAATCGCAAGGTGCAAGCCGAAAACTTAGCATTTTTTAAAACGCTTGGCCGCCTTGATTATCAACTTCATCCGAACACTTCCCACATTCATCCGCACATGTG
>UQKW01000045.1 GCA_900541885.1 uncultured Collinsella sp.
CCTTTCAAGAAAGGGCGGAGGCGGGGCATGCCCCGCCTCTTACACCACATCTCTGTGCGCTACCTAGCTGTACATTATCAAGGCACTATTTTGCCGTAAAATAATGTGACTGGATTTGCAACAGTACTCATATTTGGCATTTTTTGCCCACCGGGGCTAGCGAAGGTCAAAAACAGAGTGCGCATTTGCTAAAACTGCCGACTCGATGCACTCTGCGTCGCGGTTTTTGAGTGAGACGATGCGTTCTGAGGTCCATGTGAGCGATCTGATAAGCGACTGTGCGCTTGTTTCGGTGTTTGCCTCCGCCGGCGCATCGGTCTCGAGCAGTAAACGATCGAGTGGGATCTGTCGGGCGTATTCGCGACCGCGCTTGGTGGCGAGCATCCGCTCGTTCACGGAAAAATAACAGCCCGCATTACGCGCGCGGACGAGTTCGTCCGAAGTACCGCTAAACCAGTGGAAGATGATAGCGGGGGAGTCGGGGTTTGGGATGAGTAGTCCATGCGATTCGAGGACGTCCAGTACGGCTCCTGCCGAACGAACGTCGTGAATTGATATCACACGCCCGGTAAGAGGATGTTGCGCGAGAGCCTCGCAGAGCCGGTCAAGTGCCTGTGTTTGCAGCGGCTCGCTTCCGGCAAAGCGCGCAGAAAAGTCGAGTCCCACCTCGCCGATGTAGCGCTCTTGGGCTGCAACTTCGCAAAGCAGATTGATTTCGGCAGGACCGCAGCGACCGTCGGCAAGCCACCAGGGGTGAAGCCCAATGCCGGCGATGATGCTTGGTTGGCGATGGGCGCGCTCGTTTGCGGCCGAAAAGTCACGTGGATCGACGCCGCAATCAAATAGGCCCAAGCCCAGTGCCGTCGCCTCATCGGCAACGGCGTCCGGGTGAGCCATCAAATCAAGATGGCAGTGTGCATCAAATAACCGGGGCTCCATCTCGGCGCACTCCGCTAGTCCAGGCGTTGGCCGTCGGCGCGCACACGCTCGGTGCCGCGTCCACTGATCTGGCGGATAACCTCGCCGGCAATCATCTGACCCATGATGGGCGGCATAAAACTAGCGGTACCCAACTCGGTACGCTCGTGGATGTTGGACGGGTCGCGGGGTTGGGTCTTAACCGATTCCTCGCAGCTAAACAGCACGTGCAGACTCTTGATTCCGCGCTTCTTACATTCTTTGCGCATGATGCGGCTCATGGGGTCACGTACCGTATCGAAAATGTCGGCAAAGCGGAGGCACTCGGGATGGAGCTTGTTGGCCCCGCCCATGGAGCTAACCAAACGAATGTCGTGGTCCTGAGCATATTTGGCAATGGTGAGCTTGGCCGAGATGGTGTCGATGGCGTCGACGACGTAGTCGAGCTTGCCGTCCGTCTGCTCCAAAACGCTCGCGAAGAACTCGTCGATGTTGTCGCTCAGCAGGTATTCGGTGCGTTTGATAACGGTGGCGGTGGGATTGATGTCGTGGATCATGGCTTCCATAACATCGACCTTGCGCTTGCCGATGGTGCTGTGAAAGGCGATAGCCTGGCGATTGATATTGCTGGGCGCGACGATGTCCTTGTCCAGAATGACGAAATGACCAATGCCGCCGCGGGCGAGTGCCTCGCAGCAGTTGGAGCCCACGCCTCCGCAGCCGAGCACCAACACCGTAGCATCGGCGAGCTTATCGAGTGCCTCGCGGCCCATGATGATCTCGAGCTTGGTGTCGCGTGTCTCGACGAGAGCGGCAGCGGTTTCGGTCATAGACATCCTCCGATGGGGAAGCGAATCGTGTTTTAGCTATCGCCATTATAGGTGTTATCGCGATTCCATTTGAGCCCTTGGGCTTGTTGAAATGGGATCGGGGTTCGCATAAGATTGAAGCAGATGGCACCCGTTGCAGCGGGTTGGCCAACTCCAAAACACGTTTGTAGCGTGAGAAGTGGCCGTCTTCGCATTACGCGGAGGCGGCTATTTTTTTGAGTACAAGATTAGATAGTTAGACAAACATCTAAATATCGAGTATAGTGTGCGCGTTATGAGAGATGATGAGAGGAGGTCTTATGCCGGGAGAGGGTTTTAAGGCGCTTGCCGATCCAACGCGACGGCGCATTTTGGAGTTGCTGCGCGAGGGCAATTGCACGGCGGGGGAGCTTGCCGAGCATTTCGATATCAGTAAGCCGTCGCTGAGCCATCACTTGGCGACGCTCAAAAACGCCGGGTTGGTGACCGACGAGCGCCATGGCCAAAACATCGTATACAGCTTAAACACCACCGTCATGCAGGATTTGATTGGCTGGTTTATGGGCTTTACAAACACGGAAGGTGATAAGGATGAATAACGAAAACAAGGGCATTCCCCCCACGGGGGTATCGTCGCGCGTGTGGATTGTGCTGGTCGCTCTGTGCGTCGCCAATGTCGTAGCGCACCTCATGGTGATGCCGAGCTTGCCTGCGCAGATTCCCACGCACTGGGGCGCGAACGGCGCCGTCGACGGTTGGGGTCCTAGCTGGATGGCCTCCGCGCTCGGCGTGCTGCCTCTGGCGCTTCTCGCAATGTTCTGCGTGGTGCCGCGCATCGACCCCAAAGGTGAGGCATATCGTACCTCGGGCAAGTTCTACCAGGGCTTCGTAATCGCCTTCACCTTGTTCATGTGCGCCATAAGCTGGCTGGGAGAGCTTACGGTCTGGGGCGTGGTGCCGGCGGTCGGTTCGGTTAACGTGCTGATTTCCGGTGTTGTCGGTTTGCTGTTCGTCGGCGTAGGCAACTATTTGCCGCGTGTGAAGCAGAACTATACGCTCGGTATCAAGACACCTTGGGCGCTTGCCGATCCCGAGAACTGGCGTCGTACGCAGCGTTTTGGCGGCGCCTGCTTTATGGTACTGGGTATTGGCCTGATTGTGATGGGCGTGGCGGGCAGCGTGCTTTCGAGTGAAGTCGTCGCCGCAGTGATTGCGGTTCTGGCGTTTGGTTCGGTCGGAGCCGTCTACGTCTACTCGTATCTGCTGTGGCGCAAATAGCAGCGAGCCGCTCGTTAAGGTTGCGGAAAACTAGCGTACGCAGTTCATAGTATGTTCCGGGGGACTTTTCCCAGGTAGTATTAGGGGGTATGGGCAACCATGCCCCTTTTTATTAGAACGCGCGAACTGCCTCTCCGCTTTTTCCAAAACGGAGAGGGGGAGAAGATTTCCGCAGCTAGATAAGGAGAAATGACTGTGGCGGAGTTCATTTATCAGATGTATCAGGCTCGCAAGGCCCATGGCGACAAGGTAATCCTTGACGACGTGACCCTGAGCTTCTACCCCGGTGCCAAGATCGGCGTCGTGGGTCCCAACGGCATGGGCAAGTCGACCCTGCTCAAGATCATGGCCGGCATCGAGGAGGTCTCCAACGGCGATGCCAGGCTCACCCCCGGCTACACCGTGGGCATCCTGCAGCAGGAGCCGCCGCTCGACGACGACAAGACCGTTATCGAGAACGTGCGCATGGCGTTTGGCGATATGATCGCCAAGGTCGATCGCTTCAATAAGATCGGCGAGGAGATGTGCGACCCGGATTGCGACATGGATGCCCTCATGGCCGAGATGGGCAAGCTCCAGGACGAGATTGACGCCGCCGACGGCTGGGATATCGATTCCAAGCTCGGCCAGGCCATGGACGCCCTGCAGCTGCCCGATTCCGACATGCCGGTCAACGTGCTTTCCGGCGGCGAGCGCCGTCGCGTGGCCCTGTGCAAGCTGCTGCTCGAGGCTCCCGACCTGCTGCTGCTCGACGAGCCCACGAACCACCTGGACGCCGAGTCGATCCTGTGGCTCGAGCACTTCCTGCACAACTACCAGGGCGCGGTGCTTGCCGTCACGCACGATCGCTACTTCTTGGATAACGTTGCCGAGTGGATCTGCGAGGTCGACCGCGGTCACCTTTATCCCTACAAGGGCAACTACTCCACGTATCTGGAGACCAAGGCCGCGCGTATCGAGGCCCAGGGCAACCGTGACGCCAAGCTCGCCAAGCGCATGGAGGCCGAGCTCGAGTGGGTGCGCAGCTCGCCCAAGGCTCGCCAGGCCAAGAACAAGGCCCGTCTGGCTCGCTATGAGGAGATGGAGGCCGAGGCCCGCGCAAGCCAGAAGCTCGACTGGACCGACATCCGCATCCCTGTGGGCCCGCGTCTGGGCAACAAGGTGCTCGAGGCCCATCATCTGCACAAGGAGTTCGACGGTCGCGTGCTCATCGATGACCTATCGTTCACCCTGCCGCGCAACGGCATCGTGGGCGTCATCGGCCCCAACGGTGTGGGCAAGACTACGCTCTTCAAGACCATCGTGGGCCTGGAGCCGCTGACTTCGGGCGAGCTCGAGGTGGGCGAGACCGTCAAGATCTCCTATGTCGACCAGAACCGTTCCGGCATCGACCCCGATAAGAACCTGTGGGAGGTCGTCTCGGACGGCTTGGACCACATGATGGTCGGCGAGACCGAGGTTCCGAGCCGCGCTTATGTGGCGAGCTTTGGCTTTAAGGGCCAGGACCAGCAGAAGCGCGCCGGCGTACTCTCCGGTGGCGAGCGCAACCGTCTGAACTTGGCGCTTACGCTCAAGCAGGGCGGCAACCTGCTGCTCCTCGACGAGCCCACGAACGACCTCGACGTCGAGACGCTGTCCTCGCTCGAGGCGGCGCTGCTCGAGTTCCCGGGCTGCTCGGTGGTCATTAGCCACGACCGTATGTTCCTGGACCGCGTCGCCACACACATTCTGGCGTGGGAGGGCACCGACGAGAATCCGGGCAGCTGGTATTGGTTCGAGGGCAACTTCGAGGCCTATCAGGCCAACCGCATCGAGCGCCTGGGCGAGGACGCGGCCCAGCCGCATCGTATCCACCGTAAGCTGACGCGCGACTAGATCGTTACGCGGTTTTCCAAACCGCGTAACTGCTCGACGCTGCGCAGGTCGCAAGCACCCCATCTTGCCGTTCAAGCCGTCGCTCGCGTACCGAAGTACGCGTCGCTCCTCTTTCACGGCAACCTGGGGCACTTGCGGCCCGCTCGCTGTTGGTTACGCAACATCAACAAATAAAAACGGCTCAAATCCTGATTTGGATTTGAGCCGTTTGTCGTTACTGCTCGGGTTCTTCGACTTTATCGATGGTCCAGGTGGATCCGAGGCCACCGGTGGTGTTGCGGCGGACGCGCACGGTAACTTCGTGGCGCTCGCCGGCCTGCGTGTAGCGCAGGGGGAAGCTTGCGCGGTTTCGCGCGGCCTCGATGGTACCGCGCTCGCGGGCGATCCAGTAGTACTCGCCGACGATGCCGAGGGTATCGGCGCCGTAGGGGAGATAGGTCGACAGCTGGTGTAGCAACGGACCGGGGCAGAAGACCTCGGTTGCGAAATCGACGGGGAAGTCCTCGGGGATGGCAGGTGCTGCGGGTGCGGGGACCGGAGCCGGTACAGGTGCGGGAATCTGGTCATAGACAGGTGTGGATGCGGACTCGATGACAGGCTCAGGCTCAGGCGCCGCTTCCGGCTTAGCTGCGGAATCTGTCGGCTCCACGGGGACGGACGTGTCTTCGGTCTCGGTTTTGGTCTTGGCTTGAGGGGCATCCTTTGCCTCGACAGATGGCTTTGTCTCGACCGGCGTGGATGCCATGGTGGTGATGCCGGCATTGGCGTTCTCGGGGTCATAGACGACCGTGAGCGAGATGGCGGGCTGCGGCGTCTCGGGCTCCGGCGCCGACTCGGTAGCGTCTTGATCTGCGGGCTCGTCGGACTGATCGTCCTCGGCCTCGTTGCCAAAGACATCGCTGTTTTGGAACGTAGACGTCTCGGGCTGGTCAGCGGCTTCTTCGGTTGTCGACTTGGGCGCTTCGTTGAGCTCCACAGTGGCTTCCTGCTCGGATATGACTTCGGGATCGGTCGATGCGGCGATTTCGGTTTCGGCTTCTGCCGTTACCTCAATAGCGACTTCGATCTCTGTCTCGGGCTCGGGTTCCGGCGCGGCTTCAACCATGGCTTCGGGCTCGGGACGCTTAACGTGCTTGGGGCGTACGGCCTTGAGGTCCTTTTCGCCGCGTTTCTTCTTTTTGTAGGACTGCTTGGCGCCCTTGGCAGCCTTGGGCTTGTCCTCGCCCTTGGCAAGGGCGGTATCCCAGGCCTCGTTGGCGACGACGGTGGCATACAGGCGACCGCCCTTAAAGACGGTCAGCTTAATGCAGTCGTCGAGCTCCTCGAGCAGCTCACGCGTGGACTCAAAGCCCAGGTCATAAGCGGTCATGTCGCCGGCGGCGAGCGCCTCCTCGACCTGTGTCATAAACGTTTGCTTGCCGCACCCAATCGCGTCGCGCAGCAGGCGATACAGATAGATGTGGTTGCCCAGCGAAAGCGTGGGCCTAACTATTGTCTTGCTCATGGCAAATCTCCTCTTTACACACCAAAGCATCTTACCATCGCGCGGGGCTTGCCATCTCGTCGCCCAAGGCAAACGGGCGCGACCGTTGCCGGTTCGCGCCCGTTATGCAGGTCGGTTATCTATGAGAGGCAAACGTGCTTAGTTGCCCGACGTCGTGCCTTGGCTCGAGCTGTCGGACGCCGTGCCGGACGCGGTTCCACTCGAGCTGTTGGTGTTGCTACTGTCTGCTGCACCCATTCCCGACGTGGTGTCGCTCGTCTGGCCTCCCGTGTTCGGCTGTGAACCGTCAGTTGTTTGGCTTGAGTTGGTCGTGTCGGACGGCGTGCCACTGTTGGCCGTAGAGGAATCGGTGCCCTGCGATTGGTTTTGGGTGTTCGAGGACGAATCGGCAGAGGTAGAACTGTCTTGCGTGCCGTCCGCCTGTGCCTGCTGATCCTGCGACTGGGTGTTGCCATTTGCATCGCTCTCGGTCGTGCGCGACGAAAGGATTGGCTCGGGGCGCTCGCCCAGACCCTCACCGGCGGTGGTTATAAGGATGGCGCCGGTGCAGGCGATGACCGCGACGATGGCGATGGCGATCGAGAAGACGATGACTTTCTTTTGCGTCTGGCTACGCTCTGCCGCCGCCTTGGCGCGCAGGCTGTTGGGGGCGACGCGCGCCGTGGTCGCGCGCCCCGCAATCTGGCGCATCTCCTGCGTGGTCGCGGCGCCGCCCAGGTGCTCCTCGACATTGGGCTCAACGGGCTCGTAGGCGCCGGCAGGGTAGTCGACAGCGGCATGCGTGCCCTTGATTGCTTCGGCGCTGGCGGAGATAAAGTGGCGATAGATCTGCGAGGACACAACGGTGATGACCGAGCTCACGGCGGCGCCGATTACCGATCCGGCGATACCGATCTTGGAGGCAAGCGCCACGCTTGTGGCCGCGGCTGCGGCGCCGGCGATGATCTGGGGAATGGAAATGTCGTCGAACAGGCCCTTTTTGGGCGCAATGGCCATGGTCTGTCCGATGGAATGGTTCTCGTGCACGCCGTTGTTGAGCGATGCCGGTGTCATGACGCGCGTGCGCGGCGCGTCAGTGTACTTGGTTGTCATACGGGGTCCTCCCGGTTCGTTTGGTGCTACAACAGGTTGTTTAGCCCCAAGGGTACCCATCTCGTGTGGACCGAAGATGGACTCGACCGCAACACCACCAAGTCACCAAAGCCGCGAAGCTTCTCCTCAAGCTTGTCAAATGAAGATGGGGAGACGGGGAGAATGGTTGATTTCCGATCTCAGCCGAACACATTAGGCGGACAGGCCGTTCCCGCAGC
>UQKW01000046.1 GCA_900541885.1 uncultured Collinsella sp.
TCCGCACATGTGCGGATGAATGTGGGAAGTGTTCGGATGAAGTTGATAATCAAGGCCGTTTATCGCGTATAGCTACCGTTTGCGGAGTAAGTAACACCTATTAATAAACCGTGTAAAATCTCAGGCAAGCACGGAGTTTTCCAGGGAGACGCTGTCCTTTGTTGTGTGCAAGGGGCGGCGTCTCTTTGGCGCTTTGCGGCCGTTGTGCAACAGTGCGGCGGCGCGTGCCATGTATTGAAAAGCCAATGTCGAGATGGGTCGTGATAAGAATGGGCAAGTACGTAATCGTGGTTGAGTCTGGTTCGGATGTGACGCCGGAGCTCTGCGAACGCTACGGTATCGTGCGCGTGCCTATGCATGTCACGATTGGTGACGAGACCGTCGAGGACGGTTCGATCGATCCGCTCGAGATTTACTCACGCTGCAACGAGTTTGGCGTAATGCCCAAGACCAGCGGCTGCGCGCCTGCGGATTTTGCTCACGTGTACGACCGTATCCATGCCGAGCAGCCCAACGCGACTATTCTGCATCTCGCGTATTCCGAGGCCACGACCTGCTCGCATCAGTCCTCCAAGATTGCAGCCAAGGGGCGCGACTACGTGTTCTCCATGGACACGCGTTTTGTTTCGGTGGGTCAGTCGCTCGTCGTCGTCGAGACCGCCAAATACATCGAGGCTCACCCCGATGCCACCGTTGACGAAATTTTCGCCTTCACCAATTCGGTGATGGATCGCGTGCTGTTGGGCTTTGTTCCTACCGACCTAGCCTTCCTTAAGGCGGGCGGTCGTCTGTCCAACGTGGCATTCCTTGGCGCCCACCTGCTCAAGATTAAGCCCTGCATTGAGGTGACGGGCGGCAAGTTCGTGGCGACCAAGAAGTTCCGCGGCTCTATGCTCAAGTGCGCCCGCGCCTTTATTGACCACATGGTTGCGAAGGGCGAGATCGACTACTCGCACATTGGCCTGGCGTATTCGGTGGGCCTTTCCCAGGAGCTGCGCGACGACATGGAGGTCTATGCGCATGACCTGGGCTTTAAGGATATTACCTGGACTCAGGTTGGCGGCGTCATCTCGAGCCATTGCGGCCCGACCGCCTTCGGCGCGGTGCTCACGCTCAAGGCGTAAAGCCTGGCGTCTATCGATTTCTATTGCCTTGACGGCGGGCGGGTTGCGACAACCTTCCCGTCGCTTTTGCATGGGGCCAAATAGGACAATCCAATTGACCGCTAAACCGTTTCGCCATCAAGCATATAGGCTAGAATGACTCTGGCATTTATGTAGCTAAAACCAATGAGAGGCAAGGTAGCGGGAATGGCTGAGATGACGCTCGAGGGTGTGGACGCTCGTCCTGAGGACTCCGCGTTTGCCCTGGGCCGCGTGCATTCGATTGAGACGATGGGGACGGTCGATGGACCCGGCATCCGCTTTGTGGTGTTTGTTCAGGGCTGCCCCATGCGCTGTGCGTATTGCCACAACCCCGACACCTGGTCGGTTAACGGCGGCACCATGGTGACCGTCGAGCACCTGATGGACGAGTTCCAGAGCAACCATGAGTTTTACCGCAGCGGCGGTATTACGGTGTCCGGCGGCGAGCCGCTCCTGCAGCCCGCGTTTTTAGCCGACCTGTTCCGCGCCATGCACAATAACCCCGATGGTCGCGTGCATACCTGCTTGGATAGCTGCGGCTATGCGTTCGATCCCGCGCATCCCGAGAAGTTCGATGCCGTACTCAACGAGACCGATATGGTGCTGCTCGACATTAAACACGCCGATCCCGTCGAGCATAAAAAGCTGACCGGTTGCGATCCCGCACGCATTCTGGCGTTTGGTGACGAGCTTGCGCGTCGCAAGATTAAGGTCGTTATCCGCCACGTGGTGGTGCCGGGCATTACCGATACGGTTGAGGAGTGCGAGAAGCTCGGTCGTCTGATCGCTCCGTGGCACAACGTGGTGGGTCTGGAAATGCTGCCGTATCACACGATGGGCGTTGTCAAGTACGAGCAGCTGGGGATTCCCTATAAGCTCGAGGGCGTTCCACAGATGGATACCGCGCGCATGCCCGAGCTGCGCAACGCCGTCATGACGGGCATGAAAAAGCGCCGCGCCGAACTCAAAAACGCCATCGGCTAGCGAGCCATTTTCGCCCCCAAGGGCACTCATTTGGGACAGACTTAAATGAGTGCCCCCGGCACCAAGTTGATTGCCAAAGAGCTCCGTCAAGTTGCGGTGGAATAGTTCTTGTTTTTCGGCTTATGCCGCCCAAACAGGAACTATTCCACCGCAACACTGCGTTTTGGGCGGAGATGCGCAACAGAATCGTGCCATTTGGATGAATACGCTTGTGGTTTCTTTAGAGACACCTTAAACGCCGCTGAATATCTTTGGAAAGAAATGCCTGCTCGGTATTATGCTGCTCGTATATGAACGGTAGCAGTCAGGAGACCACGTGCGAAACAACGCATCGCGGGACGAGTATGTGCCGCAGCATAGCAGCAGATATGAGACGAAGGGCACGTCTTCGCGTGGCCTTGCTGTCGCTCGCATCCGCGTGACGAAGATCGCCGCCATTGGGATGCTGACGTTGACGGTTATTATCCTCGGAATTACCGCCAAAACCTACGCGTCGGAGCGAATGGCACACTCAGATGCGTCAACGGTACAGACGCAAAACAAAAAGGTCTCTGAATCTAAAGCCACCGCAAGCCAAACCCTGTCGACAGCGAGCCTCAAGACGAGGCTTTCGAAGGCGGACTTTAACGATATTCCCTCAGGCGATACCGTGCAGACCTTCTCACTAGTTGATGACCAGATCCCCGCCCTGGAGGATGAGAGCCTCGCCGCGCTCCAAGATGCCCTGAGTCAGGCGCAGGAGCTGGGCGATGTGGGCGTGGTGTTTTACGATCTGACGAGCGGCAAGGGCGTGACGTATAACGCGGATGCCGAGGTGTACGGTGCGAGCAGTTATAAGGCGCTCTATGTACTCTACGTCTGCGAGTCACTGGTCGAGACGGGCCAGGTCTCACTCGATGAATCCCTTGGCACCTATGGCGGCTACAGTATGGGCTGGCAGACGGTGCGCGACCTGATCGAGGCCGCGGTCGTTAATTCGGACAACGATTCGTTTATTGCGTTACGCGCGGCGTTTGACCGTGTCGGTTACGAGGATTGGATTATCAGTCTTGGCGTCGATTACGATACCGCACTCGATCCGATGAGTGATTTTCCCACCTATTGCCCGCGAACCTCGGCCAAGTTGTGGCGCGAGATGAGCGAGTATCTGAGCTGTGGCAGTGAGACCTCCCAGTGGTTATCTGAACTGCTGTCATCAACATCGCGCTCATTTATCCGTGATGGCATTGCGGACGACCAAGCCTTGGTGCGCAACAAGGCAGGCTGGATTAGCGAGGATGGTTGCTATTCGACATGCGATGCGGGCCTTATCGACATCGATGGCCGTACCTATGTCATGAGCATCATGACATCGATGCCGTGGAGCGACCACTCGAGCGAGGTTACGACAGCGATTGCAAAGGCTCTGTTTGATACGCGAGCCGCACTGGCCTAGCGTGTTCGTTTGACGAGGTCAAACGAAATGCTGGTACCATACCGTGGTTGAGAATTTCGTATAGGTTTGGGGAATGGCATGGCTACCATCGCGATTATCGGTGCGCTCGAAAAAGAGATCATGCAGATTAAGGAAGAGTTGAGTAACGTTTGCATGGTACAGGAGGCGGGCTTGAACGTTGTGACCGGCGGGCTCGACGGCCTGACAGTTGTTGCCACAACGGCGGGTATGGGCACGGTGAATGCCGCCGCCGCAACACAGCATCTCATTAGTAAATATGCCCCGCAGGCCGTTGTGCTCTCGGGTATCGCGGGCGGTTTGAACCCTAAGCTCCATATCGACGACGTGGTTATCGGCAAATGCCTACGCTATCTGGATACCGATACCGCGCTTATCGCCGAGTCTGCACCGGGTCTCGAGGAGTTTGGCTCGACGCCTGCGCTGGTCGATATTGCTGCCGATGTGCTTGCTGAGCGTGGCTTTGTCAACGCTTCGACAAATGCAGCCGCCTCGAACGAGGGCACAAAGCAGTTCCTGGTCGGCACGATTGCCACGGGTAACCGCTTTGTGACGGGCGCTGCCATGCGCACCGACGCTATCGAGGCGACGAATGCCGATTGTGTCGGCATGGAGGGCGCGGCAATTGCCCATATCGCAACCAAAAATGGTGTCGATTGCCTGGTGCTGCGCGCTATCAGCGATAATTGTGACGAGGCGTACGATGCGATTTGCGACCGCGAGTTCGACCTGTTCGAGTATGCCCGCACCGCGAGTGGCATTACGCTCGATATCGTTCGCCGTATCGCTGCTATCTATTAGCGCGCTTTTTTTGTAAGAACCTACGACCAAGGAGTGTCCATGGCCGATTCCATTAACTACCAGCTTGCCAAGTTCGTTGCCAGCTATGGCAAGGTTTCGCAGATTCCCGAGTCTACCTGCCCCGAGGTGAGCTTCGTCGGCCGCTCCAACGTGGGCAAGTCGTCGATCATGAACAAGCTTTTTGGCCGCAAGAACCTCGTCAAGGTTTCGAGCACACCGGGCAAGACGAGCAATATCAATTTCTTCGAGGCCGATGACGTGCACTTCGTTGACCTGCCGGGCTATGGTTTCGCCCGTCGTTCCAAGGCCGAGCGTGACCGTTGGGCAGAACTTATCGGCGACTTCTTCGACTCGGAGCGCAGCTTTAACCTGGTCGTGTCGCTGGTGGATATTCGTCACGACCCCAGTAAGCTCGACCATGACATGATCGACTACCTGCAGGGCAACGAGTTCAACTTTATCGTTTGCCTCACCAAGGCCGACAAGCTCAGCCGCACCCAGCAAGCCCGCCAGGCAGCAGCCATCAAAAAGCAGCTCAACGTCCCGGCCGAGAACGTGATCATCACAAGCTCCCAAACCGGTACCGGCATCGACGAACTCAAAAAGCGCATCGCCGAGGCCTGCCTCTAATCGGGCTGCAACCCCTCAAAAGCTCTCATCTATATCACCTCAGTGATAGTTATTGGTAAACTATCACTGAGGTGATATTTTTTTGGAGGTCGATATGGAGCTTTGGCACGGGTCGGAGGTTGTTGTCGAACGTCCGTCGTTGGATAAATGCAGACAATTCAATGACTATGGGCGCGGGTTTTATTGCACGCCACATGAGGAAATGGCGATGGAATGGGCATGCCGGACCGAGTCTGATGGCGTTGCCAATCGATATGAGCTTGATTTAGATAGCCTTTCGGTCTTGGATTTGGAGTCTGGGGAGTTTTCAATCCTCAATTGGCTTGCAATTCTGGCGAACAACAGAGAGTTCAATGTTTCGACGCCAGTAGCACGCGAGGGGCTTCGCTATCTACTTGATAACTGTTTAATTGATACATCTCCTTATGACGTTATTCGAGGCTATCGTGCAGACGATTCCTATTTCTCGTTTGCAAGACAGTTTGTCAACGGCATGATTTCGCTCAGGCAATTGCAGCGCATTATGTTTTTGGGGGATTTGGGCATTCAATATGCGCTTATGAGTGAGCGTGCGTTCTCGGCGATTAGGTTCCGCGATTGGAAGCAGGCTTCGGGGCCTGAGTATTATCCCAAGCGTTTTGAGCGAGAGCAGAATGCTCGACGCAAATATTTGGATACGGTCAATGGGTTCGATTCCGAAGGTATCGACATTAGGGATTTAATGGCAGGGAGGGTTGATTTAAATGATCCAAGAGTTAACAGATCGTGGGCCGAGTAGGACATATCCCGTCTACTACCTCGAGGATGCAATGAACAACCTCGGCGACTGCTTTGACTATGCCGTTAACGATTATGGAGCAGAAGGATCGGAAGTTGCGGAACTCTTTTGCCTGAGCGGCGTAGCTCGCGAGTTCGAACGCGGCAACGCATGGGTAGTGTCGGGAAAATCGGGCGTTGAGCTGTTCGCGCTTATCGCTGAAAGGTCGGGCTATCAATCAAGGCCGATGCCAAATCGAACCTACCGATTCGAAAAGACACCGGAATATTGGACAGGCTGGATATTGGCATATCTGCAGTGGCGATTAGGAGAGTCTTTCGAAGATTTGCTGCATGTCGTTCCATTTGATGTGCTACGCAGTCTGTACTACCCCTGGCACGAAGCCTCGGAGGAACGCGTGGCTCGCCTCGTCTGCGATATGGCGAAAAAAGCGTCCAGGCAAACCAAACTTGCGTTAGCAAGAAAGAAGCTTAAGAAAACCCAACAAGACCTAGCATACGAATCGGGTGTGTCACTCCGCTCAATCCAAATGTACGAGCAGCGCCAGAGAAACATCAATGAAGCTTCGGTAACAAGCGTAAGAGCCATAGCAAAATCCCTCCACTGCAACATCGAAGATCTCCTAGAGCCAGTCTTCGAATACAAAGAAACCAGTGCAGCCTAACCCATTTTATTGCCGAGGTTTGTATCTAGTAAGCAATCCTTACCAGCAAGAGTCCCTACCAATAGAAAGCGGCTTAAAGGGCCGAAATCGTATGAATGGCATTGCGACTTCCAAATGGGTGACTGCTGCTTGAAAAGCTATAGAAATAGGGGCCGATTTAACGGCCCCAAGCATCGCATAAATGGCATATACGTTTTATTAACTATTTCTTGTTTTTAACCCATTTGCAGATACGCCAAATAAACACTCCGATGAGAATCCAAACGAGAGCGATCATAATGTCTGAGCGTGCAGGAATTGGGATCATTGAACTTCCTCAATTGATGTGAGTCTAGTTTGCATAGGTGTGGAGCGTGCTGCCTTCCATGGTCGCTTGCAACACGGCGATACCGGACGCCATCCCCATCGATTCATAGTTGAGTCGATATGTCGCCTGTTTCGAGTTCCATACAAAGGACTCGTTAGTTACCGTACAGCCGATAGTCGTATAGTTTTGTCCCCAAGCGCTGGTAATGAGCGAGTTCGCTATCTTGATCTTGAATTCGCGATAAATAAAAGGACTGTTGTAATAGATAGTCCAAGTTCCAGATGCGTTGTTGTAGTAACTGTCCCATATCAGGCTGGGTTCATTGGTTTTTTTAATTCCTATTACTGCAACGGTCCCATCCTTAAGCTTAATTTGATGAGACTGCTCGGGACCTTTCGTTAAATCAAAATCTTGGATTGCGCCAGAAATTGCGACAGCATCGCTTTCTGCAGCATAAGCAGTCGAAGGGCTAAACGAGAAACATATCGGTAATATCAAAAGTATCGAGAGGAAAAACGTAGCTTTGAGTGTGCGTAACACTTTGACCACCTCCATACTGCGATGCCTAGTTAAATAGTAGCATAGATAAACAGTTTATTATGTAACTTAAAAAGCCCCTATCTGCCCGGCGCCCCTTCAAAGCGTGGGTTCCTGTAGACATCCTCAGCAAGGTAAACGCAGGGATGGTCGGGGTGTTCCCCTCAAAATTATTCCGCAGCGCGAAGGCCTCTCGTCCGTGGCTCCGTTGGAGCACAAGATTAAATCAGCGAATGCGATTATCCTTTCAAGGCTGCGCAGGCCCCCTTGGGGCTTCCCCTGAAAACAATCCGCAGATCGAATTGC
>UQKW01000047.1 GCA_900541885.1 uncultured Collinsella sp.
AGGGGGAGAAGTTCGAGGAGCCGGCCGCCGCCGATAAGCCCGCCGAGCGAGCGCTGCGGATTGGCGATGGGGGCCGTTGTCTCCTCGCGCATGACGTCGAGCACGCGGCGCATGGCGGCGACGGCGTGGGCCTCGCCGGTCAGACGTGCCTCGCGAACGGCCATGACGGCACCGATGCTGAGTCCCAGTTCCTCGCACGCATCGAGCAGCTGCTCGCCGTCGTCGAAGATCTCCTTAGCCGAGACGCCGGGGGAGAGCGACGAGGCAGAACCGGGGAGCTCGATAAAGGTCGCGTAATCGACATTGTCGAGCTTGCGGAGCATGGGGACGACGGTGTCGTCGGGCGCGCCGTCGGTCTCAAAGACGGAGTAGGCCTGGCCGCCCACTTCGGTGCGGTAGGTGCGGCAGAAGGCGATGTTTACATGGGCGTAGGCGAGCAGGTTGGTGAGCGCGGCGAGCACGCCGGGAACGTCCTTGTGCGCCACGAAGAGCGTGGAATACATGCCCGAGATGTCGACGCCGACGCCGTTAATGCGGCTGATGCGCATCTTGCCGCCTCCCAGGCTCTCGCCGCGGACCTGTGCCGTGGCGCCCGTGTCGTCGACCATGTCGATGTCGACGGTATTGGGGTGGATGGAGGCGTCGTCGCCCTTGATGCCAAAGTGATATTCGAGGCCCTGCTCGCGTGCGAGGTCGAAGGCCTGCTTGATGTTCTCGTCATCGGTGTCGAGGCCCAGGATGCCTGCGACGAGCGCGCGGTCGGTGCCGTGGCCGCGGTAGGTGTGGGCGAAGGAGTTCCACAGGCCAAAGGTGACTTTGGTGATGCGGCCTTCCAGCAGGCTGGCAGCAACTTGGGCGCACCGCAGGGCGCCGGCGGTGTGCGATGAGCTGGGGCCGACCATGACGGGGCCCAAGATCTCGAATGTCGAGGTCGTAGCTAGTGTTTGCGGCTTGCCTGCCATGGCTGCTCCATTTCTATCCCTTCGTCCCGAGGGCGGGGCATAAGGTCGCCTGCTCGGACAGTCCTGCTCGCACGGAGAGCACATTAAGTGCTCTCCGGCTCGTGCGGAACTCGCGATCGACCTTATGCCCCGCCCTCGGGACTAAGGATACATGGTAGAGGCGCGTGTGCTCCAAAATTCATTGGCTGGTGACCTATTCCATGTCCCGCAGTGGCTCATCTTCACCACCGGTTAAAAAAGAAGTACCGGTTGGGACCGGTACTTCTTTTGAAAGTGCATATGTTGTTGTGACCTTAGCGGTTCTTAATTACAGGCCGCAGGCTGCTTTGAGTTCTTCGACTCGGTCGGTGTTTTCCCAGGTGAAGTCGGCGTCTTCTCGGCCAAAGTGACCGTAGGCTGCCGTCTTTTCGTAGATGGGGCGACGTAGGTCTAGGTCGCGGATGATTGCGCCCGGGCGCAGGTCGAAGGTCTTCTCTACGGCCTCGACGATCTTGTCCTCGGCAACATGTGCGGTACCGAAAGTGTCGACCATGATTGAGAGGGGCTTGGAAACGCCGATGGCGTAGGCAAGCTCGACTTCGCAGCGGTCGGCCAGGCCGGCGGCGACCACGTTCTTGGCGACCCAGCGCGCGGCATACGCGGCGGAGCGGTCGACCTTGGTGCAGTCCTTGCCGCTAAAGGCACCGCCGCCGTGACGGCCGTAGCCGCCGTAGGTGTCGACGATGATCTTGCGGCCGGTGAGGCCCGTGTCGCCCATGGGGCCGCCCACGACAAAGCGACCGGTGGGGTTCACGTAGATGTCCGCGTTGTCCCACGGCATGTTCTCGGCGGCCATGACCGGGGTGATGACGTGCTCGATGAGGTCGGCCTTGATCTTGCCCATGTCCTCGATCTCGGCGGCGTGCTGCGTGGAGATGACGATGGTCGTGACCTCGACGGGCTTGCCTTCCTCATAGCGCACGGTGACCTGGGTCTTGCCGTCGGGACGCAGATAGGCGAGGGTACCGTCGTGACGCACGGCGGCCAAGCGCTCGGCCAGGCGGCTTGCCAGGTAGTGTGGCATGGGCATAAGGGTCTTGGTCTCGTTGGAGGCATAACCGAACATCATGCCCTGGTCGCCGGCACCGATCAGGTCGATCGGGTCGGTGGTAGCGCCGGTCTGGGTCTCGAAGGACTCGTCAACGCCCTGCGCGATATCGGGCGACTGCTCATGGATGAGGCTCATGACGCCGCAGGTGTCGCAGTCAAAACCGAACTTGGCACGGTTGTAGCCAATGCGGCGTATAACGCCACGGGCGATCTCCTGCACGTCGACGTAGGCCTGAGTGCGGATCTCGCCGGCGACGATGACGGTGCCGGTCGTCACGAGGGTCTCGCAGGCGCAGCGGACGTTCTCCACGTTGGCAGGCACGCCGTTGGGGGCGATGTAGCCCTGCTCCTGCAGCTCTATTTCTTTGGCGAGGATTGCATCGAGGACGGCGTCGCTGATCTGGTCAGCGATCTTATCGGGATGGCCTTCGGTCACCGACTCCGACGTAAAAACGAAGGACCCGTGTTGGGGTGGGATGGAACGAAGTTCTTCTGACATGATTGTCCTTTCAAAAACGTGTCCCGGCGACCGTTACCATTCCGCCGGGCTCTCTATGCAAGGGCACATCATAGCGCGTAAATCAAACATTCACACCCTTTCCGCACCTACTCATTGGGGACAGGCTTAAACGACCAGCCTTACCTAAGTGCCGACAGGTTGCCCAAAGAATGGTCATTTAAGTCTGTCCCCAATGAGTAGGTCAGTGCCCTTTGTGCGGAGGCTGCTTTGATGCTTTATACTAATGCGGTTAGACATCCATCCTGTATTCGAGGAGATTTCCATGGCATCAGACGTTCGCGTCCGCTTTGCACCCTCACCGACGGGCAGGCTGCACATCGGCGGCGCCCGCACCGCTATCTATAACTGGGCTTTCGCCCGCGCAAACGGCGGCACGTTCATCCTGCGCATCGACGACACCGACCCCACCCGCTCCACCGACGAGAACACGCAGATCATCCTGCGCGCCATGCGTTGGCTGGGCCTGGACTGGGACGAGGGTCCCGAGGTGGGCGGCGATTTTGGCCCCTACGCCCAGACCGAGCGCCTGGACCTGTACAAGCAGGCCGCCCAGAAGCTTTGGGATGAGGGCAAGGCCTATCCCTGCTTCTGCACCAAGGAGCAGCTTGACGCCGACCGCAAGGCCGCGCAGGAGCGCAAGGATCCCTTCCAGGGCTATCAGCGCCGTTGCCGCGATCTTGATCCCGAGGAGGCCCGCCGCCGCATCGAGGCCGGCGAGTCCTACGTCCTGCGCATCAAGGTGCCCGAGGACCGCGGCGACGTCGTCATCCACGACGCCGTCCACGGCGAGGTGACCTTTGATGCCAAGGAGCTCGACGACTTTGTCATCTTCCGTTCCGACGGCACGCCCACGTACAACTTCGCGACCGTCGTCGACGACGCCATGATGAAGATCACCCATGTCATCCGCGGCGATGACCACCTGTCCAACACCCCGCGTCAGGTCATGGTCTACGAGGCCCTCGGCGCGCCTGTGCCTACGTTCGCCCACATCTCCATGATTCTGGGCGCCGACGGCAAAAAGCTCTCCAAGCGCCACGGCGCCACCTCGGTGGAGGAGTACCGCGACGCCGGTTACCTGTCCGACGCCTTCGTCAACTATCTGGCACTGCTCGGCTGGTCGCTCGACGGCGAGACCACGATCATCCCGCGCGATGTCCTGGCCAGCAAGTTCTCGCTCGACCGCATCTCCAAGAACCCGGCGACCTTCGACCCCAAGAAGCTCGACTGGGTCAATGCCGAGTACATCAACGGCATGTCCGATGCTCAGTTTGCCGACGAGATCATGGTCCCCGAGCTGCACGAGGCAGGTCTCATCGAGGGTAATGTCGAGTACGGCGAGGATTGGATCGATGCGCTTGCCGCCATCGTCAAGCCGCGCACCAAGATGCCGGCCGACGCCGTGACCGTCGCCGCCCCCATCTTTGCCACGGCCGAGACGCTCGAGTATGACGAGAAGTCTGTCAACAAGGGCCTGGCCAAGGAAGGCATGGGCGCCATTCTGGATGCCGCCAAGGCCGCGCTCGAGGGCGTGGACGAGTGGACGGCCGCCAACATCGACGCCGCGCTTGAGCCGCTGCCCGAGCAGATGGACCTCAAGAAGCGTGTGGTATTCCAAGCTGTGCGCGTCGCCGTCTGCGGCAACATGGTGAGTCCTCCGCTGGGCGAGACCATGGCGCTCGTCGGCCGCGACGACTGCCTGGCGCGCATCGACCGCGCCCGCACGATGGCGCTGTAATCGCTGCGCAAATGTATGTATCCGAGCCCCGTTCACCCGAGCGGGGCTCTTGTTTCTGTAGACGTATGGGATAGGAGGTGCTGGGGCCATGGTCGAGCAACTTTCGCTGTTTGGTTCGCCGGAACCGGAGGAAGCTCCGAAGTCCGCGGCTCCTGCCGCCGCCCCGGCGCAGCCCGAGCCCGCACCTGAGCCCATCGCCGCCTATGCGAGCGTGGTTCTCGACATCCCAACGCGTGCGCTGTCCGAGCCGTTTGCCTATGGCATTCCTCAACCTCTTGCTAGCGAAGCGCAGATCGGATCAACGGTCCTGGTCCACTTTGGTAACCGTGCCGCCGCGGGCTATATTGTCGACATTGCGCCTGAGCTGGGCGACCTACAAGGCAACATCGCCCTCGACCCCGCACGCATCAAGCCCATCGAGGCTATCCTCAGCAAACCGCTCTTTACTGTCGAGGCTGCCCGTATCGCACGCTGGATGAGCCGCGAGTATGTCGCGACGCTTTCCGAGTGCCTGCGTTTGTTCTTGCCCCCGGGTGGAAGTCCGCGCGTGGTCAAGGGCGATGACGGCGTGTGGACGGTTGAGCGCCCCGCCGTCAAGCCTATCCAAAACCACTGGGTCATGCTCACGCCCGAGGGTTTCGACTACACGCCGCCCAAGACAGCGGTTCGCCAACGTCAGCTCATCGAGGCGCTCCAATGCGGCCCGGTCACGACGCGCGACCTCAACCTGCTCTATAACAGCATGTCGGCGACCATCAAGGCGCTTGAAAAACGCGGTGTCGTGGTGGTGGAAGAGCGCCGTGCGTGGCGTGGCTGCAGCGAGCAGACCACGCTGTCCTCGGCAAGCGGCAAGGCGCCGGTCTCCCTTACCAACGGCCAGAAGCAGGCACTCGCGCAGATTGAGCGCGCCCGTCTGGACGCTCATGGCGACGTGGTGCTGGTCGACGGCGTCACCGGCTCCGGCAAAACCGAGGTGTACCTCTCCGCCATCGAGCGCGTGCTGGCGGCCGGCCGTTCGGCTTGCGTGCTGGTGCCCGAGATCTCGCTGACGGCCCAGACCGTCGGCCGCTTCCGTTCGCGCTTTGGCGAGACGGTCGCCGTGTTCCATTCGCGCCTTTCGGCCGGCGAGCGCCTGGACCAGTGGGATATGGTCGCCAGCGGTGTGGCCCGCGTGGTCGTCGGCGCCCGCTCGGCGCTCTTTTGCCCGCTCAGCGACCTTGGTCTCATCATCATCGACGAGGAGCACGAGACTAGCTATAAGCAGGGCTCCAGTCCGCGCTACCACGTGCGCGAGGTGGCAGCCGAGATGGCGCGGCGCTACCGCTGCCCGCTCGTGTTGGGCTCCGCCACGCCATCTGCCGAGTCCCTCGACCGCTGCCGCCGTGGCACGTATAACGGTGCCACCTGGACGCGCGTCGAGATGCCCGAGCGCCCCGGACGCGCGGTCTTGCCCACAGTCCGCATCGCCGACCTGCGTCGCGAGTTCTCGTACGGCAGCCGATCCATGTTCTCAAAACCGCTGATGGAAGGCTTGGAGCGCGTTGTCGAACGACGCGAGAAGGCCGTGCTGCTCCATAATCGTCGCGGCTTTGCGCCCTTCTTGATGTGCCGCGAGTGCGGCTGCGTCCCCACCTGCAACCATTGCTCCACCGCGCTCACGTACCATGAACGCACGCATACGCTGCAGTGCCACACCTGCGGATCGTCATGGCGTGTGCAGCCGTACCCAGCGCCCACGAGTCGCTGCCCCAAGTGCGGCAGCCGCTATCTAGCCAAGATGGGCCTGGGCACGCAGCAGATCGAGGACGCGCTGCACCAGATGCTGCCCGACGACGTCGCCATCATTCGCATGGACGCCGACTCCACGCGCGGCAAGGACGCGCACAAAAAGCTGCTGGAACAGTTCGATGCGGCAGACTGCGCGGTGCTGCTGGGCACGCAGATGATCGCCAAGGGCCTCGACTTTCCCGAGGTCACGCTTGTCGGCGTGGTCAATGCGGATTTTGCCCTCAAGCTGCCCGATTTTAGAGCGGGGGAGCGCGCTTACGATCTGCTGGAGCAGGTTGCGGGCCGCGCCGGTCGCGGGGAGCGTCCGGGCGAGGTTATCATCCAGACCTACCTGCCCGAGGACCCGGTCATTCGCGCCGTCGCCCAGCACGACCGCGCGATCTTTACCGACTACGACCTGGACCAGCGCCGCGATGCGCTGTATCCGCCGTTCGTGCGTTTGGTGAACATCCTGGTATGGTCGGCAAATCGCGATGACGCGCAGGACTATATCGGCCTTATCGCCAGGCTGCTCAAGCGCCGCTGGCACGCGGCCGCGCCCGACTTTTTGCGGGCGGGGAGTGCCGTGCCGCAGGTTCTGGGCCCGGCTTCGTGTGTAATCGAGAGAGCCAAGGACCGTTACCGCTTCCACCTGCTTGTAAAGTCGCCGGTAGGGTACCATGTCTCTGATGATATCGACGCCTGCCTCAAAGAGGTGGGCTCCGTGCGCGGCGTGAGCGTGAGCGTTGACGTCGATGCCTATGATTTGATGTAACAACCCGAAAGGATGGCCATGGAAGCCAACGGAATCGTACTGTCGCCCGACCCTCGTCTGCGTCAGGAGTGCGCCGTCATCGAGGAGATCACCCCGGCGATCGAGGCGCTTGCCGAGAAGATGAAGAAGATGATGTTCGAGAACGGCGGTTGCGGTCTTGCCGCCCCGCAGATCGGCGAGCTCATTCAGCTCGTCACCATCGACTGCGACTACAGCGACAAGAACGACTACGACCCGTACGTGCTCATCAATCCCGTGATTGTTGAGCAGAGCGACCATCTGGTGCCGTTTAGCGAGGGCTGCCTTTCCATCCCTGGCATTAGCTGCGAGATCGAGCGTCCCGATCATGTCGTCGTCGAGGCGTACGATCTGGATGCCAACCTGATCCGCTATGAGGCCACGGGCGACCTGTTCTGCGTGTGCCTGCAGCACGAGATCGATCACCTGCACGGTAACACCATGTTCGAGCGACTGAAGCCGATGCAGAGGATCAAGGCAGTCAAGGAATACCAGGACGCCCTGGCCCGCGGCGCTCGACCGGGCGAGACGGAGTAGGTTTGTCCGTCCCCGGGGCACCCG
>UQKW01000048.1 GCA_900541885.1 uncultured Collinsella sp.
TCTTCCGGGGCCGGCCGGTCCGGCCCTCAGGGTATCGGGTTCCCACATTCATCCGTACATGTACGGATGAATGTGGGAGGTGTTCGGATGAAGTCGATAATCAAGGCCGAGCGCGGCGTTGTTGCCCGAGGCCACGATGGCCCTAGCGCCGAGCCACGAGATGAGTATCATACATGCGTACATGCAGGCCTGCATGAGCGGCGTATTGAGTGCGATGAGGCGCTCGCCGCGGGCGAAGTCCTCGTAGATGCGTTGGCTGATGGCGCCGAACTTGCCGATCTCGTGCTCCTCACGGTTGAATGACTTGACCACGCGGATACCCGCAATGTTCTCCTGCACTACGTTGTTAAGCGTGTCGTAGGTAGCGAAGACGCGGTTGAAGATGCTGCTTACGCGCCACATGATGAGTCCGAGCGCGATGGCAAGGATGGGGATCACGGCTAGGAATACAAACGAGATCTGCCGGTTGATGGCAAACGACACGATCCAGCAGAACGCGAGCATCACGGGGCCGCGCACGCCCATGCGGATGATCATCATGTAGGCGTTTTGCACGTTGGTGACGTCGGTGGTGAGGCGCGTGACGATCGAACCGGTAGAGAACTTGTCGATGTTGCCAAAAGAGAAGGTCTGCACGTTGTCGTACATATCGTCGCGCAGGTTGGCGGCGAAGCCCACCGAGGCGCGTGCGCCCATCCAAGCGCCGCCGGCGCCCACTCCAAACTCGAGAACGGCAAGGAGAAGCAGGGCGATGCCAAGGCGCCAGACCTCGCCCATGTTGCCGGCCTGGATGCCGCGGTCGATAAGGTCGCTCATGACGAGCGGGATGGCGATCTCGAGTATCACCTCCAGGATGGAAAGTAGGATGGCGGTGACGGAGCTCTTGCGGTATTGCCGCAGGCTCCGTGCAAGCGTTCGTATCATGCATGTTCCTTTCGGTACGAATCGGGCTGAAATTACGTAGCAAGCTACGGAATAGGGTGTAAAGAAGCCCGTCGCAGGCGGATCGAATCCGGTGGGCGACGGGTGCTGATGAGGCTATTGTTTATTGTTTGCAGACGTTGGCGTAGATTCGCCTGAACATGCGGATGAGCTCCGTCTGCTCGCGTTCATCAAGGCCGGCGAGCAGCTCTCGATCGCGTTCGCGCATGGTGGCACGCATGCGATCACCGGCATCGTGTGCCTTGTCCGTAAGCTCAACGACCTTATTACGTCGGTCATCCTCGGCTACCCAGGTGCGCACGAAGCCGTTTTTCTCGAGCCGGCTGACGAGGCCGGAGACCGTTGGGTGAGAGACCTTGAGGCTAGTCTCGATCTCTTTTTGGAGCGCTCGGCCCGCATGCTCAATGAGGTAGACGATCACCTGGCTTTGCGCAAAGGTGAGCCCTTGCTCCTTGAGGTCCGCATCGGCAGACGCCTGCATGCGCTCGTTGATTACCTTAAACAGGGGTCCAACAGCATCTTCGGGAACCATTCCAGCCACCATCCTTTCTGTAGCATGTTACGTTTATAGCACAACCAGAAGCATGCGACACATTCTTCACGAAACTGTCCTCGCTTTACGGCCTTTGGGGTCGTCTAATATCGGGACCTGACTATTCGGCAAACAATATCTGCAGGTAATCGCGTTTTCCGTGGAGAACACGGTCAATATAGACCTTCTGGTGAAAGCGGTAAAACGCGAGATAATTGTCACAGATCACGAACCGGTAATCGGAGCGTAGGGGATAGATTGAGGATAGTGGCGTGCCCGACTCCGGGAAGCTGGAGAGCAGGTCTATCCGAGCGAGGATACCCTCTACGATTCTCTCCGCTGCTGCGGGATTGTCCTGTTCGATGGCAATGTAGTCCCAGATGTCGTCGAGATCTTGCAGAGCCAGCGGAGAGTAGACGACCTTGCAGCTATGCATGGCTTGCAGCCTTGCGGCGGAAGTGTGCGGCGACGTTATCTGATGAGACCCATCCGCTCTCCTCGCCTGAGTTGCGCCCACGCTCAAGCTCGGACATCAGCGTGCTAATGGCGCAAAACCGGTCGTAATCTTTCATGTCGAGTACCGCGTAGCAACCGTGCCCGTTTTTAGTCAGAAACACCGGGGAGCCCTCGTGGACATCGGAGAGCACCTCGTTGTAATTGCGTAAATCGGAAACAGGCTTAATGGCAGGCATATAAGGCTCCAATCGATGTGCGGGAACTTACGATAAATTATACGATTAATATGCAGCACCTGCCAGTCAAAACGCCCCACACAAAACAAGGCCCTGGCCAAACGGCCAGGGCCTCACCATTTCTCTTCAGCTTGCGAGAAAAGACCGCGCGCGCAGGAGCTCCGTCGGGAGCGTAGGGCTATTTTGAGCTACTCGAGCTCAAATGCACCCGTGTACAGCTGGTAGTAATACCCACGCTTGGCGATCAGCTCGTCGTGGTTGCCGCGCTCGATGATGCGGCCGTGGTCCAGGCAGATGATCGCGTCGGAGTTGCGCACGGTGGACAGGCGGTGCGCGATGACAAACGTCGTGCGGCCCTCCATGAGCTTGTCCATGCCCGCTTGCACGATAGCCTCGGTGCGGGTGTCAATGCTCGATGTGGCCTCGTCCAGAATCATTGCCGGCGGATCGGCGACGGCAGCACGTGCGATCGAAATCAGCTGGCGCTGGCCCTGCGACAGCTGTGCGCCGTTGCCGGTGAGCATCGTGTCGTAGCCGTCGGGCAGGCGGGTGATAAAGTCGTCCGCGCCGGCGAGCTTTGCCGCCGCGATGCACTCCTCGTCGGTGGCGTCTAGGTTGCCGTAGCGGATGTTGTCCATCACGGTGCCGGTGAACAGGTTCACGTCCTGCAGTACCACGCCCAGCGAGCGGCGCAGATCGGCCTTGCGGATCTTGTTGACGTTGATGCCGTCGTAGCGAATCTTGCCGTCGGCGATGTCATAGAAGCGGTTGATGAGGTTGGTGATGGTTGTCTTGCCCGCACCGGTGGCGCCGACAAACGCGACCTTCTGGCCCGGCTTGGCAAACACGGACACGCCGTGCAGCACCTCGTGGTCGGGCGTGTAGCCAAAGTCGACGTTGTCCATGACCAGGTCGCCGCGCAGCGGTACGTACTCGATCTCGCCGGTCGCGCGGTGCGGATGCTTCCACGCCCACATGCCGGTGTGGTGGTCGGCCTCCTCGAGCTGCCAGGTATCGGGGTTCACCTGCGCGTTGACGAGCGTCACGTAGCCTTCGTCGGTCTCGGGCTTCTCGTCGATGAGCTCAAAGATACGGTCGGCGCCGGCGAGGCCCATGACCACGGCGTTGATCTGCTGCGAGATCTGACCGATCTGTCCGCAGAATTGCTTGGTCATGTTGAGGAACGGCACCACGACGGCGATGGACAGCGTCATGCCCGAGATGCTCAGGTTGGGCACGCCCAGCGCCAGGAAAATGCCGCCGGCAAGGGCCACCAACACGTAGAGCAGGTTGCCCAGGTTCATAAGGATAGGCATGAGGATGTTGGCGTACATGTTGGCCTTCTGCGAGACCTCGAAGAGCTTTTCGTTGCGCTCGTCAAAATCGGCCTCGGCGGCAGACTCGTGGCAGAATGCCTTGACGACCTTCTGGCCGTTCATGACTTCCTCGATATGGCCCTCGACCACGCCGAGCTCGGACTGCTGCGCAATAAAGAAACGCGCGGAGTTGGAGCCGAGCAGCTTGGTCATAAAGGTCATAAAGACGACGCCGGCCACAATGACCAGGCACATCCACACGCTGTAGTACAGCATGATAAAGAATACCGTGACGATGACGATGGTCGTCATGAGCAGGTTGGGCAGCGACTGGCTGATCATCTGGCGCAGCGTGTCGATGTCGTTGGTGTAGTGGCTCATGATGTCGCCGCGCTGGTGCGTGTCGAAGTAGCGAATCGGCAGGTCCTGCATGCGGTTGAACATCTTCTCGCGCAGCTTCTCGAGCGAGCCCTGCGTGACGATGGCCATGGCGCGGTTCCAGAAGAGCGAAGACAGGATGCCGACGCCGTAGATGCAGGCGAGGGTAGTCACGAGCTGTGCGATCTTGGGCTGTGCGGCTTCCCAATCGCCCGACTGCCACGATTCGCTAATAATCTGCAGGGCGCTCTGAAGGAAGGTCGCGCCGATGGAGTTGATGATGGCGCAGAGCACCACGCCGACGACGACGAGGGGCAAAAGCACGGGGTAGAAGCCAAAGAGCGTCTTGATGAGGCGCGACATGGTGCCGCCCTTGCGGTTGAGCGCGCGCTCGGCGGTCGTTGCCTTACTCATGTGCCTCGCCTCCTTCCTGGGTCTGAGCCTGCGTTGCGGATGCCTCGGTGTCGGCCTCGACGGCCCCTTCGCCCTCGGCAGACATCTTGTTTTGCGAGGTAAAGGTCTCGCGGTAGATCTCGCTCGTCTTAAGCAGCTCGTCATGGTTGCCGATCTGCGCGATGCGGCCGCCCTCCATGACGATGATGCGGTCTGCATCCTGTACGGAGCTAATGCGCTGGGCGATGATGAGCTTGGTCGTGTTGGGCAGATAGCTTGCCAACCCTGCGCGAATCTTGGCGTCGGTCTTGGTGTCGACGGCGCTAGTGGAGTCGTCCAGGATCAAGATCTTGGGGCGACGCAGCAGGGCACGCGCAATGCACAGGCGCTGCTTCTGACCGCCGGAAACATTGGAGCCACCCTGCTCGATCCAGGTGTCGTAACCCTTGGGGAAGCCGTCGACAAACTCATCGGCGCAAGCCAGATGTGCCGCCTCGCGGACTTCCTCGTCGGTGGCGTTCGGGTCGCCCCAGCGCAGGTTCTCGGCGATGGTGCCGCTAAACAGCACGTTTTTCTGTAGCACCATGGCCACTTGGTGACGCAGTGCGTCCAGGTCGTAGTCGCGCACGTCCATGCCGCCCACGCGCACGGTGCCTTCGGTGGCGTCGTACAGGCGGGCGATGAGGTTTACGAGCGTGGACTTGGCCGAGCCGGTGCCGCCGATGATGCCGATGGTCTCGCCGCTCTTAATGTGCAGGTCGATATCGTCGAGCGCCTGGCGCTTCGCATGCGCGGAATACTTAAAGCTCACGTGGTCAAAGTCGATGGAGCCGTCGGCAACCTCGAGCACGGGCTCGGCGGGATCGGCGATCGTGGGCTCGGCGGCCAGCACCTCGGTAATGCGGTGCGCCGATTCGTCGGCCATGGTCACCATGACAAAGATCATCGACAGCTGCATCAGGCTCATGAGGATCTGAAAACCGTAGGTAAAGATCGAGGAGAGCTGGCCCACGTCGAACAGCGTGCCCTGGCTCGTGATGATGAGCTTGGAGCCCAGGTAGATGATGACGACAAACGCGCCGTTGACGCAGATGTTCATCATGGGGTTGTTAAAGGCGAGCAGCTTCTCGGCGCGGGTGAAGTCCATCTGGACGTCGCGTGCGGCGGTCGCGAACTTCTCCTTCTCAAAGTCTTCGCGCACATAGCTCTTGACCACGCGCATGCCGGTGACGTTTTCCTCGACGGACTCGTTAAGGGCGTCGTACTTGTGGAACACGCGCGAGAAGATGGGGCGCACCTTAAAGATGATAAAGAACAGTCCAAAGCCCAGTAGCGGAATGATGGCCAGGTAGACCATGGCGACGCTGCCGCCCATGATAAACGCCATGGTAAAGGCGAAGATCAATACCAGCGGCGCGCGCACGGCGATACGGATAATCATCATAAAGGCCTGCTGAACGTTGTTGATGTCGGTGGTCAGGCGCGTGACGAGCGAGGAGCTCGAGAACTCATCGATGTTGGCAAAGCTGAACGTCTGGATCTTGTAGAACAGGTCGTGACGCAGGTTCTTGGCGAAGCCGCAACTCGCATGGCTGCAGGTGACGCCGGCAGCGGCGCCAAAAGCAAGCGACGTAAGCGCGATGAGCACCAAAAAGCCCGCGGTGGGAAGCATCTCGGCTACGGTGGCACCGTCTTTGATGGCGTCGATTAGGTTGGCGGTGATAAATGGAATCAGCATCTCGCAGAGCACCTCGCCAAGCACGAGCAACGGCGTGGCAACGGTGACTTTCATATAGTCGCGGATGCTTCCCATGAGGGTTTTAATCATCCAGTTCCTCCCAGGTTACACGGATTTTATCGAGCATTTCGGCGAGGTCCTCACGCTCGTCGTGGGTGAGCGCGCTAAAGGCCCGTTTTCTAAAGCGGATGCGGGCCGCCTGGTCGATGCGGGCGTTTTCCCGGCCGGTTTCGGTCAGGCGAATGGTGAGTTGCCGTCGATCCTTGGGGTTACGGCTGCGCTCGATGAGACCGTTGACCTCGAGCTTGGACAGGATCTCGGAAAGCGACCCCGGCTTGAGGTCAAAGTGCATGCCGAGTTCCTGCTGCGACATCTCGCCGCCGGGCTGCTTGGCCAGCAGGCAGATGATGGGCGCCTTGCCGGACACGCCTCCGCCATGAAAATGCATGTAATGGCCGCAAAAACCCAGGCCGCTCAGGATGCGCTTGGCGAGTTTGTCTTCAGCGCTGACCGCTTCGGGTATGTCTACCGGTTGCGACGGGTCACCGCCGGGCTCATGCGGAAGGACGAGTGGTTCAACACACATATCTAAGCTTCGCTCCTTTCCTTAGTTAGGTAGATGAATTGTTTTGTGCCTAACTAATTTAGGAGCGCATAGATTGATTGTCAAGGTACCAAACTAGTGGTTACGCGGTTTTACCAAACCGCGTAACGGCTCGACGCTGCAAACCCGCCAGAGCGGCAATCTGCCTTTCAACTTCGGCGGCATGATAGTCGTTGGGGACGTTCTTGTTTGCCTAGTCATTTAAGAACGTCCCCAACGACTAACTTAAAAACTATGCCGGATTACGGGGCTGAACGACGGATTGCCGACCATGCCGAAATTGGTAAAATGAAAACCGACGCTCCTATAAGTTGTCAAGAGGCAGTTTGCGGGAGCGCTCCCTTCA
>UQKW01000049.1 GCA_900541885.1 uncultured Collinsella sp.
TCCGCACATGTGCGGATGAATGTGGGAAGTGTTCGGATGAAGTTGATAATCAAGGAGACGGGGAGAATCGTCCGGTTGTCGGAAGGAAGGTTGACCGGATTTGAATTCCCATGGAATAATCGAGCTCACGGCGCTGGTGCTTGCGCCGGGTAGGGAGCGTCATGAAAATCCTCAAGCGGATCAACAACAATACGGTTATCTGCGTCAATGCAAAAGGGCGCGAGCTCGTTGCGCTCGGCCGCGGTATCGGGTTTCCCGGTGGCCCCGACGAGGTCGCGCTCGACAAGATTGACCGAACCTTCTACGGTGTCGACTCGCGCTACCTGGCGCTGCTCGACGAGATCGACCCTCAGGTGATGGAGTTCTCCGCTCAGATCGCGGATATCGCCCGTTCCAACATCTCGCGTGAGCTCTCGGCAAACCTCCCCTTTACCATGGCCGACCATATCGCTTTTGCCATCAAGCGCTGTCGCGAGCATATGTTTGTGCAGATGCCGCTCTCCTATGACGTGCAGCAGATGTACCCCATCGAGTATAAGATCGCCAAGTTCGCGCTCGAGGGCATCAATCGCGGCTTCAACATTAAGATGCCGCCAGGGGAGGCGAGTGGTATCGCGCTCTGTATCGTTAACAGCGTGGTCGCCTCGTCCTCAAAGGCCAAATCCAATATGGCGCGCAAAGACGAGGCGATGCTCGAGAAGTTCACCAAGATCATTGAGTCCGAGCTGGGGGTTTGCGTGGACCGTGACGGTTTTGACTTTTGCCGCTATGCCACGCACGTGCGCTACTTGCTGGAACGTGCGCAGACAGGAGAGCCCCTCAACACGGAGAACGGCGCGCTCTATGGGCCGCTCTGCGAGCAGCATCCTGATGTGGCCGTGTGCGTCGACCGCATGGCCGCACTTATCGAAGAGCGCTTTGGCGCCGCGCTTGCCGATGAAGAGAAAGTCTACCTGATGCTTCACGTCAATCGCGTCTGCGCAGGATCCAGGTCCGAATCGACCGCTCGCCGCTGAGATTCGACCATTTGCCGGTTTCGACTTTCGTAAAAGCGTCTGTTGGATGTAACTTTGTAGTCACATAAGGTGTTATTCGAGAAGAGTCTCGAAGCATGACGTAGACAGTTCCCCTGTCCGCATTATGCTTTGGGGCTCTTCTGTTTGTGTTGTTCTCCCCACTCTCCTCGGTTCGCCTTGTGCCAGGCCTGCCGTAATCGGACCTCGTGCATGCGCAGGCGCGAGGCGGAATAGCAAGGGGGTTCAGCTATGGCTGACAACAAGAAGATTGCAGCCGATGTGCTCGAAGCCGTCGGAGGCAAGGAAAACGTTACGTTTGTGGCGCATTGTATGACGCGTTTGCGCTTCAATCTCAAGGATATCGATGTACCCGATATCAAGGAGATAAAGAAAATCAACGGCGTGCTGGGCGCCCAAATCTCGGGAACGCAGTTTCAGGTGATCGTGGGCCAAAACGTGCCCAAGGTCTACGATGAGCTCTGTAAGCTCGGTGGGTTTGCTAAGCAGGACGCCATCGATGAGAACCTCGACGCTCCCAAGCAAAAGCTCACACCCAAGGTCATAGGCAACAACATCCTCAACTATCTCTCGAGCTCCATGGTGCCTATGATTCCCGTGCTCATGTGCGCTGGCCTCTTCAAGACCGTCGCCGTGGTGCTGGGTCCCACGATGGCGGGCGTGCTGACCGAGACGAGTGACCTCTACGTTCTCATGAACATGGTCTACGATGCTGCGTTCTACTTCATTCCCATTTACCTCGGTTACAACGCGGCCAAGAATATCGGTGTGACACCGGTTCTCGGTGCCTTTATGGGCGGCATCCTCATCGATCCGACCATGATCCAGATGGCAACGGATGGGGCGCAGTTCTCCGTATACGGCATCCCTTGCGTTGCGGCAAACTACACCAAGACGGTTTTGCCCATTCTTCTTTCTGTTTGGGCGATGAGCTATATCGAGCGCTTTTTCCGCAAATATGTGCCAGATACCCTTTCAACGGTTTTCGCGCCTTTCCTCACCATGGTCGTTGCCGTTCCTGTATCTCTCTGCGCTCTTGCCCCTGTTGGTTCGTGGGCGGGCAACGCCCTCGCCGCTGGTTTTGAGTTTTTCGGAACTTCCGGTGGTGTCGTCGCCATTATCGGAGGAGGTATTCTGGCGGGTCTTTGGTGCCCAATGATTATTACTGGCATGCATGTGGCGGTTGCGATGATTGCCATTGCCAACTATATGACCGTGGGGTCCGATGGCTTTGTTTTGGTCGCGACGGGCGTCAGTCTTTGGGCGACCTTCGGTTGCGAGGTGGCGACATGGCTCAAACTGCGTGATAAAGACGAGAAGAATATGGCATTCGGTTATTTGGTTGCAAACATTGTCGGAGGCGTCGGTGAGCCTTTCATCTACGGCATGATGCTGCGCTATCGCCGCGTGTTTGTCTGGAAGATTATCGGCTCCTTTGTTGCCGGTGTACTAGCAATCGCTCTCGGGGCCACGGTTTATACTGCCGGCGCGGCATCTAACTTCCTAGAGTTCCTCGCGTTTGCGGGCGGTGGGACCCAGAACCTCATCGACTTTGGAATCGCCGCCGCTGCAGGCTTCCTTGTAAGCGCCTTGGGCACGTATTTCTTTGGCTTTACTGAAAACGAACTCGAGAACGGTCCCGTTTCGGAGCGCTAACGCTTAGATGTGTTGCACCTGATAAGGATGCGAAACGGGAGGGGCGTCAACTGGGCGTCCCTCCTGTTATCAATAGCTGTTGACGGTCGCATAGCGTTTGGTGCTGATGGGCGAGCGTCTATAGGGGCGCTCGCTCTCATCCTGATACCGATTGGGAAAACAGGCGCCTTTTTGGAAAGGATTATGGCTACATGAAGGTCGAGTTTGGGATCGAAAAGGTTAACGTGACGCCTGAGTCGTCCTGTCGTATGGGGGGTTACAACCGAAGTGAAACATGGACGGATGTTCTAGACGATATCGAGGTCAATGCGTGCTCTCTTCGTATCGATGCTGTCCCGTTCATTCTTATTGAGCTTGACTCGATTATGGTATCAAGGGAGTTTGCACTTTCGGTTAAAGCCTCCGTTTCGGCTAAGACGGGTGTCGATGCAGGTAATATTACCGTCGCCTGTATCCATACGCACTCCGCTCCCTGCTACTTCAAGCTTGCCTTTGAGGAAACCTTGCCCGAGGCTCAGCTGACGGAGCGTCTCGCTATCTCCGCGGTAGATGCCGGTGTATCTGCATGGGTCAACAGGAAAAACGCGATCGTTTCCATGGAGACGCTCGAGGTTGACGGGCTGTACGGAAATCGCAACGTAAAAAACGGGCCCGCAGACAAGAGCGTGACGCTGTTCTCCTTTCTGTCTGCAGACGGAGGGACGCCTCTTGGCAGTGTCATGTTCATTTCGGCCCATCCAACCATTCTCAACGGTAAGAGCAGGGCTTTGTCTGCAGACTTAATCGGCCAGGTTAGATTACGATTGGAAAGCAAGCGCGGGTGCCCCGTGCTCTGTATAAACGGAGCCTGCGGCGATGTTTCGACTCATTTTTACCGTCAGGGCGATGGAGCTGCGGAGCTCATGCGGACGGCCGACGAGCTCTGCGATCAAATCGAATTAAAGCGCAAGAAGCTTGATTTGCGCGTAGATACCCCTAGATGGGGCTCGATTGCCATGCGGAGCGTCTACGATGCGGCCAGCGATCCAGATTGGAAATGGATGACGGACCGGGTAGAAAACAGCGAGGCAAATCCCATGAAGGATTTTCTCCTTAAACGCCAGCAGCTTAAGCGTTCCATGGGTAAAATCGAGCTCGAATTGCCGAGCCAATTTGCTGTGATCGGAAACTGTATTTTTATTACTATGCCTTGCGACACTTGTAGCGCTTTGGGCCTTGACTTTAAGAGGGCCTTTGTTGGCTATAACGTTTTTATTATTGGCTATGCAAATACATACTGCAATTATTTGGTCCCCCGAGAAGATTACGGCAAGTATTTTGAGACGTTTAACTCCAGAACGCCGCGAGGGCTTGCTGACGAGTTTGTCTCAAGGGTCATTCGTGCGGTGGGGGCACTGCTGTAGGAAGTAGGTGAAAGCGCCGGTCGGTTGGTGCTGTGGGGCCGACTTTGGTTGTGGTATCGGGCGTACTGGATGATTTTTTGGAGTGTCTAATTTGTCAATTGTGGGGCCTCTTATTCAACAAGTTCTTATCATGTTTTTGCTCATGGGCGTGGGGTTTTGCCTTACCCGGGGAAAGATATTGGATGCGCGTTCAGCAAGGGATTTTGGCAAGCTGCTGATAAACCTCGTGCTTCCCGTCATTATCTTTAAATCGTTTTGGACTGAGTTTTCTTTTGCCAAGCTGAACGAGCTGGCCGTGACGTTCTTTCTGTCTGCCACGTTGCTTCTGCTCGCCGCTGTGGTTTCTCATATGCTGTTTAGAAAGTGGCCAATCGATAACTTTGCCTCCGCGTTTTCAAATGCGGGCTTTATCGGCATTCCTCTTGTTGGGGCTGTCCTTGGGGAAGACGCCGTTTTTTTAATTGCGTGCATGATTGCGCTGCTCAATGCAGCGCAGTGGACATACGGGCAGTATCTCTTGTCGGGCTCGAAGGACTGCGTAAACCTCCGAGCTATCATGACGAGTCCGATGGTCCTCTCCCTTATAGCCGGCGTTGTCGTTTTTGTTGCACGTATACCGATGATTCCTATCGCCGACTCCTTGCTTTCCCTGATTGCGGCTCTCAATAGCCCGTTGGCGATGCTGACGCTCGGAATCTATTTGGCTCGATCCGATTTACGTGCGCTCGCGGGGACAAAGAGCCTGTATCGGGTCTCGGCGGTGCGACTGTTTGCCATCCCTCTTCTCTCCCTGCTTCTTTTAGGTATCGTCCCCTGCGGCAAGGGCATAAAACTGGCGTTACTGATAGCAGCGGCGACGCCCACTGGTGCGAATGTGGCGATCTTTTCTCAACAGCTTGATAAGGACTATCGATATGCATGCGGAACGGTTTGTATAACCACGCTTCTATCCATGCTTTCTATGCCGTTGATGATTGCTGTTGGCCAGTTAGTACTCTAAATCCGCCTACCGGTGGGCCCTGGTTATCGCTCGCCTATGTCCTGTCGCTCCACGCGACGCCGGATGAAAGCTTCGTAGCGGTCGATTATCGGAAGAATCCAAAAACTGAGTCTCCGTGGTCAGCGTCGCTCCCTGCACGGCAGAGCTCGGGGTGTTCGTGCAAGTTGACATCATCCACGAGTAAGCTATAGGGACTCATAGGCGGGCCACTGTCGACTGTGTTGGGATAGCCGCCCTCATGCATAAAGCATATGCCGTCGTAGGGAGCAATGATGCCGAGACAATGGTCGCGGAGGCAGGCACGCCGTCTTACTGATTCACAATGCGGTACTCACCGAAGGGTGCCCGCCTGAAGGCGAGCCGACCAGTACAAGCCTGTCGGAGTTGATATCAAAGTGCCTAGCGTGGGGCATGTTGGGGTTATAACGGCAGACATTTTCCTCGCCCGTCGCGCCTTGGACCTCGGCGTCTTTGACCGTGCGTATGGACTCGGGAAGCTCCTCGTGCGTTCATGCGCTCGGCTCCATGGGCGTTTCATTTTTCAAAGGGTTGACGAGGGCTGTCGAATCCCCCTCGTTTAGCGAGAGTTGTGGAGCACTTCGATTATGCACTTTGATTGGGCAAGATCATCGATTAGCCTGTCCTGAGCTGTTCGCGCTTTTTCGTCAAGGTTGGCGTCCCACTCATCTAAGAGAGCCACGTCGCAGTCCTTTTCTAGATAACCAGACTCCAAGAGTTTGAGTATTCGAGCGACCGCTTGTCTGCTTGAAGCCTCTTTCGTGTCAAGCTCAGTGAAATAAAGCTCCGAATGGGCGGGAAGAAGAAAAGTCCTGTCTTCCAATCTTTCTTTGAGCAGTGCCAAGAGAGTGCTTTTGCCGCTGCCATTGGCTCCTCGTAGCGTCGTTCTCCCCAGGGAGAAATTTCGAGTGGCGGCTTCAATATCTGCCATATTCTTGGGAACAGCGCCGCTCTTTTCCTCTTCTGCTGGGATAATCCGCAGCTTGCCCCATTCAATGAGTCCATGTTGGCGTTTTTCTTCATTGGTGAGAATCAGGTTGTTTCGAACTAATGTGGTCCTCGTTGTCCTTTCGGAGAGCTGGATTGCATATACAACTATCACGTTGATGTTTTGAAGAATCGATACCCGCCTTGGGAGAATGGCTATAAGGGTTGTTAACAGGACGGGGCCGTCTGCGTGGGCAAGGCAGTAATGGATTGTCGTAACGATAAACGGGATGGTGCTTACCACTGCTGTGAGGGTGGAGAGCCTGCCTCGAGCGAGCGTAAGGCAGACCTGCGCCCACTTTGAGGCGTTTTCTCTTGCGAGATTAATACGTGCTCCAGTCTCTAAAGCAGCGGGAGTTTCCAATCCACGAATTTGAGGTGCACTTTCGTATTGCAGAAAAGAGGCTCGCCGTGCAGCCTGAGAGCGTGAGGCTCCTTTTCCGTTTTAATGCGCTTGTTAAAGAAAGCGCCAGTTGCGCCATAGTTTGAAGTTGCGGCATGGCTTACGGCCTTATTGAGAAACCAGTGAGTCCTAGGCCCTTTCGACACCACCTATATTGCGAATCAGCACCGCCGCCCAC
>UQKW01000050.1 GCA_900541885.1 uncultured Collinsella sp.
ACCTTCATTACTCCAACGACGAATTCTAGGCGGTGTCCCCTCCCTTTCAAGAAAGAGAAGAGGCGGGGCATGCCCCGCCTCTTACACCACATCTCTGCGCGCTACCGGTGGTGGACAGTTAGTTCAGATACGTATTATTTGGCCGTGCCAATTGGCATTAATGGATTGGTTTGGAGCCACTTTGGACCCAATAATGGGCTATTCTCGCCCTTGAGCGAGCGCCTCTGTCGGCCCAGAAGGCCAAAAACGGCTCATTTGACCCCAAATCGACCTTCGTCAGCCTTTAAAAAAATACGTATCTGAACTAACTGTCCAGGGACATGTCTCCCCCATAGCAAAAAGTCTCTTGGCGAATGAAAATTCGCCAAGAGACCCCATACAAAACGTGGGCTCTGTCGTTCGAATGAACGACAGAGCCCACGCTCACTTTTTATTCAGCCCTAGTCATCGCTCAAAGCCCCTTCGGCAGCACACGGTGCTACCGAGTCACCGCAGGCCGGGGCGGGAGGCGGTCCTTTCTCTCGGAAAACTTCGCGAAGCCCAGTTTCCGAGAGAAAGTGTCCGGCTGCCGCCCCGGCCGGTCAGCTCAACCTACACTGTGTGCTGCGGCAGGTCCTGCAGGGCGATGACGTCCATGCCCATGTCGTTGGCGCTGCCGTGACCCTGCTGGTCCTCGCGCACCGCTTCGATGGCGCTCACGTACGTGTTGGCGGCAGACATCGCCGTCACGCAGGTCACGCCGCGGCGCACGGCCTCGGTACGTAGCAGGTAGCCATCGCCACGCGAGCCCGGACCGTACGGCGTGTTGATGATTACCGCAATCTTGCCATCGGCGATGAGGTCGCCGATGTTGGGGCACTCGCCGTCGTGCGGGCCGCTGATCTTCTCAACGACTTCGCACGTCACGTTGCCGCCGCGCAGCACGCGCGCCGTACCCTCGGTAGAGCAGATATCAAAGCCCAGGTAGCGCAGGATACGCGCGACCGAAAGGATATGACGCTTGTCGCGGTCGCACACGCTGATGAACACCTTGCCGCAGCTCGGATCGGGCAGCTTGTAGTCGATCGCCAGCTGCGTCTTGGCGTATGCCTCGGGATAGCTCTTGGCGATACCCATGACCTCGCCCGTCGACTTCATCTCGGGCCCCAGAATAACGTCGGCACCCGGGAAACGGCCCCAGGGCATAACGGCTTCCTTCATGCAGAACCAGTCCAGCTGACACTCGTCACTCGGCAGGCCCAGGCTCGCGATGGAATCGCCCGCCATGATACGCGCCGCGCACTTGGCCAGCGGCACGCCGGTGGCCTTGGAGATAAACGGCACGGTGCGGCTCGCGCGCGGGTTTGCCTCAATCACGTAGACGGTCTCGCCCTTGATGGCATACTGCACGTTGACCAGGCCGCGCACGCCCAGCGCCATCGCGATGCGGCGCGTGGTCTCGCGGAGCTTCGCCTGCAGGCTCTCACTAAAGCTGAACGGCGGAATGCACGTCGCAGAGTCACCGGAGTGGATGCCGGCCTCCTCGATATGCTCCAGGATACCGCCGATGTAGACCTCTTCGCCATCGCACAGGGCGTCGACATCGGACTCAATCGCACCCTCCAGGAAGCGGTCCAGGTACACCGGGTAGTCGGGGCTAATGCGCGCAGCCTCGGCCATGTAATCACGCAGATGCTCGGCATCGTAGGCGATCATCATGCCGCGGCCGCCCAGCACGTAGCTCGGACGCACCAGCAGCGGGTAGCCGATGTGCGCGGCCACGGCCTCGGCCTCCTCAAACGAGGTGGCTTGGCCCGCCGGCGGGTACATGATGCCCAGCTTGTCGAGCAGAGCGGCGAAGTGCTCACGGTCCTCGGCAAAGTCGATGGCATCGGGCTTGGTGCCCATAATGTTCACGCCGCTCTCCTCGAGCATGCGCGCCAGCTTAAGCGGGGTCTGGCCGCCGAGCGTCACCACGACGCCGTCGGGTCGCTCAACATCGATGACATCCATGACGTCCTCGTAGGTGAGCGGCTCAAAGTACAAGCGGTCGGACGTGTCGTAGTCAGTCGAGACGGTCTCGGGGTTGCAGTTGACCATGATGGTCTCGAAGCCGCGGGCCGCCAGCGCGTAGCTCGCGTGCACGCAGCAGTAATCGAACTCGATACCCTGACCAATGCGGTTGGGGCCGGCGCCCAGGATCATCGCCTTGGGCTTGTCCGCCGGCGTGGTCTCGTCGGGGGCAACGCACTTCTTGGCATCCGGGCTCGTGCGGTAGATGTTCTCGTACGTCTTGTAGTGGTACTCCGTGGCGCTCGAGAACTCGGCGGCGCAGGTGTCGACCGTCTTCATGCTGGGAACCACGCCCAGGCCCTTGCGGTAGGCGCGCACAAAGCGCTCATCGGAGCCGGTCAGCGCGGCAATCTCGGCGTCACTCGTGCCATACTGCTTGAGCAGGCGCATCGCGTCGGCGTCAATGTCCTCCACACGCAGGCCGCGGATGCTCTCCTGGACCTGCACCATATCGTTGATGCGGTTGAGGTACCACGGATCGATGCCGCAGACGGCATGGATGCGGGCGATGTCCCAGCCACGGCGCAGGGCCTCGACCACAAAGAAGATGCGGTGCTCAGTCGGGGTTGCCACGGCCTGAGCGAGCTCATCGTCGCTCAGCTTGTCGGCACCCTCCTTGCCACCGGCGCAGATACCCTGGTGACCGTCCTCCAGCGAGCGCATGGCCTTGCCAAAGGCCTCCTCAAAGGTGCGGCCGATCGCCATGATTTCGCCCACGGCCTTCATGCGCGTGGTGAGCGTGGGGTCGGTACCCTTGAACTTCTCGAAGGCAAAGCGCGGCACCTTAACGACGCAGTAGTCAATCGTGGGCTCAAAGCAGGCGGGCGTGGCCTTGGTGATGTCGTTGGCAATCTCGTCGAGCGTATAGCCCACAGCCAGGCGCGCGGCGGCCTTAGCGATGGGGAAACCCGTGGCCTTGGAGGCCAGCGCGGACGAACGGCTCACGCGCGGGTTCATCTCGATGACGATTAAACGACCGGTGTTGGGGTTCACGGCAAATTGCACGTTGGAGCCACCGGTCTCGACGCCAATCTTCTCCAGAATGGCGAGCGAGGCCACGCGCATGCGCTGATACTCAAAATCGGAGAGCGTCTGCGCCGGCGCCACGGTGATGGAGTCGCCGGTATGCACGCCCATGGGGTCGAGATTCTCGATGGAGCACACGATGATGCCGTTACCGGCGTGGTCGCGCATGACCTCCATCTCATACTCTTTCCAGCCCTCGATGGACTCCTCGACCAGCACCTCGTGGGCGGGCGAGAGCTCCAGGCCCTGGCTCACGATGGAGACGAGCTCCTCGTGGGTATGCGCGATGCCGCCGCCGGCACCGCCGAGGGTAAAGCTCGGACGCAACACGCAGGGATAGCCCACGCGCTCGGCGATGGCCTCGGCGTCGGCCACGCTGTAGGCATAGCCCGAGCGCGCGACCTCCAGGCCAATCTCGGCCATGGCCTCGTTAAAGAGCTTGCGGTCCTCGCCGCGCTCGATAGCGGCCAGGTCGCAGCCGATCATCTCGACGCCGTACTTGTCCAACGTGCCGTCTTTTGCCAGCTCGACGGCGGCGTTCAGACCGGTCTGGCCGCCCAGCGTGGGCAGCAGCGCGTCCGGGCGCTCTTTCTTGATTACGCGCTCGATAAACTCGGCGGTGATGGGCTCGACATAGGTGCGGTCGGCAAGACCCGGGTCGGTCATGATGGTCGCCGGGTTGGAGTTGACCAGGATGACCTCAAAGCCATCCTCCTTGAGCACCTTGCAGGCCTGGGCGCCGGAGTAGTCGAACTCACAGGCCTGGCCAATAACGATGGGACCCGAACCAATGACGAGGATACGCTTGATGTCAGTACGTTTAGGCATGTTAGTTCTCCTCGGTCTCAGTCTCGGCGAAATTCCAGCCAGCCAGGCGGTCCTTCGCGGTGTCGATGTCCAGGTAGTTCTCCTCGCCGTCCATGAGTCGCGTAAAGGCGGTAAAGAGATAGTGAGCATCGGTGGGGCCAGGCGAGGCCTCGGGGTGGTACTGGACCGAGAAGCACGGGGCGTCGAGCAGCTGGATGCCCTCGGCGGTGCCATCGTTGAGGTTCACGTGCGTCAGACGAATGCGGCCGAAGCACTCGTTCATCACGACCGGCGCGATGCCGCGACGCACCCAGGCGCGCAGGTCGCCGTCGGCCGCATGCTCGGTCTCGCCGCCGGAAAGCTCCGGGATCAGTTTGCCCAGACTGGGGAACAGCAGGCCAAAGCCGTGGTTTTGCGCGGTAATCTCCACGCGACGGCTCACCAGGTTCATAACCGGCTGATTACCGCCACGGTGACCGAATTTAAGCTTTTCCATTTGGGCGCCGCACGCCAAGCTGATCATCTGGTGACCAAGGCAAATGCCAAAGACCGGCACCTTGCTGATCAGCTGCTGCACCTGCTCGTAGGTCTCCACCACGGCATCGGGGTCGCCGGGGCCGTTGGATAAAAAGACGCCGTCGGGATTCATGTCGAGCACCTCACTCGCGGGCGTATCCCACGGCACGACAGTAAGGTCGCAGCCGGCGCGGACGAGGCCCTCCAGAATGCCGCGCTTGACGCCGCAGTCGTAGGCGACCACGTTGTGACGGGCGGGGGCGGCAGGGGCAAGCGCAAAGCCATGCGTGGCGGGCAGGTCGGCAGCTGCAAACTCGTGGGGCTCAGGGCAGCTCACGGTCTTGACCAGGTTCTCGCCCACCAGCGTCGGCGCTGCGGTCAGACGCTCGGCAAGCTCGGCGACGTCAAAGATTTCCGTCGAGATAATGCCCATCTTGGAGCCGTTGTCGCGCAGGTGGCGCACAAGAGCGCGGGTATCGACGCCCTCGATAGCGACGATGCCGTGGGCACGCAGGTACTCCGGCACGCTGACGGCCGAGCGCCAGTTGGAAGGCGTGGCACACATGTCGCGGACGATCATGCCGCGCATGGCAGGAGCGCTCGCGGGGCGGGCGGTATCACCGGGGAAGGCTGATTGGACGTCGGTCTCGTCGATACCGTAGTTACCGATCTGCGGATAGGTCATGGTTACGATTTGGCCGGCATAGCTCGGGTCGGTCATGACCTCAAAGTAGCCCTCAAGCGAGGTGTTGAAGCAGACCTCGCCGGTCGCGGTACCCTCGGCACCGCATGCACGGCCATAAAAAATGGTCCCATCCTCAAGGTACAGGATGCAGGGACCGCAGGTGCCCTTGCTGGTTTTGGCCAGCATGCGCTGGCAAAGCTCGCTGGGCGCGAAGGTGCGGGCAGCAGTGCCCGCAGTATGGTTGTTCGCCATAATTCTCCTTCCCGGTCTCTCCGGACCGGCTTAAAGGTTGGTAGTTAGGCCTCGCGGTATTGTAACCGCAAGTATGCGCCATGGCGTTAATTTCATCGAAATGTTTACGAAATGATAATTATGACTTTCTATGCATAATGATTTTTCTGGGACGGGGATTAAAAAAGGCTCTGTTAGACCAGGATTGACATGCCGACCTGCCGGCTAACTCGCCGTCTC
>UQKW01000051.1 GCA_900541885.1 uncultured Collinsella sp.
ACACATGTATGTCAATCCTGGTCTAACAGAGCCTTTTTTAATCCCCGTCCCAGAATAATCATTCCCGGGCGCGTTGCGGTTGCCTAGTACTGGCTCTCGTGCTTGCTGAAGAAGTCGAAGCGCGGGGGCAGCGGCTTCACGCGGTGGTCGCCGGGCTTCTCGCCCAGGCTCTCTACGAACTCGTCCGTGGAGGCAAAGATGTTATCCCAGCTAAAGAAGGCGACCGGATCGACGTCGAAGTACTCGCAGATGAGTTCGCAGCCGGCCGGGACGATACCGTGCATCAGGACGGTCGCCACGCGCAGCTCGGTAAAGGCATCAACCAGGGCCTGCGTCATCGCTGCGTTTGCTTCGTCGCCCTCGAGCTTGTTGGCGGCCTTGGAGGCGTCGCTCCAGCGCTTGTTGGCGGCGCGCAGGTAGTCGTCGCACACGGCAAGCGCGCGGTGCGTCTCGAACTTGTACATGGCCTGTTCAAAGGCGAGGGCTGCCTGCTCGGCGGCTTCGACCACGGTGGCGGAGGCGGCACCGGCGGGGATGCAGCCGTTGCGGTACGGGCTCTCGTCGCCCTCCTTGACGGCGACGCCGTAGAAGCAGCTGCGGGCCAGGCGGTTGAAGACGCCGGTCAAAAGGGCGCTTTCCTTAAGGGCGGGGTCGATGACGCGCTTGTCGTCGCAGGCTCGCACCTCGTTGCCGTCCTTGTCCTTGCCGGTCACGCGCGTGTCGTATGCCTTGGGGCTAAAGCTCACCGGCTTCTCGGACAGGCCGAGCGACAGCCAATGCGCGCGCATCTGCTCGCAGGTGTAGTGGTTGAGCAGGTCGTCTGCCGGCGGGGGAGGCGTCTGCGAGGACGAGCTGGCCTTTTTGCCCATGTAGAGCAGGTGGTAGCAGGCGCTGACGGTGCTCTGCGTGAGGTCCCAGCCCAGGGCCTCCCACATGGCGGTCTGCGCGATGCAGTAGAAGTAGATGTTGTCCTGACCGATAAACTGGTAGATCTGTGCGTCGTCCGAGCACCACCAGTCGCGCCAGTCGAGCGAGCTGTGCTGGTAGGTGGGCGCGGGCGCCTGTGTGGAGTCGGCAGCGGGCTCGCCCATGAGGGCGGCATCCTGGGCGGCGACGCCCTCGGTCACGCCGGCGGCCTTGGCATCGCGCGCGAGCACGGTGCGGGTGTAGCTGATGGGCGCCCACAGGCTCTCGGGCCAGCACCAGCAGGTGACGTCGGAAACGCCGTCGACCTGGGGCACCGGAACGCCCCAGTCGATGTTGCCGGTGATGCGGAAAGGCACGAGCGCTTTGCCGCTGCGGAAGCGCACGCCGCCGTTGGCGAGCACCGCATGGGCGTCGTCGCGCTCCTTCCAGCTGGGGAAGGTGACGGTAAAGCTGCTCTTGTTTCCCTCGGGCTCCAGCACGGTGTGCTCGGGCAGCTGGTCCTCGACGGCATCGAAGGCCTCGCGGAACTTGTTTTGGATATAGAGCTGGGCCGGCAGCAGCCACTCCTCCATGGTCTTGGAGACCACGGAACGAACCTGCGGGTTCTGGGCGAGCTTGGCGGTGTAGGTCTTCATAAAGTCGAGGTAGGCCGGCAGGTCGAAGTAGAGGTTGTCGACCGGGCGCAGCTCGGGCACCTCGCCGGTGAGCTGGCTCTTGGGCGCGATGAGCTCCTCGGGCTCAAACTGGTGACCTAGGTCGCACTCGTCGGCATAGGCCTTCTCGGACTTGCAGCCCTGGATGGGGCAGCGGCCGATCACCTGGCGGCCGTTGAGGAACGTGCCGGCCTTGGCGTCGTAAAACTGCAGCGTGGAGCGCTTGGAGATGGTGCCCTGCTCGTGCAGGCGCTCGATAATCTCGGCGGTAACCTCGTTGTGGATCTGCGCCGCCGGCTCAAGGCCCGAGCCGCCGTAGATATCGCAGCTGATGTTGTAGTTGTTGAGGGTCGCTGCTTGGCGGGAGTGGTTGGACTCGACGTACTCGCTAATGGACTTGTCGTAGCCCTCGTTCTCCTTGAGCTTGCGGTAGCTCTCCATGATGGGCGAGCCGTAGCAGTCGGTGCCCGAGGTGAAGATGACGTTCTCGCGGCCCAGACGGTCGCGCAGGAAGCGGGCGAAGAAGTCGGCAGGGACAAAGACGCCGCCGACGTGGCCAAAGTGAAGGCCCTTGTTGCCGTAGGGCTCGCCGGCGGTAACGATGGCGCGGCGCGGCCAGCTGGGACGGTCGTTCATGGAGTATTTGGATGCCATGGGACTCCTTCGCATATGGTGAGAGCGCGGCCGGGCGCGGGGCTCGGCGGCGCAGTGGTCAATTCGTGCATATCGTTCGACATTATCGCACATGCGGACGGGTACGTGGCAGGGGCGCTATCCTAAGATGCTATGAATGAGATTTCCAACATACATGCGTTTGAGGACGAGGATTTTCTGCACGCCTGCTTCGTGTGGGGGATGGTCGTGCTTGGCGCATTTGCTGTGTGCCTGGTGCCGGTGTTTATGCTGCTGGGCGGGCCTGCAGACTTGGATGCTGCTGATACGGGCGGCTGGACGGCAGTCGTGGGCTGGATAGTCGGCTTGGCGGTCGTTTCTGCTGCGTCGTTTGGTGTCCATGAGCTGGTGCATTCGGTGCTATTTAAAGTGCTGGCGCCCGCCGGCGCTCGGGTGACCTTTGGGGCAAATCTCGAAACCTGCATGATTTACGCCTGCGCCGAGGGCGTTGTGTATTCGCGCCGGCGGTACATGGCGGTTTGCCTGGCGCCGACGGTTGCCTTGACGACGGCGTTTGCCCTGGGGTTTGCGTTTTCGGGCTATCCGCTGCTGTGCTACCTGGCGGCCGGCTTGCATTTGTCGGGCTGTGTGGGCGACTGGTATTACGTGCGGACCATTTTGCGCGACCGCCGCATTGTCGCCTGCGAGGATACGTCCTTTGGCGTGCGCTTTTTCGGGTGAGGAGATGTCGATGAAGCCGTTGTTGCTGCATGCGTGCTGTGCGCCGTGCTCTCTTGAGCCGGTCCGCCTGCTGCGCGAGGAAGGGTTTGAGCCCACAATCTGCTGGACAAACCCCAATATTCAGCCGCACGATGAATGGCAGCGGCGTTTGGACGAGCTGCGCCGGTGGTGTGCCGATGGCGACATCGAGCTTATCGAGGCGGGGGAGGACCGGGAGCGCTGGGAGGCCGGCGTGGCCCCGCTGGGCGCCGATCGAGCCCGTCGCTGTCGCTCATGCTATGCCCTGCGTCTGGCCGAGGCGTGCCGTGTGGCCCAGGAGCGCGGGTTTGAGTTTGTGGGCACGACGCTCGCCGTCTCGCCGTACCAGTTGTTCGAAACCTGCAATGATGTGTTGGAGCGTCTGGCTGCTGCCCGCGGTCTCACTCCGGTGATTCGCGATTTTCGCACGTATTACCCCGAGGCGACACGTCGTTCGCGCGAGCTGGGCATGTATCGGCAGAACTACTGCGGCTGCCGTTTCTCGGCCGTCGAGGCGGCCATGGACCGCGCCCGCATCCGCGACGAGCGCAAAGCCGCCAAAAAGTAGTTCACTTGGGACGTCAGCCTGCTAGGATGTAGAGCGGACTTTAGCTATATAAGGAGAATCCGACGTGTCTATGCGTACCGATGATTTTGACTATAACCTGCCCGAAGAGCTCATCGCCCAGGCGCCTGCCGAGCCGCGCGACTCCTGCCGCCTGCTGGTGGTTGATCGCAAAGGCTCCGAGACAGGAACGCCGTTAGGGCATGGCGGCACCGTCGAGCACCGCATCTTCCGTGACATCATCGACTATATCGAGCCGGGCGACGTGCTCGTCATCAACCAGACGCGCGTGATGCCGGCCCGTCTTATCGGTCGCAAGACGGGCTCGGGCGGCGTGGTCGAGACGTTGCTGCTCAAGCGCCGCGAGGATGTTGACCCGCTGGGCCATGTTTGGGAGTGCTTGGTCAAGCCGGGTAAGCGCCTGAAGCCCGGTGCTCAGATTGAGTATCGCGCCGGTGGCGCTCATGCGCCCGAGGGGGCTCCCGTGGTGCTGACGGCCGAGGTCGTCGACTTTGTCACCGATAGTCGCGGCGGCCGCCTGGTGCGTTTTGAGCCGGCCGGTTGCAATGCCGCCGGCGAGCCGCGCACGCTTGACGAGGCCATCCATGCTGCCGGTCACGTGCCGCTGCCGCCCTACATTACCGATTACGAGGGCGATCCCGAGAAATATCAGACCGTGTACGCCATGAAGGAGGAGCACTCGGCTGCCGCTCCCACGGCGGGCCTGCATTTTACTCCTGAGCTCATGGCCGCTATCGAGGCCAAGGGTGCCAAGTTTGCCGCCGTCGAGCTCGAGGTGGGCATCGATACCTTCCGCTTGGTGGAGGAGGACGACCCCACGCAGCACGTCATGCACACCGAGCGCTACCACGTGTCGCAGGAGGTTGTCGACGCCGTGCATAAGGCCAAGGCCGAGGGTCATCGTGTGATCGCCGTCGGCACTACCGCGGTGCGCTCGCTCGAGAGCGCGTTTGACACGGACGCGCCGGTGTCCGATCCGGCCGTGACGGCGCGCTATTTTGAAGGCTGCGAGGACGGGGCCGATACGCTTGGCCGCGGTGACATCGTGGTGCGCGAGAACGCCACGACGCAGCTTTACCTCATGCCCGGCTCGACCTATCACGTGGTCGACGCGCTGATCACGAACTTCCATGTGCCGCGCTCCACGCTCATGATGCTCGTGAGCGCGCTTGCCACCCGCGACCAGATCATGGATGCCTACGCCGCTGCCATCGAGGAGCGCTACCGCTTCTTCAGCTTTGGCGACGCGATGCTCATTTGTTAGTTACGCGGTTCTACGAACCGCGTAACTGCTCGACGCTGCGCGGGCCGCATTTGGACAATCTGACGTTCAACTTCAAGGGCGC
>UQKW01000052.1 GCA_900541885.1 uncultured Collinsella sp.
CACGCAAAGAAGGCCACTTAATGTGGCCTTCGTCTTGCGCAGGACTGTAGAGCAGCAAACTTAATGCCCGGCCCGTCGGGGCCACACGTCCCTAGTTGTTCAGCATGCGGTCGAAGCTTCCCGAGTCGCCATCCCGATAGTCGGCGGTCATCAGAATCTCCTGCGGAATTCGTCCGCCCTCACGCAGCACGTTGCGGAACTGCACGCGCGTAACCATGGGCAGATCCTTAATCGTCGCCGCCAGGTTCTGCGGCACGCCCTGGTTGGCAGCCGCGGGCTCGCACGCGCCGCCGGCCTTCACGCGGCGCTTATGCTCGGCAAGCATGGCGCGATACATTCCGGCATGCAGGCGAATCTCAACGACGTTGGCGTTGCGAGCCTGCTCGACGATGCGCGCACCCTCGCGATCAATGTCGCCCACGTAGTAGATATAGGTAAAGCGGTAGCCAATCTCGGCCAGATAATCATCCAGTGCGTGCGAGACGCTCGCCTTGCAGCCGCCGCCAAAGATTACGCCGCCCACCTTGGTACCAAAGAGCTTGGCATGTTTACGTCCGCGCAGGAGCTTGACGATTTCGTCATAGGTGTCTAGGTTCTCGACCATAATGAACGGCTTGTCGGCGCCCAGCGTAAAGAAACCCGTAAAGTGCACGGGGCGGTTGGGGGCGACCTTAATCGCCTGCATGCTGATACCTTTTTCGGTCATACGCCGAATCAGGCGCTCGCCGTGCTTGCCGTCAAAGGCCTTCTCATCGTTAAAAATCTGGTAGGCGCGCTGGCGACGCGAAGCGACCGGCGTGTCGGCACCGCGATTCTGCTCAATCCAAGCCTGGATGATCGCAATTTCCTCGGCAATCTTGCGGTTGGACATCTCGTTGTGCTGAGTACGCTGCGGAGCCTTTTTGCCGTCCTTGCCCTCGACCTTAACAATTTGAGTCTGCTGCTCCTTAATCTTGGAGAGCGCCATTGGCGTAGGAACGACCTTGAGCAGCTGCCTGCCCAGGACACGTGCCAGAGCAAACGCCGAAACCTCGCCATGAGCGGGCGGCTCAGGCTGCTGGGCGGCCGCAACGTTTGCAGTCGGTTTGGGCTGAGCCTGGGATTTGCGCTTGGAATCTGCCTGAGCTTTGCGCTCTTGCTTTGGCGCGGACGAGCTCTTTTGCGAACGTTCGGGCTTGTCCCCCTTCGCCGGCTGGCGCTTGGGCTGCTCCGCCGGGGCCTCAGCCTTCGCATCCTTGCTTTGCGTCGCTGCCTTCTCGGCCGCAGCCTCGGCATTTGAGCCACGACCGCCGCGGTGACGACGACGGCGGGGCTTGCTCGAGGCGCTCTCCCCCGCCTGCTTATCGGCGGACTGTTGAGCTTTGACCTCGGTGCCAGCCGCAGACTGCGACTCGGAAGGCTGCTGCTCGCGAGCCGCCGGCTCAACGGTTTTCTCGGTTTGCTCGGTCTTCTCGGTCTGAGTGGTCGAAGCCGGCTCGCTCTTCTCCTGACGCCTTACGGGATACGCGCGCCCCGCAAAACCACGTCCGGGACGACACGAACCCGGAGCCTTCTTGGCAGACTCCTCAACATCGTCTGCAACCTCAGAAGACTCTTCAGCCTCACGCGCGGCATCCTGCTGTGCAGCCTTAAAGTGAGCACCGCGACGGCGCTTGGGCTCTTGGGCCTCCACGGGCTTTTGCTCCTTCGTGGGCTTCTGCGACTCGGCAGCAGCCTCGGTCTCAACAGTCTCGGCATCCGTCTCACCCTTTTGAGCAACGGCGCGACGGAAGCGCTCCTGCTGGGCGCGGCGCTGCGCATCGCGCTTGCCACCCCCGCCAAAACCGCCGCGTCCTGCCTTGGCCGTAAAGGCACGCACGACGTTCTCATCGAGCAACTCATCGGTATCGACATGCTCACGCGGAGCAACTTCTTCCACAGCAGGCACGTCAGCGGAATCCTCGACGACAAAATCTTCGACGGACTCGGCAGGCTGCTCCTGGACATCGCGGATCTCGGCATTGATGGTATAGAACGCCGGGCGCCCGTTAATGCCGCTACCCTCGATCTTTGTCACGATATTTGCCGCGATAAGCTCATCGCGCATCGCCTTGGTGTCACATTCCTTATCGACGGAGCGGAAAATCTGCGCCAGCGCACTCGACTTAATCTTGAGCGCCTTGCGGCAGAGCAGGTCGTAGGCAACCAGCTTGGCACGCTCGGCAGAAAGCGACGTCTGGCTGCTCAGACGTTCAGCCAGGGCATCGACATTATTTTGGTTATCGGAATATACCGTCTTGGCCACGGGGCCCCTTTCATATGTACACATATACGTTTATATGGTACAACGCGCGCCCTTATCCACGCAAAACATCTGCGAGAACACTCGAGCGTCACCCGCTTTTGCATGAAAAAAGGACCGAGTCCGCGAAGTCGCGGACCCGGTCCTTCCGAGTCATATAGATGTGACGTCCAACTCGTCAGGTCGACTAAGCCTTGGCGGCCTCGGCGTCGGCAGGAGCCTCAGCGGCAGCGGCGCGACCATACTCGGCCTTGCCCATCTCGGACCACTCAGGCTCCTCGTCGGGCATGGAACCGGCCTCCTTGCCGAAGAGCTCCTTGAGGCAGTTAACGGCGACGATGAGGCCCAGGACCATCAGCAGGACGGCAAAGACGAGCTGCAGGCCCTTGGTGGCGGCGACGGAGACGGCGGCCGTGGTGGCGGTAGCCGGGATGGTGCCGAAGAAGCCGTAAGCCTGGACAGCGGCCATGCAGCCCATGGCGCTCTGGACCAGCGAGGTGAAGGTGCAGCAGAGCAGGAAGACGACGGGCACGTAGAGCATCCAGCCCTTGCGGCCGGTGCACTTACAGAACACGGCGAGGGTGATCATGGTCATGCCGCCGAGCAGCTGGTTGGAAGCACCAAAGAGCGGCCAGATGTTGGCATAGCCACCAAAAGCGAGGGCAAGACCGGGAAGCAGGGTAACGACCGTGGCGAACCAGGGGTTGCCGAGGACCTTCATATAGCCGGCCTTGGACTCGATGGCCAGGGCATCGTTGGTCTGGGCAAAGAACTCGGAGAACGAAGTGCGGGCGATGCGGGCGACGGCGTCGAGCGAGGTCAGGGCCAGAGCGGAGACGTTCATGGTCATAAAGACGGTAGCGAGCGTGCCGTCAACACCGAAGGCCTGCATACCGCGGGAGATGCCAGCGGCGAAGATCTGGAACGGGGTGGAAGCGACACCGGCGTTGAGGGCGCCGGTACCGGCGGTATTCATGTCGGAGAACATGATGCCGGCGACGATGATGGCAAGGATGCCGACGAAGGACTCGACGATCATGGCGCCGTAACCGACCTTGACGGCGTCCTGCTCCTTCTCGACCTGCTTAGAAGAGGTGCCGGAAGAAACGAGGCTGTGGAAACCGGAGAGAGCACCGCAAGCGACGGAGACGAACAGGACCGGGAACATCATGCCGGAGGCAGTGGAGAAGCCGGTGAAGACCGGAGCGGTGATAGTGGCCTGACCGTTGACGCCCAGGACGACGATGCCGAGGACAGCGCAGACGATCATGACGATCATCATGATGGAAGTGAGGTAGTCACGCGGGGTCTTGAGCATCTGGATGGGCATAGCGCCAGCGAAGACCAGGTAGACCATGACGACGGCGAACCACTGGAACTTATCCAGGTAGACCGGGAACTGCATACCGACGGCGAACATGAGAACCATGAGGACCACGCCGGTGACGAACTCGGCAGCACCGGTGAGGTTGAACTTCTTCTGGGCCCAACCAAAGGCGATAGCGACGAAGGTGAACAGGATGGAGATGGTACCAGCGCAGCCGGCGGCATAGGACTTGGTGAAGTCGATGGCACCGGTAGCAGCACCAGAAGCGTCAACGGCCGGGGTGAACATGAACGTCTTGCAGACCATGTCGGTGAAAGCGGCGATGACGATGATGCAGAACAGCCAGCAGAACAGCAGGAACAGGCGACGGCCGGTCTTGCCGATGTACTTCTCGATGAGCTGAGCGAGCGACTTGCCGTTGTTCTTCATCGAAGCGTACAGGGCACCAAAGTCGTGGACGGCACCAAAGAAGATGCCGCCGACGAGGACCCAGAGCACGACGGGCAGCCAGCCAAAGGCCATGGCGACGATCGTACCCGTGACAGGGCCAGCACCGCAGATCGAGCTGAACTGGTGCGAGAACGCGGTGAAGGCGGAGACGGGCGAGAAGCTCTTGCCGTCCTTCATGCGCTTGGCCGGCGTGAGGGCCTCTTTGTCAACGCCCCACTTGTTGGCCAGCCATCGGCCGTAGCCCAGATAGCCGCAGGCGAGCACCGCCGCGGCCACAACCATGAGCAAAACTCCGTTCATTACATTTCCTCCTCTAAAAAGAACTTCCTAGACATAAAAAATGAGGGCCGTCGGTTGCGCTCGACGGCCCTCATCTTCATCAGCCGCCCGTTATCGTACGGGCTAGCTGTATGTGCTAACCCGCATCAGATAATTACTACGCTGATAATGTTTAGCTGATGCGTGAACATGTCTAAGAAATCCTCTTCAATCATGATGCGAACGATCCGTGCGTGTTCACATCCCCCAGTGGTTGAAAAGGAGTATGAAACTTTAGTTACCTAAAGTCAACGCAAATTTGTAATGAGTTTTCAACTTTTTTGGATTTCTCGGTATAAAACGCCACTGACCTCGGACTTTACCCCACGACAGTTTTTGCATGAGAGATGCCCCTGAGAGCCGCGGGAGCCGGGCGGCGCATATGAACTTTCCTGCTCTACAGTCCTGCGCAAGACGGAAAGCACATTAAGTGCTTTCCTTTG
>UQKW01000053.1 GCA_900541885.1 uncultured Collinsella sp.
AAGAAGGAGTAACATCGGGACTTGCAGCGACGGACCTCAGGACACTCTTACACCATGTCTGCGCGCGCGACCTCTTAGGACCCTCCGTCCCCGAGGATTCGAGGCTCGCCTGCCGAATGGTCGATGCGGCCGTCCTGCGTCCATGTCACACTCAGGGGTGGCCTGACCCAACTTGGAAGGAGCCCCCATGAGCCTTGACAACGTAACTCTGCGTGCCGCCACGCTCGATGACCTGGCCGGCATCGCCGCCATCTACAACCAGCTGTGGTGCAACACGCTGCGCAACCGAGGCGACGTCGAAGCCGCCGATTTCTGTGCGCGCTTTAACATCGCCATGCAGCTGCAGCGCTCCCCCATCGCGCTCGTTGCCGAAGCTGAAGGCCGCATCATCGCCGCTTGCTGCATCGGTATCTTCGAAGACGGCAAACCACGCACCAATCCCACGTGGGAGCCCTGCTACAACGAGATGTTCGTCCAGGCAACCGAGATGGCAAAGACCGCCGATGCCAAGCTCGAAGGCTCGCTCTTTGGCGATAGCCGCGAGAAGGCAACAGCCGACCGCTTTGCCGCCACGGGCAACGAATATGCCCAAGGCCAGCTCAACCTGATCATCATCGTGCCCGAATGGCAGGGCAAGGGGCTCGGCCGTGCGCTCATCGACCTTGCGCGCGCCAAACTCGCCAAAGCCGGGTGCACCAAATTCTTCCTGATGAGCGACTGCAACTCCGACTGGCAGTTCTACGAGCACCTCAACATGAAGCGCATCTTGGAGGATCACAGCCAGGACACCGGCGACGGATTTATCGTCTATATGTACGGAGGCGACACGCAGGATTAACTTGCATGTCGCCTCACGGGCTTTCTACAAGACGGCCCAAACCATCAACCAAGACGAGTCAACAAGGCGCGCTCTCCTCGGCAGCAAGGGCATTCGTGCTGTAACGAGTGGTGGAGATGGCCACGCTTGCACACAACTGTCTCGGATAGATAGCGGTCGAGCAGGCGCGCCCATGTGCGTGCGTCAAGACGCTCCTCCGCCCTGCCATACAGCGATCGACGGAGTGCCTCGCCCATAGTGCCGCTAAAATCATCGAGCTCAAGAGCGTACTTTGGGACAACGTATCCGACCAACGTCCCCACAAACGGGCTGTGCCCATTACACACGCAGCTGTTTATCAATGGTGCAGGCGGAATGTCATCGTCGTCCAGGTCAAATATGTCCAAGTCCAGCTCACCAGAAGCGTATGGGTGTATTCCGCGGTTAAGCATCTTAAAGATATGGACCGCGAGTCCAAAGTCATCCGTCTGTGGCGTAAACACGGGGGCATTCGTGGACGCTGCCAAGCTCTCGAAATCGCTGATGCCGGCTATCTCCATGAGTTGAAGCACCTCGGGGGCAATATAGCCGGGAGCGGCGCACGCAGTCCTATGTGTCACATCCGAAAGCGTAAAGCTATACGAGCGCCTTGATGGTATCCATGCCCGCATGCGCCGAAGCCTCGCAACCCTTCTGCCCGTTGAGCACGCACTCGAGCAGCGTATCGTATGCGCGCTGGGCTTCGGGGGCCAGGTACGCCCTGTTAAACATGCCCTCGGGTCGCACGTTTCCCTTCGAGTCGATCATATAAGGCCCCAATCTGTTTGGTTTCCCCAGATTGTGTGCCCGCACACCCAAGCCGCACGGCCCGCCGTTCAGCTGAAACCACCACACAAAAAGTCCGCCGACCATTGAAGTCGGCGGACTTTCGCGTGCGGACAATCAAGCACTGTTCACCATGGAACTGCTATTTACAGCGCGCCTTGGGCTGCTGCTGGGTGATGCAGTGGATGTTGCCGCCGCCGTAGATAACCTCGCGAGTCATGATACCGATGACTTCACGGTCCGGATAAGCAGCCTGGATATCCTTGAGCGCCTGGGCGTCATTGGGATCGCCGAACTGCGGTACAAGCACTGCGCCGTTGATGGGCAGGAAGTTGAGGTAGCTCGGCTCGAAAGCATCCTCGGGGGTACGCGGCAGCACGCCCTCGACGGGGGCAATCGTGCTGGCCTCCTCCTCGGTCATATATACCGAGGTCGCAGGCATAATCACCTTGTGGATCTTGAGCTTGCGGCCACGGGCATCCGTCGTCTCGGAAAGCGTCTTATACGCCTCTTGGCACTCCTTGTAGAACTTATGGTTGGGATCATCGGTCCACATGCAGCAGACCTCGCCGGGCGCACTAAAGCATGCGACGTCGTCCACGTGCCCGTTGGTCTCAAACGGGTCGATGCCATCCTTGATCCAAATGACCTTCTCGATGCCCAGGTACTCGGCAAGCTTCTTCTCGATCTGCTCCTTGGTGTACTGGGGGTTGCGGTCCTCATTGAGCAGGCACATCTCGGTGGTCACCACGGTGCCCTGGCCGTCGCAGTTAAACGAGCCACCCTCGAGGATATAATCCTCGGGACGATAGCGGTTAACCTGCTCGAGCTGTGCCACCTGCAGGCCAATGGAAGCGTCCTTGTCCCACGGGAAATACAGGCCGTCAATGAAACCGCCGTAAGCATTAAAGTGGAAGTGCGAGAGTGCCACGTCCCCCTTGTCGTTGACAAGAAACGCCGGGCCGGGGTCGCGAATCCAGCTGTCGTTGTACTCCATGTGGATAACGCGCACGTTCTCAACGCCGTCGAAGATCTCACACACCGCGGGGAAGTCTTCAGTGTTGACGCCCACAGTGATGGGCTGAAAACGTGCAACGGTCTTAATAATCTCGGTAAAGACCTTTTGCGCCGGCTTGGCACCACAGCGCCACACATCCGAGCGATGCGGCCACAAAATCCAGGTGCGCTCCTGCTCTTCGTACTCGCCGGGCATGTAGAATCCGTCCTTCTTTGGCGTAGACTCGCTCTCGTAAATGGTCTTCATTTCAAGCTCCTAAATCTCGGTGCTTTTGCTTGACGAGACCATGATGCGGCCGCACCGAGATGTTCTCAATGGTCCCTCGAGCCCCTTTCAGCGACCGACGGTATACCATTCGCTGACCTAAAGTTCTATTCAGGCCGAGAACATGACATACTGGGTTCCACAATGGAAAGGATGCCCTATGCCCCCATGCAATAATCAGCAGACTATTGAGTTGGACAGTACGACCTGGACTGCTCTCAACGAGCTCGCGCTTGCAATCCACGCATCACACGGTGTCGATAAGCTGCAAAAGGAGACCCTCGAGGGAACGACAGGGCTCGTGCCCCATCGGATCGCCATGTTCGACCTGATCGAGGCAGCGGGCAGTGATGCCCCACGCTACGTCCACCCCGCAAGCAGCGGAATGGACGACCGCGCACTGAGCGACTACTACAACCGCTACGCCGCGATGGACTATACAACATGGAGCTTTGACTTACATAAGGTCGGCGTCTACCGCGACCTCGACCTCGTCGACGTCGAGCGACGCGATGCCACGCCCATCTATCGCAAATGGATGGAACCGCAGGGCGTCTACTTTGGCTGTACGGCCACGCTCGCGCACAACGACAGCCCGCTAGGAAGCATCACCCTGTTTCGTGAACGCACGGCCGGAGACTTCACCGACACCGAGCTCGCAATCCTGCTCGAAGTCGCTCGGCACGCGAGCCTCGCGCTCGCCAACCTCTATCCTCGGGGCATTAAACTCACCCAGACAGAAGACACAAACCAGCTAAATGCTTTCATTACAGAACACAATATCCAACCGCGCGAAGCCGAAGTCATGCGGCTCATGCTCGACGGCAAAACGAACAAACAGATGGCAAACGAGCTATTCATAAGCGAGTCAACCGTCAAGAAGCATGTCAACGCCATCTATCGCAAGCTCGGCGTCAGCAACCGCCTGGGCCTCATGACTGCCACGCAAAACATCCCGCGATAAAAAAGGGCGCCCTCCATGCAGAGAACGCCCTTTGATTTCGCCATTTGAATTAGTGTCGGCTCTGGCTCAAAGAGTAGACAGGTTTATTTTGGCAGGTTTTATCTGGGCAAATGTCAGCCGCCGCGAGGGAGCTGCCTTCCCTCGCGGCGGTCTTCTAGCAGAAAAACCAAGTGAGTAGGCTTTTTGCAGGAGGTCAAGCACGCCCCAAAACGCCACAGCTCTGACCTGCACTGATAATTGTCCTTGGGGGAAGCGGGCACTGCGGGGGCGCGTCAACAGCGCGCGATTTCCGCGTCGCAG